>CAVJCT010000021.1:0-14027 GCA_963648205.1 Flexilinea sp.
GTTGAATCCAATAACTATATCACCGCTTCCAACTGATAGCTTATTTTCAAATAAAGAAGCCCTGAAAATAGAATGCTACAACGATCGCATAGAGAATATAATAGACAAAATTGACTGTGATATTCTCTACTTAGACCCTCCATACACACAAAATCAATATGGAACTCAGTATCATTTATTGGAAACTCTAACACTCAATGATAATCCAGACATTAGTAAGATAACTGGCTCCAGACCTGTAACTCCTTTAAGATCAAGATGGTCTATCAATTATGAATGCCATCAACTACTGGACTATGTGATTTCACACACAAAAGCCAAACACATCCTAATGAGTTACAACAATGATGGCTTTATGTCCAAAGACTTCATTGAAGCATGTCTTAAAAGGTATGGAATTGACGGCACATACGAATGTAAAACATTGAACTACAAGAAGTATAACAACAAAAAATGTCAAGGTGCAGACGGGCATGTAGAATATCTTTTCTATGTAGAAAGAAAACCTATTGAGAAAGTTGTATACGAGTCTCCTCTAAATTATACAGGAAGCAAGTTCAAAATGATGGACTTTATCCGCCAAAACCTGCCTTCCAAGATAGATCAATTCGTTGATGCTTTCGGTGGTGGATTCAATGTGGGCATAAACGTAGAAGATAGAACCATTTACAATGATATCAATTTTTTTGTGAAAGATCTTTTGCAGTCTTTCAAAGATATTGAGACAATAGACTATCTGAAGAGAATTAACAAATACATCAACAAATACGGTTTATCCTCTGATAACTCAGAGGCTTACAATAAAATCCGATCAGACTATAATGATACTCCAATAGAAAAAAGAGACCCTGTTATGTTGTACACTATAATCCTTTTCGGATTCCAACAACAAATCAGGTTTAACAAGGATTTCGGATTTAATAACCCAGCAGGTTCCAGACATTTCAATGATAAGATACTTGAGAAGTTTATCTCTTTTTCGCGCATTGTCAAGTCTAAAAATGTAGATTTTTTAACTGGTGATTATGATCAATTGGAAAAATTCGCCCAACCTAACAATTTCTTTTATTTTGATCCTCCTTACTCCAATACATTAGGCGTATACAACGACGGGAAAAGAGGTTTCTTAGGATGGACGCAATCGCATGAAAATAAACTGCTTCAATTCATCAACTCTCTTGATAGAAGGAAAATAAACTTTATGCTTTCCTATATCATTGAAAATAACGGAATTATAAATGACAAAATATTACATTGGATGAATGAAAACAAGTATAAAATGATCGAAGTTCCCCAAATGCAAGGTCGATATAACAACAGAAAAGAAGTAATCATAAAAAACTATTAATGTTATGAATGCAATAATCACCTACCGTCCTGACAGTCAGAAAATAAAGGGCTCTATCAAAGCCACATTGACCGAAGACATTCTGAAATCCATCTGTAAAGCAACGACAGGACAAATAAAATACAAATGCGTAGAAGACAAGACGACCTACAACAAAGGTCGTTTGGTTACCGTTGATTATAATAACAAAAGGTATTACGTTTCACTTTCAGAAGAGTCTTTAGACGGACGAAATTCCAGCATACAAAGTGTGCCAACGGCGATGAATATATTTTTCGAAGATTCCTTTTCGAAAAAGCAACTATGCTATTATTTCCTTCCTCACACAGGAAATGCATTTACAAATTATCATATTTTTGTCTATCGAATGATGGCAACGGCAGGAGTGAAATTTCTCAACATATCTGCCTATACTAAGAAAAAAGTCAACCCATTTAACAATATTGACGAACTAATCTACGCAAAAAGCATTCTTAGGTCATCAAACAAAAGCAATAATTCTTCTTTTGTTTCAAAAACGACTGAAGGAAGACTCAACATACAAATTCACAACACGTCACTGTTTTTCGATATCAAGCACAAAAACGAAAAAGAAACAACTGAACTCAGGAATCCAGCATACATCTATAATCTGTTCAACAGACTTGGAGACAAAAAATGCGCACTTTGCGATTGTGCTATTCAAGAAATCATACAAGGAGCACATATTTGGAGCATAGCAGACATCAAAAAATCAAACCTTTCCGAGTCTGAAAAATTCAAAGCCTCAACAAGTGGAGATAACGGTCTTTGGCTATGTCAAAATCATCACAAATTGTTCGACTCGAATATCATAGCAATTGATAATCAAGGGGTTCTAAAGGTGTCAAAAGAGACTGATATTAAAAATACAGCTTTCATTAAAAAATTTACTGTAAACAAAAAATTGCCTACTGCACTCATGAGTAACGCATTCTCTCAATTTCTTGCGTTTCGCAATACTGCGTTATCTTTAAAAGAATATAAGTCAATAAAATAAGTGTTTTCGACAGTTTGAAGAAAGCCACCGATTGGAAGAGGAAATCCTAAAACAGTTGAGCAACCTCTCGTTCAACGAAAAAGCAGGCAGAGAGTAAAGGCAGAGAGCGCCATACAAATTGGGGCAAAACATTTATCTTTGTACGTTTACCAATGGATGAAGCGATATGAAACTGAGCGAGATATTAAAAGTAGAATGCACCACATACGATTTCAAAGAGTCTGTGGAAAAGAAGAAAACCAAAAGTTGGCTGAAAAGCGTCTCTGCTTTTGCCAACACAAAAGGTGGCAGTCTTTTCTTCGGGGTTGACGACGATGGAAACGTTGTTGGATTGGATGATTCGCAATCGGACGCTGAGTTCATTAGCCAAGAGATAAAAGCACATCTCGACCCTCTGCCCGATTTCGAGCTGATACCCCATAAAACGGAGGATAAAATCGTTATAGAGGTGAAGATTTCAGAAGGCAGACAAACTCCTTATTACTACTATTTAGATGGAAGCCGAATAGCCTTCATCCGTAGTGGAAACGAGAGCATCCAAGCGGTTCAACATCAATTGCTTTCCCTCGTTCTTAAAGGCACAAACTCCACCTTTGATGCCCAAAAAAGCGGCACAAAACGTTCCGACCACTCGTTCACAATATTGGCCAACACCTTCACAAGTCGCTCTGGACAAGTCTTCGAAGAGAAAATGCTTGAATCAATGGGACTTGTATCATCCGATGGATATCTCACGCAAGCCGGACTGCTATTCTCGGACAGTTGCAATGTTTACAACTCGAAACTCGTATGCACCCGTTGGGCAGGACTTTACAAATCTGACGCCATCAACGACCACGAGTATCAAGGCAACCTACTCCTACTCTTGCGTGCCGGTGTCGATTTTGTCAACGCCAATACCAACAAGGGTTGGATAAAACTTCCCGACCGTAGAAAAAACCTCCCCGATTACGCCGAACGAGCGGTCTTAGAGGCGATAGTCAACCACTTGATACACAGAGACTACACCATCATCGGAGGAGAAGTACACATCGACATATTCGACGACAGAATAGAGTTCAACAGTCCTGGTGGCATGTTCGACGGCACGTTTATCCAGAATAGAGATATCACAAAGATTCCTTCCATGCGAAGAAACCCTATTCTGGCAGATGTCTTCACCCACTTAGACTATATGGAAAAACGAGGTTCTGGTCTAAACAAAATATGTGTTCTTACCTCGCAACTCGATGGTTATGAAGAAGATAGACATCCTGAATTTCATTCGGAGTCGAACGTGTTTTACACTACTATTCGTAATGTGAACTACCCACCTAAGGACGAAATTGCCGACGCTAAGGTGGGTAGTTCAGACGCTAAGGTGGGTAGTTCAAACCCCTCTAAGGTGGGTAGTTCAGACGCTAATAGGGGGAGTTCTTATAGGGGGAGTTCAAAGGTTAATAGGGGGAGTTCTTATAGGGGGAGTTCTTATAGGCTAAACCATTCATTAGTAGATATTTACGGAGACAACAAAAGAGTATCAAAGGAAGAACTATGGAAAAGAGTTCAAACTTTCTGCCAAGGCTGGCATAGTTCGGAAGATATTGTGGTCTTCACTGGGAAAACCCCTAAATACATTAAGGAAGTGGTGCTTCCTCAAATGGTCAAAGCCGGTGTTCTCGAACGTCTTTACCCCGAAACCCCTAACCACCCAAAGCAGAAATACCGCACAAAAGCGAATGACTGATTAACAATCCATTATGCAAAACCACGAAATCCAATTCCTCCTCTACAATACCCCCGACGACAACGGCTCCGTCCAAGTGGTCGTCAAGGACGAAACGCTTTGGTGCACTCAAAAGGCTATGGCTCAACTGTTTGGAGTGGGAGTGCCTGCGGTTAGTAAACATTTGAAGAATATCTTCGAAGAAGGGGAACTTGAAAAAAATGTGGTTGTTTCCAAAATGGAAATAACCACTCAACACGGCGCAATAGCTGACAAGTCGCAAACTCACGACGTGGACTTCTACCACCTCGACGCCATCATCGCCGTGGGCTATCGCGTGAACTCTGCCAAGGCAACGAAATTCCGCCAGTGGGCAACGAAAAACACCTTCACCATGTCGCAGTTCTCGACAAGCGTCAACGAGTTTCTCACCTTCCGCCGCTACCAGATACTGCCCGACAAAGGCAAAATATCAACCGAGCAAGCCAAAGAAAAAGCAGAAGCAGAATACGATATCTTCAACCGCACTCAAATCATCGACTCGGACTTCGATAAACTAATCAGAAACTTATCCTCTCATTAATTCACTATAATTCTTTTAATATGAATCTTACTAAATATAAACTGGGCGACGTGTGTGAAATTGTTTCTAAAAGCCACACACCAATCGCTGGACATACATATAACCTTTATAGTCTTCCGTCTTTCGACAACAACAAAAATTGTGAAATCATAGATGGAAAATATATAGAGAGTAGTAAATATGTAGTCCCAAAGAAATGTATTCTATTCAACAAACTAAATGTTCGCTTCAGAAGAGTATGGTGCATAGACCACATAAACGGAGACAACTTGTGTTCTACTGAATTTTTACCACTCGTCATAGATGAATCCAAAGTTGACTACCAATACTTTCATTACTTACTAGTATCTGACAGTATCACTGAATACCTATGCAGACAAAACACGAACACTTCTGGAAGCCATAAACGCATAGACCCTCACAATTTATTAGACATTGATATTGCAGTTCCCGACCTTCCCATTCAGCAAAAAATCGGTCACCTCCTCTCCACTCTTGACCGCCAGATCTCCCTTCTCCGTTCCACGAACGCCACGTTAGAAGCCATCGCCAAGCAACTCTACGACTACTGGTTCGTGCAATTCGACTTCCCCGACACCAACGGTATGCCCTACAAATCCTCCGGCGGTGAAATGGTATGGAATGAGAGACTGAAAAGAGAGATACCGAAAGGGTGGAAGGTGGAAAATTTAATAGACTTTGCCCAAATAAAAAACGGAGCGACTCCCTCTACATCAGACGAATCAAACTATGGTGGTGACATTGTATGGATTACACCTAAAGACTTATCTGATCAAAAATCAAAATTTATTTAGCAAGGGGAAAGAAATATAACCCAACAAGGTTTTGATTCGTGCAGTACAAGTCTTCTCCCTATAGGTTCAGTACTAATGTCAAGTCGTGCGCCAATAGGACTTGTATCAATCGCCAAAAACGAAGTCTGTACTAACCAAGGTTTTAAAAGTTTGACACCCAATAACTTAGATGATTCAATATATCTTTACTATTACATTAAACATCATATCAAACAAATAGAACAATTAGGTACGGGAACCACATTTAAAGAAGTATCAAGAGATGACCTTTGCAGATTTCCAATTCTTGTAGTTGGGGCAAAAGAAATCTATAAGCAATGGATTGATATTCAAAATAAAATAGCAGATAAGCAATTCATCAACACCAAGCAAATCATCACTCTCACCGCCCAGCGCGACACACTTCTTCCCCTTCTAATGAATGGGCAGGCGACAGTGGGAGAAGAGGCGTAAGGAAGCAAGGGTTATTGGGAAGCGAGGAGGTCGGAGAGGACGAGACGGGCGAAGACAGTGATGTCGCCCGTAAGACTGGCTTGCTCGAGTGCTGCCATATAGTCGGCTCGCTCGTCCACCGTGATGACCCGCCATGGGTAACCGCCCGTCACCAACATCACATTCATAATGAAACGCGCCGTGCGCCCATTGCCATCTATATAAGGATGGATGAAGACGAAGAAGAAATGTCCTAAAACAGCCCTCACGGCAGGCTCGCTCTCCTGCTCCATCAACTCTACCAACACGGGCATCACATCGCGCACGGCTTCGGGGGGCATCGGCGTGTGTCGCGAACCCCGAATATATACCTGGTTCGTACGATAGCCCACCAAGTCCGACGCCTTGATAAGTCCTGCCGAAACACATGGCTGGAACATCTCAAAATGCCACTCCTCAAAATCTTTTCCAACCACCTTGCCAGCAGACTCGCCTCGAAGTATCGTCTCAACACTCTGTTTCACCTTCTGAAAAGCCTGATAGTAACCCCGAGCCGCCAACGCATTCTTGCGGTCGGCATCCACCTGCTCGGCATCTGGATTCCACTGCCCCAACCGTACACGCTCAATCAACTCTTCCGTCACCCGATACCCCTCAATAGAGAGTGAGTGATACGAATCCCTCGCATAGTTCTCCTCCATCGCACTAATAACCTGTTGAATATCAGCAACCTGCCCTGGCGCATTCAGATTCAATGCCAAGATCTGCTCTCGCATCTTCTTCCAATTGAGACGAAGACGGACAGCGTGGGGCGACTCGTTGCGTGATGTGTCAATCAATATCTCCTGCTTGTCCTCAAACGGATCTTCTGGGCGAATCTGATGACCCAACTTAGTCATAAAATCAGAAATTTTATCTGCCATCTCGTTTCTGCCGATATTTCTCAATGCACCCACGATTCTGGACGCTCTAACTGAGTTTCCATCATCAACCACCACCTTCAAAACCTCGTCGGCAGACTTGAGCATGAAAAGGCATGTCCGTGCATTAATCGCACCCATTCTAAAATAAGAAGGAGAACAAAAAACCAACGCCTCAGCCAAAGGGTAAATATTCAATCCGTGCTTATTTTCCTTGACTATGGCAGACGGCAAAGAAGCAGAGATATCAAGCAGAGAATCACCATGCTTGAGCGATGTAACATTGTTAGTCGCTTTTGGAGAACGTATAATAACCTGCGTAGGGGCAATCGTCTCCCCTGCATAGTAGTCTAACGACTCTTCCGGGGTAAGACACCACTCCTCGCCAAATCGGTTGCAACAATAGACCGCTATAAAATCCCAATAAGAAGCATACCACGTTGTCGTGTCGCCCTCCATTCCAGGCATACAAGGCATATACCATCCCTTGACGATCTGCTCTAAATAACCATTTTGCAACAGTCTTTTAGTATGCGTTTCGCCAAGTGTTTTCAAGCCCTTGATGATAGGATTTTCACCTTTATCTTGATACTTCTTTAAAACGCTAAGGGAGTCTGCGAGTTTCTCTTGTATGCTGGCCATAGGCTTCTCTGTTTTTTATTAGTTTTTATGCGGTGCAGTGTTATTAGTTTTTATCGGCTGCAGTGTTATTAGTTTTTACCCACCACAAAGTTATTAGTTTTTATCGGGGAAAACCAAATATCCGAGATAAACAGACTAAATGTGATGTTTTTAGTGCGATTTAGTCCGATTATCTCTGAAATTTTTATCTTTGTAAGAAAAATTGAGCGTATGCAAAAACTGATTGGAAGAGCAGAAGAATGGGCAGAACTTCAACGTTGCTTAGACTCAGACAGGTCGGAGTTCGTCATCGTTTACGGTAGAAGACGTGTCGGAAAAACTTTCTTGATCGATAGTTTCTTTTCTGGAAAATATGATTTCGCCTTTACGGGCGGAAACAGACTATCCAAAGAGAAACAACTGCGGGCCTTCGCCAAAGCTCTGAAAAAATACGCTAATTACGAGAAACGACCCGTCTTCAAAGACTGGACCGACGCTTTCGACGCTCTCGAGGAATATCTCGAATCAATCCCTGAAAATCGTAAGAAAACCATCTTCATAGACGAGATGCCCTGGATCGACACTCCCAAATCCGACTTTGTGGAGTCGTTAGAGTTGTTCTGGAACAGCTGGGGCGCACGACGTAGCGACATCATGCTCGTGGCAAGCGGCTCAGCCTCGTCGTGGATGATGGACAAGCTCGTCGAGAACCCCGGCGGACTGCATGCGCGAATCACCAACAACATCTACGTCCGCCCCTTCACCCTCAAAGAGACCGAAGAGTATCTCAGAAGTCGCAACATCGGTTGGAACAGATACCAAATACTCAAACTCTACATGATCCTTGGGGGCATACCCTTCTATCTCAGTCTGCTCGACCCCAAGAAAACCCAAATCGCCAACATCGACTACCTCTACTTCCGCCGAAACAGCGAGATGCGCACCGAGTTCGACGAACTATACAACGCCATCTTCAGCAACGCAGAAAAATACATCGACGTGGTGGAACAACTTTTCAAAAACAAAGAGGGAATGACCTACTCGGAACTGCAAAAGGCAGTAGACCTCGATGGGGGAAAACTCACCACCGTCCTCACCAACCTCGAGCGGTGCGACTTCATCCTGTCATACTCTCAATTTGGCAATAAGAACAAAGGCACCATCTACCGCTTAATCGATTTCTACACGCTGTTCTATTTGAAATTCATCCGCAACAACGACACGAAAGACGACGAGTGGTGGCTACATAACTACAACTCGCGCTCGGTAGAATCGTGGCAAGGACGTACATTCGAGGTGATCTGCCTGCAACACCTCAAACAAATCAAGAAGAAATTAGGCATCAGCGGACTCTCGACAAGTGCCTCTGCGTGGCGGTTTGTCGCCCCAGCCGACTCTGACGAGCGAGGAGCGCAAATCGACCTCGTCATCGACCGAGCCGACCACATCATCAACCTCTGCGAGATGAAATTCAGTCTTGCACCCTTCACCATCACAGCAGACTATGAAACGCTCTTGCGCAATCGCATGCAGTTGTTCCGTGAGAAAACGAAGACCAACAAAGCACTGGCATGCACCTTCATCACCGTCTTCGGTTGTGCCGACGGAGCCCACCACGACATAGTAGACAACGAAATCACTGCCGACGACCTTTTCGAGTAGGAGCTTTGGGAAAAACAAATATCCGAGATAAATGGACTAAATGTGATGTTTTTAGTGCGATTTAGTCCGATTATCTCGGAATTTTTTATAAAACTCATTTCCAAAGAGGCTGCTTCATCCAATCGCCAGAGAAGCCTAACAGCGTGATAGAAACACACTAAAAAATGACTCGTCTGCAGTTCTAATGGGATGCAAACGAGTTCTGTTATCTTTACTTCTATAGTCGAAACTACAGATTCACAAACTCTCTCAATACCAAATTTTATGGTGAACCAAACAAGCCCTCATAAAAACTCACGCCACAAAGATAGACGAAAATCTATCATATATGAAACTTTGAAAGAATTATTTTTCACAAAATCAAAAAGACCTCATTTCAGTCCTATAAGCCAAATATCCGAGATAAACAGACTAAATGTGATGTTTTCAGTGCGATTTAGTCCGATTATCTCGGAATTTTTTATAAATGCTTGAAGAGTTTCTTCCCCACATACCGTATCAAATACGATTTCCCGATCTGCCGAGCCCCATTCACCAACAGAATTTTTTTCGGCTCCTCCGTCAGGAATTTTTCCAAATCTTCAGAAAACTTTCGTCGTAACATAGGCCTTCTTCCTTTTGCTTGCAAAGATACTGATTTATAATCATTTACAAAACATCAATGGAATTATTCCGTCATTTCACCCATACTTTTGGGGACTTTTTCCGTCATTTCACAGTGTGTTTTGGGGACTTTTTCCGAAAGTGAACACAGCAGGACCAGATTTTGTTTTCTCCATTTTATAAAACACACTCAGTTTTGTAAAGTCCATTTTACAAAATTTGCGTATTTTTGTAAAGTCCATTTTACAAAACGAAGCGTATGATACAGAAAGAGATTATCAAAGAAATTATTTTGGAGAATCGTCAGGAGATAGAACAGCAGCAAATAGTGCACCGCAACATCGTGATGGAAGAGTTTGCCAACTACGTCTTGATTGGCGTTCGTCGTGCAGGAAAATCGTTTTTGCTCTATCAGCAGATACAAGAGAACCTAAAACGAGGCATCACCTGGGACAGTATGCTCTACATCAATTTTGAGGACGAGCGTCTCATCGGCATGACCGCACAAGACCTCAACCTCATTCTCGAGGTGCATGGCATAATGTCTGATAAACGCCCAATGCTCTTCCTCGACGAAATTCAAAACATTGAGGGGTGGGAGAAATTCGCCCGTCGATTAGCAGACAGCAAATACCGCGTCTACATCACCGGAAGCAATGCCAAAATGTTGGGCAACGATGTCGCCACCACCTTGGGCGGACGTTACATCACCCTACATATCATGCCTTATAGTTTTAAAGAGTTTCTCTCTGCCAACAATATTGCCACAGACACCGACCATCTCGCCACCACCAACGGTAGAGCCGAAGTGCAACGTTATTTCGACAACTATCTCCACTTCGGCGGATTTCCAGAGGGAGCGCGACTGCCCTCCAAACGCGACTATATCAACAGCGTCTACCAAAAAATCTATCTTGGAGACATTGCTGCCCGTAACAAAATCGAAAATCAATTCTCGCTTCGTATTCTCTTTCGCAAGATGGCAGAGAGTGTGAAACAGCCCATCTCATTCTCTCGCCTTACCAACATCGTAGCCTCAACAGGCGCGAAAATCAGCAAACCAACCGTCATCAACTACATAGAGTACTCAAAAGACGCTTTTCTCATCTATCCCATCAAAAACATTGCAGACAATCTTATTGACCGTGAAACCAACCCTAAATACTACTTTGTGGACAACGGCATCATCAGCATTCTGGCAATGGATGTGGAAACAACTTTGCTCGAAAACATAGTTGCTTTGGAATTGTTACGTCGCCACGGGCTCGACGAACGTGTCTTCTTCTACAACAAAAATATCGAGGTAGACTTCTACCTTCCCGACACTGCCACTGCCATACAAGTGAGTCACAACCCCAAAAGCAGCGACGAGACTTGGCTACGTGAAACCTCCGCCCTCGTCAAACTCTGCAATGTCGTCGACTGCCAACGACTCCTCATTCTGACCTACGAAATGGAAGAGACAGTCGAAATCAACGAAAAGAAAATCGAACTGCTTCCTGTATGGAAATGGCTTTTAAGTAAGTTCTAATCCTCCAAATTGCCTGCATCCAAATCGTCTGATATCGAGACAATCCAAGGCCTCGTCAATTTCTTTGTTTGGAAATAGTCGTCTGCCAAAAGTGGGATAAACGATTTCTGTACTTCTTGGTTCGGCACATCTAACAAATAGAGTTTCCTCCTCGCATCGTAACCCTTTATCGTAAAAATCTGTTTTATCAACGTACACATAACCTTCGTTGATAATATTTTGAAATGTCTGTATGCCGACTGGGTACTTCATATCTCTTTGATTTTCTGCAAAGTTATAAAAAAGAAGTGTGCTTCCATAATAGCAGCACACCTCTCTATATTTTAAATATTCTACCTTTCAGCAACTTATATTTCCAACATTATGGAATATCTTGAACCAAGCGAACGGACATACCGGTACTTCGACCGAAACTGTTTCCCGCAATCACAACCAACGTGTTCATACGCTCCATTTCAAACCAAAACAGAAACTCCCAAATGTTTGAAATCAAAGTAATGGCACCATGTACACTGGCAAATATACAACTCCGTTTTTAATTTTCAAATCGGCAGTATGGATGACGTACGGTGTTGTCAAGTATTCAGCGTACTTTTTGATGCACTTGTTTAGCGAAGATACAGTGTAACGACTCGTAGACTTCACCTCGATAGGTGAGATGTTATGGCGAGTTGTCAGGTTCGGCTTCGCAATCAGAAAATCAATTTCCATACGGTCGTCCGCCTCCCGCGAATAGTTGGAGTAGAAGAAGAGTTTATGCCCTGCAGCACGAAGCATCTGCGCAACGATATTCTCGAACAACATACCCTCGTTCACCTCCAACTTGTCGAGCATTAGTTTCTTATAAAGCGACTCTTGCATGATAGTATTTTCATCAAACGCCATACTGATGAGCAACCCAGTGTCGCCCATATAACATTTCAGCGATGTGCGGTCTGCCTTTAGGTTCAGTCCGATGTTGGGTTCACTCGCACCATAGCAGATGTTCGCCACCATAGCCTCACTAAGCCAAAAGAAAGCATCCTCGTACTCACGCATGCGTGCGTGTTCATCAATTTCTGACAATCGGAAACGCTTCTCGTGCCTTTGTAGTTGACTCGGAATGCGATCGAAAATGTCGGTTACATGGACCTCCTCACCCTCGGCATATTTCTGGATATCGTTGCGGTAAAGCGAGATAATAGCGCGCTTCACACGATCCACCAGCGTAAAATCCTTCGTCTGAACGTATGTCTCCACAGCCTTGGGCATTCCGCCCACCACAAGATACTGCCTAAAAAGCGACATTGCCTTTCGGTGCATATCGTCGCCCATCGGTTTTTGGGAAGCGTACTGCAATTTGATGTATTTCACCACATTATCAGCGTTCATCGCCCACAGGAACTCCTCAAAATCCATGGGATACATGCTGATTCGTATTTCCTCGGACGGAATCATTATCTCTTTCACATTTTTGTTGATAGAGACCAACGAACCCGTCTCTATATAGTCATACCTTCCATCCTTAACAAGGTATTTGATAGCTGCCCGCGCCTGGGGGAACATCTGCACCTCATCAAAAATGAAGAGCGACTTTCGAGGCTCCAACCGCACATCAAAAATGAGGCTAATGTACATGAAGAACGTGTCGAGGTCAGAAAGATAATCTCGAAACAGATTTTTCACCTGCTCCGTCGTATTATTGAAATCAATAAGGACATACGAGTCGTATTCAGCCTTGGCGAACTCCTCTACAATGTAGCTCTTGCCCACACGTCGCACACCATCGATAAGCAAAGCCGACCGCCCATGGTCGGTGTTTTTCCATTCCAATAATCGCTGATAAATCTTACGTTTCATAAGCCATTGAATTTCAAATAGTTCACGTTTCCTAAGTTTTCAAACGCCAATTTTTACACGTTTCCTAAGCTATTGATATGGCAAATTTACACGTTTCCTAAGTTATTGGCAAGCCGATTTTACACGTTTCCTAAGTTATTGACCTTCATATCACCTTTTTTTTGTACTTTGACAAAGACACAAAAAAAGTGTGCTACACGGTGATAGCACACTTCTCTCGATATAATCTCTGTTTTAAACTTTATTTTTAGGAATCCATATTTATAAATAGATTTCTCATTCCTCTTTCACCATCCACTCTCCGATTGTTCCCGTCTCCGAAGAAAAATCACAACCGATTTTGAAGAGTTTACGAGCATCAGAAGTATATTCCCGAGCATAGCCTTTCTCTTCAATTTGTTGAAGGGCTTCCGCCGCTGTGCCATCCAATTTAAATTCAAAGATGTAAATAAACTTGTCGGTTTCAATGATGCAGTCTACCCGGCCTTGGGATTGGCATTTCTCTGTGTAGACAATAAAAGTGCTTATCAAGCGAAGAATGAGATAGAATGTATAATGGAAGAAACGCTCCGTTTTCCTCTTGGGGTGCATACCGTATGGAATGGACGATAAGAATTGTGTTAACAACACCTTAAATTGTTCAGTATCACCATTTTTCAAGCATTTTACCATCTCGGAGATTGGCGTTTTCATCGAAGTGGAGACCGAAAAGTAATCGTTCATCAATAAAGGAAGGAAACCACCACGAACCTCGTTATTCGGGATGTCGAGCAGGTACATATCCATCTCTTTATCATAGCCCTTAATTGTCAAGTAGCCACTTTGATAGAGCATTGGCAATGGTGCGTCACGGTCCATTTTAAAGTCCATGAACTCCTCCGCATCATAGTACTTTCCCGTCAATTCATCCAAATTGACATTATCGCGGTCAAGCAAGTTTATCAGGTAGG
>CAVJCT010000022.1:0-2991 GCA_963648205.1 Flexilinea sp.
GTGGTCGGTCTCGCCGTCGAATTGGATGATCTGGGCAAGGGACTGGTGGACTGGAAGGTGGTGGAGTGATGTGCATTGATTCCTCCACCAATCTTCATCTATTTTCTCTTGATTGCGCTACTTATCCAATCATAGATTTTCGTGAAGTAGTTTTTCTTTTTGCTTTCTTCCGAATCCGAATCTTTCCTTTCTTGTGATTCCTCAATTTTGTCATTTGTAGTAGTTTCCTCAGAACTTGGTCTTGTGACACTTGTCGGAGATGCTACAGATGGTTTTTCTTCGCTCTTGTCAGCCTTTGAACTTTCATCGAGGGTGGTCGCCTTTCTGCGTGATGGGGGCGTGAACATTGGTCCCGCTACTGGTCTGCGTGGCCTGAATGTTGGGGTTGCTGAACCTGACGACACTTTATCCTCCACATCAGATGAGGTGAGTATTTCTACGATATCAATTTCACAAAAAGGGTTGTGTTTCCATACTCCAACTCTGCTGACGGTAACCATGAAATCTACATTGCGTCGAAGTTTCGGCGAGATTTTAGCGGCAATATCTTTCGGAAGGTAGCCAATCTGTTTCTTTTCCTCTCCTCTCATTACCAATACTTTCACCGCATTGGAGTCATACTCGTTGTAAGGGTCTCTTTCCAAACATACTTTGTCTGTATTCGACATTCTACTAATAATGTCTGCTCGGCTCGAACCGTCTTTATTTTCAAACGTAACACCAACTACTTTAACTATCATATCTTCTTATTTTTCAGTGATTTATACTATATTTTGACATTAAGGAATCAAGTTTGTCGATAAATTCAATCGAACTACTATGTTCAGTTAAATATCTCTTCAATTCAAACTGATTCTTGATCGTACTATTTTCGAAAAGTCTGCTAAGACCTTTATACCATCTAATTAATTTTTTTCTCTCTGTTACTCGAATTTCGTCGTAACTTATCTCTGTAAAATATCTATCAAAAATGTTGCTTCTTAATGTGAAACGGTGTAAAATAGATTTGAGGTAGGGGGTGAAACTGTTTTTTGATGATGTGCCAGAAACGATAAGTCGCTTCATCGCTCGTGATATGGCAACATAGAATAGACGTTTGTCTTCTTCTTGTTGCTCGTACGTTTTGTGTGCGAAATGAGGATACCTACCAACAACTGCTCGCATAACGATAACATTCTCAAATTCAAGTCCTTTTGCCTTGTGTACGGTGGAAATGAAGAGTTTCTCTTTGAAATTGGAACTTGCACACATATCCGCTTCTTTAAATGTACTCATATCCATGAGGTGCTTGTCAAAATGTGCTTTTAGCGCGTTCGGTTCATCCTCTGCTATGACATCCTCTTTCATAAATGAGAGAATGAGGTCAAATCGGTCAATGATATTGAACTTACAAAGATCAGCAAGCGATTTGCTCATTTCTTCCATCTCTTTTACAATGGCAAGCGGTTCGTCTTTACCATGTAGGCAATATAAATTTGCTTTCGTTTGGTCATAATATTCCTTATAGCCTGCAAATAATTCATCAATTACATTTTGAACATTTTGTTTTTGATAAAACATTGTTTGCTCTTCTATTAGAGCATCCGTTTTTTCTCGACAGTATTTAACCAGTTCAAACGTTGCCATAATGTCGTCTTTGGCATTATGACTATTCTTTCCTTCCAAACCTAATGTTTCAATGAGATATTTTAATTTGTATTTCCTAAGTTTCGGACAAATCAAATGCGCCAGTTTCAGGGAGTCGATAATCGGAGTTTCAAAATCAGCATACGCTGAACCGCAATATCGTTGAAGGTTGTATTTCAGAATGTTGTAATCATAACAAACGTTGTGTCCCATAAGAACATCCTCGCCGATGTATTGCATAAACTCTTTTAGACCTTCGTTTCGCGAGACTACACGACCTTCTTTTTCTGCTTCTGCATAATCTTCAACCATCGGGTTTTGCAGTTTCCCTAATTTCTGTGGAATTTTCTTTTTGTCTGTTTGAAGATAAATTTCCTTAAATGAACCAGATACTTCTTTGCCATTGCGTATTTTGATGGCGGCGATTTGAATGATATCGTCGGTGAAAACATCTGTTCCCGTTGTTTCCGTATCAAATAGGACAATCTCCTCATTATCAAAATAATACGAAAATTCTCCTAATGTAGAGCCATTGTCTCTCAGCAGGTCTGACGGACACATACCGATGTTTCTCATCTGCTCGACTAAATGTCTTCCTTCTGCGTAGGTGTCAACGGCATTGGTCTGTTTCAAAATGCGAGACCAAGCCATGAGGTTGAAATCATTGTCTACGGCGTTGAAATGCGCCAAGAGTGTTTTTAGGTGAACGGTTTGGAACGAATCCAATCCTGAAATCTTAAAATGAGGCACTCCTTCTTCCGTCAGAAAATCGCTTATTTCATTGGCGTCTTTATTCCAAGTAACAAGCAATGCCGTCCTTTCCTCTTTATGTTCATCGTTTCTTAAATATGGAATGATATCGTCGTGGATTCGTTTTTCCTCTTCTCCCAAAGACTCATAGTCGTGAAGGCAAATATCATGAAATTGTGCTTCTTCATTGTCTCGCGGTTTGGGCAGAAAGTCCTTGTCCACATGCAGTTCTTTCACCGCATATTCATTATAGAGGTCTAACAGATATTTTGGAGATCTGAAATTTTTATCAAGATGATAGATGCGGTTCAAACACCGAGATTTGAGCATGTCGAGCGTACTAAGCGAAGCCCCCATAAACGAGTAAATAGCCTGCTGCTCATCTCCTAAATAGAGGACTACGAAATCTGACGACTTATCGGTTATTAGATCTACTAATGAAATCTGAAAATTGGATAAATCTTGCACTTCGTCTATTTGTACCCACTTATATCTCTTTAGAACATGTTGATTATCATTAAGATAGGCATTGTATGTCAACAGAAGCAAATCGTCGAAGTCGAGGAGACTGTTCTGCTCTTTGTAGGTACCATATTTCTCAGCGAGCGCAATCAG
>CAVJCT010000022.1:3100-6632 GCA_963648205.1 Flexilinea sp.
AAAGGGTAGTATTTTTTGACAGAATCGATGAGATCCTTTTTGTACAAATCTTCTCTTGGATGGTCATTTCTTAGTTGGAACATTAGATGCTGCATATCCATCACCTTGTATCTGACGGCAGAAATCACCTTTTGGGCTGTTGTCACTTTGACCATATCGGTGTTCCCTGTCGGATGTATATTTATGCCAAGGATGTCATTAACGATGTGCCAGTTTAAAGTGACTAAATTGTGTGTCGTGTTTGTCTCTCTGTACTCAATCAAGTCTTTTATGTCGTCTTCTTCAATCTCGCTCGACAAGACTTCGTTGGTGTCATCTTCATCCATAATGGATGATTCTACGGAAACCACACCGTTTTCAAACAAGAAATGGGAGCAATATCGGTGAATGTTGCCGACAAACAAATCTGAAGAATCATCTCCAAGCCGTTGTTTGATTCGGTCGTACATTCCCCGAGCCGCACGGTTAGTGAATGTCAGACAAAGCATGTCAGACAATTCCACGTTCCCATTTTCATACGCTTTTGCGATTCTTTCAGCGAGTATGTCCGTTTTGCCACAACCTGGTCCTGCAAGAACCATGTTGTAGTCAGATTCTATATTGATTACCTTGAGTTGAGATTCTGTATATTGCTTTTTCATGAAATGTTTTGAATATTATGCCACCGCAACCTCCTAATGCTGAATATTCATCAAGCGGATATATTTCAGAATGGTGTCTCGACTTGACATTGATAACCTTTGAACTTACATGCAGAAAAACCGCTGATGACTGACAAAGTCTATAAAAAAATTCTTCTCATACTATACATTTTTAATTGTGTTATAGTATGTGGGTAAAGGTACGAAAAAAAATGGACATTGTCGTATGAGGGTCTAAATTCATCACGCAAAATGAAACGTGTGATAAATTTTTGTGTGAAGCCTTAGTGTTTTTGTTTTTTTCGCCATTTTCACAATACTTTTGCAAGTGTTGTCATTCTATGACATAACAAGTAAAATTATATGAATAAGGTATGAAGTCTGAATGGGAAAAATTACAAGATGGTGAGATATACAACGATTTCGATCAGGATTTGTTTAATCGCAGAGTGCAGGCAAAAAAACTTTTTCGTGCCTACAATCGTTTGGCAGATGAGGCGGTGGAACAACGCAACGACATTATGAAGCAGTTGTTTAAGTCTGTTGGTCGTAATGTGTGGATAGAGCCAGATTTTCGTTGCGAATTCGGCAAGAATATCAGTATTGGCGATGACGTTTATATCAACTTTGGATGCATCATTTTGGACTGTGGAATGGTCTCAATCGGTAACCAAGTGCTTATCGGACCAAATGTAGGCTTGTATAATGCTAATCATGCGTTGGATGCTCAAGAGCGTATGGAAGGTGCGCTAATTCCTGGCAAGATAAGCATTGGAAACCGAGTGTGGATAGGGGGTGGCTCTATCATTTTGTCAGGAGTAACTATTGGCGACGATGCTGTTATCGGTGCTGGCAGTGTCGTTACGCACGACATTCCCTCAGGTGTTGTTGCTGTCGGCAATCCTTGTCGCGTGCTGAGAGAGGTGACGGAGAAAGACAAGGTGGGGTATAAAGGGTCGTGCAGATAGGGATTTCCCTCTCAAATAACGCTTTGTCTTTTTCACAAGCATATTTGAACTCATTCATTTGGTTCATGCTTATATCTTCATATTTTAGTAACTCATTGACAGTCTTTAACTTTGCGGTCAATATCACGTTCTAATGTTAATCTCCGTTGAACGGTGACATATTGAACAAATAACTATAGTTTGACGCATCTACATTATCTTGCAATTTAAGTGGAAGACTCCGACTGAATTTCTGTTGTGTCCACAAGGAGATAGTCCGCACACTCTGCAGGCATACCTCTGTAATTTGGTCAAGGGGAAAACGTTCATCAGAAACCGATATGGAGGTGGAAAGGTTCTTGATGCGGGTTACAATGTTCAAGAAGATGCTTTGTATGTATTGACGGAGGATCCATCATCCCCTAAGCCATGGGGTCTTACCAAAATCACAATGGAAGGAGAGTACTTTGTTCATACAAGCGAATGCACATATTTCACAAAGGATGGAGGTCTGAAATACTTCACCCTTGCCATGGGGCGAAAGTGGACTGGAGGCGATGTTTTTGATGACTATGCTCCATCATAGAAATCACCGCAATCAAATTCTTCTTTCGTGCTATCATTGCAACTCTGAGTAGTAGGGTAGAAAGTGATGAAGAGCAACCGTCAGACTTTAGGTTTTTGCCTATGGTCTGACGGTTGGTAATACAGTTTACATTCGTTAAGAAGCAACGGAATTTTGAACTTCACTTATCAACTTTCTGGTCCTCTGTAGAAGTTGATTATAGAGATCAAACTCCTTATCCTTGATATTTTGGGAGTCTTCGATTTCTTTGATTTGGGAATCTATCTCATCTATCTTAGGTTGAAGATTCTCGTCTATCCAAGATTGAGTTTCTTCGTCAAATCTCATATTTATAACATTGGCAGCTTCACCAAAAGTATTCCTGATATCGTTACAGTTTTCTTTTAGTTGTTGCTCTGCTTTTTTTTCTTGGCGGTCGTTCAAGATTTGAATCCCTATACCAAGTAATGCTCCGCCAACACCAAGAATTTTTCCAAACTTGCCAATTTTAGATGCAGTCTTAACAGCTTCCCATGGTTTAAATTTGTGTCCGAAGAAATGTCCAACCTTAAGAACTGTCTGATGGGCATTTGAACCTGAGTATGTACCTAATTTAAAAATAGCATTCCAACCAGTACCCGCTCTTTCCCCTGTAGCGAAATTAGATAGCCATTTCCCTGCTTCCTCGGCTTGTCGAGCTCCAAAGTTTAACGTGGAAGCAGTTCCCTTTGGCATTTTAATGTTGCTTATCTCCCTTTCAATAGCTGATTTTAAAGTTCTTGCAAACTCTGTTTTCCCCAATTTTTCAGCAAACTCTTGAAGCGAATTATTTTCAAGTTGAATAACTTTTTCGAGTTCTTTTGCTGACTTGTCATAGATAGAATCTGTTTTCTCGTATTTTTCTTTTAATCGATCATTGATAGCTTTCTCACTATCAGATGAAGATAGTTGGTTAGCTATTTCGTAGCCCCAATTTCGTACCTCTTGTGTGTTTCTTCTAACTATGCTGTATGATTCTGTTTTGATACGCTCTTTGGATTCGGTAAGTGCTTTTCTCTGTTGATTAAGCAAATTCAAAGAACCGTCAACACAAATGTCGCCAGTCTTGAATTCTGCTAACGCTTCAGATAACATCTGTTCCAATTTATACAAAGATGTCGTGCATTTGCCAAGTACTTTTTTCTTCTCGATGAACTTATTAATATTGTTGATAAAGTTGGAGAATCCGCTCATTTCAAGCAATTTAGCTTTGTCTTCACCAGTGGCTTCTAAGGCATCTTGATAGGAATATGTATCTATGTATGTTACATATAAGTCTTCTGCAGTAAATTCTGGCGATATTATTGGCTCTACATCACATTTGAAGAATTCTTCTTGTC
>CAVJCT010000023.1:0-49587 GCA_963648205.1 Flexilinea sp.
CTTCAAACCAGTATTTAATTTGTTTGATTATTCATGGTCATAAAATAGAGTGGCTCGGTGGACTTCAGGATGCTTTTCGAGAAGCGTTGCGAGAAGTGGTAATACAGTGGAGTATTATGGATTCAAAGGTTAAGGTTTACAATGAAGAAATGGCATTGGAAAATCACTTAATTGTTGCGTATATTCCTAAAAATCAGCGTGATTTTGTCCGTGAAAAAGATGGCAGTATCAGTTATTGTAAAATGAAAGAGTGGTTTGATGCTCATAAATGAAAAGAAAATACAACTATTCTTTTGTTTTAGTTGAATAAATGCCAACTTTTGTATGAACAGAAGAGCAACGATTCTCTGGTTTAGGCTATCCATTTAAGCAAAGCATGCGAATAACAAAATCACCATCGTCGTCAAGATGAAAGCTTTCTGCGATAGGTTCATAAACGAGATGTAAATTTGTATTGAGAACACGCAAAATTGCATCATCATAGTATGTATAATCTCCAAGTCTCCTTCCCTGCTTGTCTAATTCACGTGCCATGCTGAGTATATCGAGAGTTTCTCCACTACCAATCCCTAAAACACAACATTTTTGTATGCTTTCGCAATCACAAAAAGTGATAGTATAAAAATCTCCATCTTCATCTTGAAAGTACAATATACAGTCTTTCCCTTTAACTTTACTCATAAAGATTAACATTTCTTTTAATTCACCTAAAGTCATAAATGTTTTTTTTAGTTATATTTTCTAATTTTTACTTTAATATTTGATCTATAAGTCTAATATTTACTATGTAATTTTTGACAAATCTAAAAAAAAAAAACATTGACAAAATTTGACGCAACAAATTTCAGATTTTTGCGAAATTTTTCTTGCTGTGTAGTCTATCTTTTTGATTCTTTGTTGTTTATGAAAAGTTAGGAGAGGGTTTGCCTTGAAATATAGCACGTCTTGTTCGACTAAATAAAGGAGAAATACCATTTTATATTGTGGATTTTTATTAATTTTGCACTCTGATAGTAGGTGGGTTTGTCGCTGGCACGATGCGAAAGCGAAATGTCAGAGGAAAGTCCGGGCAACTGATGAGACCATGCTTCCTAACGGGAAGTCGTCCGTGAGGGTGAATCTACGCAGAAGAAAATAACCGCCAATTTCGGTTGGTAAGGGTGAGAAGGTGGGGTAAGAGCCCACCAGGTCGGGGGTGATCTCGATGCTGTGCGAATCATGGGTTGTAAAATCAAATATACCGGTAGGGTTCTCATCCTCATTGCCGGGGGGTAGATCGCTTGAGGCATGCGGCAACGTATGTCCTAGATAAATGACAAACAGTCTCTTCGGAGATTACAGAACTCGGCTTATACGCCTACTATCATTTTTTTGTTTTCCTGTTTTTTTCATTAAACAAACTATTATCGGATATAGTTCTATGTCAAAGGGTTATAAAAAATCATTACGCGAGTTGATCGTGAAAATCCGTACTGGATTTGGTACTGAGTCGTCTGTCTATTTGCGGATTCTGCACTACATCTTTGAGATTTCTCGACTGATTAGCAAATTTTTCATCGAGCGTCGTATTCACGTTCGTTCGGCAGCGTTGACCTATTATACGACCTTCGCTTTGGTCCCAATTTCAGCATTTGTGATGGGTATTGCTAAAGGATTCGGCTTTGACTCGTATGTGAAAGATGCACTCTACTATCGTTTCCCATCGCATGTTGAAATGGCTAATATGTTGTTCGAGATGATTCAGCGTTATTTGGACCATGCGAAAGGTGGGGCTTTCATCGGTATCGGTGTGGGTATGTTGCTTTGGTCTATCTACCGAATGTTCAACCAGATCGAACGTGCGTTTAATGATATTTGGGGTATTGAAATCAAACGTCCGATCAAGTATCGTATACCTAATTATATAGCAATCGCTTTTTTTATCCCGATTTTCATCCTTTTCACAAGTGCGGTATCGTTCTATTTTAAATATGCCATTCAGTATTTTGGTGGCACTTTCCTAATCACCCCTTCTTTAAAGGTTATTCTTGCCGTTCTGCCATACGTTGTCTCGTGGCTTACGTTCACGATGCTCTTCTGGTTCATTCCCAACACGCAGGTACAGTTCCGCTATGCTGCTTTTTCGGGATTGATTTTCAGTGTGGCATTTATGATCTTTAAGTGGGTTTACGTCTATTTCCAGTCGTGGATGACCACCTACAATGCCGTTTATGGTGCTTTGGCAGCCATTCCATTCTTGTTGATGTTCTTGCAAGTAACATGGACGATGATTTTGTTGGGATGTGCGTTCACATTCACGTCGCAGTGTCTGAAACGCTTTGCCCACGAGGATGATGTGCGAAAAATCAGCCATAAATATTTTGAATTTGCTTGTTTGGTAGTAACCAAAATCTGTGTGGATCGATTTAAGGCGAAGCAAGAATATGTTACTTTACAAGAGTTGACAGAAAAGGAGGATATGCCCTATCGAATGGCGAAGGCGTGTGTGGACAAACTCTGTAGGGCAGGTATTTTGGATAAGGTGGAAATTTCGTATGGAAAATTCGGCTATCGTCCAAAACCAGATTTGTCGGAATTGACCTGCTGTTCTTTCTATCTTGCATTAGATAAGGAAGGTACGCCACCTGAGAAATTTCATCTTCATAAAACGGCAAAATATGCCTATATCTGGCGTTATATAGAGGAGAGTAGGAAAAGAGTCAAAAATGCTCAATCTCCTCTGATTGTTGATTTGGATAGAATGTATGAAGAGGAGAAATATTCTAATTAGAAAATTGTATTTTTTGTGCTAAATTTGTCTAAATAACAATTGAGCGAACTGAAATGAGAGATTTTTTGTTACTCGGTTTGTTGCTTTTTGTTTCTTGTAACAATATGAATATGGAAAATAAACCAACGGAAAATAATTCCGAGAATGTTTTTTTTGAAGAGGTATTCAATACGCCTCATCATACGATTCCTTTTGATAGAATCAAGTTAGACGATTATCTTCCTGCAATGCGTGAAGGTTTCAAAAGACAAGATGCGGAGATTGCTGCCATCGTAGATAACGAGGAGGAACCGACTTTTGAGAATACAATCGTTGCCCTGGAACGTTCTGGCCAATTTTTATCTCGTGTGCAGAGTGCTTTTTATAACCTACTCAGTGCAGAAACTTGTGATGAAATGGACGAAATTGCCAATACGATTTCTCCAGAAGAGACGGAACATAGTAATAATATTTCGTTGAATGAAAAATTGTTCGCTCGTGTAAAATCGGTCTACGATCGTAAAGATTCTATCACATTGACGGTTGAACAACAGATGCTTTTGCAAGACACCTACGATTTCTTTGTGAATCATGGTGCTAATTTGCAAGGTGCTGATAAAGAGGAATATAAGGAGATCAGTCAAAAATTGTCGTTGTTAGATCTTCAGTTTTCTCAAAATGTGTTGGCTGCGACGAACAAGTATAAATTAGTCATCACGGACGAGTCTCAATTGGCTGGTTTGCCAAATTCTGTTTTGGAGGAAGCCAAAGATCGTGCAAAACAGAAAGAGACAGAGGGGTGGTGCTTCGACTTGACACGCCCAAGTTATGCTCCTTTTATGAAATATGCGGATAATCGTGAACTTCGCAAGGAGATGTACATGGCATATAACACGAAGGCTTTGGAAGGCGAGTTGGACAACCGTCCTATCGTAAAGGAATTGGTGAACTTGCGTCTTCGTTTGGCTCAACTGCTCGGTTATCGCAATTATGCCGACTATAAGTTGAAGGATCGTATGGCAGAGAACAAGGAGAATGTCTACAAACTGCTTGACGAACTTTTAGACGCTTACAAACCAACGGCAAAGAAGGAAATTGATGAGGTGCAGCAATATGCTAATGCGCATGGTGCCGATTTCACGATAATGCCGTGGGACTGGTCTTATTATTCAGAAAAACTGAAAGAGGAGAAATATAATGTCAATGACGAACTTCTTCGCCCTTATTTTGAGTTGGAGAAGGTGAAGAAAGGTGTCTTTGGACTGGCTACTCGTCTCTATGGACTGACTTTCAAGCGAAACAAAGACATTCCAGTTTATCATCCTGAAGTGGAAGCCTACGAGGTCTTTGATAAGAATGGCGAATTTTTGGCAGTCTTCTATGCCGATTTCCATCCTCGAAAAGGAAAACAAGGTGGTGCGTGGATGACAGAATATCTCTGCCAACACGTTGATGAACAAGGAGTTAATGTTCGTCCTCATATCTCTATCGTTACAAATTTCCCTCGTGCAACAGACTCAACTCCGGCTTTGTTGACGTTCGACGACGTGCAGACTTTCTTGCATGAGTTTGGACATTCAATTCACGGAATGGTTTCAAATGTAACCTATTCAAGCCTTTCAGGAACGAATGTCTACCGCGATTTTGTCGAGTTGCCATCTCAGTTGATGGAGAATTGGGCATACGAAAAAGATTATTTGGATTCCTTTGCTGTACATTACCAAAATGGCACTGCGATTCCAGTCGAGTTGATTGAAAGTATCAGAAAATCAGCCAATTTTAACACTGGATACGCAACCCTTCGTCAGTTGAGTTTTGGCTATTTGGATATGGGTTGGCACGTTATTGAGCAACCGTTTGATGGTGACGTTTTGTCATTTGAACGAGAGGCTTGGCAGAAAGCACAAACTTTGCCAGCTGTGGAGGGCACTTCTATGAGTGTGCAATTCACCCACGTCTTTTCTGGCGGATATTCTGCAGGTTACTACAGTTACAAATGGGCTGAAGTGTTGGATGCAGACGCATTCTCCGTTTTCCAAAAAGAGGGTATTTTCAATACTGAAACGGCAGAACGCTTCCGTCGTGAGGTGTTGGAGAAGGGTGGAAGTGAACATCCGATGACACTCTACAAACGTTTCAGAAGAGGTGAACCTTCTATCGAACCTTTGTTGAGAAGAAACGGCATCATCCAATGATTTTAATAAGAAAATACACTTATTAACAATCTTTAAATCTGACAAAATGGCAGTTTTGAAATTGTGGCTCTATTTTTGTAGTAAGTAGATTAGAGTGTATTAATTTTTTAAAAACGAAAATATTTTGCTTATGACAATAGGTCAGATCATTTCACAATATGGAATTTGGATCATCTTCATCGGTATCGCAATTTTGAGTTATGGTGTTCAATGGCTTTTAAAGAAGCGTTTTGAAGAGTATTCAGCAATGCCAATCAACCTCACTGGTAAGGAGGTGGCAGAGAAGATGCTTCGTGATAACGGCATTTACGATGTGAGAGTCGGTAGTGTTCAAGGACAGTTGACCGACCACTACAATCCGACTGATAAGACTTTGAATTTGAGTGAGAGTGTTTACAGTTGTAGAAATGTTGCAGCAGCAGCAGTTGCTGCCCATGAGTGTGGACACGCTGTACAACATGCAAAAGGATATGCATTTTTGAAGATGCGTTCAGCGATGGTTCCTGTTGTTAGTTTTGCCAGCAGTTGGGTGCAATGGGTGTTATTGGCAGGAATCTTGTTAGTGAACGTTTTTCCAAGTCTGTTGCTCATCGGAATCATCCTTTTTGCAGCTACGACTTTGTTCAGTATCGTAACGTTGCCAGTTGAGGTGAATGCAAGTTCAAGAGCGTTAGCTTGGCTTTCATCTGCAGGTATCACGACATCAACCACTTATCCAGCTGCAAGAAAAGCTTTGAGTGCTGCCGCTTATACCTATTTCGTAGCGGCGATCAGTTCAATCGGAACATTGCTCTACTATTTGATGATCTATATGTCGAGACGCGACGATTAAAAAGTAAACATAAAGCAACATCGAGAAGGGACGCATTTTGCTACGTCCCTCTTGATGGTATAAAAGATATAATGATATAAATACCAATATGGGATTAACAGAGAAACTACAAAAAAAGAAAGAAAATCTCGAACAAGCGGTGCGTACGAGAGTGGAGGAGTTCAACTCATTGATTCGTGTTTATTTAGAGGCTTCAATGGCAGTGAGTTTGGGTGTGATGGACATTCGTATGCTTCCTGATTTGAAGTTGGTGAAGCAAAAATTTAAAATTCCTACACAAACTCGTTTGGGTGTCGCAGAGAAAGAGTTCGCGAAGAAGATGATGGTTACAGAGTATAAAATGACCGATAGTTTCTTCAAAGAGATTGACTCTTCAATCAAGAAGGTTTGCAAGAAACAACAAGACATGCAGAAGTATTTCTTCTTGTTCCAAAGTCTGTCTCAAGACCTTTTCTTAGCTCTCTCTTCTGAGATGCAATGGACACTTCGTTTGCCATCTTTCTTTAGTGGGTTAATCAAGTCTTCTACAAAAGACTCTATTCATAAAATCTTGACAAGCCCTAATTTCAAGGCTGCAGACGTTCGAAAATCGGCTGTAAATGTCCGTGACCTCAAGGAAAAAATGAATTTGAGCGAAGACTGGCTATTCCAATATGCTTATCCTGTGTTGATGCTTTCTAAAGGATCAAAGGTAAAATAAGGCAAAATAGCAATTCAAAATTGTCTATTCTGACGCATATAATTTATTTAAATCGTTAATATACAGAGCAATATGGAGAATGATATAAGGTTGAAATTCGAGAAGATTGTCAATTCTTCCGATTTGCTCCTAACGGAAGAGGAGCGAAACGTGCTGAGTACTGCTTACGAGTCTATTCTGAACTTGCAAGAGGATGAGAATGACGATGTTAAGCGTAGTATGGAGGTTGCTTGTATCTTGGTTGATGAGGTGAACATCGGTAAGATACCGGTTCTTAGTGTTCTCGTATATTGTGCGGTGTCGAAGGAGAAAATCTCTTTGGAGCAGGTCGAGTCAGTATTTGGCGCACAAGTGTTGAACATCGTGAATGGCTTGTTCAAATCCCGTGAACTCTATAAAAAGAGTGCGTCTGTTCAATCAGAAAACTTTCGTAAACTGTTGATGACGATTGTGGAGGATATTCGTGTAGTCATAATTTTGATATGCGAACAACTCTATTTTATGCGTTCTATGGCCAATTCGGAGGGCGAATTGCGCGAGAAAATCGCTAATGAGTCCTCTTATCTTTACGCGCCTCTGGCACACCGTTTAGGTTTGTATCGTATTAAATCTGAGTTGGAAGATTTGTCGTTGAAATATACCAACAATAAGATTTACAAGGAGATAGCAGGTAAGTTGGCAGAGACAAAGGCTGAACGTGACCGCTATATCTATGCATTTATCGAACCGCTCAAGGCTCAGTTGGAAAAGGAAGGTTTCAAATTCTCCATTAAGGGTAGAACCAAGTCCATCTACTCGATTTGGAACAAGATGAAAAAGCAAAATACGGCATTCGAAAATATCTACGATCTTTTTGCTATCCGTATCATTTTGGACACTCCTTTGGAGAAGGAAAAATCTGAATGTTGGCAGGTCTATTCTATCGTAACCGATAAATACCAACCTAATCCGAAGAGGTTGCGCGACTGGCTTTCTATTCCTAAATCGAATGGATATGAGTCATTGCACACCACGGTGATGGGTCCTGAAGGTAAATGGGTTGAAGTTCAGATTCGTACGGAGCGAATGGATGAGGTGGCAGAGAAAGGTTTTGCTGCTCACTTCAAATACAAAGGAATCAAAGGTGAAGTCGGTTTGGACTCTTGGTTGGCAAATGTTCGGGAGTTGTTGGAAAATCCACAGTCGAATACGGTGGAGTATATGGACGACTTCAAATTGAGTCTTTACCGAAAAGAGGTTTTCGTCTTCACTCCGAAAGGTGATTTGCAACAATTACCACAGGGGGCTACTGTTCTCGACTTCGCTTTCATGATTCACTCGAACGTTGGAAGCCACTGTGTTGGTGGTAAAGTCAACGGAAAGAGTGTTACGATTCGTACAGAATTGCATAATGGCGATCAAGTTGAGGTCATTACCAATACAAACCAAGTTCCACATAAGGAGTGGCTCTCTTTTGTTCAAACCTCGAAGGCAAGAACTCGCATCAAGCAATATTTGCGTGAGCAAGAGGCTGTCAATATGGAGGAGGGAAAGGAACTTTTGAAACGCCGTTTGAAGAACTGGAAGTTGCCTTACGAGGAAGGAACAGTTTCTCGTATGGTACTGAAGCTGGGTTATAAGGCGGTACAAGATTTCTATCAGGCTTTGGCAGAAGACAAAGAAGATTTGACCAAAATCAAGGAATTATATGTCCTTTGCCAAAATAACGACTCTAACACGGATGAGACTCCTAAGAATATTGGAAATTACAGTCGCACAACAGAACTGGAAACCTTCTCTAAATCAGAAGATTGCCTTATCATAGACGAGCATCTGAAGGGAGTTGAATATTCATTGTCCAAGTGCTGTAATCCAATCTACGGAGACGATATCTTCGGATTCGTTTCTATTCATAACGGTATCAAAGTGCATCGAACAGACTGTCCCAATGCCCCTCAGATGATGTCTCGTTTTGGCTATCGTTTTATCCGCGCAAGATGGGCAGGAAAGTCAGACCAGATGTATCCGTCAACTTTGCATGTAGTTGGTAATGACGACATTGGTATTGTTACAAATGTAACTTCCTTGATACAAAAAGAGACGAAAATCACATTACGTTCCATTTCAGTGAATACGGTGGATGGACTTTTCCAAGGAACGATAACTGTAATGGTTTCAGATTCAAAAGATCTTGAAAAATTGATTAATAAAATCAAGACGATTAAAGGAGTAAAATCCGTTACAAGAAATTAAAGACAGAAATATGTTTTCAGGCATAGTAGAAGCGACCGCTAAGGTGGTTGCAATTAGGAAAGATGGTGACAATGTTCATTTCACGATGACGTGTCCTTTTGTTAAGGAGTTGAAGATTGACCAAAGTGTTTCGCACAATGGTGTTTGTTTAACAGTGGTGAGTCGCACAGACGATACCTATACGGTAACCGCTGTTTTGGAAACATTGAGAAGGTCAAACTTAGGCTTGCTGAAGGAAGGCGATCTTGTTAATGTGGAAAGAAGTATGGTGATGAACGGTCGTTTGGATGGTCATATTGTGCAGGGACACGTTGATCAGACGGCACGTTGCATTGACAAAAAATCGGAGAATGGAAGTTACTATTTCACTTTCCAGTATGATAGCACGCCCGAGATGGTTCGTAAAGGCTATGTAACCGTAGAGAAGGGGTCAGTAACAGTCAATGGAACCAGTTTGACCGTTTGTGACTCAAAAATTGATGGTTTTTCAGTAGCAATTATTCCTTATACATACGAGCATACCAATTTTTGTCAGATAGAAAAAGGCTCTATTGTGAACATAGAATTTGATATTATCGGCAAATATTTGAGTCGTATGATGGAAGTACGTTAAAAAAATCTTAAATTTGCAGAAACTGGTTGTTTTTTAGGTGCAACCAATGGAACTAAGTAAACTAAAAATAGATGCAAAAGGAATTATTATTAGCGGACGAGGCGATTGCGCAAGGTGCAATTGATGGTGGTTTGTCCGGTGTATATGCCTATCCAGGAACTCCTTCAACGGAGATCACTGAGTATATTCAAAATTCGAAGCAAGCAAACGAAAGAAACATCCACAGTCGTTGGTCTTCTAACGAAAAAACTGCGATGGAGGCTGCTTTGGGTATGTCGTACGCAGGAAAACGTTCACTCGTATGTATGAAGCATGTCGGAATGAACGTAGCAGCAGATTGTTTCGTGAACACCGCAATGACAGGTGTCAACGGTGGTATGATGGTGCTTGCTGCCGACGATCCATCAATGCACTCTTCTCAGAATGAGCAAGATTCTCGATTCTACGGAAGTTTCGCTATGATTCCAGTTTTCGAGCCTTCAAACCAGCAAGAGGCTTACGATATGGCTTATAACGGTTTCGAGTTGTCTGAGAAGTTGGGTTACCCAATCTTGATGAGAATCGTTACTCGTTTGGCACACTCTCGTTCGGGTGTTGAGCGTCGTGATACTAAACCTCAGAACGGAAATAGCGTTCCTGAAGATCCACGCCAGTTCGTTTTGTTGCCAGCCATTGCTCGTCGTCGTTACCAACACTTGTTGGATTCGCAGGCTGCTATGTTGCAAGCATCTGAAGCGTCTATATATAATAAGTATATCGATGGCAAAAACAAAAAGTTGGGCGTTGTCGCTTGTGGTATCGCTGTCAACTATTTGAATGAGACATACCCTGACGGTTGCGAATATCCAGTCGTTAAGGTTTCTCAATACCCTTTGCCAAAGAAGATGATTGACAAACTGGCTAATGAATGTGAGGAGTTAATCGTTTTGGAAGATGGTTACCCATTCGTTGAGAACCAGTTGAAGGGATTCTTTGAGGTGAAGAAAGTTCATGGTCGTTTGGATGGAACTTTGCCACGTACAGGAGAGTTGAATCCAGATAATGTAGCCAAGGCATTTGGAAAATCTAAAGAGGTTGTTTACCAAGTTCCTTCAATCGTAAAGAATCGTCCACCACAAATGTGTCAAGGTTGTGGACATAGAGATATGTACGCAGCGTTGAACGATGTTTTGAAGGCTTACCCTAATAGCAAGGTGTTTGGTGATATTGGATGTTACACTTTGGGTGCGCTTCCTCCATACCAAGCCATTAATTCGACTGTGGATATGGGTGCTTCTATCACAATGGCTAAGGGTGCTTCCGATGCCGGTTTGTATCCTGCTGTTGCCGTAATTGGAGACTCTACTTTCACTCACTCAGGTATGACTGGACTTTTGGATGCTGTTGACGAAAATTCAGACATTACCATCGTAATCTCAGATAATGAGACGACGGCAATGACGGGTGGTCAAGATTCACAAGGAACAGGAAAAATCGAAAGCATTTGTTTAGGTTTGGGTGTCAAACCAGAACACTTGCGTGTATTCGTTCCTTTGAAGAAGAACTACGATGAGATGTTGCAGATTATCAAGGAAGAGATTGATTATCACGGACTTTCAGTAATCATTCCTCGTCGTGAGTGCGTTCAAACTTTGACCAGAAAGTTGAAGGCTGCTAAGAAGAAATAAGTTTTAAATGTCAATATTAGAAGGGGAGTTTCAGATTTGGAACTCCCTTTCGTTTGACTTTCATACGTTTGTTTCTCTTCCGTTTTGTTTTTTAGGTTTAAAAGCCTAACTTTGCCTCGTTAGTTTTGTTCTGCACGTTTAGACGACGTGTTTTGTTTGAAATGCGATGAAATTAGAAAAAATACTTTTTCTCGATGTGGAGACGGTGTCTCAAGTTGAGAGTTATAGCGAGTTGAAAGAAAGTATGGCTACGCTGTGGAATGAGAAATATGATCAGATAAAGAAGAGATCTCCAGATAAGTATGACGAGGAGAGTGACGCTTTTTCGTCATTACCTGATATGGGATTGTTCGCAGAGTTTGGCAAAATCGTTTGTATTTCCGTAGGTTTTCTCTATAAGGAAGACGATAAAGACGAAGATTGGTCTTTCAGAGTTGGTTCTATCGTTGCGGATAGTGAAACCGTTCTGTTACAGAAATTCACGAATTTATTGCAGAATCTTACTCGGAAAGATTTTCTCGTGTGCGGACATAATATCAAAGAGTTTGACATTCCGTATATTGCACGTCGGCTGATAATCAATAACTTACCGCTACCTCAGTTCATTCTGAAACTGAAAGGTAAACCTTGGAATAGTCCGTTGATAGACACCATGGATTTGTGGAAATTTGGTGATTATAAGCATTACACTTCACTAAATCTGTTGTGTGAAACATTAGGCATCAAGTCCCCAAAAGAGGAAATGTCAGGTAAAGATGTCTATCAGGTTTATTATCAGGAACATAACATTGAAAAAATAAAATTTTATTGCGAGAATGATGTCATTGCTACAGCCCAGGTTTACCTGAAACTAAATGGGAAGAAAGTAGTTGAAGAGGCGAAAATCGAAAGAGTAAAGTTTTGAAGAGTCCCCTTAGCAGAATAGTGTTTTTTTTGTAATTTTGTATGATTGTAATTTTGAAAGTAAAGTTTTCATAGTAGTATAAATTTACGAAGATGTTTAGGACTAAAACATGCGGAGAACTCACGATAGCAAATGTCGGTGAAGTCGTAACCTTGGCAGGTTGGGTTCAGAAATCCCGTAAGATGGGAGGTATGACCTTTGTAGATATGCGCGACCGATATGGTATCACGCAGGTGGTTTTCAATGAGGCTAATGATGCTGCTCTTTGCGCAGATGCCAATAAAGTTGGTCGTGAATGGGTCATTCAGGTCAAAGGTACTGTTGCAGAGCGTAGTAACAAAAACAAGAATATTCCAACAGGTGATATCGAAATTATCGCTCAGAGTCTTGTCGTTTTGAACTCTTCAGAGGTTCCTCCTTTCACTATTGAGGATGTTTCTGATGGTGGCGATGACTTGCGTATGCAGTACCGTTATTTGGATATTCGCCGTAACCCTGTTCGTAAGAATTTGGAGTTGCGTCATAAAATTGCCTTTGAGGTTCGTCGCTATTTGGATAGCCAAAATTTCTTGGAGGTTGAAACTCCAGTATTGATCAAATCAACGCCAGAAGGTGCTCGCGATTTCGTCGTACCTTCTCGTATGAATCGTGGTCAATTCTATGCATTGCCTCAGTCTCCTCAACAGTTTAAGCAACTTTTGATGGTGGCTGGAATAGACCGCTATTTCCAAATCGTGAAGTGTTTCCGTGACGAGGATTTGCGTGCTGATCGTCAACCAGAGTTTACCCAAATCGATTGTGAGATGTCTTTCATCGAACAAGAGGATGTTTTGAATATGTTTGAAGGTATGATCAAACATATCTTCAAATATGTGAAGGGTGTAGAGTTCGACGGTCCTTTCCCTCGTATGACATGGCATGAGTGTATGCGTCTTTATGGTTCTGACAAGCCAGATATGCGATTCGGAATGACTTTCGTTGAGTTGAAAGACTTGACAGAAGGTCATAATTTCCCTGTCTTCGATTCTGCTAACTTTGTTGTTGGTATCAACGCAGAGGGTTGTGCTAACTATACAAGAAAGCAGTTGGATGCTTTGACAGAGTTCGTTAAACGTCCTCAAGTTGGTGCTAAGGGATTGGTTTACGTTAAATATGAGGAGAACGGCTCATTCAAATCAAGCGTTGACAAATATTATAGTCAGGACGATTTGAAGGTTTGGGCTGATCGTTTCGGCGCAAAACCTGGCGATTTGATGTTGATTCTTTGTGGCTCTGATGCTGACACTACTCGTAAACAAATGAACGAGTTGCGTTTGGAGATGGGTGAGCGTTTAGGCTTGAGAGACAAGAATAAATTCGCTCCTTTGTGGGTAATTGACTTCCCATTGTTTGAGTGGAGTGAGGAAGACAAGCGTTTCTATGCAATGCACCACCCATTCACCAGTCCGAAGTTGGAAGATGTTCAATATCTTGACAGTGATCCTGGTCGTGTCCGCGCTAATGCCTACGATTTGGCGATGAACGGCGTTGAGTTGGGTGGAGGTTCTATCCGTATTCACGATTCAGAATTGCAGAATAAGATGTTCCAGTTGCTTGGATTTACAGAAGAGAAGGCAATGGATCAGTTCGGTTGCTTGATCAATGCGTTCAAGTATGGTGCGCCTCCTCACGGTGGTTTGGCGTTCGGTTTGGACCGCGTTGTTTCAATGTTGGCTGGTTTGGATTCTATTCGCGATTGTATTGCTTTCCCTAAGAACAATTCTGGTCGTGATGTTATGATCGATTCTCCATCTGTAATTGATGATATTCAATTGGATGAACTCGGTCTTGAAATTAAACCGTTAGATAAATAATTAAAATCAATATTTGAGAGGACAGGTAATTTTGCTTGTCCTCTTTTTTTATAAAAAAATGGAGCATAAAATTATATTGGCTTCTAATTCTCCTCGAAGAAAAGAATTATTGGCAGGGTTAGACATTCCTTTTGAGGTAAAAACGATTGCTGGATTAGACGAAAGTTTTCCAGACAATTTACAGGGTGGAGATATACCTTTGTTCTTGTCTGAAAAAAAATCGGATGCGTATGAGTCTTTGTGGAAAGAAAATAATACAATGGTAATTACCTCTGATACAATCGTTTGGGTCGCAACCGAAGATGGTAAAGGAAAGATGTTAGGAAAGCCAAAGAGTCATGAACAAGCCTTTGAAATGTTGCGCTTGCTTTCTGGTAAGACTCATCAGGTTTTTACTGGAGTTTGTATTCGCACGAAAGACAAGAAAATCTCATTTGTTTCTTGCTCCGATGTGAAGTTTTCCGAGTTGAGCGATGATGAAATAAATCATTATATAGAAAAATATAAGCCGTATGATAAGGCTGGATCATACGGCGTACAAGAATGGATTGGCTATATTGCTGTAGAAAAAATCACAGGAAGTTTCTACAACATTATGGGTTTACCGGTTCATCAGTTGTATAAAGTTTTGAAATCGACTTTTTCGTCATATATTCATCCCAATCAAAGTTGTTGAGTGCCTCTTCTGTGGCTTCGTAGCCAATACAGAAAATTTCTTCAGCCCTGCTGGCATCGAACATACCATAGTCTTTCGCTTTGGTCGTTTCAATAACGATGTCGCAGTGCTTTTTCTCTTCTATCGTATTGCCATTCACAGCCAAGTGGAAGACACGTTCTGAAACGTCGATCAAACCTTTGGTCTTTTCAATGTAAGTGATAGGGTTCACATGAATACCAATAACAAGATCACAGCCTTGCTTTCTTAGAATAGAGGCTGGCATATTGCAGAAAAATCCACCATCAACAAACTGCTTACCATTTATTTCAATAGGATTGAAACAAATTGGCACTGACGCAGAGGCAATCACGCAATCTAAGAGTGGTCCGGAATTGAAATAAACATTGCAACCTTCATTCAATTCTGTTGCGTTTATTGTCAAAGGAATTTTCAAATCCTCGAAATTCTTAGAAGTGATTTTCTTTGCGATAAATCGTCTGAATTTATCCATAGTGCTGAAACCTCCTGTCTTCATAATATTGACAGGACTCAACATCGAAAACAAGTCGCATTGTTTGAAATAATCACGCAAGTCTTCTGGGTCGTTGCCATCTGCGTACATCGCACCCATAATGGCTCCTGCACTCACACCAGAGAGTCTGTCAATATGAATGCCCTTGTCTTCCAATGCCTTAAGCACGCCCAAATGAGCAATTCCTTTTGCTCCACCTCCACTAAGGGCGACTCCAATTTTACAATTATTGAAATTATTATACATGTCTGTTTTTTGTGTTTCTCAGTTATTTTGTTTGCATTTGGCAAATTTAAAGAAATCTGAATGTTTTCAGAAGCCAATTTGTCATTGAACCTGCAAGAACTTAATATGCTTTAAGTTTTATTAACGGAATGATTTATATAATTAGATGGCAATGAACAATAATGCTATATTAATAACGCAAATGAACAAAAAGCCTATCAACAATTCTTTCCATATTGCACGTTCGGAGAAAAACATTCCATAGAACATTTTGACGACGTTATTGCTTATGATAGCCTGAAATGCAGCTAAAATCAACAACGAGTCTGATATGTCGTATTTCGTTTGGAAAAGGTTGATAATGAACGGATTAATGTCTGTTACTCCAACCATTATAGAAAGAACTCGCAATCCTCCATCTCCAAAATATTGCAGAGCATAGTGTGTTATCAAAGTGAAGGCGACGAAGAGAACCGCAAATAAAACGGAAACTTTTAATTCCAATGGATTCTTTTCATCCTCTTCGGCGACAATCTCTGTCTCTGTTGCCATTTTGTGTTTCCCTCTCTTGTAGAAAAACAAAGCGGTTAACGCACATGCAACCATCATAATGGCAAAAAGCCACCAATATTGCATTGCCAAACGTGCATTGAATATCGCCAACAAAATCAGAATCTTGAAATACATCATTGAAACAGCGCAGAAAATGGCAGCAACGTATTCGTGAAGACTGTTCGGTTTTTCCTTCGCTTTTTTAGCCAAAATGATGCAGGTCGCCGTACTGCTATAGATTCCGCCTAAGATTCCTGTGATAATGACACCGCCATTTTTGAATACATATTTCTTAATAAGGTAACTGACATACGAGATTCCAGAAATGACAACGGTTGCTAACCATATCGTGTAGGGGGTTAGTCCTGTGCCTTCTATAAGTTCATTTTTTGGAAGGACTGGGAGAATAACGCCCGCAATGATGAGAAATTTAGCCAAATTAGTAAATTCATCATCATTCATACTTTTGGCAAATTCAGTGAATTTTTCTTTCATCTCAGAGAGTAACAACACTGCTACCACAATAAGGATTCCCAACCATAATCCTTTCGACAGTACAACAGGAGCTAAACTATAAGTGATGAGTCCCACCATAATTGATGTGATTCCATGATACCCTTGTACAAAGATTTTGTGAACGAAAAAGACTACGAAAAGTAATGAAAGTATTATTCCACCGCATAGAAATGGGGTAAGACTACCATCTCCAATCACATAGAGAATGTAACCGAAAATACCTATCAATGTGAATGTGCGATCGGCACCGAAAGAAGTTGTTGTCTCGTCTCTTCGCAGATATAATTTCCTCTGAGACAAGCCAATAACGAGCGACATCAACGCTACACAAAGGAAGTTGAACATATCGCTATACATATAAGAGCTTAAATCAAAATTCATAATTCTTCTTTTTTGAGTTTCGACAAATGCATTTTAACAAAATTAGATAATTTTTTTGATTGCCGACTTGAAATAGAAACTTTGTGCAACTCCTCGCATGAGAATGTAGACTATAAAAGCCAACCACAATCCGTGATTTCCCATTGTGTCAATCAAGAGATTGTATATAATGAAGAAAGAGGCTGTGGCACAAACCATACAAACGACCATTCCTTTTGCCATAGTCGCTCCAATCATGATTCCATCCCACAGAAAGGCTGCAAATCCACAAAATGGAATGGCAATGACCCACCAATGATAGGCTTTGGCAGCTTCTATTACAGAGATTTCGTTTGTCAAAATTTTTAAAAATGGGGTGGTACAGAAGGTATAAAGTATTGTAAATAAGAAGGCTAAGGAAAATCCCCAACGGAAAATGTACTTGATGGATAAGTGCATCAACTCTTTCTCTTTCGCTCCGATATAACGGCCTGTTAATGCTTCTCCAGCGTAGGCAAAACCATCGGTGAAATATGAGAACAGTGTGAATAATTGCATCAGTAAAGTGTTGACTGCCAATAAGGTTGTGCCTTGTTTTGCGCCTGCTAAGGTGAAGAAGCAAGTTACACTGGTCAGGCAAAGTGTTCGAATTGCGATTCCTCCGTTGAGGGTGCAAAAATGTTTCAGTTTACTCGATTCAAGTGCTAAATGAATGTTGATGAACTTTGCTAAGTTTTTATATTTTTTTACCCAAAGCAAAAAGGCCAAAGTAACTCCGCTGTATTCTGCAATGACTGTTCCTAAGGCAATTCCCTTAATGCCCAAGTCGAAATAGAACACCAGAGTAAGACTGCACAGTATATTGACAATATTTGTAGTCAATGCAACAATCATAGGGTAGACGGAGTTTTGCATACCAATAAACCACCCTTTAATGCTGTAAAGGCACATTGTAGCAGGTACTCCGAAAATGCAAATTGAAATGTAGATTTTTGCTGCTTTTTCGACTTCCTCCGTCGTTTGCATATATCGAAAGGCCGCTGATTCAACAATGTTTTTTAATAGTATTATTAGTACACAAGCGATTAGAGACACCACGATGGAACGAACCAAAATATTTGCCATTTCAGAGTTGTCCTTTGCTCCGAATGCCTGTGCCGTCAAACCGCTGGTTCCCATTCGCAGGAATCCAAAATTCCAGTAGAGTAGATTCAAGAGCGTGCCACCTACAGAAATTGCGCAGATGAAAATCTCATTGCCCAAATGTCCTGCGATAGCCATGTCAACTAAACTCAGAAGTGGAACTGTGATATTGGTTGCAATCGCAGGTAAAGCAATTTTTAGAATTTTCCGATTCATTGTCTCTAACGTTATGAAATAAAAAAGGGTGCAAGTCGTAACCGCACCCTTCCTTGTTATGTTTTTACAATTTTACTATCTGTCTGCCTTCAACATCTTGTTTGAGTAAACCTTTCCGTCAACACTCAACTGAAGAACGTAAGTGCCGGCACCCAAGTTTGAAGTGTTGAAATCGTAAGCATACTGACCCTCTTCCAACTTTTCGCTGAACAGTTTTGAAACAGTGTTACCTGTGAGGTCAAGAATACGAACAACCACTTTAGCATCTTTGTTCAAAGTGAAAGAAACCTGCAAATTGTCGATGAACGGATTTGGAGAAGCCAAATAGTTGAAAGAAGAAACTGCAACACTGGCTTTCTTCGTTTTGTTCTCTTGAACAGCATCGTTCTTGTAGATTGCAGGAGTCTCCATGAACATTGCGGTGTACTTTGAATTGCCACACTTGCAAGCATTTGCTAATGGGAAATACTCTTGCTCAACTGTGATGATGATAGGGTAGCGAGCACCTTCTGCAAAGTATTGGTAGCGAATTGAACTGATTTTGTATTCAGAAGTACCGAAACTCTCAGTGTACTCTTTGTCTACCTTCACACGAAGAACATTTTTGTAGGTCGTTCCGTCTGGCATGATGACTGTTCCCCACGCATCAGCCTTTGTGATGTAAGTACCATCCAAATAGTTGGTAGAATTACCAGCCTGAGACGTTCCACTGTAAGCACCAGTTTTTGCATCTTGGTATGAGAATGGGAAAAGCAAGTCAACAATAGGCTCGTCGAGAGAGAGCGTTGAGTTTTTCGTTTCCATACCGAAATAACGTTTCTCGTTTGGAGTAATCTCGAACAATGTGTTCTTTTCTCCACCCTCGTCGCAACTCAATCTGTAACCTTCAGTTGCGATAGCGTTCAAGTCTTCGTTCTGTTCGATATAGAAATCCTTGATTACCTTAGATTTAGAGAAATCCCAAAGTTGGTTAGCACCCGACTGAGACTGCTCAACATATTCGATTTGCTTCATGTTTCTATAGTCGCCCTTTCTGAGACCATTGGCATCGAAAGAAAGACTGTATTGCGCAAAGCAACCTGCTGTCAGAAGCAATGCAGATGAAAGCGTAACTAATTTCTTCATTTTCTGTTGTTTTTGTGTTTCAAAATATATCCTTTAAACCGCCCTAAGTAGTTGTTAAAGAAAACCAAAATTCTTCACAACTGCGTAAAACATAGTGTAAAGATAGAATTTATTTTTGTAATGTCTGAAAATAGAATGAGAATTTTCAAGATTTAAAAATTTTTAAGTGTTTGATAGAGAAAACGGAAAGCACATCCAATGAAAGTCTTGGGCATTTCAAAAAAAATCTTTAACCTTGTAGCAATTTTTATGAAACTTAAAAAAGTCAATAAAAATGGCAAATCAAAGAAGGGAAGAAACACGAGACCGACTGAATTTAAAGTCGGAGAAACAGAAGAAAAAAGAACGTGTGGCGATTGAAAAAGCCGAGCAAGAAGCCGCAAAAATTGAAGCAAGAAGAAAAGAAATAGAGAATAATGGCATTTATAGCATCTTTATTTCTGGCTTTTCTTTTGGCTTGGATATTTTAGACGGCGTTTTAGGTTTTATGGAAGGTGTGGGAGATTTTTTCACAACGATGATCAGTTTCGTGTACGTTTATATAAGCCTTTTCATCGTTAGGTCTTTCCGCCTGACATTGGCGGTGCTGACAGTCACTTTAACAGATGCGATTATCGGATTTATACCTTTTGCAGGTAGTATTGTCGACCTCGTTTTTTGTGGTAATTATATCAACAAGAATATGATAAAAGGATTCGTGGAGGGCAATAAAGAAGCCCGTAGACGAGTCAACCTGTTATCTTCTTTCTCATTTATAGTAATAGCATTGGTTATTGGATTAATTATCTACTTCGTGAAACGTTAGTTTCTTTATTAATGAAAGTTAATGGTTAAGCAAAATTGTAGTTGAAGTTTTCACCTCTACAGCGATTTGATCTGCAGTGCTTTTTTCAATGCCGACCATCTCTGGAACTATTTCAAACAAAGCATTTTCCGTCGTGATGTTTTTTTTGAAAACAGAACGATTCATTTTCGTTTTTCCTAAGAAGATTGATTCTTGGATTGAGAAATCACCATTAAAAATGGATTGAATAATGCTGACTTTGTCGTCGAATTTGGAGTAGGACAACAATGTTTCGCCTTCAATCGTGGCATAATTCAACATGATGATTCCAGAAATTTTGGCTTCCGATAAACGAAATTGTCCTCCAACATTGATGTTGTTGAAATTCAAATTTTCTGCTTTCAAACCTGGGAAAGAGGCATCTTCAGCAAATTTAGCGTCCATAAAAGTCATATTGCCACGAACAACGGAATTTGAAAAATCCAAATTTTTAGAAGCCGAAACACTTACAAAATTTACTTGCGTTCCATTGATCAACATCCAGTCGAATGCTGCATCTTCATCAAACTGACAATTAGGGAAAAGCACATCACCATTGACAACGGAATTTCTGAAATTTACCGAACTGCGAAAATCACAACCGAAAAAACATAAATTTCCACCAAAGCGAGTGTGGTATAAAAAGGTGTTTTTGTCAATCAATTTCTTATAGGCAACCACTTTCCCCGTGAAAACACAATTGAAAAAAGAAATGTGCTGAGGTACATCTACTGTAAACTGATTGGGGGCAGTAAGCGCAGGTTCTGCAACCTCTGTGAAGTCTAAATCGCCTTCAATCATCGCATTGTAGACTTGAATATTTTCGCCCTTTTGCAATTTTTTTAATATATCTGATGCTTTCATGTTTTTCAGAGAAGTTGTTTCCGTCGAACCTTCGATTGTAACGCTTGAACCACCAACGACTTCCTTTTCTTTAGATTGAAGGTTGGTACAAGCAACAATCTGAAACAGTGAGAATAATACAATTGAAACGCCTTTAAAATATTTCATAAGCCTAAAAATATATTGGCAAAGATACGTTATAGAAGTAGAATATTTGTATCTTAGCGAAAATTTGTGAGTTTAGATATGTCTAACAAATAAACACCTATTTAATATGAGTGCGAAAAAAATTTCTATTATTGGATTGATTGTTTGCTTCTTGGCAATTTTGTTTGCGACAAATCCAGAAGAAAGCAAGCACAGAGAGGAAGCGAAGAAAGTTCTGCACGAAGCAATGCAGGCAGAGGTTGAATCGCAAGATGACCGTTTGAGTTCCATAATAGATGGACTAAGTGGTTCAGACGATGACGAGGAAACAACACCTTCAACAAAGAAGAAAGGTGGTTTGTTCAGTACCATTTTCAATAGTTTCTTAGGAGATGCAGTGGTAGACAATATCGTTGACGAAATTGTGTATGTCGATAGTTTTGGTTTGTTTTCATTGACAACGATTCGTTTCAATGGAGAGAAAACGACTGTCGGTGTCGGAATTTTAGGAAAAGTTTTCATTTCCGACAAGTTTGGCGATACTGTCAAAGCATATTTGCAAAGTGGAGAGATAGAAGACTAATATACCTATATTATATAGGAAAAAAAGATACAATATAACAATGAGTACGTTTAGAGAATTGGCACAGAAACGCAGAAGTATTCGCCGTTTCACAGACCGCCCAGTAGAGGAAGACAAGTTAGATGAAATTTTGAAGGCTGCTTTGATGGCGCCGTCGTCTAAACGATGTCAGCCGTGGCAGTTTGTTGTTGTTACGGACCAAGACGAGATTCTGCAAATGTCTGTATGTCGCGATATGGGTTGCAGTTTCTTGGATGGCGCACCTATGGCAATCATCGTTTTAGCAGATGAGACGCTGAGTGATGTTTGGGTTGAAGATGCAACGATTGCAGCGTCATACATTCAGTTGGCTGCTGAGGATCAAGGACTTGGCTCTTGCTGGGTACAAGTGAGAAACAGAATGAAGAATGAAGAGCAGACCACAGAGGATTATCTTCGCGATATCATCAATGCCCCTAAGAACCTTCGCATTGAGTGTATTATCGCAATAGGTTATAAATCAGAGGAGAAAAATCCTTTTGATGAGTCTCGCTTGAAGTGGGAAAAAGTTAAAAGAGAAACATTTTGAATTAAATAATCAAAACATTCTCTCATTATAAAAATCAAGAAATGTCACGATTATGATGGAATTAAGCAGAAAAATGATGGTAGGTATTTCATTTATTTTCTTTGGAATACTCTATTTGATTTATGAGATTGATATTATACCGAGCAGTAGCTTTTTGTATAACCTATTCAATCCTAAAGTATTTCCAATCTATTTGGCGTTGATTTTCTTGATTGGAAAGGACTATAAAGTTGCCGCTGTAATGGCATTAATTAGCGTTGCCGTTTGGGTACCTAATTTTGCTCATTTCATGTTTGTACATTCAAATTTGTTTTTACCACTCTTGATGATTGTAGTTGGTATTTTGTTGGTTTACAAAGTACGTAAAAATAAGTCTGAAGGGGAAGGTGATAATGATACGAATGACACCGTCAGTCATTTATAATTAAGTTTGGAATGATGCAGAAAGTCTGTTTTATAGGAGCAGGAAAATTGGCAACCCAGTTGTCGGTAGCCATGCGAAGAGTGGGTTATGAGATTGTGCAAGTCTACAGTCGCACAGAAGAATCCGCTCGAACATTGGCAGAAAAACTGCAATGTGCCTATACGACAGACGCAGAAATGCTTTCAACAGAGGCTGATTTATATGTTTGTGCGTTAAAGGATTCGGTAATCACAACCGTCTTGAATCAGGCTAAAAAATTTTTGAAAAACAAGATGTTGGTGCATACGGCAGGTAGTATGCCAATGGATATTTTAGCACCTTACACGGAAAATTTTGGTGTTTTGTACCCAATGCAGACATTCTCGAAAACGAAGACCGTTGATTTTTCAAAAGTTCCATTCTTGATAGAAGGCTCAAATAGTCAAGTTGTTGATTATCTGAAGATTATAGCCGACAAATTCGGTGCGAAATCATATAATGTTAGTTCAGAAGACCGTAAAAAGATACATCTGGCAGCGGTATTCGTATCTAATTTTGCCAATCATGCATACACGTTAGGAGCGGAGATTGTCCAGTCTGCCGGTGTGCCTTTTGAAGTACTTCTTCCATTGATAGATGAGACGGCGGAGAAGGTACATTGCATGACTCCCAAAGATGCTCAATCTGGTCCAGCGGTGCGCAACGATCAGAATGTGATGGCAATGCATAAGGCAATGTTGAAAGATGATGAGAATCTTTTGAAGATATATGAGATGATGTCAGAATCCATATATGAAACGTCGAAAAAAAGATAGTTATGTTGTTTAAGGAAGAGTTACAGAAAGTAAAAGCGTTGGTTTTTGACGTGGATGGAGTACTTTCGTCTGATTGTGTTCCCCTACATCCCTCTGGAGAGCCGATGAGAATGGTGAACATAAAGGATGGATATGCGATGCAGTTGGCAGTGCGAAGAGGCTATCGTTTGGCGATAATCACGGGTGGTCGTACTGAGGCGATCCGCAAACGCTTTGCTGGTTTAGGCATTGAAGACATTTACATGGGTGCAGCCTATAAGATGGAGCAGTTCAATGATTTCTTAAAGAAATATAACTTGAAAGCGGAAGAAGTTCTCTATATGGGCGATGATATACCCGACTATGAAGTGATGAAAATATGCGGATATCCATGTTGCCCTGCAGATGCTTGTTCAGAGATAAAAGCCATTTCACGATATGTTTCCCCACAAAAAGGAGGCTGTGGATGTGGTCGAGATGTGATTGAGCAGGTGATGAAAGCCAATGGAGATTGGTTGGATAGTGCAGATGCATTTGGTTGGTAATCAATAAAATAAGATGAAAGAAATAGTAAAAGATTATATACGATTGTTGCATGTGCCGACATTGTTGTTGGTGGCATTCTTTCAGTTGGCGATGTTCTATTTCGTCATAACACCCTTTTTGCGGTCGTATGGCGTCGAACCCGTCATACACACTTTGGATGTGGTGAATTTGGTACTGGCATCGGTATTCATTGCGGCAGGAGGTTTTGTAATCAATGATTATTTTGATTTGAGAATTGATCAAATAAATCGACCTGTAACGAGAGTGGTAGGCAGAACCTTAGACAAGCATACGGCGATGACGCTCTATATCGTGTTGACCGTTATTGGAGTCGGTTTTTCGATAATGCTTTGTTGGCATGCACGCTCGTTTAATTATGCGATGGTGATGCTTTTCATGGCTGGAATCCTGTGGTTTTATTCCTCTTCTTATAAGAGAATGCTGGTTTTGGGAAATGTTATCGTTGCGTTGTTGATGGCATTAGTGCCAATGATGGTTGCTTTGTTTTCCAACCGATTTATGGAGTTGGAATATAATATTTCACCAGATTTGGATTTCTTGACAAGTCGTTGCTATACGATGATGGGAGGTTTCGCATTATTAGCGTTTCTGTGGACTTTCTTGATTGAAGTTGTAAAAGATATGGCGACTGTTGCTGGCGATCGAGAGTTAGAATGTCATAGTTTCCCTGTTGTATGGGAGATGAACGCCACGAAGTGGATTCTCTACGTTTGGGTTACTTTGATGTGGGTAGGCATTGGTGTCCTAATCTATTTTTATCCTGCATTGCAGGTGTCGTCGACATTGCGATTCTACGTTTGTGGAATGGTCATTCCGTGCTTTAGCCTCTATTATATTATTGCAAAAGCACAAAATGTTGGAGATTACCGACTTATCAGCAAATACACATTAGTTTTATTTGCAATAAGTATCGCCTACAGTTTTACATTATCGTTCGATTAATATAAAAATTAAATTATATGACAACATTTGTTTTTCTTGCAATCGCCGTGGTGATATGTGTCATCATATTGGCGGTTATTGTGCATTTTTTCCCTGTCATGCTATGGCTGTCAGCGAAAGTGTCTGGAGTTAATGTATCGTTGGTACAGTTGTTTGTTTCTCGAATCCGTAATGTTCCGCCAAAACTGATTGTGGAATGTATGATTGAGGCTCACAAGGCAGGTTTGAAAACGATTACGCGAGATGGTTTGGAGGCTCACTATTTGGCAGGTGGACACGTTGCTAACGTTGTACACGCCTTGGTTTCTGCATCGAAGGCTAATATGGACTTGAACTTCAATACTGCCACCTCAATTGACTTGGCAGGTCGTGATGTCTTAGAGGCTGTGCAGATGTCTGTAAATCCGAAAGTGATTGATACACCGCCAGTTACAGCGGTTGCTAAAGATGGAATCCAGTTGGTCGCTAAAGCCAGAGTTACAGTTCGTACGAACTTGCAACAGTTGGTCGGTGGTGCCGGAGAGGAGACAGTCTTGGCTCGTGTAGGAGAAGGTATTGTATCATCCATCGGTTCCAGTGAATCACATAAGGCAGTGTTGGAGAATCCTGATTCCATCTCTAAATTGGTGTTGAAAAAAGGTTTGGATGCAGGAACAGCATTTGAGATTCTTTCAATTGATATCGCAGATATTGATGTAGGAAAGAATATCGGCGCACAGTTGCAGATTGATCAAGCTCAAGCTGATAAGAACATTGCTCAAGCAAAGGCTGAGGAGCGTCGTGCAATGGCAGTTGCAGCAGAGCAAGAGAATAAAGCCAAGGCACAAGAGGCAAGAGCTCGAGTAATTGAGGCTGAGGCAGAAGTGCCACGTGCAATGGCAGAGGCGTTCAGAAATGGTAATCTAGGAATCATGGATTATTACAAAATGAAGAACATCGAAGCTGATACTGCAATGCGTAATGCCATTGGTACACCAACTAAGAAAACAGAAGATAATAAACATTAATCAAGATGGACAAAACGACTAAAGCACTCTATTTGCTTTCTGCGACTGAGATGTGGGAACGTTTCAGTTACTATGGAATGCGAGCGTTGTTGGTTCTCTATCTCACTAAATCTCTGGTAGATGGAGGTTTAGGATTTACGGAGAGCAATGCGTCTCTTTTGTATGGAGTCTTTACCGGTTTAGTCTATTTTACACCATTGATTGGAGGATGGTTGGCCGATAATTATATCGGTCAACGTCGCTCCATCACAATCGGAGCAATCACAATGATTTTAGGTCAGTTGTGTTTGTTTTATGAGTCAAATTTGACTTTTCTCTATTTAGGCCTGTTTTTATTAGTAATAGGCAATGGTTTTTTCAAGCCCAATATTTCAGTCATTGTTGGAAAGTTGTATTCGCCAGAAGACATACGAAGAGATTCTGCTTATACAATTTTTTATATGGGAATAAACATAGGTGCGTTTTTCTCACCTCTCGTTGCAGGCTATTTCGCATTGCAATATGGATTTAGGTATGGATTTTTGGTGGCTGCGATGGGACTTCTCATCGGCTTGATTTTATATCAAGTTTTAGGAAGCCATTTTTTAGGAGAACTTGGTTTAAAACCAGAAGCGGTTGTTTCAAAAGAGAAAGAAGAACCGCAAGAATTAACTAAAGAGGAAAAAGACAGAGTTCGTGTCATATTGATTTTTGTGCTTTTCAGCATATTTTTCTTTGCTGGATTTGAGCAAGCCGGAAGTTCTATGACATTGTACACGAATAAATATATTGACAGAATGGTAGGCGGTTTTGAAATTCCGACTGCTTGGTTTCAGTCTGTCAATCCGTTGTTTATTGTAATTTTTGCACCAATTTTATCAATGTTGTGGACACGTTTGTCCTTGACTGGAAAGAATCCAAGTATTCCTGTGAAGATGTCGTTGGGAATGATTTTGTTGGGAATCGGATTTTTTGTGTTGTATGGTGCAGTTTTACAAAGAGGAGGAGATGTAGAAGATGAAGCAATAAAAGCCAATTTGTTGTTTATGGTGATGGCATATTTTTTTCACACTATGGGAGAGTTGTGCCTATCGCCGATTGGGCTGTCTATGGTGTCGAAACTTGCTCCAGTAAAATTAGCCTCTTTGATGATGGGCTTCTGGCTGTTGAGCAGTTTTTTTGCGAACATAATTGGAGGATTTTTAGCTTCCTATACAACAAAATTAGGAGCAGGAAAGATATTTTTGTCTATTGCAATATTCTCCGTTGTTTTGGGTGTAATACTCTTAAGCATACGGAAAGTGTTGATTGAAAAATCTCACGGAGTTTTATAATTATTAATTTAAATTTTTATGATTATGAAAGGGGAAAAAGATTTATATGCCGCAATTAAGGAAATCGCTGAGTTACAACATGCTGATAATGAGCAGATAACTCGTTCAGATGTGGCTGCGGTGTTAAGGTCTAAGTATAAGATTGATGTACAAGACGGTGTGTCGCTTAGTGAAGCCATCTACAATGCATATAAGAAATATGACAATTCGCAAATCATACGAACTACAATCATCTCAAACAATGAAAATACGAGTGTTGTCGATTTGTATGATTTGAATATTTCATTAGAAAAAGATAGTTCAGAAGCAGTAAGTTTGGTGAAGAAAGATTTGGAGAAAACAGAATCTGCTCTTCAAACTGCACAGAAAGAAGTTCGTAGTGTGTTGGAAATCAAAACATTATCAACTGAATTGATCAAAGAGTTTAGTGGATATGGTGAGATTGACCAAATACAGAAGAAGAGTGCGGCACTTATGCAGAACTATGGTAAAATGGTGAATGAATATCAGAACGCAGAGGAGTGTGTAAAGGCTGATGTTCGTGATTTTCTTCTGCTTCGTAGTTCTATAAATGATAAATTTTTACAATATTCTTCTGCTTTAGTTGATGTTTTTGGAGAGTCTATAAAAGTAGTTGCTCCCCAATTATTCGATTTCGATAGTATTAAATGGTTGGATGTTAGTCTGATGCAGACTGAAAAGCAGCTTCAATACGATAAATTGGATGAGAATTGCACGATTCTGATTGGTGAGATTGCGGAACATTTTCAGAAGACAATGTCGCAAATGCCAGTCTGGATGAAAAGCAGTAAGTCGCTTGGTAAAAGTGGCGGTGTCTACGGGGGATTGGTAGCAGCTGCGTTTTCTTTTTTGAACCATTATTTAGATGCGGCTGCCAAAACGACACAGATGGAACGTGAGTTCTTGAAATTTGAAGACAGTATCGTAAAAGACAGAATGGTAATCAATTCTGACTTGATGAGAGTGGCAACAATTCACAAGACAATGAATGATGTCTACATTCCGCAGGCTGACACTTTTTTGAAATACTGTGGTCAAGTGATGTCGGAAGACCTTGATAATATGTTAAACAACATATATACAGAGGAGACTAAACCATTAAAGGCTGAACGAGATGAGATATTGAATCGTCTTAAATTGTTGGAGCAGTCTATCAATGACCATAATGAATGGATTTCATTCTTCAACAAACGATTAAAGGATCGTAATAGTTTACTGGTTTCTAAAAAAGATTTGTATGACAAAGCGATGTCAGAAAAGCCTACAGAACCATCTTTTGTAGGAAAAATTTTTAACAGTAAATCATACGAGCGGAAATTGTTCGAGTGGAACAAATCCAATGGTGTGTTTGTAGATGCCTACGAAGAGACAAAAGCTGATGTGTATGAGGCAGAACAAGATTTAAAATCACACCAGAGTAGTTTGGAGGACGAAAAACGAGAGTACGAAGATTTGAAGTTGAAACTATCCAAGATAAACAAAAAGATAGCCGAGAAATTGGTATGCGACAATCAGAAAAAATTAGAGGTGCTAAAGCACTTGAAGAATTTGATAACATTGTTGCATGTAGGAAAGTCTGTCTTAGAAAACAAGTTGGATGATAACTTGCTGAATGTCAGAACCATCAAGGAAATAGAGTATCAACTTCCAACGCAAATCGAGAATCAAGTAAATAAATTCGTCAGTGAAACTTGTTCGAACTTGAAGAACAATGGAGTAGAAATTTCTCAAACGATTCTCAATAATTTTGGTGTGGATTCTGCAGTTGCTTCTGTTGAACAAATAAAGACCGTGCAAGAGTCAATAGAGAAAACATCTGAGGTTCTTCAAAACATCACTTATTTGCAAAGCGAGCAAATAAAATCAAAACTTACAAGAGAAGCATACGAGGCAGAGTTTGAGAGATTGAAGAAAGAATTTCAACAATCAATGTCGCAAATTGACGAGAAGAGCGAGGTTATAATGAAGGCAATTCAGAAAGCGAACAATTCAAATAATAAAGAAGAATTACGCAAAGCCTTGATTGAATTGACTGGAAATTCTGAATATAATTTGTCAGAATCTGATTTTGATAAAATATTGAAAGGGGAGAAAACCATTGAGATTTAGTCCAGATTTGCCTCTTATTCATGTTTTATGTGAGGCAGACCAATCTGAAATTTCACGGCTAAAATTCGTGTAATCGCAACACTTAACGCGCTGATAAGTGGAATTACGATTGAATTTTCTGGGAAAATAAAAGTGCAAATATAGTAGACGATGCCTCCAGCAATGCAAGCGGTAGCATAAACTTCTTTTCTAAAAATCAGAGGAATTTGGTTGATGAGAATGTCTCGAAGTACTCCACCTGCCGCACCAGTTGCCGTTCCCATGATGATGGCGACCCAGAAAGGGTGATGAAGTGAGAGTGTCTTCTCAATTCCAACCACGGTAAAGAGGGCGAGACCGATTGTGTCGAAAATGAAAAAGGTGATATTGAGGTGGATAAGGTGTTTCCTGAAAAGAATCACAAAAACCAAAGCGATCGCAGTCCAGATTAAGTAGGTGCTACTCTGCATCCAAGCAGGCGTTTGCATCAGACAAAGATCTCGCAAAGTTCCACCTCCAATTGCCGTTATCCATCCGATAACGTATGCGCCAAAAATATCAAAATCTTTCGCGATAGAGAGGCGAATACCACTAATTGCAAAAGCAAATGTTCCGATCATCTCCAAAATATCAATAATCAGACCATTATCTATAACGTAATCTGTGAGATTCATTTAGTCTTCGGTTTTATTTTCAGACATTGTTTCATCCCGCTTCAAATCTAAAATTTGATCGTAGGCTGAACGAAGGGAGCGAATTTCATCTCGAATCAGCATTAAACGCCTGTAAATCTCGTTGTCTCGATCCAATTTTCTCTTGTTCTCAGAAAGCAATTTTTTTGCACCTTCAATAGTGAACTTCCTGATTTTCAGCAAGTAATGAATCAGTTGGATATCTTTTATATCCTGACGAGAGAATGACCTTGTGCCTTTTGCGTTTTTCTTGGGCGTAATTATATCGGGAAATTCTTTCTCCCAAAATCGAATGGCAGACTCATTAACACCTAATTTTTCAGCCACCTCGCTAATGGAATAGTACATCTTATTCTTTTCGAATGAAATAGCTTCAAACTCTTGCGTTAAATCGTCTGCCCCTCTCATTATTGGAATTTTTTATTTGTTCTTCAAATTTTCCAATCTTTGCAAAAGCGTTGGATGTGAGTAATTTACAAAGACGTATGCAGGATGCGGTGTGAGATTTGACAAGGAAGAAATTGAAAGTTTCTTCAATGCATTTGCCAAAGGTTCAGCCAATCCGTTGTCTCTTGCGAATGAGTCTGCTTGATATTCATTATGGCGAGACAAGCAATTCAATCCGATACTCAAAATCGTTGAAATAGGAGTGTAGAGGATACCGAAAACCAACACACCGAAATGGAAAGATGGATTTTCGCTACCCAAGGCTTGTGCAACATAAAGATTGCCCTCTTCTGGAGTTCCCAAGATCAAAGAGAGTAGGAAAAACATTACAGCCATATTAGCAAGAGAAATTGCCAACATTGCACGAGTGTGTTTGTGCTTGTAATGTCCTATTTCGTGAGCCAAAACAGCAACAATTTCTTCTGTTGATAGGGTATTAACCAGTGTATCATACAAAATGATTCTTTTCTTAGCACCCAATCCTGTGAAGAAAGCATTCGCTTTTGTGCTACGTTTTGAACCATCCATAACATACAGATTTTCAATCTGATAGCCTACTTTTGCACAGAATTTTTCAATCTCAGTTCTCAGTTCTCCCTCAGGTAATGGAGTCTGTTTGTTGAACAATGGCAAAATCAAACTTGAATAGAACATCATCATAAAAATATTTATGATGGCAACAACCACCCAAGCAATAATCCAAAAATATTTGCCTGTATATTGATAGAACAGCATCAAAAGAGCAGCGATACTGCCACCCAAGATAATGGTCATCAACCACTCTTTAACCAAATCCAAGCAAAAAATCTTAGGAGTCATTTTGTTGAATCCAAAACGCTCTTCAATGGTGAACGTTTGATACCACTCAAATGGGATTGAGATGATTTCGTTGGCAAAATAGAGAATGCCAAAGAATATCAAAGAAATGAGCATCCAATTGTCTGTACAATCTCTTGCTATATTATCAACAAATGCAAATCCAAAGAAGAAAAACATCAGCATTATAACAATGAAATTGAAAATATCAGACACCGCACCAAATTTGTTGTTTGTCTTGAAATATTCTTGCTGCTTTTTGTACTTCTCTGCATCATATATGCCTTCTACCTCTTTAGGTAAATTCACATCGGCATATTTCACATTTAAATGGTCTAAAATTGCATCAACAGCGAAATTCAAAACTAAAATCGCAATAATGCACCAAAATAATATCGTATACATCTATTCTTTTGATTTTATTCAACATAAAGAACTAATCCCTTCAAATATTCACCTTCTGGGTGATAAATGTTAACGGGATGGTCAGCTGGTTGGGTAAGTTGATGTAAAATTCTCACCTTTCGTCCTGAAATGGCAGCAGCACTAAACACAGCCAATCTGAATTGGTCTTTGTTCACTGCTTGCGAACAAGAGAATGTGAAGAGGATTCCACCTGATTTGATCTTCTCAAAAGCCTTGACATTCAGTCTTTTGTATCCTTGCAAAGCGTTACGAAGAGCATCTCTATGTTTTGCAAATGCAGGAGGATCAAGGATTATCAAGTCATATTTATCTTTAGGCATGCTTTCCAAAAACTTGAAAGCATCAGTGGCATCCGACTGGTGGCGAGTGTCTCCTGGAAAGTTCAGTTCAACATTCTCGTTGGTCAACTCGATGGCTTTTGCAGAACTATCAACAGACATCACCTCTTTTGCTCCGCCTCGCATTGCGTAGAAAGAAAAGCCTCCAGTGTAGCAAAACATATTCAAGACAGTCCTATCTTTCGCATAAAACTCCAATAATGAACGGTTTTCGCGTTGGTCAACGAAAAAGCCTGTCTTCTGACCCTTGAGCCAATCAACATGAAATTGAAGACCATTCTCCTTTGCTAAACATTGGTCATCGCAAGTGCCTAAAATATAGCCATCTTGCGCATCAACGTTTGCTTTGTATGGAAGGGTAGTCTCCGATTTATAGTAGACATTCTTGACTTTACCTTGCAAAACTTCAACAATTGCTTTTGCTAAATCTTCGCGAATCAAGTGCATTCCTACAGAGTGAGCCTGAAGAACCGCCGTTTGATCATAAACATCAACGACCAAACCAGGAAGAAAATCACCTTCTCCATGAATCAAACGAAAAGCGTTCGTTTTTTCTGAATTGGCTAATCCGAGAGCCAAACGAAGTTGGTAGGCTTGAGCGATTCTTTCTTTATAAAAATCGTATGTCAAATCAACCTTCTGAAAGGAGAGTACTCTGACTGCGATTGAACCAATCTGATAATGACCAATCGCACAAAACTCATCGTTGTTAGAATAAACTTCTACAACATCGCCTTCTTTGGGTGAACCAATGACTTTTTGGATTGCTCCGGAAAAAACCCAAGGGTGAAAACGACGGAGAGACTCCTCTTTATGTGGAAACAATATGATTTTAGCCAATTTCATTTAGTAATTTTATTAATTATTATATTTCTTCAATTTCCGACTTTTCTCAGTGTATTTCGTTACAGACCACAAGAAAGTCAGGCTGGCATTGATTAATTGATTATTTGATCTTTGAAAAACATCTGCTTTTTCATTTCCATAGATGTCTTTGAAATCGTAGGAATAACGACCGCTAATAATGGCGTGGCAACGACCGATGAGAATATCAAATCCAAGTCCACCGCACAGACCATAGTCTATTTTGCTATGCTCATCATACAAACGAGGGTCATCGGATAGAATGGCAGAACGGCGTGCATCCCCTTCTGGAATATTCCATTCCAAATCGTCGTATTTTGTGTTGAAGCAGATTTTGGGTCCTAATTCAACAAAAAAACGAACTTTCTTTTTTCCAAAATAAATGTGTGCTAATGCAGGAATTTCAACATATCCCAATCGACGTGAGAGTTGAACATTCTGCATGTTTTGGTCATTGACCATAGCAATACCAGACGTCTCATCGAACGTTTCTTTCCAACCTGCTTGCGTGTAACAAACCTCCAACTGTACACCAAAATGATTTTGGTTGGTATAGCGAAAAACACCACCGAAACGATAGCCTGGCCAAAAACCTTGGTTACCCAATTCGGCGGCTCTGTAAGAGTTATTATGAAGGAAACTGACCCGAGAGAAAGCCATACCGCCTGTTACTCCCACAGCAATTTCTTGTTCTTGGTCGCGGCGCAATTTCTGTGCATATACCGGATAGGTGAGAATGCACATTAACAGAATCGCAACGGCTCTTATTCGTATTGTCATTTCTTTATTTTCTGTTGATTTTCAATCTTTTGCAAATTCTCTGCGCAGATAGGGCAGACTTGCATCGTTACACCATCTGTGGCAACTGTTCCCGTCTGACCGTCATGTCTAACGATAAACATTCCTTTAGAATAGAAGCCTCCTTTTTCAGCAACACGATCAAAATAGAACTTTGATTGCAAAGTGTTTACCTTCACATCCTTTCCTGAGAATTCAAAATCATGACCATTTTGCGCTATCGCAGATGAGAAATACATTCCTAAATCATAACCCACCATACCATACTGCGGTTGACCATTGAAAGGCTCTCCATTGTAGAAATGGCGGAATTTCGACAAGTAACTACGCACCTCAGGATTGCTGAAATCAACGTGGTAAGGTGTTGCAAAATAAGTAGTTAACACATACATATCCTTACTGATGCTCTGGTAGTTTTGCCATTCAGAAAATCCGAAAACAGAAACCGATTTTTTGTCCGTTTGAAGCATGTTGACCATTGGTAATGCCTGACTAAGAGCCACTTGATTAGTTGTAAGAGGAATGACAACATTCTCTTTTTCAGTAGTTATCGCCGCACGAATTGTCGCAATATTGTCGAACATAACAGTCTTGAAGGCGATGCCACGCTCTTTCAACATAAATGCCAAAGTGTCAGCAAATTGCTTTTTGTCATCGTAGGCAGCATTCTTAAATCGCCAAAGGACAATGTTTTTGTCCTTGAATTCCTTTATGAAAAGATCTGCCATCATGTAGTTGGACTTTTCTACCGGTGCGTTAATTTGGAAAATATTAGGATTGGTGTTCGTTTCTTCTGCTTTAGAGGAGAATGGAATCACCAATTTGATATTGTTTTCCAATGCGAAATCAGACAATTTTTTGTTCTGAGAAATGTAGGCAGGACCAATGATGTAGTCCATCGATTTCAACTCAGTTCGATCTACAATTTTCTGAATGTCCTCCTCTGTTTTACCTGAATCAAAGGTATAGATATTGAATGATAAACCATTCTGTTTCAGACTGTCAACTGCCAATAAAAATCCTTGATAGAACTCCAAGAAGCGGCGAGTGTTGATGTCTATCTTGCTATTTGTCGCTACCTTCGAGAGTTGGAATGGAAGGACAATCGCAGCACTCACTTCTTTCTTTGGAATATAAGAGCGAGTGAAGAGATCTTTCACATCCAAAACAGAATCTAAAGCGACAACTGAAATATCTTCGTTACTTGTTGATAATGAATCTGTTGACGCTGCGAAAGATGGCGGAAGAATAAGAATCATACCCTCTTTCAAACCGTCATTCACATTTGGATTCAATTTCACAATCTCATCGTGTGTGATACCGTAAGTCTTTGATATAGAGTAGAGTGTCTCTTTCTTTTGTACCACATGGGTAGTGAATTGAGTGTTTTTACCAGCAACAGAGTTAGATGAAAGCGTCGTCTGTGTGTGTACTGGCGGAATAATCAACTTCTTGCCGATTTTAACCCCATCTTTCACATCTGGATTCAAACGCACAATTTCTTCGGTGGATATTCCGTATAAACGGCTGATACTGAAGAGCGTCTCACCTTTTACTACTTCATGAACAGAGAAAGTTGGTTGCGCGGTTTTTGTAATTTTTGTTACGGAATCGCTCACCGTCATCGTCTGTGCAGAAGCCGTTCGAGTTGTTGGAATGCGAATTTCCATACCAGATTTCAGTCCCTCACGCTCCAGTTCAGGGTTCATATCATAAAGATCCTTTACGGAAACATTATATTTCTTTGATATTGAATAGAGCGTTTCCTTACGATCTACTCTGTGAGGAATATATTGTTCATCCTTATATGGAATAAGGATTGTCGTATCGTAGGTCGGACCGTTTTCGAGGCCAGGATTAACAGCCTTTATCTCCTCTTCTGTTACTTTGAATTTCTTGCAGATGGAGTAGAAACCCTCACTTTTCTGCACGGTATACTCATAATAAACCTTGCCATTCACCACCTTTCTGGGGTAGGTCAAACCCGCATTCGACACTGCCGATGCGAAATTTAAGAATGCAGAAAAGAAAAGTACGCTACAAAAAATTTTCTTCATCTTTCGAATCTTTATAAAAACCCTTATCCTTATATTATAGATGTATGCTTTGCAAATTTACAAAAAGAGATAGTTTAAGGGAAGACGTAAGCGTAAAATTTATTTGTGGTTTGCGGTGTTTTTTTTCGTTCTATTTCTTTACTTTTGCTAAGTTTCGGTTGTTTTTTATACTAATTGAAAGATTGAATATGTTGAAACACTCGCTGTTGCACAAAATGGCGGTTATGTCGATTGACGCTCTTTTGCTCGGTGTGCCTGCAAATATCGTTGCGCAATCATTTTCGTTCGCTGATTCCAAAAGTGGATTTTCGTACGGTACGAAAGATGCAGCCTGTCTGCTTGTAACCGACAGTTCTAATGCAAACATTCTCTTTTCTGAGAAATCAAAGACCATTTCAGACCTTAAAATTCAAAAAATAAGGTTTACTGGTATCGGTGATTCGATTACTTCGGATACCTCTTTAGTTGGTACCTCAGATTTTCTGTTATCTGCTGATAGTCTTACAGTTACGATTACAGATGTAAATACGAATACAGGTTACTTGCTTACTTACGGTGATTCTTCGTGCAATATTGGCTTCCCTTGTGAAGCTTTTGTTTGGGTGCGAGACTATCAACCGATTGAATCGGTTTCTTGGGACAAAGATACGGTCATCTGTAGCGACTTGAACCTCTATATTTCACCCGTAATGACCTACAGAACGATGTATGGAGCCGTTAAAAAGGTGGAACGAACAATGAAAGTGAGATACAAATCGTTCCTCTCAAATGATGGAAATCCTGGCGAAGAGGAGATTTCGGCAGAGTATGAGGCCTCTTCGCCCATCTCATTGGAGGCTTTCCCTTACGTTGATACGCCTTTCGAAATAGAAGATGTTACCTCTTCTTTACTTAAATCGGTAAAGATTGTTACAGACACATTCTATACGCAGGCGGTTGTTGCGTACCCATATTTTGAGACAGTGGCTGCGCAAGAACACGAAGGTGATGAAGGTACAGACACGCTCGCTTATTTTTCAGAATCGATTACAGATGCGTTGACGAAAGCTTCGACATTCCGCTCGTCAGGACCTTTGACCTTCAATTTCGTGAGCAATTCCAATCCGATGGCGAACCATTTTGAATGGGCAATCGCCAGTGGTGAAAACGCTCAAAGGGGCGACTTCAAGAGTGCGTTCGTTTTATTTGAAAAGGAGGTGAACGCATATGTCGTTTCTGAACCTAATACTTACTGCATCGAGTTGTCGGTAACCAATATTCGCAACGACAGCGTTTGTGAACATCAATCATACGGCTGCTTCAAGATAGCAGAATCTGCGTTGTATATTCCAAATACATTCACACCGAATGGTGATGGCACGAACGATGAGTTCAGGGTTGCCTACCGTTCTATCAAGAGTTTCCAAATCTACATCTACGATCAGTGGGGACGACGCGTGTATGAATCCGACGATATCACCCAAGGTTGGGACGGTTATGTGGGAAGCAAGTTGGGAACAATCGGAACTTATTTCTATGTAATCAAAGCAGAAGGAACAGACGGTGTTTCCTACAATAAAAAAGGAACAATCAATTTGGTTCGTAGCAAATAAGAAAGCAGTTCTAAAAAATAAAAATTCAAGAATCCTCAGTCTTCGAGATTGGGGATTTTTTATACCATAAGAAAACGATAACCCAGAAACATGTTCCCTATATGGAAAGAGTGAAATGAGGCTCTAAACTTCAAATGCAGAGAATAAACACGAGAAACTAATCAGGAAGACGAGAAATAAGCGATTCTCAGCGAGTTAACTTTGGCAAAAATCAATGATAAAATATTGAAAATCAAAACGTTTAAGGCAATATTTTCAGTGTAGTAATTTTGCGAAAATAGAGAAAACAGTGTGAAAATACTAGAATTAAGGGATGAAAGGGTGTTCTGTTGGTAGTTAAAGAGAAATAAAGGCCTACTTTTTACAGGAAGATGAGAAAATGTGAAAAAGGAAGAACATTTTAAAGTCAGGAGAAATATAGAAGAGAAAAATAGAACTGTACAAAAGTTAAAAATAATAGGACTGTGTAAGATTTTAAAATTGTAACAACTGTAAACCAAAAATTGTGTACATTTTACATTGATACATTTGTAAAATGTAGTAGGGTAGTACAAATGTAACATTAAACCTTACAAATATAAGGTTACTATGTTAATATACTTTTGTAAACACATACAATTTAACAATATTAAACTTTACATTACAGTAAGAAAAGTGTCATTATAAGAATTTAAAGTACTGCTTTTTTAATTTTGTAACTTAAAGTATTACTTTATAGTTATATATTATTTCATATATAGTTAAATACTTGAATATCAGTATATATAAGTAGTTTTATTTAAAGTATATCTTTAGATAATTAATTACAAACGTAAAATTAAGCCTTCTTTGGGGTTATTTAAGCATTTATTTTATTCTATATGCCTTAAAACCAATAAAATAGCACTTTTATCTAAAGTAATACTTAGGTTTCTTATATCTTATTTTATTGTCTTATCTCAATAACAGCCTTTAAAACTCTTCCTTTTAGCATTTTCTATTGTTGTATCATTGTAAAATTTTATTATTATTTTACATTTGTATCATTGTAAAATTTTAAAAATTTGTTACATTTTTAAAGTCTCTAAATTTTATTAAAGTAAAATCTTTTATTACATTTGTATCTCGTAATTTTTTACATTTATGAAGGATAGGATTCTTAAAATAATCGACTTTTACAAACTCAATAGTGCTGCTTTCGCTGTTAAGGTTGGCATTCAAAATTCTCAACTCTCCCACATCAAAAGTGGAAGGAACGAGCCATCGTTAGACATCGTAAAGAAGATTTTAGAAAAATGTCCTGAAATATCTTCAGATTGGCTACTTTTCGGAGATGGAGATATGGTGAAAATTACGCTTGAAAAGACTGTAACTCAACCAGTTAAGCCTCAAAAAGAGCCTATTCAACTCTCCATAGATGGCTTATTTGAAACAAATTCGAGTAACGATACGAATCAAGGGACGGAATTTGAGTTAAAACCAAGTCCTGAAACTCCCAATAGCACAGTCTCAGATGATTCGTCAATGGCTGCTGATGATTCTGCAAAAAATTCACAATCTTCTATTGTTTCGACTTCATCTGAACCGCATACTTCTTTAGAGTCTCAGAAATTGTCTGGCTCAAACACTGTACAATCGGAAGTCAATCAGTCGTCAAGCCAACCTTCGACTGCGAACATTGAGAGTCAACCTCAAATGCAAACGAAAGCAGACAATAATCCTACACAACAATCTTCTGTTGTTAATTCTAATCCTCTTTCTAACCAGGATAATCGCGAAATAGGTATCTCGCTTACAAAACAGGAACTTTTGGATTTGCTTTTGGCTTCTCAACGTTCCAAATCGACTGAAACACCAGATAATGTAGAAAGTACGCCTAAAAACGAGAAAACGCCAACACAACAAACTCCTCGTATCAACAAAATCATCGTTTATTACTCTGATAAGTCGTACGAGGAGTTTATGCCAGCGTTATAAAGCGTTAGAGTTTACTGCTCCAACCGCAATTGAATTCGTTTTCGCTCCAAATCGACTTCCAAAACCTTGACAGATACCTGCTGATGGAGTGATACAACAGTGGTTGGGTCTGAAACTCTCTTGTTCGACATATTTGAGACGTGAATCAGCCCGTTTGTCTTTACTCCTAAGTCGACAAATGCTCCAAAATTGGTGATATTGGTGATGATTCCATGGTATGAAACACCGACTTTCACATCTTCAATCGTATGTAGGGTTGGGTCAAACGAAAATTCCGTGATGGTCTCTCTGCAATCGCGTCCTGGTTTGTCCAATTCACTCATTATATCATTGAGCGTAGGCAAGCCAACCTCCTTAGTTACATATTTTGTTAAATCAATTTTACTGCGTAAATCTTTACTATGAATAAGTTCATCAATTGTACAATTTAAATCTTTTGTCATTTTGTTTACAATTGTATAACTCTCGGGATGGACCGCTGTATTATCCAAAGGGTTGTCTCCATTGGCGATTCTAAGGAAACCTGCACATTGTTCGTAGGCTTTATTACCTAAACGAGGCACTCTTTTGAGGTCTTCTCGCTTCTTGAAAGCACCATTTTCTGTGCGATAATCCACAATATTTTGCGCTAATTGAGGACCTAAACCAGAAACGTAGGTGAGCAAATGTTTACTGGCTGTATTGAGGTTTACGCCCACCTGGTTAACGCTATTGATGACCGTCTGATCGAGCGATTTCTTCAATTTTGTTTGGTCGACATCATGCTGATATTGACCAACACCAATTGATTTGGGATCTATTTTCACCAATTCAGCCAACGGATCCATCAGTCGTCTACCAATAGAAACTGCCCCTCGCACCGTCACATCATAGTCTGGGAACTCCTCACGAGCCACCGCAGAGGCAGAATAGACCGATGCTCCATTTTCGCTAACCACGAATATCTGCACTTTATGGTCGAATGGGATAGAACGCACGAATTGCTCGGTTTCACGACTCGCCGTACCGTTACCTATCGAAATAGCCTGAATATTGAATTTCTTTACTAAAAAGGCAATCCTCTGCTGGGCTTCAACATACTGATTTTGAGGAGGATGCGGAAAAATCGCCTCATGATGGAGCAACACGCCTTGTTCATTCAAACAGACCACCTTACAACCTGTACGATAGCCTGGATCTATTGCTAAAACGCTCTTTTCGCCCAAAGGAGCAGCCAACAAAAGTTGACGAAGGTTCTCGGAGAACACCTTGATGGCTTCGTTGTCGGAACTCTCCTTCGTACTATTAGAAAATTCGGTCTCAATGGAGGGTTTTAACAGTCGCTTATAGGCATCGGCGACTGCATCTGCCACTATACTTGTCGACTCATTGTTTCCCTTTAAATATCGAGACTGAATCTGTTCTATCGTTTGCTCCTCATCTGGAGAAATATTGATGCGAAGAAATCCTTCTTTCTCACCACGTTGCATCGCTAAAAAACGATGAGACGTGCATCGACGGAGGGGTTCTTCCCAGTCAAAATAATCTTGATATTTCTCAGCTTCTTTTTCTTTCCCTTTCACCAATTTAGACGAGATAACAGCCTCTCTTTTAAACGAATTTCTGACACGATTTCTCGTGCTTTCGTTTTCATTAACCCATTCAGCGATAATGTCTTTTGCACCTTTGATGGCTTCGTCGACATTCTCCACCTTGTCATTTAAAAACTGCAAGGCTCGTCCGTACGGATCTCTTTCATTCTGGCTAATCAGAATCTTAGCAAGTGGCTCCAAGCCTTTTTCACGGGCTATTTCTGCTCTTGTTCGCTTCTTAGGTTTGAATGGAAGGTAGATATCTTCAATCTCCGTCAATGTGGTGCAAGATTCAATTCTCTTTTTCAGATCAGGTGTCAGTTTTCCTTGCTCCTCGATACTTTTCGTCACAAATTCCTTTCGTTTCTCCAATTCAGCCAATTTTTCCGACTGAATTTGTATCTCCTGAATCTGGACTTCGTTCAAACCGCCCGTTCTTTCTTTACGATAACGGCTGATAAAGGGTATCGTAGCACCATCAGAGAGCAACTGAAGGGTGTTATCCACTTGTTGCTCTCTGATATTTAGATTTTTGGCAATTACTGCGCTAAAATTCATAAATCGTCTTAATCTCTGTTTTTATTTATAAGGTTCGTCTACTACCACATAACCTCCATTGACTGGCTCAAACCAAGTTTCACCACCATACCAATAGAGTTTTCCGTTGACAATCACACGTTTACTGCCTGAAGGCAACTCACTGACAAAGTTGGTAAGATTGACGTTCCCATCTTCTTCAACAATGTCGTAACTGTCGTCATTGTCCACTAAGACATAACCTCCATCGACAGGCAAGAAGAGATTGTTTTCACCTGAATAATAGGTTGTTCCGTCGATTACCACCTTCTTACAAGAGAATGGTAAAGAAGTGAGGAACACCTCGGCTGTGGCTGCTAATGGGCGGTTGATAATCACATAACCACCGTTTTGTTTTGCGAACCAAACACCATCGCCATACCAGTAAGGAGTGGAGTTCACATATACCTTCACGCAAGCGAATGGAAGCATTGAGAAGAACATTCCTAACGGACGAGCAACCAATTCGTAACCTAAAGTGGCGTGCCATCTATAGAAGTTACCACAGTTGACGTAGAAACGGTTTCCATGGTGATCGAAACGATGTGCCTCTGGCGGAACAGCATGGAAATATTTGTGTCCGTTCACAATATGTGGGCGATCCATCGGACGAGTAGGATGCAGTCTTGAGAACTCGTGCGGACGAGGCTGCTGTCTTGTTCGGAATGAACCTTCATTTCGATGAGCAGGAGTTGGTCCTAAACGTGGATTCGCAGGCTTTCTATCCGCAGGACTGCCAGGCAAAGCCACTTTTTTATTACCCAACTGAAGTGGAGCTGCTTGTCTTGGTCCATCATTGCGAGCAGGCTGTGCTGGTCGTTGAGCGGCTTGAGGGCGAGCTGGATTGTTCTGTGGACGAACATTCTGTTGCGGACGAGCAGGTTGCTGCTGTGGACGAGAATTGTTCACTTGCGGACGATTCTGCTGTTGCGGACGAGAATTGTTCATCTGCGGACGACTCTGCTGCGAACGATTCTGAGAATCAGACGGACGAGTAGCCGTGCGTGGTTGACTGTTATTAGATGGAGCAAATCCTTGTCTGTTATTGCCAGAGTTCTGTGGACGAGAAGCCTGAGATGGGCGAGACTGCGAGTTTGAAGAACTACGAACACCGCCGCCACCGCCATTGCGAACGTTTCCACCACCATTACTTCTCGACTCAGTGCGAGGAGAATTGCCATTATCTCGACCTGAAGTTCTTTGTGCTTCTGCTGTTGTGCATGTCATCACTACTGCGGTGACAATCAATGCGATTAACTTATTTGTTTTCATAACCGTAGTATTTTTTATTGTTTGACAAAAATAGTTTAATTCTCTTTTTATGTAAAACTAAAAAATTGCGCCGTTATTGTCGCATTTTTTCCGTTTACTGGTCTAATTTGTGCAAATACCTAATTATTTCAAAGTTTCATTGATAAGCAATTAGTTTTTATAGACAACTAATTATCTTAAAAAACATATTTTTTAGTCATTACACCTCTTGTATTCCCTAAATGCCTTTCTTTTTAACATTTTTTTAATCACACAGGGCGTAAAGATCCTTTCTTGGATTGATCACCATCACAGGAACAGTGCTTTTTCCAATCACTTTTTGTTCTTTCGGACCGAAAATAATATCGTCCATTCCATATTCACGCGATGCTGAGATGAGCAAAAGTCCTGCATTGAGTTCCTCCGCACGCTTAACCGCCTCTATTTCAACCTTGAAACTGTTCTTTTTTGCCTCAATATCAGTGTATTTGATACTGAATTTATCGAGCAATGTTTTGATGCCTTTCGTATTCTCTTTGGCACGAGAACCATAGTCGTTGGCTGTCATTAACAGAATTTCAGATTGGAAAAATCGTCCCATACCACTGCTAAACACGCCTTTTTCACGCTCCTCGACCAAGAAACCAACTGGAACAAGCACTCTTTTATAGTCGATTTTTTGTTCTGGTTTCACGAAATAATAAGGAATGCGCAGTTGTCGACACAATTTCAGAGCCTTTTTGCAATTGCGATAACGACCGCTACCATCTAACTCGAAGATGACGGCTCGCTGCTCGTATTCCTCCATAAACTCCGTAAAGTCCGTTTGCATATCGTCTTCTCCCGTGTCGATAAGTATCTGATAATCTATAGGTTGCTGAAGTTGCGGTGCATATTGTGCGACCCATCCCGCAAGAGTAGCATCTGCCTTGGCTTGATCTTCCTTGGGCGTGGATAAATGAAGTAGGGTGATGCCCTTTTCATGTGCCACAGCAAGACGACAAGCCAATTCAAAGGCTTTGGCAGGGAATTTTTCAACCTCCACCATGATGATTATTCTATCTTTTGTAGGTAAAGTCATATTTACAATGTTTATTAATAATGGTTACAATTTAGTAAGATTCGCATATTTCTTTAGAATCTTTCTTTCGCCCATCTGTTCAAATTGAATTGTTAGTTTATAGTCATTTCCCAAATTTTCAATGTTTGAGATAGTGCCTCTTCCAAAACGTTCGTGAACGACCTTTTCTCCAACCTCAAAACCTGAATTGTTGGGAGCATCCGTCACTTGTGTGGTCGTGGAAATCCGTTTTAAAGGACCACGCGACTGGGTTGGCATTGTAGAAACAGTCGGTGTCGGGCGACTATAAGCTGGACGAGAATTAGCATTGAATCCACTGTCTTGCGGATTCTTCTTACCTCTAAATTTGTAAAAATCGAAATCGTTATCGTTCGAAGTTGAACTACTGAACGAACGACGACTGAATCCACCTAAATTAGAAGATTCCTCAAAATCCAACAAATTGGGATCAATATCGTTGATAAACCGACTTGGAGATGGATAAAACGTTGCTCCATTGCGGAATCGACTGCCTGCGTATGTTATAAAGCAGTTCTTTTCGGCACGCGTAATTGCAACATAGAAAAGTCGACGCTCTTCCTCCAAACCGCCTTCCCGTATTGCCATACTGGATGGAAATAGTTCCTCTTCCAAGCCTACAATAATGACATTTTTGAACTCCAAACCTTTGGCGGAATGGATGGTCATCAAGGTAACAACGTTCTTGTCTTTCGACTGTTTGGTGTCCATATCCGTCAAAAGGGCAACCGATTGCAAGTAGTCTGTGATGGAAACGGCAGAATCACCGTCTTCTTGACGTTCTTGAATAAAGTCGTAGATACTGTGCAACACCTCGTCTGCCACCTTTAAATCTTCTTTACCTTCTTCCGATTTATCTCGTGCCAACTCCTCCAACAAGCCAAAATCCTTCACGATTCGAGTTGCCAACGTATAAGCATCCACAGTGTCGGCCTCTTTAGCCATTGCCTCGATTTTATCTCTGAATGTATAAATACGCTTGATGGCAGCCGCACCTAATTCGACATTGTTGCCAACTAAATCAGAGATAATGTCCCACATGGACAAATTCTTTTCTATAGAAATCTCACGGATTTTGCTTAAGGTGGTGTCTCCAATTCCTTTTCTTGGATATTTGATAGTTCGCAACAACGCCTCCTCATCATTCAGATTTCCGATAAGGCGGAAATAGGCGAGAATATCCTTGACAACTTTTTGATCGAAAAATGAAAGTCCACCGTAAATCACATGAGGAATGCCAGTTTTCAGAAAAGCCTCCTCAAACTTACGAGATTGCGCTCTTGTACGATAAAGAATAGCTGTGTCTTCATAATTGAAACCCTTCAAATCACGCTTGATGATATCGCAGACGCGGTAACTTTCAGAGTCGTCAGAGTCGGTAGCGATGACTTTCACTTTGCTGCCCACTTCATTGTTTGAGTAAACATTCTTCTTTATCTGACCAGCATTTTTAGCAATCAAACTATTGGCTACATTCACAACATTTTGCGTTGAGCGATAGTTTTGCTCCAACTTGAAAAGTCTGTATTCTGGATAATTATCTTTGAATTGTAAAATATTCTTGATGTTCGCACCTCTGAAAGAATAGATACTCTGCGCATCATCGCCAACAACACAAATATGGTGATGTTTCTCACATAATTTTTGAATGATGATATGCTGAGCCAAATTCGTGTCTTGATACTCATCCACCAAAACGAACTGAAAATGCTCTTGATATTTTCTTAAGATATCCTTATAATCACGAAATAAAACGTTGGTATAGAGCAAAATATCATCAAAATCCATTACGTTGTCGCGGTGACAATCATTCATATAGATTCTGTAGATTTCGCCCAAACGTGGCATTTCTATATCAAGAAACTTTTCGTCTGCGTTGTTTTGATAGGAGGTTGGCGTAATCAAACGATTCTTCAAAGAAGAGATGCGCCATTGAATTTTTTTTGCATCGTATTTCTTCTCATCCAAGTTTAAATTCTTGACAATCTGCTTGATACGATTCTTAGCATCCGTCTGATCATAGATGGTGTAGTTGCGGTTGAAACCCAACACATCGCCGTCAATGCGAAGAATACGAGAGAAGATCGAGTGGAAAGTACCCATCCAAAGTTGGCTTGCCTCATTTTCACCGATTGTCTGGGCAATACGGTCTTTCATCTCGCGAGCCGCTTTGTTGGTGAATGTAAGAGCGAGCAAGTTTTGTGGCTTATAGCCTAATTTGAGTAAGGCTGCTATCTTGTAGGTCAACACTCTGGTCTTTCCAGAGCCTGCACCCGCAATCACCAACGACGGACCGTCATTGTACAGCACCGCCTCTTGCTGCACCTCATTCAACTTACTCAGTATCTCTTGCATATTAAATCTTTTCTTCGCAGTTTTATTATTTTATTCTCTAAAATAAACTCTCTTCACACGTTTAGAAACGGTAGAAAGTATTTCGTAGGAAATCGTCTCCAACACATCTGCCATCTTCTGGATTGGGTTTCCTTTTCCGAAGATTACAACCGTGTCGCCTTCCTTCGCATTAGGCACGTCTGTCAAGTCAATCATGCAGACATCCATGCAGACATTGCCAACGATAGGGGCATAAACACCATTCACAAGTACGTTCCAATTACGATTTCCCAATTTTCGATTCAATCCATCAGCGTAGCCAATCGGAATAGCACCGATGATAGAATCTCTGGTCAACTTTCCTTTTCTACTATAACCGACAGTGTCTTCTTTCGACACCTTACGAATCTGTAAGATTTTGGTTTTCAGTGTACAAACCTCCTCCAAAGGATTAGGCTGAACAGCCCCCATTCCATAATGACCGATACCGAGACGAACCATATCAAATTGATAGTCGCTGAAACGCTCGATACCCGCCGAATTGAGGATGTGAACCAAAATCTTATGAGGGAACGCTGCTGTGATTTTGTCTTTTATTCTTGTGAAAAGTGCGATTTGCTGATGAGTGAAATCGTCAAACTGCTCGCTGTCCGACCCAACCAAGTGGGAGAATACAGAACGTATCTTGACTTGATTTTGATTCTTGATAATATCAATTACCTTGTCAATATCTTTCTCTTCAAATCCCAAACGGTGCATTCCCGTATCAATCTTCAAGTGAATAGGATAGTCGGAGATTCCCAATTTTTCTGCCTCTTTCATTATTTTTTCCAAAAGAGAGAAACTGTAAATTTCAGGCTCCAACTGATACTCAAAGATTTTAGGGAAACTGTTAGGCTCTGGATTCATCACCTCAATAGGGAGTGTGATGCCCTCATTACGAAGGTTTGCACCTTCATCTGCCACAGCCACAGCAAGATAGTCGCATCCGATATTTTGAAGTGCTTTGGCAACCTCTACATCGCCACTTCCGTAGGCATTCGCCTTCACCATACTCATCAACTTGGTGGTTGGCTTCAAGAAAGAACGGAAATAGGCAAAATTATTAGCCAACGCTGCCAAATCGACCTCCAAAGTCGTCTCGTGAACAACCGTTGCCAATTTATCCGAAATCTCCTCAAAATGGAAATTGCGCGCTCCCTTAATCAAAATCGACTCGTTAGCGAACGAGAACTTGTCGAAATCGTGAAGAAACGCCTCTGTAGTAGGGTAGAAGTGCGTTTCTGGCACCTGAATCAACTCTTTGAACTCGTTTATCTTCTCACCAATGCCGAAGAAACGATCTATGTTTTTCTCCTTCAAAAGTAGGGATAATGAGCCATAGAGTTGAGCAGGGTCGACACCCGTTTGAAGGATATCAGACAAAATAATTGTCTTACGTTTTTGCTTGTTTGAAGCCTGTTGCGTGAGAAAATCAATTGCGATGGCAAGTGAATTTCCGTCTGAGTTGTAACTATCGTCAACCACCAAACAGTTGTTTTCACCTTCTTTCACCTGCAAACGCATTGCCACTGGCTCAAGATTTTTCATCCGCTTTGCAATCTCATCCGCAGAAATTTTCAGTTCCAACATCACTGCCAAACAAACCACTGCATCTTCAACAGAAGCCTGATCCGTGAAAGGAATCTCAAAAGTATGTTCTTCAGTAGTGTTATAAGAATAGGTTATTTTCGTGTGCGAATTAGACACCTCTGCTTTCAAAATGCGAACATTTGCGTCTTTATTCGTACCAAATGCAAGCATTCTCGCATTGTGGCAATTTTGTTGCACGCAGATGTCTACTAATTTATTGTCTTTATTATAGATGACACAAGACGCGTCTTTCAGCAATTTTGCCTTCTCCGAACCCTTTACTTTAGCAGACGAAAAATTCTCCTGGTGAGCTTCTCCGAGATTGATGAAAACACCAATCGTTGGTTGGATGATTTGTTGCAGTTTTTCCATTTCACCCACCTTAGAGATACCAGCCTCGAAGATTCCCAATTCGCTATTCTTGTCTAAATGAAGAACTGAGAGGGGAACACCGATTTGTGAATTGTAACTGCGAGGAGATCGTGTAATCTTGAAATCCTTGCAGAGCAGTTGGTAAAGCCACTCTTTAACGACTGTCTTACCATTGCTACCTGTGATGCCGACAACTGGAATACTGAACTGCTCACGATGATGTTTTGCCCATTGTTGAAGGGCAAGAAGCGTATCGGGAACAACGATGAATGTAGCATCTTTGAGATGAGAAAACTCTTCCGCCGGACGACTGATCAAGAAGGCTTTCACATTATTTTTATATAAATCTTCGATGAAGCGGTGTCCATCGTTTTTTTCTGTTACTAAAGCAACGAAAATAGAATCCTCTGGGAAGGAAACTAAACGGCTGTCAGTCAGTACATGGCTGATTTTCAGGCTTTCTGAACCAGAAAGCGATCCATTGACGATCTTGGCAATGTCTGAACTTAAATACAACATAATGTTTTAAAAACTTATTCTTCTTTCGATATTCTTTTCTAAAAAATCACTTAGCATCCTCGTTTTTGTCCTTTTTATCGACCTCTTCCATCTTTTCACGAAGGTGAGGAGCCATCATCTCTTCAATCTCTAATCCTGTGATTTTCTTCACATTATGAAAGAGATAGTAGAGGGCAAAAACCATAACGATGGTAGATGGGAGAGCGATGACAGGGTAACTTAATGCCGTCATTTTAGCCAACTCTTGATTGAAAGCCTCCGTTCCAGAAGGACTCTGTATCAATATTTTAGCCAATGTGAAATTCAAAATTGTAGAGACTAAAAATGAAAGTGCGAGGAAATAGGTGGAATTAGTCAGCACCTTGTCGAAACGCTCTTTCGCATTCTTTTCGTCTAAAATCTGATCCACTTTCTGCACGTCGACCAACTCCTCATTGTAGAGCAGTTTGCGCACCAACGGATACGGTGTTTTGAGTGAAATCAAAATAGCCAACCCGATGATGAAAGGGACGGAAGCCTCTTTGTAAGCAATCCATTCACTGGGAAAATTGAAGACACCAATCAATCCAGTAAGCAGAATACTGACAAAACCCAAGATGGCGATAAAACTCGATTTCTTACGCTTAAAATAGTCGTACAGAAAATAGCAAACAGGGAAAGCCAAAGCAATGACCAATCCCCAAACCGGACTAATTGGCGAATGGTCTGGGAAGAATTTAGCAAACAGTTTGGTAAACTTGGAAAGGATCAAAGCCGGTATCACGATATTGAAAATGATACTGACGATAGGGTTTTCCTTAGTCGTTTTTTCCGTCGAATTATTATTGTCCACGTTCATCTGTAAATTCATTTGTAGGATTGCGAAATTACAGAATTTTTTTCACCTAAATATATTTTTCACCCAAATGGAAACAGTTATTTTGCGACGCCGGTTTCAATCTCGTTTTGGAGGAATGCCTTAAATCCGCAGAAACTTTTTCCAAATAAAAAAAGAGTTGTTTTAGGTAGTGAAGACTCTATCGCTGTTGCATTTTTGTAAATAATACTAAATAAATATCATATATATTGATGTTTTA
>CAVJCT010000024.1:0-18219 GCA_963648205.1 Flexilinea sp.
AAAAACAAAAGTAGTCCCTTATAGTAGACCCTTATATAGAGAGGTAAGAAAGCAAAAAACAACCGAGACAGAAGCAAAATTGCATTCCATCTCGGTTGTTTTTATCATCTTAGAAGAACTTTACACGCCTAAAGACTTGTAAATGTCGAGTTGCTGGGTTATTGACTTGTCGATAGCAGCAATCAACTTTGACTCACACGCTTCAAGGGCAGTTTTCAGTTCTGAAGTGGTTGTGGCAGAATTGATTAGGTTAGAAAGGTCAAGAACCCTAATGTCGATCACCTCGTAGAGGTAGGTTTTGGAGGTTGCGGACTCTTTCTCGTCGGCACTGAGAGATGAAGTGGCAATGACATTTTGGATTTCCTTCTTTTGAAGGGTGATGAACTCTTCCCATTCTGCGGTGGTTTTCTTCACAGCATCAATAACTTTCGAGGTTACATCGGTCTTGATGTTGCTCAAGGATGGAACTGAAGGTTGCGGTGAAGAGGGCTGGTTCATTCCGCTCAATCGATAGCCTGCGTATGCCAAACCTGCGGTTAAGAGGAATAACGGCCATTTCGTATCAGCCACGAAAGCTCCGATTAGGGAAACGACGGCACCTCCATACGCAATGTATGAGATGGGAGGCGTTTTGCTTCCTTGACTTGAGGAAGTTTCTATCTGTGAGGAAGGTGGAACTGAGATGGCAGCGAAGTATCTTTCTGCTTTCTCCTTCAAACGATTGCGTTTTTCTTCAATCGACGTTATGATTTTCTGAGTTTTCTCGTCCATATCGTTTATTTATAAAGGTTTGACATATTTGAAACGATAGCGATGACCCTGTCGAGTTGCCTCAACACATCTGTTTTTGCCATCAACTCCTTCTCCAAACTCTCGAGATAGTCGGCACTTTCTTGTTTGAGTTTGTCAGCAAAAGCAGATTTCATTTTTTCGATTTCACCACACGCAGAAGAAGCCTTTTTGTTAACCTCCAGTTTCATATCATCCTTGATACCATCTGCGATATTTCTAAGTTGAGAAATCAACGATTTATTATGCTCGTCCAACCTTCTTCTCAAATATGAATTGAGTTGATCTTTTTTCAACTCATCCGTATCTTTAGGATAAAATTGATTATTAGCAATATCAGCACCTTTTCGTATATGATCGTCGAGGATGTCTCTGATTTCCAACTCTTTGTTGAGACGCATGTTGTCTAACACTTTCTCAATCAAATTTCGATAGTAGACATCGTTGAAAGAGGTACTCATCACCTCCTTCTCGAAGTCGCTGATAGTCGCGTTCGTTTCTTCTGCCAAGGAGCGGCGAGCCTCTTCGAACATCTTCTTCCACGCATCATTCCACGATCTTCCGTAGTCTTCAATCGCATCTTCAATCTCGCGACAGAGTTGTGAAGTGTTGACTTGGTCGTAACTGATGTCATCTGTGTTATGACCCCAAAGCATTCCCTTGTAGGTAACTGAACCGTAGGTTGACTCAGTTGGAATTGAACGTATCTCGTTGAAAGTTACCTCATTCTGGATACGTTTTATTTCAGTTTGAATCGTATTGGAGAATTCTCCAAAGATGTTTGAGAATTTTCCTTTCAGATTATCGAACAGTTTTGCTTGTTGATCTTTCTGTTGTTGAATCTCAGCGAGGGAGGTCTCGTTGAGTTGCTTCTTGCGCATTTCCAATTCTTCGAGAATGCGAGAAATGGCAGAACTGATGTCCTTTTGGTTGGTAGAGAAGAAAGCATTCACCCTTTCGGAGATGATTTCGTCCTTGTTTTGCATGAAAGTCCCATCGAGATATTTCTCTCTGATATCGTCCATATTTGCCAAACTTTCGAACGTCTCTTTGGTCTCCTGCTCGGAGGTGAAGTAGTTTGGATAATACCGCTTCATATTCTGCACAACGTTCTTCTCCCCATCATCCCATTTTGAAGAAGGTTTGTGAGCGATGGAGTAGCCGATACCCGAAGTGGTGTCCAATTTTATCTTATCTCGCAGTTTTTCGTCGATCGTGCCAGAGCGTTCACTGAGACGTTTTTTGAAGTTCTTCTTTTGCTTCTTAATCGTCACCACGAGATCACTCACCTCGCCTTTCTGCTCCGATTCAAAGCCAAGATCTTGCAACACAGAGTCGAATTTGCTAGCGAGGAGTACCACCGTACCGATGCCTGAGCCACCAATACGAGAATTGAGAAAAGCAACGTCGCCACTGCCCAAGAAATCGCCAGAAGCACTCAACAGGAAGACACCGTGGCAAGACTGCAAGAAGGTACGAGTACGATTTTCGCGAGACACCACGGGGTCGTTGACACCTGGAGTATCAACGATGCGTAACCCCTTCAGTCGCTCGTCGTTCATCTTGATACAGAGACTCTTAACCACCGACGTGTATTCGCCGTTGGCACCCACATACTGCTCGAGAATGTCCTGCAAATCGCTAATGTCAGAGAATTTCTGCACATCAGGTTGCTTGCCGATTTTCGACTGGGCTTTCGTGCTACAAGCCGACACCATCTCGTGGGCAGAGCGCACTTGTTCAGACGTTCTACTCTCGATTTCCTTTCTGACAACAGAATCTGGCGCACCAGGATTGTTCTCTCTCACCTCCTTTTCGCGAGCCTGATATTCAGAGTCTTGACTGACAAAAATTTGCCAATCTTTATCCTCGAAATATTCCACTTCGAAGGTGTTATTTTCCGCATATTCCAACACCGTGAGGCCGGCAGTCATCGGAGTGGAAGCCTTTGGCAAGATGCTTTCCCCATTGAAAAACAAGGAGTTAAGGAAAGAAGATTTTCCAGCCTTCACCTGACCGACGATACCGATTTGAAGCACATCGCTATCAGAAAGCAGTTTTTCACCACTCTCTTTGAACTCGTGAAACCGCAGTTCCAATTCGTTGATTTGCGACTGCATACCCTCGTAGTGCGCATCTTTCAGTTGCTTCAGCTGCGACTGCGACGATTGTATAATTTCTAAAAGTTTATTTTTATCCATTGACTTTTATTTAAATCATATTTGAGATTCCAACCACTTGTTGAACGTATTTTTCTCCATAATATCTTCCGCAGATTCGCCCTTAGAGGTCTCAGTATCAACCAAATCGGGGTCTTCATCGAGGAGCAATTCGCAGATGTTGCGATATTGATTTTCGACGGCAGTGTGGAAAGCGTTGTAGCCACGATTGTCCTTGAAATTAGGGTCAGCGTTATGGTCGAGCATGAACCTCACCATCTGAGCGTTGCCCATCTTGACTGCCAAAGTCATCGGGTTGTAGCCGTCGGCATTGCAGAGCGAAATATCGACGCCCTCCTCGAAACTGTGCAAGAACTTCGTATAGTCATTCTTCTTTATCGCATCGAAAATGTTGGAAGCTTCAACGTTATCATTTTGCACAGAAACGACTCGTTTTTTCGAGCGGTAGGTATTGATGGCATTCTCTAAGGCATCGCAGAAAATATCTTGGTAGGCGCGCATACTGTCGATGATTGCTTGCTCAGATTTTATATTTTCTAAGGTGGTGGCGCAGGCTTCACGAGCGGTGTCTCTACGCCTCTCTACTTCCCCAACTAATAAAGATTCATCCGATGACACTTCATCGAGAAGACTTTCCCTCCACTCGGATTTATAAGCCCCTTTATAATTTTTCAAAGCCACATTATGTCTGTCACAGCCATTTTCATAATCTCTTCTTCCACTACTTAGCGCACTATCCAATATTGACGAAGATCTCCAATGGTCGTTATTTTCGAAATTCATAACTCCATTGAAAAAATCAACCCAATCGTTTAAAGCGTTCAAAGAAGAATCAACAAACTCTTGGCGAGATCTTACCTGCTCGTCATAACTATCAATTAGCACCTCCCTAAGGTTTTCTACTATTGTGGAATTTTTCCAGTCTTCCAACGTTTTCTCCCACTTCGCCTTATTATCAACCTCCTCCGCATACCTTTTCTCATAATTCGTTATGGCATTTCTACTTGCGACAATTTCGTCATCAAACAAATCGCGCACCTCTTTCTTGTAGCGTTCGATATTGCTTTCGCCATTTCCTGCCGTTTTGCATTTAGCGATAATAGCCTCAATCTGACTGAAACCGTTGTGAGAGAAACAGATTTTATTGTCTCTTGTGGTGTATGCCAAGATATCAATCACCTCATCTGCCGGGAATGACTGAAGGATAATGCGAGCAGCGACCTCAACAATGTTTTGGCAGTCGCTCATTGATTTTTTATCCGCTTTATTGAAAATAAAAACCTTTTTACCTTCAAATTCCTTGATCATTTTAATATCGTCGGTAGTGATTGTTCCACGCTCGATATCCACCAACCAGAGCAAGACGTTGCCCTCTTTCATCGCTTCCAGAGCGGTTTCACGGTCGGTTTTGCCGTTAGACGCATTGGCTTTGTCGGAGTTGTTATAGCCTGGAGTGTCGACAAAAGCAATGCCCGACAAGGTGCTGTTGGCAGGCACTTCGACGAACAATTTGTCGAGAACAGAGGCGAGTGCCACGTTCTTGTTGGAGTGTTGCAAAGCCTGCAATACGTTCTTGTCCAAATCCACCACCGTGTTTTTATGGTTCACACCACGCACAGCAACCGACTTGCAATTGCCCGAACAATACAAGTACGTTTTCACCACGGAAGTTGGCTCCACACCCGTCGGCAACAAACCGACACTGCCTGTGAGATTATTCAAGAACGAAGACTTTCCTGAGGAGAATCCACCTGCCACCACGATTTGCGTGTGATTGGTGTTCTCGTTGAGGGACAACTCGTAGGAAATATTTCTGCAACAATTATCCAAGTTATGCCTAAAGTCCTGCTCAAAAAGAGAATTTCTATTCTCATCAAGGTATTCATATAATGAAACGCCATTGACCTCCTTGAAATATGCGTCTGCAATAATCTTCCAATAACCAAACGAATCAGTTGTCGGACGAGCTGCACAAATATTCGACATCAATTCCATCACGTTGGCAGGGTTATCGTAAGGATTCACCTTTATAACCTGCTGTTTCGGAGCTGAAGAATTGACTTTCTTACTTATTAATGCCACTCTAATAATTTATTTAGAATTAAATGGCAATGGCTATAAACTGCCACTGCCACACAATTTTTCTGTTTTTTAAAGTGATGCTACCACATTTTCAACTTGAGAGATCGCTGCATTGAGGTTGGCAATCTCAGCCTCAACATCGGCTTTCGACTTGTTAGCGTCTGCCATCTTCTCGCGCAAGCCCTCTTTCGCCTGCTCCATCTTAGCGACGAGTTCCTGCTGGATTCTCTCTTGAATACGCTTCTGATTAGAGACGGTGATGCTAAAGATAGCAGGTTGCAACGCCTCGATAATCTTGTCGATACATTGACCCTTGATTTTGTCGGTAACCTCCTGAACGAGTTGCTCTTTGCTCTTTCCGAACAACCAGTTGATGATGTCTGGAAGATATTGCAACAAGAAAGAAGCAATCTTTCCCCAGATACCACCCAATGTGCCAAGAAGACCTTGCAAAGCAATTTTCACACCATCGACGATGTCTGAAAATTCGCCTAACACATTGTCGTCGATTTCGATGGCTGCAATGTTTTTCACAGTCTCTTGCACACTGCTACCGAGGGCAGTGGTGTACTGCTCACTCTCCTCTTTCAACGAGATGATAATTTCCGCACGAACGATACTAACAATCGCCGCCTTGATGGTCTCCTGATCTTCACGGTCAACCACCATCTGAGCAATATCTTGTGCCTTCGCCTCGAGCACACTCTTCACATTGTCGAGAATGTCTTGGGTAGACTTCTCTGGCGTGTCGGCATTGCTTTTTTCGGTTGGCAACTCAGCTTTCACATTTGCGATTTGCTCCTCCAACTGTTTCAGTTTTTGGTCAACATTGGCAACATCAGCGTTTCTGACAGCGACTCTAACTTTGAGTTGCTCTACAACAGAGTTTGCCAACACATTGAACTTTCTGCGCAATCCCTCCGTAACGATATTATCGGCATTGAGCGTGTTGAGATAATCGGAGAGCGCCTTGACATCATTGTTCGCAGCGCAAACGGTGCCAACGTATGGAGACTGATTGCCCAACTTCGTCATCTGATATTGAATGTACTCCACCACTTCCTTGACATCGGACGCTGGCTTCTTGTCAATCTTCGACACCATAACGACAGGATGGATTCCATACTTGTCCAACTCCTGCATGAAGGTCATCGTGCTGTTGCGAAGCGAACCTTGCTCCACATCCACAATCACGATGAAAGCCGTTGCTTTGTCAATATAGTTGAAAATGGCTGCGTCGTGACGTTCGATTCCAGAACCGATTCCTGGCATATCCACCAAAATGATACCCTTGTCTTGGAGTTGCTTGATTGACTCGCTATTGCAGTACACCTTGGCAATGTCTCCAGGCTTTGTTTCGAGGTCTTTGATGTTAGAAAGCGACTGAGTGTCGATCTTGTTTCCTTCACGATAGAGTTCCACACGCTCGTTCGTGTCGTAATACATCTCGTACGCAACGGCTGTCTCAGGCGCAGTGTCAACTGGCAACATACCCGTCTTCTGTGTGAAGACATTGAGCAACGAACTCTTACCCGCACTGAAAACACCCACGAGTGGCACTTTGATAAACTGTGATTCTTCTACATCCTCCAAGAACTCAGCCGAACGAGACTTGAATGTCTCTTGCGACTCACCGACCAACATCGGCGTTACCTTTGCCATCTCATTAATGGCATTTTGAAATTTTGCCGTATTATTCATAAATCTGCTATGTTTAAAATTTTCGCACTATCAGAGCGATATAATCTTTCTCTATGCGAATGTAAGCATAACAATTTTACCCCCCCCCGTTTAACATTTTTTAACATAAAAATGTTAAACAAAAAAGAGGAGCATATTTCTACGCTCCTCTCTTCTCCTATTTTCTGACTTATATTATCGCCTCAACAATGTGAAGTGACCAGTGTATTTCGTCTCGGTCTCTTCAATCTCGACAACATACCAGTAGTCGGTCGATGGCATTGCGGCTCCGTTATACGTTCCGTCCCAACCATCGGACGCACCTAAGTACTCAGCAACGACTTTTCCATAACGGTCGTAGATGTGAACAACGGCACTTGGATAAATCTCAGACATGGTCGGGATCACCCACTTGTCATTCACTCCATCTCCATTCGGCGAGAAGTAAATTGGCACAACCAACGATGGCGCATTCAATGTGAACGCGAACTCTGAGTAGCAACCGTTGACATCACGCACATGGATGATATGGTCTCCGAATGAAAGATTCTTTATCAAAGAAGAGTTGTCGGCTGCCGATTCGTTTTCGTCCACCCAATAGGTGAATGTTCCAGTTCCCTTGGCTGGGTTGACTTGCACTTCACGGTCGCGAATGCCTACCGAATCCATCGCTACGATCTCAGGATTTGAGGTTACCGTTACGACGAAATTGTCTGTCGCCTCACACAAACCACGAGTCATCGCTACTGCGTAGGTGGTCGTTTCCGTTGGATTGACAGCGATTGAAGATGCATCACTAATCACCTCTCCCTCAACACTCCATTGGTAGGTCTCTGCTTGATAAGACTCGGCTGAAACCGAGGATGCATTGCCTTCACAAATTGGAGAGACACCTGTCAACTCACCCTTCAACGGTTCAATCACCTCGACCGTAACTGCGAACGGCACTTCACTGCTACATGCGGTATTGACAGCCTTCAAAGTGTACGAGTAGATAGAACGGTGATTGGTTGCAATCACTTCGTTGAACTTTGGTGCAACAGTAACAGAAGTTGCTTCCAAAGAAGATTGAATGGTTGGATCAGAAGTCCACACGATGGTTGTTCCATCAGGGACAATATTCGTAACCTTCAAATCTACTGTTTCACCACTACAGATGGTTGGTTGCTCTGGCAATGTAACACTAATCGTAGGGATGACCGTAACCGTCTCTTCGCTCGTCTTCGTTTGCTCTCCATAAACAAAGTTGACTGTGAAGGTAGCGTCTTTATCGGCTACGAAACTATATACCAACTTGCCATTCTTCTGCGTCAGTTTATTAGTTACATCACTCGTTGTTCCGCCCGTTGCTTGAATCAACGTGAGCGAATGAGCAACATCTGTTCTTCTGAATTTGCCCGTACCAGTGGTATCAATCGTCAACTGATAATTGAGTCCTTCACACAAAACATCCGCCAAATCCGTCTCCAACTGAAGTACGGCATCCACCCAAACCGTCATCTCTGTTTCCGCAGGACAGTAGTCTGCGTCGCTCAATGTGATCTTATAGGTGTGGTCGGTCGTTACATTTTCAACAGTATATGAACTTGTGCTATTGACAGAAGTTGCACCTCCATTGTCAAACCACTGGATAGTTGAGACATTGCCATCAGCAGGTGTGTTGATGGTGAGGTTCAAAATGGTAGACTCACCTCTTGGCACAACCACTGGCGCCGTGTTCTCAGTCAACTGAATGTATGGTTTTACCAACAAAGATCCGATTGTAACGTTTGACACACAACCTTGACGATTGACGGTTGCCTCATACAAACCGCTGTCATCTGGCGAAGTTGAACCTATAGAATAAGCCTCGCCTTGCTGACCTGCCATCGCCACTGCATCTTTCGTCCAAGAGACTGAGTAAGGCACTTGGTTGACTGGCGTGATGGTCAATCCGGCTGAGAATGCCGTTCCTTCACAAATCTCTAATTCAGAAGATGTACTCGTCGCTTTCACTTGCGCATCTTTAATTGTGAATGAAACTTTCGTTGGGCAGCCATTGGTGAACGACAAAGTGTAAGTGCCTTCTTTACTGATTGTGAACGGCGCAGTCGTCGAAGTTGAACCAGAAGGGTCTGTCAACACATAATCGCCATCGCCCTCATAGTTTGGTGTAACTGTTACATCGCCACCACAGTAGTAAAAGACATCCGTTGTCAAGCCATTGGTGTAAACCTTCGAAGGTGTATCTTCATTCGTTGGATCTGCCAAAGTCAATGTTCCTACAACTGGACCATTTCCTAAGGTTACCGTCAAATCTTTCTTCTCTACACATGTTCCAGCGGTTACCGTCAACGTGTAATTATAAACGTCTCCGTAATCGCCACCTGTAAATTTCTTTGTCTCGAAGACTGGCGTATTGCCTGTATCTCCTGTTCCACTCCAAACATAACTGATCGTTGCCACATTAGAAGATGCCTCGGCAGTGAATGTTGCACTCTTATCTGGACAAGTCTCCACATTCTCAACCTTCACACCCAACGTATCAATTGTAATCGTAATCGGCATTGCGTCTGACAAACAAACATTCTTCGAATCAACCTTCGCATCATACGAACTTTGAACGTAGTAAACACCCGATTTCACAGCGTAGGTTGCTGTGCGTTCTACCGTCGCAGCCGCATCATCGTAGTATTTCTGTGTATAGGTCATACCATCCACTTTATTAGTCAAAGTTACCGCTGGAGCCAACTCAACTGGAGTTGCGCAGACTGTCGTTGGGTCGGTAACAGTCAAGACTGGCTTAGGATAAACGATGACCTCAATCTCTTGTGCAGGACTGACGGCTTTTGTCTCCTCATCTCTTTGTGCCACCCAATAGGAAGTCTTCGTTACGGCATTACCAGTAACTGTTGCGATGCCTGTTAGAGGGTAAGTATCACCTTCTGAAACAGCAGCTACAGTGGTATTCGCAGGTTTATCAGTTCCATACCAAAGCAATGTGTAATTGTCGACGGACTTCGTTCCTTGTGCTTGTTTTTCCGCAGTCAAGTCGGCTAACGTCTCGCCTTCGCAATATGACACATCTTTCACCTTTGGAGGAAGCGCGTCGCTAATCTTAATCGTGATGGTTGAAGTCTCACTCAAACAGTTTGTCAAATTATCAACTCGATAAACCGAATAAGTCAACTCCGCAGTCTGACCTGACAACGTACTCACATCGTAGGTCGGTGCAGGAACAGTCGTCGAATAAGCGGTTTCACCCTCCATCTTGTAGTAATAGGTATAACCACTCTCTTCCGTCCACCCTTTTGTAGTGATGGAAGCAAACTGATTGCCTGTTGCTTCTGCTGCAAGGTAAGAATATTCCTCATCTTCTACGGCAGTCGTGAAGTTCACCGTAACAATCAATGCCGAGATTTCACTCTCGCAAGTCTGCTCCGTATTTGGAATTGAGTAAGATTGCTTTGCAGTATAGGTGTACTCCGTCTTCTCCGTCACACCGGTGTTTGGCGTGAATGTCTCACCATCCGCTGTTCCGTCATTCCAAACGAGTTTGTCTGCATAATAGAAATTAGCGTTGTCGTCTGTCAACGTCGTTGGTAATGCCGTTGCGACATCACCCTTACAATAGGTAGTCGTTGCAGCGGTCAAATCAGGGGCTTTCACACCTACCACCGTTACCTTGATTGGCATACGAGAACTTTCATTATTGATACTGTTGGCATCTCGCTGCGATACATAATAGGTCGTTTCACCCAATTCCGCAGTCGAAGGCGTTGGTGCTGTCGTTGAACCAGTTCCACCAGTTGCTGTCGTGTACCACACCAACTCGTAGGTCTTCGTAGCATCGGCTTGATTGATCGACGCATTGGCAGAAAGTTCTGCTGCCGTTCCATTCAGACAGTATGTTGTATCCGAAACGTTTGGCGCAGGCGCACCCAAAATCTTCACCTCCAATTTTGTCAAACCGCTCTCGCAAGCCGTCGTTTTACCCGACACTTGATATACCCAATAATAGTAAGTCTCATCATCCGAATCAGTCAGACTTTTTGCCGTCGGTGTAGGAACTACGGCTGTTGCTCCCGTCTTAGCAGTTGGCTCAACATCAGTATCATACTGACCCATCCACATTACCGTTGCACCCGTTTCTGCACCTGCCACTGCATCTGGATTTTGTGTCATAATATCTCCGAACGGTGCTTCCGTCTTCAAATATTGTGTCAACTTAGTGGTCAAATCTTCTGGAATGGCATCCACCGTAACCGTGTAGGCATTAACATCTGAAACGCATCCAGTAGTTTCATCCGTAACAGTATAATAATACACCTTTGGCGATTCTGCTGCCGTTACTGTCGTAATATCTGGTGCTGAAGTCAAGGCCGTTGCCGCTGTTGCATCTTCATACCAAGTAATAGTCGCACCCGTAATTGTCGCATCAGGCGAAGTCGTTAACGCACCCTCACAGAATGCTTCTGGATCGGTCAACACGTCCGTTGGCTTAGGCAATGCCTTCACCGTGATGGTGTATTCCTTATCACAGGTCGTCGGATTGGTGTCGAAATTATCGTGTATGTATACGGTATATTCTACACCTGCCTCGGTTACGTCTGCATAGTTGACCTCGAGAGCTGGACCTTTGTTATCAGCCGCCGTTGTTACTTTCGAAGATCCTGCGATAACAGTTCCTTTTGCTACCGACTCTCCTTTATACCACGAAACAGTATAATCATAGTAGTCATTTTCATCTTTGTCTATACCGTGAATGGCATTTTTGAGTGAAATGCTTACTGATTTGTCCTCTTCACACAACTCAACGATGTTTTTCGTTGAATTGAACTTTCCGCCTTCTACCGTAAACACATTGGCATCAGGTTCTGTACATTTCGCACAGTTCAATCCTGCCGTTACATACATCGTTGAAACGGAAATGTTTCGACAAGGGGAAAGGGCACTTACCTTCAACTCATCAGGGTCTTTCAAAGTCTCCTCTTTTCCCACCACCACACGGAAGTAAACCTCTGCCTCATCGCCATCTTTAATCTTCGCAAATGCAGCATGGTCGGCAGGGTCTTTGATTTCAAATGTTGATTTCTTGAAGATGGTATTGCCCGACTCGTCTGCCATTGTAATCCAATTCACCTCGTCGGCATCCGTAGTCTTCGGGTCGTCGTAAGTGTATTGGAACATATAACTCATCGTGCTTCCATAGAATTTCTCTGATGCTGAAGAGGTTACACCTTCCAAAGTCAACAAATCGTCGGTACAGAGATCCAACAAGTCTTGTGCCTTTCCTGTCAACGAATAGTCCATGTTGATGTCTGGTGGCGAACATACTCGGAACGTGATATCATCCAATGCAAAATCGCCTCGCTCACTAGCAGTATAATTGTCCTCTTTACTAACAATCTTCATCGTTGCACAGCCTTTTGCTTCCGAAGGCAATGTAAACGTTTCTCCGCACCATACCCATTCAGGACTCGTCAACTTTATATCTCCACTTGAGTACAATGCTGTTCCATCCTCTGCAATCAATTCAACAGACAATGTTCCTACCGAAGGTGAAGTATTCGCATTAATCGCTCCAACCGCAGCACCAAATGTCACCTCCTTACCTGGACACAAACCACATACCTGCTGTTCATAGAGTGATTTTCCATTCCATCCACTTGTCTTGATATCCATCACCAAGAATCCTCCATTCTTGTCTCCGTCATGGGAAATCAGATTCCCCGTGTAGGGATCTATAGTACTAATGGCATATCCTTCACTGTAAATTTCATGATTATACTTAAACTTTACCGCAGCTCCATTATTCTTCAAGTCGCTCACACACGGACTCTTACCATTCAACATATCTGTTGCAGTTGCCGTCTGCTGTTCTCCATTCAAATCCGTGTAGGTATATTGCGTTCCTGCAAACGAACCGAAATCATCGAAAAAGACATCCACCATCGCCATAGGATTACCAGCCTCATCGCTACAACAGTCATTCACAGTCAACGTATAAACATCACTCTTTGCTGGCTCACATCCTGGCACGGTTACCGTCGCCTGTATGCTGTAAGTGCCTGCTGCGGGTGCTTCAAAATTGAAAGAACTTCCTGTTCCTGTCGTTCCTGTTACACTTTCCGTCCAACTATAGGTCGTTCCCGCAGGATATGAATCTTTCAAGCGAATCATAATCGGCATCGCCGGACAAGGATTTCCTGAATACGAAATGACTGGCTTAATTTGTCCTTCTACTCGAATGTTATCAAATCCCAACGGAATACCACACTTTCCACCGGCTCTTCCTACATAGAATGTGATATTTCCATTCTCGTCTGCTGTTCCCTTATAAGTATGGGTCATCATCTCTCCCGGCATTGGCTGTATCGACTCTCCTCCATTCAATGCGCCATTGGTATTCAACTTCGTAGAAAACTTACAATCCAAACCATTGCTTCCGTTTCCATACCATTTTCCTTGTTTAATATTGTAGTCCGCATTAAAAATTTTGATGTTTCCTTCTTCTAAACCTTGTGCCTCAGCCGACGCAGCCAACGATTCATAATCCAACAAATTGTAGACATCAACTGTAAACGACACCTCTGACCCTGGTTCCATTCCAGTCGCCGTATACGAGAAAATATATGAATAGTCGTGGCTGGTTCCAAAATTGACCAACATTGCAGATCCACTTCCACTTCCCAAAATTGGACATATCAACTTCGGATTCGATACAATCGCAGAATATCCAACCTTATTTGTTGCCGCGTCATTGGTTAACGAATCTGCCTGCCATGCTTCTGCCGTTATCAACTCGCCTGGCGCATGTAGACTATACGTCGTGATTCCTGTCTGAACCACATCCGATGGCGAGCCATACCATGTACACCCCGACGCGGCCAACTCTGCGAGTTGCTCTCCCACCTCATCGCTGAACCATCCTTTCGAATCATTCGACAATTCGATGTTACACAACGTTGACGATACATCAAAATCCGTAGATCCCAACGTACAGGTCGCCGCCATACTTGCTGCCGCCATACCGAAGGCAACAATAAGACACCCTATCTTCTTCATTTTATCTGATGAAATCATATACAACTTCACTTACTGTTTTTCACGATCTTCTATTCCTTTTCACTCACCAACTCGAAATTTCTTGTCAAAACACGAAATTTTGTAAATATACAGAGTTTTAAGGAGATAAGCGTAATTTTTCAACAACGATTTTACAAACAAAATTCGCTTCTTCCCACAAACTACACAGCCCCACTTTGTTTGTATTCACCACCTTACCGCCATCACAGATGACAATTTCACAGACTAAATTACCTCCATATTCTATTGTAAATCAGCACAATAGATTATTACTCGAAGTTAAACGACAAAATAAACATTCTCGATGTCAACCTCGACAACGTGTTGGTGTACTTCATCTCCGTGATGTCTGCAATCTCAGGTCTATTGCGATTCAATACGTCTCCAAGCCCTAAGTAAACCTTAAACTCGGGAGCAATCTTGAAATAGGGCAGATAGAAATCACATCCCAATCCAAACTCAACTCCATAATCAATCTGCTTCAACATCAACGTGGCTTCAGAATCTCGTCCCATGTCCACCGTCAACGCTGCTCCCGCCAACAAATAAGGGCGGTAGTTATTCTTTCGTTGACCTCTGAACTTAAACGTCAACGGAAACTCCATAATATTGGACTGCACCATCATATCGCCTTCCGGACTCTCGTTGCCATCAACATCATAAAAACGCATGTGACGCTCGTTGAACAACAAAATCGGGCAGAATCTCAAGTTCAACCACTTGAAAATCCTTAAGTCTGATATGATTCCGACTGAAAATCCTGGCGACATCCTCGTGTCCTCTCCATACCACACCTTGCCATCTTCGTCTGCTATCGCTGCATTCTCAGGGTTGAAATCCATCATATTCAATCCTAGAATGAATCCAAAATGATACAGACGGTTATCCGCATTGATAAGGTAGTTCGTACGCCCATGAGCATGCTCAGCATTGACTCCCATCCATGCAATACAAGAAAACAATATGAATAAAACCAGTTTTTTCAATTTCCTTTCACTCAAAATTCTTATTGAGAAACGTAATCCTTCCGCTTTTATTTTCTAAAAAAAGAAGATTCTCAAAATCACCGCGCAAAATTACAAAAAATCCTACGATAATCCACTATTTAAAGGCATATCCCACACCAATCGTTCCATAAATCGGGAACATATCGAACGTAATGGTCTTGAAATCATCCACAAAAATATTTTTGAAGCCCCAATCTAAATCGACAAAGGCAACCAATCGCTTGTAGATGCTCCACTCGCCTCCTAAGGTGATTCCCCACTGATAGCGACGCAAATCTTCCGAAAAATCAAAGGATTGTGGTTTGTCATCCACTTCAATCTTCGCTCCTGTTGGGTCTCCTTCACGCAAATATCCGTTATAGACTTCTCCGCTAAACGTTCCGCCTGTCAAGAAACTGAAGAATGCTCCTAATTTGATTTTTCCTCGCTCGGTGATGTAAAACGCAGCATCCACGGGAATGGACAAATACCACTGATCTGCCGTCATCGTAACGTCTCCAGTCCATCGTCCTGAAATCGTTCCGCCATCCTCATCTTGAATAGACATGCTATAGTCCTTCACGGTTGCCTTCGAGGTCATTCCTTTTCGATCTACCTTCGCACCTGTCATCAACTCCCAACGATTTCCTAATGGAATGACTGCCCACGCTTGGACTGATATATTTCCTAATGGTGCAAATCCATTGATTTTTCTCATCTGCGCTGGCAATGGGAATGGCACTGTTCCTCCAATCTGATATCCTATTTTTGCCTCAAAATAAGACTTCTTCTTGGGTGTCGTATCTTTAACGGCATACAAGGAATCGGCTTGCTCACCTTTTAAAGCCCCTGCCAAACTATCCGCAGTTGCTTTCTCTGCCTGACGTGCAGCTTTTCTTTCCGCACGCTCCTTCAAACGCTCTTCTCTCGCCCTTTTTATCGGACTATCAGAATCACCATATATCTCAGAATAACCACCTGCATATACTGCGAACGACAACAACGCACATACGATAGTTACGACTACCCTCTTGATATTTGCCTTCTTTATATTATTTCTCATGATTATTCTCCGTCTTTATTCTCGTTTCCTGTCTCCTTACACTTAATCTCAACCTGGTCAACCCACAACTCACTGCCTACTGCTCCCGTGAAATTGTCTCCATTTCGACTCGATGTGAACACAATCGCAAAGTTGTAACCATATTTCTTCAATCGATCGGCATCCACCGTCTTTCCATTCATCTGTGTCATTGGGAATGAGAAACGTGTCCACTCATCCGTCGATTTTCTGTCTTCATCTGCCACCTGACCATACAACACCAAGAACTCACTATTCAACGAGTTTGTACCATCCAACATCACTGTATTTCCTTCAGAATCAGTGTTTTCATACAAAATAGCATAGATGTTGTAATCGTCCACTCCATCAATCGGCTTATACTTGCCATCGCGCATCTGCGAACCTGATTTATACTTATAATATCCCACAATTGAATCTGGTTCATGCGTGAAGATAACGCCAAATCGGGTCGCTGTCAATGGTGAACGCAACGCTTGCTGCACATCAAACGAACCCAAGAACAGGTTTCCAGCAGCTATTGGCATTCCTGCCGCCTTACCAAAACTTCCTGCATAACGAGTCGTCAGTTTAACACCTCTATTGTCGTATCCATCCTCTACAGATACCGTCGGATAATCCTCTGGTCCTGCACTGGCAGCCGCCAAACAGAATCCTGGATTTCCTGAACTCCACCACGACATAACGTCCACACTATCAACCACTTCATAGAAAATATGATACTGATTCTTAGTGTTCAACATGTACTTTTCAAAGTCCAAATGCAAAGGAAACTCCATCACCGTAGAATAGCCCACATTGTACTTGCGCGACCACAAACCGTTCTCCGATGTTACAGTGTAGGTAACCAATTTATTGTCTGAGAAATCATGTACCGAACCGCTCGCCGGACTTATCGTCGCACCATCTGTCAAGATGAAACGCGGCGCTAACTTCGTCATATCACAATCTGGCGTTACATAAATTGTGATATTATTCGTGATACTCGTGATGTCCATCAGCGTATCCGACTTGGTTATCAAATACTTATAATCATCCGTCAACACACATTGCAAAATGTCTGCCTCTGAATTTTGTGGCTCATCTTGAATACATCCCTGCATGAACAACGGAAATGCGACTGCCACTCCACAAACTACAGCCTTTCTTAGCTGCTCTATTATCTTCATATTATCGATCCTCTTAATCTTGCATTATTAATTTTGCAAATATACCCCTAATTAATTTAACAAATTTAACAAATCACATTTTTTTGACTCCGATCGATTGTTTTATTTTATCTCATTTATGACGAACAAGTGCCAACGGCGTTACCGAGCCTTCGCTCCGTTCAAACACAAACACCTTGTCAAAATTGCTGTGATAGGTGTGGGCAAGGGCTTTTTGTGCCGTCAACGGATTATAGGTACTCGACATTAAGAAACTATTTTGGATGATGACAAGCCATTGTTCATCACACGCTGGATTATATTTTTTCAACTTACAATCCTTCGCCATCAAACGTTGCGACACACTCGAAATAGACAGAGATTTCACTTTCGTCGCTATCGCCGCATACCACAAACTTTCGTACCAACGACCTGTCACGTTTTGAATCGAGACACTCACAATCTTCGAATGCAAAGCATGATATCCATACTTTGACGTCCGGTCCACCTTATATTTCATTCCTGTAGCCTCAGGGATATTATCCAGAACCACCTTGGCGACCTCTTCTGCCAGACCTTGTCTTACCAACATCTGCGCTTCTTGGTCTACCATCAGCACCGTCGGACTAACCTCTTCAGAAAAAAGCACCTCGACGATTAACTTGTCCTGACACTGCGCTTCCACAATCTTCCGCGCATCCTCCATCAACAAAACCATAAAATCCTCGTGAGCCCGCAAATTGAAAAGTTTGTCGCCTCGCTCATATTTCAACTCCGTCAACTCAATGCCCACCAACCGACTCTTTCCGTTATTGTCACAATGCAAAAGAAAATCAGGCGACTCCGACTTCTCCAATTTTCCAATTGGAAACGACGAATAACAGGAGCGAAACATATTGATTACAGCCCACTCCTTACGATCCTTGACTTCCTGATTTCGACTAAGTGACACCATAGCACGATTTCTTAAGTGAAACTTCTACTCACAAACTTAGCCTTTTATTTCTGACTTTGCAACCTTTATTTAGGAATATCTCACCTGTAATATGTTAGTATTTTCCTCGGCTATTTCTCCACCTTCCACTCCCCAATCGTTCCCGTCTCCGATGAGAAACTGCACCCAATCAAGCGAATAGGGCGACCATCAGCGAGGTATTCTTTAGCATAACCTTTGTCCTTGATTTGTTGCAAAGCCTCGTCTGCCG
>CAVJCT010000025.1:0-3103 GCA_963648205.1 Flexilinea sp.
TATTATAACATTTTTAGTAAATAAATTTAGACACAACAAAGCAGACAGCGATATATATCGTTGCCAAACAAATTAATTTTAATTGAATTTTATTTGAAAGATAGGGGGGGAGGTATTGACATTAATCAAAACCTGCACATTTTCAGTCCTAACAAGACTCCCGAATGTGATAATTCCTTTTCTACAAAAAATAACCACTAACTTCTATTTTCAATGTTGCAAAGATAATAAATAATTTTGAAACATACTAATCATTTGTTTACTTCAACCCATAAACACCGCCTGGAAACGAGCAAACCACATCCTTCATCTCTAAATCAAACAAGAGCGAGGAGAGTTCGTTCATCGGCAACTGCAATTTGCGAACCATCTGGTTGACCTGCATCCGACCTTCAATCTCCAAGACTTGCACCACCAAGCGTTCTCGTTCCGTCAAATCCATAAAGAGAGAGAGTTGTACAGCCTCTTTTCTTTGCGTCTTCTGGTCCCAATTCATCATCTGAATTATGTCGTCCGCATTCTCAATCATCACTGCCCTATTCTTCTTTATCAGATTATTGCAACCGATGGAATAGAGGTCGCCCACCCGACCGGGCAACGCACACACCTCTCGACTGTAAGAATCGGCAAAGTCTGCCGTTAAGAGCGCGCCTCCTTTCTCGCCCGACTCCACCACCCAAATCACATCACACAGTCCTGCAATGATTCTGTTGCGAGACACAAAATTCTTGCGATCCACCGAACTATGAGAATGAAACTCCGTCAGCATACCGCCGTTTGCCATCATCCGCTCCGACAAACCTCGATGCTCGGCAGGATAGATCATATTCAGTCCGTGACCCACCACGCCCACCGTTTGTACTCCCAATTCTAAGGCGCAACGATGGGCAGCGCCATCCACTCCATGAGCCAAACCACTGACAATCAAAAGGTCTGGAACTCGCTCCGACAACTCTTTCAATACATTATTAATATGCGTTCGTCCGTACGCTGTCATTTTGCGTGTACCCACCACACCAAGCACATGCGTCTCCTCCAAATGCATATTTCCTTTTTGATAAAGGACAATCGGGCAATCCTCACACTCTTTCAGTCGTTTAGGATAGTCAGCCTCAACATCGCAAATTGCCTTTCCGCCCACTTTCGCCAAAAATTCCAATTCACGTTTTGCACAATCCAACAGATTGGGTTGTTTGATTGCCTCTGCCAAAACAGAACCTACCCCTGGAACCATCTCCAATTTCCGCTGAGGTGTCTCAATCACATTTTTAGCACTTCCCAAAGTTGAAATCAACCGTCGCGCCAACACCGGACCGACACCGCGCGCCATCGTCAACGCAATGTAACTTGACAACTCTTCTACTGCCACCTTCCCCGAGGAAACTGGCTCGAACTTACTCTTATCTGTATTATCTTCTGTGAACATAACAAAACAAGCCTTATTTTTCTACGTCTGCGAAGATAACAATTTTAATTCACATTTATTTATTAAATTTGCGTCTAATTTTCAAAATAATAAAAACAATATGGAATCTACAAGACTTAACAAAATAGATCGCTTGGTACAGAAGGAGTTAAGCGACATTTTTCAGAAATTCACAAAGTCATACGGCGGAATCTTAATCTCTGTAACTTCAGTGTCTGTCTCTGCCGATTTGAGTATCGCGCGTGTTCGTTTGTCCATCTTCCCTAATAATAAACAAGCGGAGATGATGGAGATGATCAAGAAAAGCGCGAAATCAATCCGTTACGACCTCTCGCAACGCACTCGCCATCAGTTGAGAATCATCCCTGAACTCACTTTCTTCTTGGACGACTCGCTCGATTATTTGGAGCATATCGACCACCTTTTAGGTCTCGACAAGAAGAAACCTGAGAGCGACAAGGCAGAAGAAAGCAAAGAATAAATAAAGGTGACTATGCGCTTGCAGTTTTTCATAGCCCTCCGCTATCTTTTCTCCAAGAAAAGCCACAATATCATTAATATCATATCAATGATATGTGCGGGAGGGGTCTGCATCGCTACTATCGCTCTTATCTGCACACTTTCCGTCTATAACGGTTTCCAGCAACTGATCTCTGGGGTCATTTCATCATTCGACCCTGACTTGAAGATTGAACTTACCGAAGGAAAAAATTTTGAGCCAACGGAGGTAATTTCAAAAATTCAAAACATTGACGGAGTAGATCTATTTTCGGAAGTTTTGGAGGAAACAGCACTCATTCGAGGTCAAGAAAAGCAAACTTTCGCAACTATCAAAGGTGTTTCAAGGAATTATAGACAACTAATTGATACACAATCAATTACAGAAGGCGGCGCATTCATACTTCAAGATGATGAACGAGATTACACCATCTTAGGCGCAGCATTGGCAAATCAAATCGAAGCCAACTTGGGCTACACTCCTGTTACGTTCTACGCACCCAAATATGCGACGAAAGTGAACGTTGCCAATCCTTCTGGTTCGTTCAATAGCATTGATGTCAACGTGAGGGGTATATATGCAACCCACCAATACGACATTGACAGCAAGTACGCCTTCTTCCCTATCCAACACACTCGTGAATTGTTCAACTACGGCAACGTCGTTTCCGCTATTGAAGTGAAAGTCAGCAATGGCAAAGTAGACCAAGTGCAGGAAACCATCCAAAAGGTTTTAGGAGACGAGTACACCGTGCAGAACAAAGAGGAACAGCACGAGGATTTTTACAAGATGATGCGAATTGAAAAATGGATAACATTCCTCATTTTGTTCTTTATTCTATTGATTTCTGTTGTCAATATAATAGGTTCGCTTTCAATGTTGATTTTGGAGAAGAAAAATGACATCCAAACGCTTCGCAACTTAGGAGGAACTACCGATTTCATCCGTCAGATTTTCTTGTTAGAAGGATGGCTGATCAGTGTCTTAGGTGCGGTTTTAGGTTTGATTATCGGATTGATTCTCTGCCTTTTACAGCAACATTTTGGAATCATCAAATTGGGTTCTGGAGCAGACGACGGCACATTCTTAGTCAACGCATATCCTGTTTGCGTTCATTGGACGGATGTCGCCCTCGTATTGTTTACAGTATTGTTTGTAGGACTCGCCGTGGCTTGGTG
>CAVJCT010000026.1:0-69020 GCA_963648205.1 Flexilinea sp.
AGCATGATTTGCTTTGTTACGCAAAAGGCGTTTCATTGCCCAGTCAAACCTAACATAGTTCTCCATAAGTATCTCTCGTTTAATTTTAAAAGAATCAAACTTTCGTCTAATTCAAATGTCAAACAAAATCATAACGCACAAATTTAAGAAAATTTGCGGACTTTATGGATTCCTCAATGTTAATGTTTGTTTAAGGTTGCTTAATCTCTTAGTTTCGACTGGTAGTTTACGCTCTGTTTTAGATAGATGGTGAGCAACATCAAACCGATGAATACGAAGAACAATGACACTAACCAAAATTCTGAACAGGTGTCGTACAGTCCGTGTATTGTTGCGGGTACTGCAATCGCCAGGAAGTAGAGCGATCTTCTGTATTTGGGGTATAATGATGCAAACGAGAGAAAGTATCCTGCAATACCGCACCAGCATGCGTGCAGAAATGGTAGGCTCGTTAATCGCATGATATTCAGGAAGAAAGATGTGTCATACGCCTCTTGTGCATTGATGGTCATTTGGTAGCCGACACCCTCGTAGACTCCAAACGCAATGCCAGATATTAGTCCGTAGAAAACCATCGTTCTCGGAATTAAGGGTTCTTTGGCTCGTCGCAAAAGAATTATCAGAGGCAACATTTTGACCAATTCCTCGGTTAGCCCAACTCCTAATGTATATCCTATTGCTCTGAAAATCAGACTATTGGATTCTGTGAATACATAAAACGGATTGAGTTGGTTTAAACTCAATAGGTCGAATATGCCGAAAACAAAAATGTGTGTCAAAAAGAAAATGGTGATGGTCGTCCTTCTGTCTACTTGTGATGTTTTAAAACATGCGTAGAAAAACAGTCCCCACATAATGGAGAAATACATTGCTATGGCATAGAAAAGAACGGCTCCTCCTAATGGAAGGTTCGCCAAAATCATAGGTAGAAATCCAACAATGGCCAAAATGAGAAATCTCTGGTCGTACAAAAACTCCTTGGAAAAGAGTCTTGTTCGTGGAAAAATCAACTCAGAACCAATCTTGGATAACTGAGAAAATAGGTTGCCATTGTTTTCTACTTTGGCAACTAATTTGTTCTGTTTCAGATAGTAGTCTACTGTTTTCACTGTGTCCTTGTCATCAGGGTCTACCACGTCACTGAGGGCAGCCTTGTCGTGTTTTAACACTTTCCCTTGGTTGACCAACGAAAGCAGGTATTGCTCTTCGTATGGTCCGAAAAACTTTCCGTTTCTGATGACATAGATGTTCATAGGCTACAAAAAGAAACTGAACTCCGCATCATAGTCAACAAGTGGTAGTGCAATTGTAATTTGTGAAAAATGCTCATGTGAAGGCTGCTGGGAATGCTCTGTGAAAAAGGATCCCTTCCCATTTGGGACCACATAAGAATTTTTTGGAGGTTTCTCGTCGCCACTACAACTTAGAGTTCAGTTATTTTATCTCAAATCAGACGATTTACAATAGGTCAATCGTCCAATTTAAACTTTGAATCTTCAAGTCTAATTCGCGTAATTTCTTTGCGTTCAAGTCTAATTCCTTGCGCAACTTAGCAACGTCTATCGTGCAGATGTATTTGATTTCATTGCGACTATAGCGATTGTTGCTTGTGCTACAATGTGAAAGAATATCTTGCAATGTTCTCACTTTAGACGACAGCACATCTCTGTGCGACAACATTTTTGTAATCGACTCTCCCTCGACAATAGCGTTGAGGTTGGTGTTGTTGATCCTAAAGATGTAGGTCTCCAACTCCGAATAATTAGCAGACAGTTCGTCAAAGAGTGCTTGAATATCCTCAACTGGTTCGTCACCTTCTTGAATTATAGAACTGTCGTTTATACGCTGATTCAACTCAGAAATCTTTGTCTGAAGTCTCGCTCTTTCACTTAATGCTTCTGCTAATTTCATAAAAAACAATTTAGTCGATTATCAAATTTGTTTTTGTGTCAGGGAAAACTACCGATGGCTTGAACGTCTTTGCCTCCTCATACGACATAAAACCGTATGACATGATGATGACAACGTCGCCCGGACATGCCTTTCGGGCAGCTGCTCCATTCAAACAAATGACGCCAGAACCTCGTTCTCCCTTTATAGCGTATGTTTCGATTCTTTCACCGTTGTTGTTGTTGACGACTTGCACTTTCTCGTTGGGCAGAATGTTGGCGGCCTCCATCAATGCTTCGTCGATGGTGATGCTACCAATATAGTCCAAATTGGCTTGTGTAACCGTAACGCGGTGAATCTTAGACTTTAATATTTCAACTTGCATGGCGACTATTTTTTATATTGAATATTATCAATCAAACGAACTTCGCCACAATATACTGTGATACAGCCAGTTACATAGTCTGCATCAGACCACTCCTTGATAGGTTGCAAAGTGAGTGAGTTGACAATCTCAAAATATTCAACTTCCAATTTAGGAAACTGATTAATCGTGCTGACAACCCAATTTTTGACCTCTTCCACACTCTTTACGCTTGCCAAATCGACGCTCATGAACAATGCTCTTGAAATGTTGACTGCGATTTTCTTCTCCTCGTCTGAAAGACGTGCGTTACGGCTACTCAGTGCCAAACCGCTCTCTTCGCGAACGATAGGGCAACCCACAATCTCAAGATTGTAATTGTATCGTTTCACCATTTCTCGAATGATAGCCAACTGTTGGAAATCTTTCTCACCAAAGTAAGCACGAGTAGGTTTCACGATGTCAAAAAGTCGACTAACCACTTGACCCACACCGTTGAAATGACCTGGACGAGCAGGACCCTCCATCACTTGGTCTAACGGAGCAAAATCAAATTTGCGAGTGTCTGGGGTAGGGTATATCTCTTCTACGGAAGGAATGAACGCAAACGTACAATTGGCACTGGTCAGCAATTCAATGTCTGCTTCCTCCGTCCTTGGATATTTTTCCAAATCGGTAGAATTATTAAACTGGGTAGGGTTGACGAAGACGCTCACCACGCACACGTCATTCTCTGCCACGCATCTCTTCACCAATGAGAGGTGTCCATTGTGCAAAGCACCCATTGTAGGTACTAAACCAATTGTTTTTCCCTCTTTGCGGCATTGATCTAATGCGTCAGAGAGACCTGAAACTGTCTTGTAAACTTTCATTTTCGACTGTCTTTTTACAAAAAAGTTATATAGGAAAATATGCGATTCTCCTTTTCCTTAAATTTTGTGCAAAAGAAACATTTATTATTGAGAGACAAAAGCGCAACAAAGAAAAAAAACGAAAATTTGGAGTGTTGCCCCTTTTTTGCTACCTTTGCGGAACTAATTGTGTGTGAATGGAAACAGTGAAGATTTTATACATCTCGCAAGAGATTACCCCGTATTTGCCAGAAAGTGAAGTGGCGACTATGTGCAGAAACTTGCCGCAGGCAATTCAAGAAAAGGGACGGGAGATTAGAACGTTCATGCCTCGCTTCGGTTGTGTGAACGAGAGAAGAAATCAATTGCACGAGGTGATTAGACTGTCTGGTATGAATTTGATCATTGATGATAACGACCATCCGTTGATCATCAAGGTCGCTTCTATTCAGGCTGCTCGTATGCAGGTCTACTTTATTGATAATGACGATTTCTTCCATAGAAAGACGATGATCGCCGACGAGAATGGTGAGGAATTTTCTGATAATGAAGATCGTTCAATCTTCTTCGTTCGTGGTGTTCTTGAAACGGTGAAGAAACTTCGCTGGGCTCCAGATATCGTGCATTGCCACGGTTGGATGACTTCCCTCGCACCTATTTATATTAAGAAGGCTTTCAATACTGATCCTTTCTTTAAAGATGCTAAGGTGGTCTACTCTGTATATGCGGATGATTTCAAACGTCCTTTCAGCGAAAAATTTGGAGAGAAACTGAAATTGGAAGGCATCACAGACGAGGATGTGAAAATGGTTTTGGGCAAAGAAACTTCTTTCGAGGATTTGACTAAGTTCGCTTTGGAATATTCAGACGGTGCGGTTATCGCTTCTCCGAATACCAACCAAAATCTGAAAGATTATATTGCTAAATCTGGTAAACTTTTCTTAGATACTCCTGCTCCTGACAATTACGTCGACGCTTATAACGAGTTCTACGATAAGGTATTACAAGGTAAATAATTCACCCAAACGGAATCGCGTATGACGGTCTATACCTAACTTGATAAATCTTTTTGCAAATGAAAAATTACGAAATGGGTAGAAGAATTTGTTTCTCGTTTTGTGTGTTGTCATTGTTGTTCTTGGTTGGATGCCATGACGACGATGGCGTAGGTATGTCCATTCAGCCAGATGAGGATGTGTTGCATACTTACTCGAACATGGTGAATGTGGAGACTTCATCAGTTGTGACAGATTCGGTTTTGAGCAAATATGATTATTTTCTGTTGGGCCGTTACCGTGACGAGAAATTTGGTGAGTCGGCTGCTGAGTTTATGACGCAGTTGGACGCTCGTATCGGTGGCGTTTCAGTCCCTGATACAGCAGTGGCTACGAGTTCCTCTTCATCTGTGGGAATCCTCAATACATTGCTCACTTCGATTGATTCGCATTACGGAGATATAATTTCCATTTCACAACCGTCTGATGTAGAGGTTGATTCTGTAAGATTTTATTTGCAATATACGGACGATTTCTTTGGAGATTCCGCTGCGCTTCAGGCTATCTCCATCTATGAGTTGAATAAGCCTTTGAAGGATACCAAAACGTTCACCAATGTGGATGTCTCTGACTACTGCGACAAGAGTTTGCTTTTGGGTAAGAAATCTTATCAGATTCAAAACAAACGTTCGTTGACCATTACTTTGGATAATTCATTGGGTGAAAGATTGTTAGATGTTTATAAAGAGGGTTCTTCAATCTCAAGTCAAAATGATTTTAACGAGTATTTCAAAGGTGTGTATGTGAGTCATACGTTCAACCAAGGAACGGTTATGCAGATTTCGGTGGCTGGTATTCAGATTTTCTACCATTATGACGCGCTGATTGCTACAACGTATGATGGCGCAGACACGACGGTGCAGGCTTCTTCTTTAGGAAAGGAGTTGAACCCGTTGGTATCTTCTATTTTCCTCTCTGCAAACAAGTCTGTTAAGCGTGTGAACGTGGTTACTCAAGCGGATCTTTCTACGGCTGTCAATACTTTGAATGAGGGTGATTACACATTCACCTACACACCTGCTGGACTTTACACAAGCGTGGATATTCCTTTTGATGTTCTGAAAGATTCTATTGAGACTATCTCGGGTGAAAAGGACGCTTCACGAATTATGTTCAATTCTGCGAAATTGATTTTCCATCGTGCAAGTTTGAATTGGAAGACCGATATTAAGGCAAGTTCTTATCTTTTGTTGATTAGCAAGAGCAAGGTAATCGATTTCTTCTACAACAATACGCAACCTGATGGCCTCACTTCTTTTGTAACCTCTATTGATACGACATATAACACTTATACGTTCAATATCACGGCTCCGTTGCAAAATAAATATCGAGGAACTGGTACAACATTTGAAGATGATATGGTGTTGGTTCCAGTGGTTCGTTCTTCTGAGAGTAGCAACTACTATTATCGTCAGCAGTTGTGGTTGACGGCGACGATGTTGCACAGCCAAAATTCATTCTCAGAGGCTCTTCGTCCGCGTTTAGACGTTGTTTATACCAAGAGATAATCTGGTCGTAATTGATTTAAAATAAAAAGCAATGAAAGAGATAATGTCATTTCTCCGTCAGTTGCAGGTGAACAACAATACGGAGTGGTTTCATGCACATCGTGCGGAGTATGAGCATGCGAAGGCGAAGTTCAACGTTATCGCTGAGCGGATTATCGCTGGTGTGGCTTCTTTCGACCCTTCTGTTGGTAATTTGGAGTTGAAAGACTGCACTTACCGTATCAATCGAGATATTCGTTTTTCATTGGATAAATCGCCTTATAAAACGCATTTCGGTGTGTTTGTTTGTCCTGGTGGAAAGAAATCGGGCAAGGCAGGTTACTATTTCCATATTTCTCCGAATGAGGGTACATATCCCGACGGCTGTATGTTGGCAATCGGCCATTACTGCTACGATAAGAACGTCGTTCAGATTGTCAGAGAGGATATAGAGGATGAGGGAGAAAAGTTTGATGCGATGATTCAAACTGCTGCGAAGTACGGCTTTGATTTGGATCATTCAGACGATTTGAAAAAAGTGCCTCGTGGCTTCTCTGCCGATTCACCCTACGCTGATTATTTGAAGTTGAAGGCTTATTGTTTGTGGTGCCCTTTGTCGGAGGAACTTGTCTATGCAGATGATATGGTAGAGCGTGTGTTGGAACTGTTCAAGGTCAACAAACCATTCAATGATTATTTGAATCGTGTGATTGAATATAGTAGGGAGGAAGATTAGAATTTGCGGTCTATAAAAGAAAAACCGCGGTGTCTATGGCACTGCGGTTTCTTTTTATAAGGTGTCGATTATTATCCGAAAATCTGCTTGACAACTTTCTCTGTTGCGCCTCTGTTCTCTTTTGAGTAGGCATCTGCTGTAGTTGCTGTCTTTTCGTAGAGAGAAGAGGTTGGAGAGTATAATTCGTCCATCAGTGTGGCAAACTCTTCGTAGTTGTTGATTGAGTAAGCGCCGCCTCTTTCGACCATGTCTACTGCTTCTTTGAACTTCTTGTAGTTCGGTCCGAAGAGCACTGGTATGCCGTAAACGGAGGCTTCCAAGATGTTGTGGATGCCCACTCCGAATCCGCCACCGATGTAAGCGACCTTTCCGTATCTGTAGATAGAGGAAAGCAATCCGAAACAGTCGATAATCAAACAATCTGCTTGTTTAACGCTGTTTTCGTCGGTTTGGGTGTAGCGTGCGTATGGGCGTTCCAACTGGCCGATGATTCGTTTCAAATGCTCCTCGTGAATCTCGTGAGGGGCGATGATGAACTTCAACTCTGGATGTTTGTTGATGTACGGAACGAGGATGTCTTCGTCTTTAGGCCAAGAACTTCCTGCAATGAATACAGGAGCGTCGCCAACGAATGATTGCACGATAGGCAACGGCTTAGACTTAGCAGCAATGTCTGCCACACGGTCGAATCGTGTGTCGCCCACCAATGAAACATTCTCAACGCCGATAGACTTCAGCAAATCCATCGAAACTTGATTCTGCACGAAGAGGTGTGTGAATTTCTTCAATATGCCTCTGTACCAGCCTCCGTACCACTTGAAGAATACTTGCGACTCTCTGAATATCGCAGAAACGATATAGGTCGGGATTTCTCGCTTCTTCAAGTAGGTGAGGTAGTTCATCCAAAACTCGTACTTGATGAAGATGGCGTATGCAGGATTTACGACAGACAAGAATTTCTTGGCATTCCAAGAGGTGTCCATCGGCAAATAGCAGACAATGTCTGCACCGTTGTAGTTCTTGCGTACCTCGTAGCCTGAGGGAGAGAAGAAAGTGACCAAAATCTTGAATTCGGGGCGTTCGCTTCTCAATTTCTCGATGATAGGGCGACCTTGTTCAAACTCGCCTAACGACGCTGCGTGTACCCAAACATACTTCTCTTTAGGGTCTATTTTTGATTTCAGAAGATCGAAAACGCCCTTCCTTCCTTCTACGAATTTTTTCGCCTTATCGTTAAAAAAAGACATGAACCATGCTCCAGCAAAGTAGAGCATGATTCCTAAATTATACAAAAGTCGCATTTCAGACCTTATTTAATCTCGTTCAATGCACGGGCTACACGAGCCAATGTTTCTTCTTTTCCTAAGATATCAATGATATTGAAGATGTGTGGACCTTTGGCTGCTCCCACTAAGGTGATACGGAATGAGTTCATCATCGTTCCTAAGTTATATCCCTTTTGTGCAACCCAGTCGAGAACCAATTTTTCGTTTTCCTCTGTCTTTGAGAAATCATCAATTCCTTTCAAAACTTCGACTAACTCGTTGAGGTATTGCGGACTTTCTGGCTTCCAACGTTTCTTAAGTGATTTCTCGTCGTATGAGGTTGGTGCTTCGAAGAAGAAGTTTGTCTGCTCCCACAAATCTTTAGGAAAACTGATTCTCTCTTTTACGAGAGAAACGATGTAGGTTAATTTCTTGAAATCACATTCGTAACCTTTCTCTTTGAGGATTGGAACGAACATGTTGGCAACCTCCTCGTCTGATTTCTTAGTCAAGTATTCGTGGTTGAACCAGATGCCTTTCTCGTAGTTGAATCTTGCACCCGACTTGCTGACACGGTCAATAGAGAAGAGTTGAATCAACTCGTCCATCGTGAACAATTCTTGGTCTGTTCCAGGGTTCCAACCGAGGAGAGCCAAGAAATTGACTACTGCTTCTGGCAAGTAACCAGACTCTCTGTAACCTGATGAAATAGCCCCTGTGTGAGGGTCTGTCCATTGCAATGGGAACACTGGGAATCCCAATCTGTCGCCGTCGCGTTTGCTCAACTTTCCGTTTCCTTCTGGTTTGAGAAGAAGAGGAAGGTGTGCGAAGCGAGGCATTGTGTCTGCCCAGCCCAAGAAACGATACAAGAGAACATGCAAAGGAGCGGAAGGCAACCATTCCTCACCACGGATTACATGTGTGATGCCCATCAAGTGGTCGTCTACGATGTTTGCCAAGTGGTAGGTTGGAAGTTCGTCTGCTGCCTTGTAAAGCACTTTGTCATCCAAAATATTTGAGTTGATGACCACTTTTCCACGAACCATGTCGTCCACTTCGATGTCTTCGTTAGGTTCGATTTTGATGCGGACAACATATTTTTCTCCGGCTGCGATTCTCTTTTCAACCTCTTCTTTTGAGAGGGTGAGTGAGTTGATGCAACTCATACGCGTATGAGAGTCGTATTGAAAATTAGGAGTCTCCTTACGTTTAGTCTCCAACTCTTCAGGAGTGTCGAAAGCGTAGTAGGCGAGGTTGGCGTCCAAGAGTTGTTTTACATAGATTTTGTAAATCTCTCTACGTTCGCTTTGGCGGTATGGACCGTTCTCTCCACCGACACCGACACCCTCGTCGAAAGTGATTCCCAACCATTTGAATGCCTCGATGATATAATCTTCAGCACCTGGTACAAAACGTTGAGAATCAGTGTCTTCAATTCTGAGAAGAAGATCTCCACCATTCTTTTTTGCGAAAAGGTAGTTGTAAAGACAGGTTCTCACACCTCCGATGTGGAGCGGACCTGTTGGACTTGGTGCGAAACGCACGCGTACTTTCTTATCAGCCATTGTATATCGTATTTTCTTCTTTTTCGTTTATTATTTATTGTTGAAACGGTTCATCGTGTCTTGCAAGCCGGAAAGACAGAAATTTTTGATGATTTCTACGGCTATTGGCACACGTTCTTCCAGTTTCTTAGCTTCTTCTTCGTTCCATTCTCCCAACACATAGTCTATCTGACCACCTTTAGGGAAGTCGTTACCGATGCCGAAGCGGAGACGTGCGTAATTCTGGGTGCCGACTTTCGCCTCAATGCTTTTGAGACCATTGTGGCCACCTGCGCTACCGTTGCCTTTCAGACGGAGAGACCCAAATGGGATGGAGAGGTCGTCCACGATGATGAGGACGTTTTCTACAGGTATCTTTTCTTTGTTCATCCAATAGCGAACCGCGTCGCCACTGGCGTTCATGTAGGTTGAAGGTTTCAGAAGCAACAACTCAGCGTTTTTCACACGTCCTGTTACCGTTGCTCCGTAGCGAGTATGGTCGTCAAAAACAAGGTTGGACGCCTTAGCAAAAGCGTCCAACACTCTAAATCCTATATTGTGTCGGGTATTGGTGTACTCGTCGCCAATATTACCCAAACCCACAATTAAGTATTTCATAAATGAAACTTTAAATCACATTAGTTTGCGTTACGAGCTGCACGAGTTGACTTAACTGATGCAACAACGTTAACTGGGCTTGTCAAGATAGTCAACTTGTCGAATGAAAGAGCACCAACTTGGATAGTCTTACCCAAACCGAGGTTCTCAACATTTACTGACAAAACTTCAGGGATATCTTTGTAGTTACCCTTAACCTTCAATTTACGCATGTCTTGGCTCAACTTACCTCCTAAACGTACACCTTCTGCAAGTCCTTCCAACTTAACAGGAACTTCCATTACGATATCCTTGTCTTCGTAAACCTCTAAGAAGTCAATGTGGAGGATAGCGTCTTGTACTGGGTGGAATTGGATCTCCTTCAAGATTGCCTTGTGAGCCTTTCCATCAACTGTCAAGTTTACCAAAAAGATCTCTGGTGAGTAGATCAACTTGCGTACGTCTGCTACAGAAACTTGAAAATTGATGTTCTCTGATTTTGAACCGTACAACACTGCAGGAATTTCGCCGTTTGCTCTGATAGCCTTAACGCCTTTTCTTCCTAAATTCTCTTGGGCTCTCAATGAACCGCTCAAATCATAAGTCTTCATTTTGTGTTACTCAAAATTAAGTTTTACAACACGTTCGTAATGGCTTAATTTCCCATCACACTTTCTTTTGAACAAATTTTCTAAAAAAGCGGTGCAAAGGTACGCAAAATTTTTGAATTATCACAACTTTATTGCTATCCCATTTTAAATGTTGGGCTATTTTTGTGCTTGATTTTGTTAATGTCGTTTAACTATGTGGAAATATTACGCTCTTCTCTCCGCTCTCTTTGCTGCTTTGACGGCTATTTTCGCCAAAGTGGGCGTGAAAGATATTAATTCGGATTTGGCAACGGCTATCCGTACGACAATCATCCTCTTCATCACTTGGGGTATTGTGCTGATTGGCAACCATTTCAACGGTGTCAAGTCTATCTCCGGACATACTTGGCTCTTCCTGATCCTTTCGGGTGTGGCTACTGGTTTGTCGTGGCTTTTCTACTTCAAGGCATTGCAGTGTGGTGATGTGTCGCGTGTCGCTCCTGTTGATAAACTGAGCGTCGTGATTACGATTTGTCTTTCGTTTCTTTTCTTGAAAGAGCCTGTCAGCGCAAGGGTGATCATCGGTGCGTTGCTCATCACAGCGGGCAGTATCGTGATGATCGTAAAATAGTATTGTCTACTGCAACAACGCCTTCCAATCGTCGATATTCAGCGTGTCGAATGGATTGTTCTGACCGATGAAGGTGTCGGCAATGTTCCTTTTTTTCTCTTGTAACATCAGCACTTTCTCTTCGACTGTCCCTTTCATGATGAAGCGGTAGACGAACACGTTGCGCATCTGCCCGATTCGGTAGGCACGGTCTTCGGCTTGCTGCTCCGCTGCTGGATTCCACCACGGATCTATCAAGAAGACGTAGTCGGCTGCCGTGAGGTTGAGTCCGACACCTCCTGCTTTCAGTGAGATGAGGAAACAGAAGGTCTCGGGATCGTTCTGAAACTGGTTGACTTGCGCTTCTCTGTTTTGCGTCGCTCCCGTAACTTTTGAGTATCGGAAACCATCCTCATTCAACGCCTTTTCAATCACTTCCAAGAAACGGACGAAACTGGAAAATACCAACACTTTATGTCCCTCTTCCTTCAGACTTCTCAGTCGTCGCACGATCTCTTCCACTTTATTAGAGGTGATGTTCGATTTCTCATCAACGAGTGATACTTGGTTTGCCAATTGTCTCAGCATCGTCAAAGAGGAGAGTGCCATCGTCATTGTTTGTGGTTTGCCAAAGCGCAGAATCTCGTCCATCAACGTGTTGCGGACGGCGTTTTTCTGCGATTCGTAGTAGGATTTGTGCTCCTCGCTCATCTCGCAGAACACCTCCATTGTGTATTTGTCAGGCAAGTCTTTTGCCACCTCTTTTTTGGTTCTTCGGAGCAAAAATGGTTTGATGATGGCTCGCAACAAACTTTCACGTTGCGCATCTTTCTCCTTTTGTATCGGCTGCTCAAAATAGTTGTGAAAATAGTGTTGTGTGCCTAAAATATCACGGTTGCAGAGGTTCATCTGCGCCCAAAGATCCGTCATTCCGTTTTCTATCGGCGTACCGGTAACGCAGAAAATATGGCGTGCATTCAGTTGTACCACCGATTTATAGGCGAGGGAAGATGGATTCTTCAAATTCTGACTTTCATCGAAAATGGCACATTCAAACTCGCACTCTTTCAAGAAGTTAATGTCTTTTCGGAGTATGCCGTAGGTAGTGAAAATCAGATTGTAGTGGGCGAATATCTTGCCCACTTGTGGCGATTGTATTCGACGGTCTCCTGTATGCACATAGTGTGTCAGAGAAGGGGCGAATTTCTTTTTTTCATTGATCCAGTTGAAAACCAATGAAGACGGCACGACAATCAGTGTTGGGGCTTTGTCCTCTTCTGTATCACCATCATTTTCAGTGTTTTGCTCTTCCACTGGCACTTCAATCGGTTGGTCGAAAAGGGTCGGCTCACTGGTTGCGTATATCCATTTTGTCTGTTTGCTTTTGACCTCCTTTGCAACTTTTTGTGGGTATATTCGACGTAGGAAAGAAAGAAATTGCAAAGTCTTTCCTAATCCCATATCGTCTGCCAAACATCCTCCGTAATTCATTTGGTAGAGTTTCACCAACCATGAGTAGCCAATCACTTGATATTCGCGCAGGGTGGCATCGATACCATCTGGCACGATTTCTGGCTCTTCCAAAGTGAGGCGGATGGCTTTTGTCTGCGAAAAACTATCGCTCATCAGTCCCACTAACGACCTGCGAATCTTCAACGAATCGCCCTTGGCTGTTCGCTGCATTAGATCCGAATATTTGGTGAAAATCTCTTCGGGTAGGAGAACGCTTCGTCCGTCTTCCACCTTGTAGATACGCTCGCCCGACACGATATGATTGCGCAGTTTGACGAACGGAATGCGCATATCACCGACACAAACTTCTCCTCGCAGTTCAAACCAATCCATGTCCACTTCAACGATTTCAGCGTGCGACGTTACAGGCTCTAATATAAAGGTGTGTTCACTCATTTTCTGCTGAATGTCAAACTCCTTTAACGCCTTTCTGTTGCAAATCAAAAAGTTGACAATGGACACCTCTTTGGTCTTTTTAGGGTCTAAAAAGAAATATTTGTTTATTTCATATAAACCTAAATCTTTTATTAGATTTATTTGCTTTTGTTCATAATCAACATTGCGATTTTTAATCGTTATTTTATATGAATTGTTTTCTCCAGAAATTTTTACTAATCGTTTTCTCTTCTCGTCGATTTCAGTGCGAAAATCTCCATATTGAAAATTCAAACGGAGTGTGGGCGTGCGGTCTAAACTCTCAACAAGGGTTAAAACGGGCAATGGGGCTTCGTCAGATTCATCTAATGTGATTCCCTCTATGATGACGTGGTCTTCCTGCTCTAATGCTTTTTTGACAAACGTGTCTAAGTAGGTCTTCAGATTTTTCGAAGGTACTTCAACATTGTCTTTGTTCAAGAACGTGGAGACTCGTTTGTAACTGTTTTGCTCAAAAATGTAAAGTCGATTGTTGAGAACGTAACAAGCCGGTTCGGTCGACAAAACGACTAAATCTTTGGGCTGGTATTTTTGAGTGATCGGTTTCAGTTCGTTTGCCTCTTTCAAAAGCAAAGAGTAATGAAGTACGCCCTCATTCATCTGAAACCGTGTGATGGTCTGGTCGAATTCTTCAGGAACATCAACTCTGTCCGATTCGTATATTGTTGTGAACGATTTGTCTTTACGAAAAACTGGAATTTTGTAGAGTCGGGCGAAGTTGGCTAATTTGTAACTCGCTCGTTCGACAGAGCGGATGATCAGTTCATAGTTAGGAAAATTCGGAGCGAATCTCTTTTGAAACTCGGTGATGGTCAGTTTCTCACGCACGAACAGTTTGAGTATGTAGGGTTCTGTCATGCTTTCGTATGCTTCGACTGCTTTCCATTGGAACTCGGTCATCTCCTCCTTGGTCGAGTTGGTCTTTGTCGGAAAGTAGGAGATGGGGAATGATTTCCCTTTTTCATCTAAAACGACAGGACGCAGAATATGGTTCCAAAGGGGATGGTCAATCAAAAGCAGAGCAAACATAGAATGAGAGAAATGTGTTTTTTATTTATAAAAAAATGTAAAAATTTTGATGGGTGATTTGACAAAAAAGGCTGAAAGCAGAATTGCTGCCTCCAGCCTTTTGTTTATCCTAACAAAAATTATTTAGTAAGGTAGTTCTCGCTGATTGAGCGGTTGTCGAGGACACGTTGGATAGTGTCGGCGAACAAAGACGCAACAGAAAGAATGTGTGCCTTCTTACAAGTCTTGTGGAATGGAATTGAGTTTGTGAAGACGATCTCCTCCAAAGTTGAATCGTCAACACGAGAACTTGCAGGGTCAGACATAACGGCGTGTGTTACAACGGCGCGAACTGAATTAGCACCTGCATTGGCGAACAAACCAGCAGCCTTTGTAAGTGTACCTGCTGTGTCGACCATATCGTCGAGGATAACGACATCCTTACCCTTCACATCACCGATGATGGTCATCTCGCTAACTACGTTTGCTTTCTCTCTGCTCTTGTGGCAAAGTACCATTGGGCAACCGAGGTATTTAGAGTATGAGTTAGCACGTTTTGAACCACCAACATCTGGAGAAGCGATTACGAGGTTCTCCAATTTGAGTGATTGAATGTATGGAAGGAATACAGTAGAAGCGTAAAGGTGATCAACAGGAATGTTGAAGAAACCTTGAATCTGGTCTGCGTGAAGATCCATTGTGATGAGGCGGTCGATACCTGCGGTGGTCAACATGTCTGCAACCAACTTAGCACCGATAGCGACACGTGGTTTGTCTTTACGATCCTGTCTTGCCCAACCGAAATAAGGAATTACGGCAACGATCTTGTAGGCTGAAGCGCGTTTTGCTGCGTCGATCATCAACAAGAGTTCCATCAAGTTGTCGGCGGTTGGCACTGTCGACTGTACTAAGAACACATAGCGACCACGAACGGACTCTTCGTAAGAAACTCCAAACTCGCCATCTGCAAATTTCTGCAAATTGATTCTACCCAATTCGCAACCTAAATGGTTACAAATCTCTTCTGCCAAATATCTTGTATTTGATCCGGCAAAGACTGTAAAAGGATGTTGACTGTCCATTGACTCTATTTTTGGAATAAAATTTGTCGTTTTTTTGTTCCTGCAAAGTTAATAGAAATTTTGTTTGCTTGTTGTTTTTATGTGAGGTATTTTTGCACAGTTCTTTTTGAAACTTTTCTATTTGCGTTATGGAATCGTGCGACAAAGTTTTTGAAATGGCTAAAATCCGCAATACTGCTGTTCGTCAGCTGGTGTGGAAAGCGGTCTCCGAGTTCGATTATGCTTTTTCATTGGCAGATCTCGAAGCAAAACTCTGCACCGTCGATAAGTCATCCCTGTTTCGTACGCTTACACTCTTTAAAGAAAAGGAATTACTTCACGAGGTGGACGATGGGTCTGGCTCTGTAAAGTATTGTGTGTGTGATTGTTGCGATGGCGACCACGACCATATCCACCATCAACATCACGTTCATATCACCTGCGTTGTCTGCAAGAAAACTTTCTGCTTGAAAAAACTCACCGTTCCCTTAGTGAACATTCCTAAAGATTTTGAAGTGGAAGAAATAAACTATGTCGTAAAAGGCGTTTGTTCGAAATGTCGTAAAAATCGTTGCGAAAGATAATAATTTCGTAAATCCTCCATAATATCGTCATTCTTGCCCTCGTTTACCATATTAAATAGGTAATTATCTATAACGTTGTTAAATAAATTGAAAATACATCGTTCATAAGTTAAAATCTATTAATTTTGAAAAGTCAATGATTGGAGTTGATGAAGAGGGCGAATGACGATAAATAAATAAAGAAATGTCGGGAAAAAAGAAAATCTTGATTATCGGTGGAGGTGTTGCAGGTATGTCTGCTGGTATTTATGCGCAGGTAAACGGTTTCGATTCGGTCGTGGTTGAAAAACATAGTATTCCGGGTGGTATTTGCACCGCTTGGTATCGGAAACGTTACAAATTCGACTATAGCATCCAGTGGTTGGTTGGTACGAAAGAGGGTGCTTTCCACGATACAATGTGGGAGACGGGTATTTTGGATGATACGGTTAAGGTACTCAATTCCGACGTTCATAATATAAATGTGGATAAGAATGGTGCTGATTTTATCATTTTCACAAAGGTGAGACGGTGGCGTCGCTATCTTTTGAGAATGGCTCCCGAGGATTTTATCGCTATCAACCGTTTGTGCCGTGATATTCGTTGGGCATCTCATCTTCGTCCGTTCGACATTGCGCCTGCTTTGCGTAAACCTTGGCACTATGTGAAGGCTCTTTATCATTGTTGGCCATCCCTCTACATGGCACTCCGTCATAAAGGAAAAACATATCAAGAATATATTGATTCTCTGCATTTTAAGAATGAATATCTTCGCAGTAGAATGTTGCAAATCTACGGAGAAAATAATTTCTCAGCCTACGCTTTCTTGCTCATTATGGGGTGGTATTTGCGTAAAAACGCAGGTTATCCGATGGGCGGCTCTTTAGGTGTGGCAGGTCGTATGCAGAAGAAATATGAGTCGCTCGGTGGCCAGTTCCTTTTTAAAAAGGAGGTGGAGGAGATTGTCATTGAGAATAATCAAGCCAAGGGTGTGCGACTGACGGATGGCACTGTAATTGAGGCTGATTATGTGATCAGTGCGGCGGATGGTTACACTACCTTATTCAATATGTTAAAGGGGAAATACAATTCGAAGGAAATTGAAAATGCTTACAAAAACTGGCATCGTTTCTCTTCTATTGTTCAAGTCTCTTTCGGTGTCAACAAGAAACTTGAAACTGATTCTCATATTCAGGTGGTTTTGGCGCAAAATGAAAAAATCGGAAGTACGACGATTTCGCATAGTTACCGTGTGCTGAATTATGATTTCGATTCGAGTATGGCTCCCGAAAACAAGACGGCGATTGTCTTCCGTTTTGAAAGTCCGTACGAACTGTGGGAGAATATGACAGACGAGGAGTATAAGGCTGAAAAACAGAAGATTGCAGAGGACGCTCGTAAACTTTTGGAGAAGCATTATCCAGGCAGTTTGGAACTCGTTGAGGTGATGGATGTTGCCACTCCTCGCACTACAATTCGCTACACGGGTGTGTGGAAAGGGGCTTACGAGGGCTTTATGCCTACTCCTAAGAACGTGATTGATCAGCTCGACCAGAAATTGCCTAATCTAGATCATTTCTACATGGCTGGTCAGTGGCTCTTCCCAGGAGGTGGAATACCGCCATCCGTGGAGTCGGGCAAATGGGCTATCCAGTTGATTTGCAGAGACGAGGATAAGCGTTTCCATGCAAAACAAAGACACAATCCGTTTGGTAGAAAAAAGGATTGAGAAAGTGGATTAAGTTATTGATTGTTAGATAGATAAATTCGCATAGTGGAGCAAATCTGCTATGCGTTTTCTTTTTTGTTCTTGTTGATAAAAGGAAGAATCAAAGAACATCCAAATCCGACAACGCAGTTGACGATGATTTCCACCAAATGGGCGAGGATGGCAAAAGTGCCTGCCTGCGTGGCTGTGATGCCATAAATCAACAAGGCTTGGATGGTCATAAACTCGTAGGTTCCGATACCGCCTTGCACAGGTACGACCATACCCAACGCTCCGAAAACGTAGGTAACCAAGCCTGCTTCTAAGGTGAGTCCAGAGGTGAAATCGAACATCCAGAAACTGCAATAGAGCATCAAATAATAGATCACAAAAATCAAAATGGAGTAGAATAGGAAGAGTGGTTTGTTCTTGACTTTCGTAAACGATTTGAGTCCATTCCAAACGCCTGTTCCCATCTCTTTTCCCTTCTGAAAAATTTTCCAGTTGGAGATTTTCTTCCAAAAGAAACTGATGCCCAAGACAAAGGCGAGAAGGATAATCCAGATAATAGGGTTAGAAAAAAGTCCAACTACCTTATCTAATATATGAACGTCCGAAAGTATATTTTGAAAAACTTCAAACTCTGCAATGATGGTGAAAAAGACAATCAGCAAGGTTACCAGCATATCGAAGGCACGCTCGGTGATGACAGTTCCGAAAAGTTCGCTCATTGGAATTCTCTCATATTTCTTGAGTACGCCACAACGAGCCACCTCGCCAGCACGGGGAAAAATATGGTTGACGAAATAGCCAAACATCACCGCACAAAAGGTGTTTTTCATCGCAGGTGTCTTTGCCACAGGCTCAATCAGCATGTTCCAACGTAGTGCACGCACCCAACTGCTCAGCAAGCAAAGCAAAATCGGAACAACGACATATCCCCATTTCGCAGAGTGGAAGATGGTTCTCATCTCGTTCAAATCCAACTGCTTATATACAAAGTAGAACACGAGAACTCCCAATCCTAATGAAACGACGATCTGTAAAATATCTTTGCCTTTGACTTTTTCCATGTTACTGATTCTTTTGCGGTTGCAAAGGTAATCATTTCTTTGCTTTTGCAGATTGATAAATTTTTCCTATTTTTGCGTTTGGCTAATGCGACTGAAGAAAAAGATGCAAAAGCTCGAAACCAAAGAGTTAAATCGATAAAGCCGATGGAAGATGGAAGTCACGCCCAAGAAATTCTTAGGGCAGCATTTTTTGAAAGATCTGAATATTGCCCAAAACATCGCTGATAGTTTAGAGGTGTCTGAGCCGACTAATGTGTTAGAGATCGGTCCAGGCATGGGTGTTTTGACACAATTCTTGTTGAAAAATCCACAGATAAACCTTAAAGTGGTGGAGTTAGACCGTGAGTCGGTCGACTATCTCAATGAAAACTTTCCAGAGTTGGATGGCAGGATCCTCGCCGAGGATTTCTTAAAGTCTGATTTGACACATCTCTTTGATGGTCAGTCGTTTAACGTCATTGGAAACTACCCGTATAATATTTCAAGTCAGATATTTTTCCGTGTGTTAGATTATCGAGATCGTATTCCCGTTTGTTCGGGTATGATCCAAAAGGAGGTGGCAGAACGTATTGCTGCCAAGCCTAATTGCAAAGCATACGGAATCTTAAGTGTGTTGCTCCAAGCATTCTATGATATAGAGTATTTGTTCACCGTGCACGAGTATGTGTTCGATCCGCCACCGAAGGTAAAATCCGCAGTTATCCGGATGCGCCGTAATGGGGTGAACAAACTCGAATGTGATGAGCAACTCTTCATCAAAGTAGTCAAAACCACCTTTAATCAACGCCGGAAAATGTTGCGGAATACTCTCGCAAACCTATCCGTGCCTAAAGATTCTGCACTGATGCAAGACCCAATCGCAACGAAAAGGCCTGAGCAACTCAGTGTGGCAGACTTTGTGGCACTAACGAATCGTGTACAAGAAGAGTTAGCAAAAATTTAAAGGTATGCAACAAAACATTCAACAGGTTCGTTTGTTCTATTTCGAGAACAACCGACTGAAGATTGCAAAGGATATCGAGATCCTAAAGGAGATTCCTTTGAACAATTTTGTTTGGATTGACTTGAACGATGTCGCTCCGGAAACAGAGTCGGAATTGGAGCAATTCCTGAAAATTTATATTCAAGAGGAAGAGGAAATCGAAGAGATCGAGATGTCTTCTCGTTATATCGAAACGGAAGATACGATGGTGGCAAACTCCAATTTCTTATTAGATACGTTCGAGAAAGAGCCAGTCTCTTTTATCCTCAAAAATGGAATCTTGGTCTCCGTTCGTGATAATTCAAATTTGAAATCTTTCAACGAGACGGTCAAGAAAATGTTCGCTAATCCGCGAAATTATCCGACAGGTTATCATATATTCGTGGCTTTGTTGGAGACTCGAGTGGAGTATGATGCGGATATGATCGAGGCGGTAACGGGTGAAATCACAAAGTTGAGTAAAACGCTCACCATCGCTGAGGATGTGGATGAGGATATGTTGTTGGAAATCAAGAATATGCAGGAGCGTGTGATGCACCTTCGTGAGAACATCATCGATAAACAACGTGTGGTTTCCAATGTCTTGAAGAGCGCGTTGATGCCTAAAGATTTGAAACCTCGCTTGAGTATGGTTATCAAGGATATCAACTCTCTTATCGAGCATACGAAGTTTGGTTTTGACCGTCTGGACTATCTCCAAGATACGTTCTTAGGTCTCGTAAACATTGAGCAGAATAAGATTATCAAGATATTTACGGTGGTTTCGGTTATCTTCTTGCCACCAACATTGATCGCAAGTATCTATGGTATGAACTTCAAGTTTATGCCAGAATTAGACTGGTCTTACGGATATTTGTTTTCAATTTGCTTGATGATTGTCGCCTCTGGGTTGACATTGCTCATATTTAAGAAGAAAAATTGGTTGTGATTTGAAAATATAGGGAATTATGGCAGAGACGAATTTTGTTGATTATGTGAAGATATATTGCCGATCTGGTAAGGGTGGGGCAGGTTCTGCTCACTTGCATCGTGAGAAATACACTCCGAAGGGCGGTCCGGATGGTGGTGATGGCGGTCGCGGTGGACATATCATTCTCCGTGGCAATAAAAACTATTGGACGCTCATTCACTTGAAATATGAGAAGCACGTCTTGGCAGGCGACGGTGGAAGCGGTAGTTCAAGCCGTAGTTTCGGTGCGGATGGTGCGGATAAGGTGCTGGAAGTGCCTTGTGGAACTGTTGTCTACGATGCTGAAACGGGAGAGTTCCTCTGCGACGTTACAGAAGACGGTCAGGAGGTGATTCTGCTCAAAGGTGGTCGTGGAGGCTTAGGAAACTGGCATTTCAAATCGGCTACAAACCAAACCCCACGTTTCGCACAACCAGGAGAACCTGCTATCGAGAAGACTGTCATTTTAGAGTTGAAAGTCTTGGCAGATGTGGGTTTGGTGGGCTTCCCAAATGCAGGAAAGTCGACTTTGCTCTCTGTTGTCTCTGCGGCAAAACCCAAAATCGCCAATTACCCATTCACCACCTTGGAGCCTAATTTGGGTATCGTTGCCTATCGCGATCAGAAATCATTTGCAATGGCAGATATTCCAGGAATCATCGAGGGTGCGAGCGAAGGAAAAGGTATCGGACTGCGATTCTTGCGCCATATCGAGCGAAATGCGATTCTCTTGTTCCTTGTTCCTGCTGATTCTGACGATATTGTAAAAGAGTATGAAATTCTGCTGAACGAGTTGGCCAAATACAATGAGGAATTGCTGAAGAAACAACGAATTTTGGCAATTTCGAAATGTGATATGATCGATGAGGAGTTGGAGAATGAGATTCGTCAGACCTTGCCTACCGATGTGCCAGTAACGTTCTTCTCGAGTGTTACAGGAAATGGTTTGATGGAACTTAAAGACTTGATTTGGAATGAGTTGAGTAAGGATGTCGATCGTCATATGACGTTGACACACCGCCCAATGGATCTCGATGATGAGGATGAATTTGACAATGACGATGTTGAAATCATCGAAGGAGACGACATTGAGGTGGAGTGGGACGATGATGATGACGATTGAAATTCGATAAGATAATTTGGTAAGGTAAATTTGATAAGATTATGAAAGGTAAAGTGTTTATTGCGTTGGCGATTTTTTTAGGGAGTGCAGCAATGTCGTCTGCGAGCGATGTGATTGTAACAAACCAAACTGAGAAAATCGATGCTAAGGTCTTGGAAGTAACCCCTAAAGAGGTGAAATTCAAGAAAACAGCCAATCTTGAAGGGCCAACATATACAATGTATGTTGCAGATATTCAAGAGATTGTCTATGAAAATGGGGCAGTGGACAAGTTCGGTGTTTCCTCCAAAGACACGGTGGACAAAAAGAATGTACAACCAGTTCTGCCACCTATCTTCACGCCAACGAAATCGGACACTGTGGCTTTGCAAACCAATGTTTCTGCTGATATTTTAGGCTTTAAAAGTCTGAATGGCGAAAGACTGTCAGATGATGAGTATGCGCAGTATCTCAAAGAGCGTTGTATGCCCGCCTACGAATCCTTTGCCAAAGGACGACGATTGTGGCGTGCAGGATGGACGCTTTTCATCGCAGGACAAGCCGTTCGTCTCTCTGGAATCATCTGCTGTATTGCCTACCAGAATCGCGATTTCAGTGATGAACTCATAGATGGATATTACCGTTCAAACAAAAAAGACCACAAGGAGTATTTGCGAGACTATGGAGTAACAGCCATTGTCTTTGGTTCAGCCGCTTGCATCACGAGCATTCCATTTATAATCAAGGGAGGAATTAAACGAGGCCGTTCCATTGCCATCTACAATGACCAATGCGTGGAGCAATCCCCTAAAGCCTATCTCAATCTCAACGTCAACACCAACGGTTTAGGCTTAGCTTTAAATTTCTAAAAAAAATCTTTTGTTGAAAATTTAATTCGCTGAAAATCAATATATTATCAAAAATATGTTATAAAACATATCGGGGGGGGGTAAAATTGAACATTTTGTTTTTATATTTGCGCCGTTATTAAGAAATTAAGGGAAATAACGGAATAATTAAATATAAAAAGAAATGGGAAAAAGGAAGTTTTTCGGATTGTTATTAATGATTGTGGCAATCCTTTCTATGGTAACTATGTCTTGTAAGAAATCAACGGAAGAAGCAGATGAAGAAGCAGACACTTATGAGATAACAATCGTAAATAATTCTTCTTCTACCTTTGCCGTCTACATAGACGATGTTTATGAAGGAGACTTAAAGAAGAAGCAATATGGAAAATATGAAGTCTCTGTAGATGGTGTTCATACAGCAAGAGTCTTACAAAAGAATGGTTATATTCTTTACCCTACAGAGAAGACAACCACCTTTGTTTATGGAGGGGCAGACATGTGGACATTCAGCAACTAATGACTTTTTTTAGCATTCAATTAATGAGGTTGAGGGTAATTGCGGCGTTACTTGTCGCATTGTTCGCTAATTGTGCATTTGCGGTTGATGTTATAGTAACCAAATCTGCGAAGAAAATTGATGCAAAGATTTTAGAGGTTTCTTCAGATACGGTAAGATATAAGAAATCGAGCAATATTGGCGGACCAACATATGTTTTGAAAGTCTCTGAAATTCAGACAATTGTCTATGATAATGGAAAAGTAGAAACTTTCAAAAGAAAAGTTCAGGAGAAGGCTGAAAAACAACAAAGAATGGCGAATAAACCGTCAGAGCCGAAGCCGAAGGTTGTTAAACATCATCTGACGCCACAGCAGAGACAACATGACGAGTTGGAGTTGCGTCGTATGATTTATAATCGTAGCAATATTGGTGGAGTTCCCAACTTGAACTCCTCTGATAGTCTTCGTCTCTTTGCTAATGGTTTTAATTATAATCAAGATGGCTTTCTTGAGTATGAGAAATTAGATGGTGTGAAATTATCAGATCGTCAATATGCTGAGTATTTGCGGACTCGCTGTAGACCAGCGTATGATAAGTATATAAGTGGTAATAATTTGGCGGGAGTTGGTGGTTGTTTAACCATTATGGGAGGCTGTTTGCTTGTTTCTGGTATGATTTGTTTGGCAAGTTATGACTCGAGTGTAGAGCATGACAGTGATGGATACGATAAGGAATTTGTAAAGTATGCCTACGGAACTGCAGGAACTATTGTCGGGGCGGTTTGTACTGTCGTGGGAATTCCTTTTTGGATTTCTGGTTCAGTGAGAAAGCATCGTTCAATCGACATTTATAATGATGAATGTGGTGGCAATGACGTTGTCTTTGAGTACCGTGTTGGTTATAATGGTAAAAATTTAGGTTTGACGTTTAATTTTTAAAATATAAAGTATATGAAAGTGAAATTTTTGATTTTTTTGATGGTGAATTTTTTTAGTTTGGGTCTATGTGCGGCTGATATGATAGTAACGAAAGATTCAAAAAAGATTGACGCTAAAGTTTTGGAAGTCTCTTCTTCCGAAATAAAATACAAGAAGAAAAGCAATCTAAATGGACCTACGTATGTTATATCAACAGCGGAGATTCAGACTATTATTTATGAAAACGGTGAAGTTGAAATATACGAAGAAAGAAAAGATGAAGTGGTAGAAGGACCATCCTCAAAAGTGAAAAATGATAATGTTGTATCGGAAGAAAAATCAGAAGAGAAGAGTGTTGACAGTTCAGATTCTGGCTACAATACCGAACAACCCCAAGAGATTTTGAAAACCAGTGGTGATAGCCTTGGATATAGAAGTTTGAATGGAAAGCGAATGACCTCTTACGAATATAATGAGTATTTGAAAGCTCATTGTATGCCTGCTTCAAAAACATATAAAAAGGGGAATGGCATGTTGAGCGCAGGAATTACTATGATTGTAATGGGGGAATTGACTGGAATCATTGGATTAGCAAGTGATTGTGTTCCTTTAACTTTTGTTGGTGGTTTTATTGAGATTGTAGGTATTCCATTAGTCGTTACAGGTGCTATGAAAAAAAGAAAGTCAATAAAGGTTTATGAGGAGAAATGCTTAAACAATGACACCGCCTTTGAATATCGCATTGGCTATACGGGTAAAGGTTTAGGCTTAGCCCTGAATTTCTAAAAATAGTAAAAGCAAATAATAAGCCCAACGGTTGAAAAATCGTTGGGCTTTTCTTTTATTGTGCTTGAATGAAAGCAACATAGTAGATGGGGAGGTAGGTGATGCCGTTTTCGGTCTTTACTTCTCGGGCGTTAGAGAAAACAAAGGCTTCGTGAATGTTGTACTCTTTGTTCTCTAAGAAGCGGTCTAATGCGCTGTGAATCGTGTAATCTTTGCCAGATTTCACTTCTATTGGAAGTACGGTGAGTTGCTCTTTATCGTCTATCAGATAGTCTACTTCACCATTCTTTTTGTTGTCGTAGTAGTAGAGATTGAAGCCGTGTGCTTTGAGTTCTTGAGCCACGATAGTCTCATACACCGAACCAAGGTTTATGCTGTTGATATCCTCCATAATGGGTTTTATTTGCGTTCCAAAGAAGATATTCGTCAGCAATCCGACATCGTTAATGTAGAGTTTCATAAGATTTTTGCCACTATTCTCGATTAATGGAAACGACGGTTTGCTGATGGCTTTCACCTCCAACGCTATGCCTGCCGAGATGAGGTATTCAAATTCTTCCTCATAGTCGTTCATCCGTTTCCCTTCTTTCTGCTCTATGTCCTTGGCTACAATTCTTTTCTTTTTGTTCTCCAAATTAGAAGGAATCATATCGTAAATGCGCTGAATCTTGAGGCGCGTATTATTCTGCTCATATCTCGCTGCGTCGGCTTTGTACAGTTGCTGTATGTCTGTTTGAATAGAGCGAACTGTCGTGATATTTTTGCTTTCAACAAAGGTCTTTACGGCGTAGGGAAGTCCTCCGACTAAGAGATATTTTTTGAAGAGATCCATGATTTTTGTATGGACGTTTTCTGGCATAGAAACTCTCTTCTCAAGGTTCTTCCTCAATGTGTCGATGACTAATTCGCCTACATTGTTGGCAATGAGAAATTCCTCAAAATCCATGGGATACATGTGTAGGATTCGTATTGAACCGATGGGCAGTGACGATGTCAATTTCAAGGTAATACCTAATTGTGAACCGCTGGCAATAAATGTGTATCGATTGTCCGCTCTTAAAAACTTGAGCAGTGTCAGTAGATGGTCGTACGCTTGAATTTCGTCTATGAAGATGAGCGTGTTTTCTTTCTCTTTCATCAGATGACCATATTCGATACTGAGTGCTAAATAAAAGTCGTCCACCGTCCTCGCATTCTCAAAAGTTCGACTGCTCACCTTGTCGACCTCCATATTGATTTCAATGAAATTTTTGAAAAGTCGTTTGCCTACCTCTCGGATGATAAACGATTTTCCGATTTGTCTCGCACCATCAATAACGAGTATTCTATCGTCGTCTGATTTTAAATGTCTAACTATCTGATTCTCAATCTTTCTAAACAGCATATTACACTTTTTCTATAATTTCAACCCTCCAAAAATACACTTTTCCTATAAAATAGGGGTCTAAAAAATACACTTTTCCTATATTTTCGACCCCTAAAAAATACACTTTTCCTACGATTTCAGTCCTTGAAAAATACACTTTTCCGAAAAAACGGATTTTGGAAGGCTCTGAAATAAGCACAAAAAAGAGGGGCGACAGAAATCTGCCACCCCTCCATATTTAGAATTGATTAGATTCTATTAGAACTTGTTGTTCTCAGGACGCAATTTTCTAACAACTGCACCTGCACGCCACATTTCGCTGTCGCGAAGAGCAGCCAACTCTTTCTCCAATCCTTCGCGGTAGTCTGGCTTAGAGTTAGCGTCGATAGAACGTTGTGCCTCTTCACCTGTAACTACTGAGTGGTAGAGTTTCTGCATAACTGGTTTGATAGCGTCGTGGAAAGGACCCATCCAGTCCAATGCACCACGTTGAGCAGTAGTAGAACAGTTTGCGTACATCCAGTCCATACCGTTCTCACCGAACAATGGGCCGAGTGATTGAGTCAACTCCTCAACTGTCTCGTTGAATGCCTCTGATGGTGAGTGTCCGTTCTCACGCAATGTCTCGTATTGAGCCAAAAGCAATCCTTGGATAGCACCCATCAATGATCCACGCTCTCCAGTCAAGTCTGATGTAGCCTCTTTCTTGAATGTAGTCTCGAACAAGTATCCTGAACCAACACCGATACCCAAAGCGATAACCTTGTCCCAAGCGTGTCCTGATGCATCTTGGTAGATAGCGTATGAAGAGTTCAAACCACGTCCTTGAACGAACATACGACGGAGTGAAGTTCCTGAACCCTTAGGAGCGATCATGATAACATCGATGTCCTTTGGAGGAATAATTCCTGTACGGTCATTCCAGTTGATGGCAAAACCGTGAGAGAAATATAATGTCTTGCCTGGAGTTAAGTATTTCTTAACCATTGGCCAACACTCGATCTGTGCTGCGTCTGAAAGCAACAATTGGATGATGGTAGCCTTTGAACAAGCCTCCTCGATTCCGAACAAAGTCTCTCCTGGAACCCATCCGTCTGCCTTTGCCTTCTCGAAAGTCTTACCTGGACGTTGTCCAACGATTACATTGAAACCGTTGTCACGCAAGTTCATTGATTGACCAGGACCTTGAACTCCATATCCGATAACTGCGATTGTCTCGTTCTTCAAGACCTCACGCGCTTTCTCTAACGGAAATTCTTCGCGGGTAACTACGTTCTCGATTACGCCGCCAAAATTCATTTCTGCCATTTTCTTTTGTATTTAAAGTTTATTATAATCTTTAAAGCCCCACTCGCAAACCTCCGTTGCCGTCTGTTTGACGCGTGCCTGCTTAAATGGTTTGCAAAGATAATAAATTTGACTACAGAAATGGATAAAACGGAAAAGTTTTTTGTTTTTCTTATTTTTGCTCTCTCATAATAGTTCTGTTAAACTTAATTGATTTAAGAATGAAAAAATTGTTCTATTGGGTGGCTGCTTCTTTGCTCTCTTCTTCATTGTGGGCGCAGCAGTCGGCTCAGCCTATTCCGTTGGATCCTGCCTTGCGTTACGGCATCCTCGACAACGGACTTACTTATTATATAAGGTACAATGATGTGGTTCCTGATAGGGCGGACTTCTACATCGCTCAGAATGTGGGTTCTATCTTGGAAGAGGATAACCAAAACGGGTTGGCTCACTTCCTCGAACACATGGCTTTCAACGGTACGAAAAATTTCCCTGGTAAGAAAATCATCGACTATATGGAGTCTATCGGTGTGCAGTTTGGTAGCAATATCAATGCTTACACCTCGTTGGACGAGACGGTCTATAATATGAAATCTGTGCCAACGATTCGTCCGTCAATTGTGGATTCTGCTTTGCTGGTGTTGCACGACTGGTCTGGTTTTATCTCGTTGGAAGACAAAGAGATAGACAACGAGCGTGGCGTGATTCGTGAGGAGTGGCGCACTCGTATGAATGCGAATCGTCGACTTTGGAAGGCTTCTCTGCCTATCAAATATCCTAATTCTCAGTATGCTAAAAGGGATGTGATCGGTGATACTGCGATTATCAATAATTTTGCGTACGATACGCTTCGCGCTTACTATCATCGTTGGTATCGTCCTGATTTGCAGGCTATTGTGGTTGTCGGTGATATCAATGTTGATACGGTTGAGGCTCATATCAAAGAGATGTGGAAGGATATTCCTAAGCGTGTGAATCCTGATGCTCGTGTCATTTATCCTGTGCAACCTAATGACGAACCGATTGTGGCAGTGCTGACGGATGAGGAGGCGAAAACGTCAAGAATCGAGATTTCGTATCGTCACGAACCATTGCCCGACCGTCTGAAAGTGAGTCTGCCAGGCTATGTTATGTCATTGGCTTTCAATCTGATAGAGAATATGATGAGCGATCGTTTGGATGAGATAACCTCCAAACCAGATGCTCCTTTTGCTGCAGGCTATAATGGTTATGGCGAGGAGGTTCGTCCTATCGATGCGTTTGTGATGTTGGCTGTTCCGAAGGAGGGTAAAGAGGAAGAGACTTTCTCGGCATTGCTCACGGAGGCGGAACGGATGAATCGCTATGGTTTCACGCAGTCGGAATTGGATCGGGCGAAACTCAACATGTTGAGCAATTACGAGAAGGCGTACAATGAGCGTAGCAAGACGAAAAATGAGTCGTATGTGCGTGAATATGTGCGCAACTACCTTGATTTTGAGCCAGTTCCGGGCATTGAGTGGGAGTTCAACTGTGTGAAGCAGTATCTGCCTCAACTGACTTTGGCGATGATCAACGAGACGGCTACTCGCATGGTTTCAGAGAAGAATATCGTGGTTGAGATGACTGGACCGAAGAAGCCAGAGGTGAAATTCCCTTCAGAGGACAAGGTGAAAGAGATGTTGAAAAACATAACTTCTGCGGATATAAAACCATACGAGGATAAGGTGATTGACACGAATCTGATTGATGGCAAATTGAAGGCTGGAAAGGTGAAATATGCTAAGCAAAATGCTGATTTCAAGAATGTTACGGAGTGGACTTTGTCGAATGGAATGAAGGTGGTTTTGCAACCTACGCAACTGAAAGACGACGAGGTGTTGGTTTATGGTTATAGTGAGGGTGGATTGTCGAAGGTGGACAACGTGTCTGATCTGGCTTCCGCGAACTTGTGTACTTCGATTGCGTCGAACAATGGAATGGGTAAATATAACCTGATAGACCTCGGAAAGGTGTTGGCTGGCAAGTATGTGAGTCTGAAGCCTTCTGTGGGTATGTATGACGAGAGTTTCTCTGGAAATTCGACTGTCAAAGATTTGGAGACGTTGTTGCAGTTGATTTACTTGACATTCAAGGGTACGCGTCAAGATGATGAGAGTTACGCTTCGTTAATGGCTCAGTATGAAACAGCGTACGCCAATGCGAAGAAAGACCCGTCGAGAGCTTTTTCTGATTCTGTGCGTGCGACGGTGAGCAACCACCATCCTCGCAGTTTCTCAATGGATCTTGACAAGTTGAAAGAGGTGTCGCAGACGAAGGCGTTGAACATTTTCGACCTGCGTTTTGAAGATCCAAAAGATTTCACTGTTTATATGGTCGGTAATATCAATTTGGATTCGGTTAAGCCATTGATAGAGAAATATTTAGGTGCTATTCCAAAGCAGAAGAAAATGGCAGTTGAGAAGTGGGAGGATAGAGGTATTCGTGTTGCTTCTGGCAATGTCGTAAATCGATTTGAGCGAGAGATGCAGGTGAACAAAACCTCCAATTATGTTCTCTACACAGGTTCTTTTGAATATAATTTGAAGAACAGTCTCACGATGCGTTTGATTGCTGATATTTTGGATATTCGCTATTTCGAGTCGATGCGCGAGATGGAGGGTGGAACGTATGGTGTCGGCACACGTGCTTCGTTGAGTCGCATACCTGTAGAGAAGGCTTCTTTGCAGATGACGTTCGATACAGATCCGAAGTTGGAGGAGCGACTTTTACAGTTGATTCGTGAAGAAATTGATACTTTGATTGCGAATGGTCCGTCGGATAAAGATTTCAATAAGGTGAAGGGTAATCTGCAAAATAAATATGCTGAAAATCAGAAGGAGAATCGTTGGGTCTTGAGTGCGTTGGCTTCCTACTATAAGGATGGCATCAACTACTATGATTCATACTTGCCAACATTGGAGTCTATCACGAAGCAAGATGTTCAGTCTATGCTCAAGGCTTTGATTGAGCAAGGTAATGAGATAAAGGTGATTATGGCGGCAAAACAGCAGTAGAGAGAACTATTATAACGAGAAAGCGACCGAATCTTCAAAATTGATTCGGTCGCTTTTATTATGTAAAGAAAAGATTGTCTGGCTAAAAGATTGTCTGCCCCAAAAAAATGTCTTATTATCGTCTTGCTTCCAACAAAGCGTCGGCAACGACGAAGGCTGCCATAGACTCGACGATAGGCACTGCTCTTGGCAACACGCAAGGGTCATGTCTTCCTTGTGCTTTGAAGGTTACTGATTCACCGTTCACATTGACAGTCTCTTGGTTTTTCAAAAGGGTTGGAACGGGTTTGAAGGCTACTCGGAAATAGATATCCTCGCCGTTCGAGATTCCCCCTTGGATTCCTCCGGAGTTGTTGGTGCGTGTTCTCACTTCGCCATTCTCAGTATAGAAGATATCGTTCAATTCAGAGCCTCGTTTGCTTACACCATCGAAACCGCAACCATACTCAAAACCTTTAACGGCATTGATGGAGAACATGGCGTGAGCCAATCTTGCTTGCAGTTTGTCGAATATGGGTTCACCAACACCTGGGGGACAGTTTTTGATGACGCCTGTGATGACACCACCGATGGTATCTCCGTCTTTCTTCGTCTCTAAAATCAACTGCTCCATCTTTTTTGCAGTCTCCTCGTCGGGACAACGAACGTCGTTACTGTCGATTTTTGTCAAGTCTAATTCTTGGTAAGACTTAGGCACAACAATATCGCCCACCTGCGATGTGTAAGCGTAGACTTCCACTCCGAGTGGTTTCAACATCAATTTGGCAAACGAGCCACCCACGACCTGCGAAATGGTCGTTCTCGCAGAACTTCTTCCTCCGCCACGGTAGTCTCTGATACCATATTTTGTATTATAGGTATAGTCGGCGTGAGAAGGTCGAAAAATATCCTTAATGTTGGAATAGTCGTTAGAGTGATGGTCTTCATTGCGAACGATGAAGGCAATGGATGTTCCCGTCGTTTTGCCTTCGAAAACACCTGAAAGAATTTCGATTTTGTCTTTCTCGTCGCGGGCTGTGGTCAATCTCGACTGACCAGGGCGACGTCTGTCCAAATCCTTTTGTATGGCGTTGATATCCACATCCACTAAAGAGGGAAAACCATCGATGACACCGCCAATGACAGGTCCGTGCGATTCTCCGAATGTGGTCAATTGCAGAACATTTCCAAATGTATTTTTCATTTTTCTGAAAATGTATCAGTTATTTTTTCTTGTTATGGCAGCAACCTTTGTGTTTTGGTTTTCCTTCGGAAACGTTATTGTCGGCGAAATCGTCATCTTCATCATCGTCGCCACAACCACCGCAACCGCCATCCCCATTGCAACCGCCGTTTCCGCCACAGCCACCACTGCAGCCACCGTTTCCACCGCAGCCACCACATTTGTGAGGGTGGAGAATCGACTCGATTTCTTCCTCGGTAGCGTCTCTAACTTCCAACACTTTACCTTTGAAAGTGAGGTCTTCGCCAGCCAAGAGGTTGTTGAAGTCCATTTTCACCTTGTCTTTCGTTACCTCAAGAACAATACCGTTGAGGCGGTTGCCATCGGTGTCGAGCATTGGAATCATGCTACCTTCTTTAATATGGTTGCTATCGAATTTGCCATCGATCAAGAAGACAGACTTGTCTAATTCGATGACGCGGTCTTCTTCACGTTCACCGTAAGCATCATCACAGGCGATAGTGAAATCAAACAAGTCGCCAACACCAAGTCCTTTAAGGTTCTCTTCAAACTTAGGCAACATCATTCCTATGCTATGGATGAATCGGAGAGGTCTCTCTTCCGTAGCCTCTTCCCAAGGCTCGTCGTCATCTTTGACATATAAAGAGTAGGTTACTGAAACGACTTTTTTCTCTTGAATAGTCTCTTTATTAGAGAATTTTGGGCTTTCGTCTTGCATGAATTCCTTAGTTAAAATTATTTGCGAATTTAGCGATTATTTAGTGATTCTTGAAGAATAAAAGGGGGTTCGCTTTGTTTTTATTAAGTTTTTTTTGCATTTCGGGATTATATGATTTATTTTTCTTAATTTCGCTAAGTTTTTTTAAGTCAGAATAGATATAGAAATAGAAGTTATATGAGTGAACCAAAGACTAAAGGGTTGTGGAAAATCAACGCAGCTCTAACAATCGCTGGAAAACTCCAGTGGATGAAGTTGGACAAGGCAGCCAAGAATTGCAAAAAGGCTCAAGAGAAGACTTTGCGTTCTATTTTGGAATACGCAAAAGATACAGTTTATGGCAAGGAACATAACTTTGCTAAGATCTTAGAGGCAAAATCGGCTGACGAGTTGTTTAAACTTTACCAAGAAAATGTAAAGTCAAATGATTATGAGGATTTCCGTCCGTATGTAGAACGTCACAAACACGGAGAGGAGAATGTTCTTTTCCCTGGAAAGCCTAAGATGTACGCCACCACTTCTGGTACGACTAGCGAACCTAAGTGGATTCCTATCACCAACGAGTACTACTCAAACATCTACAGTAAGATGACGAAGGTTTGGTTGTATTCTTTCATTAAGAATAGACCAAAGGTATTCGAAGGCCCTATCGTGTCTATCGTAGGAAAGGCTATCGAGGGAGAGGCTCCAGATGGAACAGTATTCGGTTCTGTTTCTGGTGTTACACAACGTGATTGCCCTGAGTTCATCAAGGTGATCTACACTGCTCCTGCTGATGTGTTCTCAATCGCAGACTATAAGGCTCGTTACTACTGCATCATGCGTTTGGGTATTGAGCATAATGTTCACTTGGTGGTTACTGCCAACCCTTCTACCATCGTCGAGATGCAGAAGAACGTGAACGAGTTCTACGATGACTATGTAAACGATATCGAGCATGGTACGATCAGCGACAAGATCAACGTGCCAGAGGAGATTCGTCAGAACATCATCAAGGCTAAGAATTTGAAGCCAAACCCAGAGCGTGCGAAGGAATTGCGCGATTTGAAGGCTAAATATGGTACAGTTCTTCCAAAGCACTACTGGCCAGATATGCAGATCTTGAACACTTGGAAATGTGGTAACACGAAGTTCTATTTGGACAAGTTCAAGGATTCATTCCCTAAGGACATGCTTCATATGGAGTTCAGTTACTTCTCTTCAGAGTGCCGTGCAGGTTTGGTTTTGGACGAGACTAACGGAACTGTTCTCTTCCCTCACATGCACTATTTCGAGTTCGTTGAGGAGCATGATATCGACAGCGAAAACCCTAAATTCTTGCAGTTGCACGAGTTGGAGATTGGCAAACGCTATTGTCCATACGTAACGACATGGGCAGGTCTCTACCGTTACACGATGAGCGACCTTTTGGAGGTTGAAGGCTACTATGGAACAATTCCAAAGGTTCACATGGTTCAGAAGATCAATGGTATCGTAACGATGACTGGTGAGAAATTGCACGAGACGCAGTTCACAAGTGCCGTTGTCGAGACTGCCAAAGAGTTGGATATGCCAGTGAAGTTCTTCATTGGATTCGCAGACCTCAGCATCTCAGCCTACCAGTTCTACTATGAGTTTGAGGATCCAAACACAACTCAAGAGAAGGCAGAGGCGTTCACGAAGTCAGTTGATGAGCGTTTGATGGAGAAGAATATGGAGTACAAAGCGAAGAGAGAGTCTCTCCGTGTACACGATCCACGCACGAACATTTTGGTGTCAGAGTCTTTCGAGAAATTCAAGGCTCGTTGTATCGAAGAGGGTGCGCGTGATGGTCAGTTCAAACTGAATCTTTTGTTACAAGATGAGAAGCGTCATGCTAAGTTCAAAGATCTTGTAAGAAAGTAGGAATTAGTGCTAATGAACACCAACTTCTAAATGGACATTGACAAAAATAGAGTGCGTGCCGTTGTTTTTGATTTAGACGGCACGCTTTATGACAACAGCAAATTTCCTTTCTGGCTGATTTTCTCTAATCTGCGCGATATGTTCGCTTTCAATGCGGAGCGAAAAGTACGCAGAATGATGAAAGGGGTGGATTTGGATAATGCAGATACGTTCTACAACTTTTTCTTTCTGCATCTTTCTGAAAAATCTCGTTTCGCCACCGCAGAGGACGCAAAGAAATGGTATTGGGAGGATTATATGGAACGCTTCCCCGACATTTTGAGCGAACACTGCAAAGCCAATCCTGGTGTGGAGAAAATCTTCAAACGTTTTGCAGACTTGGAAATTGAAACAGCCATCTACTCAGACTATCCAATGGTGAAAGAGCGTGTTGAGGCTTTAGGATTGCCAGAGGATTTGTGTGAGAACTACTGGGCCGCCCCCGATATGGGAGCGTTCAAGCCCGCTATCCGTCCAATGCATGAGATTGCCTCAGAATTGGGAGTCGACGCCGACGAACTGTTGGTGGTAGGCGATAGGGTAGACACCGATGGCAAGTCTGCTTTCTCATGCGGAGCTCAATTCATTCACATCCTTAAGAAAAAAGGTAAGAGTGAAAAGGCTGACAATTACGTGTCAATGCATTGGGATGAATTTGTCGATTTCGTTAAGAATTGGAATCAACATTAACTGTTGTAAAACATAAAAGAGAAGAGCCGTTCTGATGAGCGGCTCTTCTCTTTTTATATTTATATGTAGAGGTATTGGTTCTTCAATTAACCATTATCGTTAGGTTGAACATCTGGCCAAGAGTTTTTCGTGATTCCAGCCAACTCTTCCATCTTAGCGTGAACACGCTCTCTGAGGTCGTTGACGGACTCGTTGCGGCGCATTTCTAAGTTGGCGTACATTGGTTCGCCGATATTGATGGTGTACAATGGGTCTTTGCCAAACAACTTGTAGATACCAGTGCGAGGACGGTAGGTCAACACCATTGGCACGATAGGCATCTTGTATTTGTAGGCGAAAGTGAACGCACCTTTTCTGAATGGACGAAGTGGTTTGTAGTTGTTCCAACGGCACTCTTCAGGGAAAACGTGAATCCAAGCCTTGCGCTCGTGGAGTTCGTCGAATGCGAGGTTGAACTTTTTCAGTCCACCGACACTCTTAGGCACTGGAATGCCGCACGTGCTGCGCATGTTGTCACGGTCGCGTGTTTGGAAATTGTCAGCCCAAGCAGGATACCAAATTCTCAACTGACCAGAAGCCTGCCATACAGCGAGGAAATCCCATCTGTAGGCATGGTTGCACACTGTGATGGCTCCATCTTTCAATTCGGCTTTGTGCTTTTTCAAGTTTTCTTTTCCCTTGAAACGAAGTCCGAAAATCAAAGGATTGACCCAGAAGCAGATGAAATGGGCGCGGAAGAGCGACCAAGCGTGCATCAGTTTCCACTTGAAAGAACGATCTATGTATGGGTAATTCTCATCAAAAACCTCATTGTAGATGTTCTCGTATACAAGTTTGTGGGTGAATGGCTCGTCCTCTGGAAAAGTATCTTCCACATCAGGAACATACTCGCCTTCGCGAACCTCCATCATCTTGTATCGTTTATTTTCTAAACAAGAACTCATAATTTGTTTTTATATGGTTTTATTTAATTTTTCTTTTGAAATATCAAGAATCGTAACTGTCTTATAAAGTAAGATTTACTAAATAAGGGTTGTTGATTCGCTCGTAGCCGATTGTGGACGGTGCTCCGTGACCGCTGTACACCACGGTGTCGTCGGGCAGTGTGAGCAGTTGCGTTTGAATGCTATGAAGCAGAGCCTCGAGACTTCCCTTGTGCATATCCGTTCTGCCGATGACTCCTTGCAGAATGCAGTCGCCCACGAACACGCACTTGTCTTTTGGAGCGTAGAAAGCCAGACCTCCAGGCGAGTGACCAGGGACTGCCCTCACTTGCAGTTCGATGCTATCCAATGTGATGGTGTCGCCATCTTTCAGAAAACCCTCGAGAGGAAGAGCATCCTCGGCAGGAGGCATACCGAACATCACGAGCAAGTCGGAAAAATGGTTGAGGAACGTTTTGTCTTCCTTGGCTGCGTAGGCACCGACGCCATACGTTTCTTGAATGAAACGATTCCCGTAAATATGGTCGAAATGCAAGTGTGTGTTGATCAACTTGCAGATTTTCAAGTTGTTGTCCTTGATATATTGGGCAAGGCGTGCGTTTTCTTCTGGATTAGAACAACCAGGGTCAATGACGATGGTGTTGAGTGTCTGCTCGTCTGTCAGAAGGTAGGTGTTGACCTGCAACTGATTGAAAACAAAAGTTTGAATCTTCATTAGAATACGCTTTGTTTAGGGTTAAAATGCGTAAAAATAGTGGAGAAACCCTCCAAAATTCAAATGCAAGTGCAAAGGTACAACTTTTTTTGTGTTTTTTATGTACATTTGCCACCGATTAGATTTAAGTCAGAATATTGAGAAAAAGACATATATAAGATGAGTGTATCAGAATTGAGCGAACAGGAAGTACTTCGCCGTAAAAGTCTTCAGGCATTGAAGGACATGGGCATTGACCCTTATCCTGCTGCGGAGTATGTTGTAACAGCGTATTCAACAGATATTAAGGCGGAGTTCAAAGATGAAGAGCCGCAAAAAGAGGTTACCGTAGCCGGACGTATCATGTCTCGCCGTATCATGGGTAAAGCCTCATTCATGGAGTTGCAAGATAGCAAAGGAAGAATACAGATATATGTTTCTCGTGATGAGATTTGCCCAGATGAGAACAAAGACCTGTACAATGTTGTCTTCAAGAAATTGTTAGACATTGGTGATTTCATCGGTATCAAGGGTTACGTCTTCCGTACTCAAATGGGTGAGATTTCTGTTCACGCTTCAGAATTGACAGTGTTGAGCAAGTCTCTTCGCCCTCTTCCAATCGTAAAATATAAGGATGGTGTCGCATACGATTCTTTCGACGACCCTGAACTTCGCTACCGTCAGCGTTATGTTGATCTCGTGGTGAACGACGGTGTGAAAGATATTTTCTTGAAACGTTCTCGCATTGTGAAATCTTTGCGCGATCAGTTGGATGCTGCAGGTTACACTGAGGTTGAAACACCTATCTTGCAATCTTTGGCAGGAGGTGCGGCTGCTCGTCCGTTCATCACCCACCACAACACATTGGATGTAGACCTCTACTTGCGTATCGCAACAGAGTTGTATTTGAAACGTCTGATTGTGGGTGGTTTCGAGGGAGTTTTCGAAATCGGTAAGAACTTCCGTAACGAGGGAATGGATAAGACTCACAACCCAGAGTTCACTTGTATGGAACTTTACGTTCAGTATAAGGATTACAACTGGATGATGAGTTTCACTGAGAAATTGCTCGAGAACATTTGCATCGCTGCCAATGGAAGTAGCGAGTCGAAAGTGGGCGATAACGTTATCAGTTTCAAAGCCCCATATAAGAGAATTTCAATCTTGGATTCTATCAAGGAGAAGACAGGATACGACTTGGAAGGCAAATCAGAGGATGAGATTCGTCAGGTTTGCAAGGCTCTTAAAATGGAAATCGACGACACGATGGGTAAAGGAAAACTCATCGACGAAATCTTCGGAGAGTTCTGTGAAGGAACATATATTCAACCAACTTTCATCACTGATTATCCAGTAGAGATGTCTCCACTCACGAAGATGCACCGTTCAAAACCAGGTTTGACAGAGCGTTTCGAGTTGATGGTCAATGGTAAGGAGTTGGCAAATGCTTACTCTGAGTTGAACGACCCAATCGATCAGTTGGAGCGTTTCCAAGAGCAGTTGAGACTCTCAGAGAAAGGTGATGACGAGGCAATGTTCATCGACCACGATTTCGTGCGTGCTTTGGAATATGGTATGCCTCCAACATCAGGAATCGGTATCGGAATCGACCGTTTGGTGATGTTGATGACTGGTCAGACCACCATTCAAGAGGTGCTCTTCTTCCCTCAGATGAAGCCAGAAAAGAAGGCTCAGGCTAAAGAAGGTGAGGAGACCGAAGAAAACAAGAACGATAAATAACTTCTTAGTTGTTTATGGATATAACAGAGAATAAAGCACCGAAAGTGGCAGTAATGGGTGGCGGTAGTTGGGCTACTGCCATAGCCAAGATTTTGCTGACGCAGCGAGATCGTAAGATCTTGTGGTACATGCGCCGACCAGAGCAGATCGAGGCTTTCAAGAAGCACGGCTACAACCCTTCCTACCTTTCGACGGCACAGTTCGATGTTGATGATATTTACTTTTCATCAGATATAAATGAGATCGCAGAGATGGCAGACATTATGATTTTTGTCACGCCGTCTCCGTTTCTCAAACTTCATCTTCAAAAGTTGACAGTTCCTTTGAAGGATAAACTTATCGTTTCTGCCATCAAGGGAATTGTTCCAGATGAGAATCTTCCAATTTCACAATATTTCAATAAGGTGTATGGTGTTCCAGACGAGAACCTGATGGTTATTTCTGGTCCGTCACATGCCGAGGAGGTGGCAATGGGTCATCTCACCTATCTGATGGTGGGAGGACACTGTCGCGAGAATGCGAAGATTGTGGCAGATTTGTTGCAGTGCTATTTCGTGAAGACCTCTGTTGTCGACGATGTTTACGGATTGGAGTATGCCTCCGTTCTGAAGAATGTCTACGCGATTGCAGCGGGTGTTTGTCATGGATTGAAATATGGAGATAATTTCCAAGCCGTGTTGGCTTCTAATGCCATTCAGGAGATGAACCGTTTCCTGAATGTCGTGGACGAGAAGCAACGCAATATCAACGAGTCGGCTTATTTGGGCGATTTGTTGGTAACCGTCTATTCAAAATTCAGTCGTAACAGAACCTTTGGAACGATGATTGGAAAAGGATATACGGTGAAGACGGCTCAGTTGGAGATGGAGATGATTGCCGAGGGATATTACGGAACCAAGTGCATTCACGAGATCAATAAAGCCTACCAGGTGAACATGCCGATTCTGAATGCGGTTTATAATATCTTGTATGGAAGAATATCACCAGCGATAGAAATCAAGGTTTTGAGTGATGTGATGAGATAAATAAACATCGCAGACGCAAAAGAGTAATAAAAAAGAAAACTAAATAAAAATTTAGCGATATGGAGAATATCAAGTTAAACATTGAAAATGCATTTGCAGTAGAGTCATTGCATATTTCAAAGCAAAGCGTAAACGGTTACGAAGCCACAGTTAAGGATGCACAGAAGAAGTTGCACGAGGGTACTGGTTTAGGAAATGATTTCTTGGGTTGGTTGACATTGCCATCATCCATCACAGAGGAGTTCATGGATAAGGTTGAGGCTGTAGCCAAGAGATTGCGTGAGAGCTGCGACGTAGTAGTTGTAGCAGGTATCGGTGGTTCATACTTAGGAGCTCGTGCCGTTATCGACGCATTGTCAAACGCATTTGCAGCATACTCAAAGAGTAAGGTAAATCCTGCAATCGTATTTGCTGGAAACAACATCAGCGAGGACTACTTGGCTGAGTTGTCTGCATTCCTTCGCAGAAAGCAATTCGGTATCATCAATATTTCTAAGTCTGGTACAACTACTGAGACTGCCTTGGCATTCCGTATCTTGAAGACTCAATTGGAGGAGCAAGTAGGTAAGGAAGAGGCTAAGAAGCGTATCGTTGCTGTAACAGATGCTGCTAAGGGAGCTCTTCGTAAGTTGGCTACTCAAGAAGGATACGACACATTCGTAATTCCTGACAATGTTGGTGGTCGTTTCTCCGTTTTGACTCCAGTTGGTTTGTTGCCAATCGCAGTTGCTGGTTTCGATATCAAGAAGTTGGTTCGTGGTGCTGCTGATATGGAGAAACTTTGTGGTGAGGACGTTCCTTTCTCAAAGAACCCAGCTGCTCAATATGCTGCTGTTCGTAACGAACTCTACCAAAAAGGTAAGAAGATCGAAATCTTGGTTAACTACCATCCAAAATTGCACTACATCGGAGAGTGGTGGAAGCAACTCTTCGGAGAGTCTGAGGGTAAGGATTTGAAGGGTATCTTCCCTGCTGCTGTTGACTACTCAACAGACCTCCACTCAATGGGTCAATGGATTCAAGAGGGTGAGAGAACTATCTTTGAGACAGTTATCTCTATCAAGAGAGCCAACAAGAAGTTGGAAGTTCCATCAGACAAGGAGAACCTCGATGGTTTGAACTTCTTGGCTGGAAAACGAGTTGACGAGGTTAACAAGATGGCTGAGTTGGGTGTTGTTTTGGCTCACGTTGACGGACAAGTTCCTAACCTCCACATCGACCTCCCTTCATTGAACGAGTACTACATCGGTCAGTTGTTCTACTTCTTCGAGAAGGCTTGTGGTATCAGCGGTTACTTGTTAGGAGTTAACCCATTCAACCAACCAGGTGTTGAGGCTTACAAGAAGAACATGTTCGCTTTGTTAGGCAAACCAGGTTACGAGAAGGAGACTGAGGCTATCAAGGCACGTCTTAACAAATAATCATAATTAATCAAAATTGATTAAATTTGATTGTTTCTTGAATAAATAAAACCAAACCGAATCTGAGGAATTCTCTTCAGGTTCGGTTTCTTTACTTTTAATAATTATGGAATCTATAATACAATGGTGTCTCGATAATTTGAATTATTGGACCGTGATGATATTGATGACGATAGAGAGTTCGTTCATTCCGTTCCCCTCAGAAGTCGTCGTTCCACCTGCAGCGTATAAGGCGGCAGCGGGAGAACTCAATATTGTGGGGGTGGTTTTGTCTGCTTCGTTTGGTGCGTTGTTAGGCGCATTGATAAACTATGGACTTTCCTATTGGTTAGGTCGTCCGATCATTTACAAATTCGCAAATAGTAAGTTCGGTCATCTCTGTATGATCAACCAAGAGAAGATGGAGCATGCCGAGGAGTATTTCCGCGAGCATGGAATCTCGTCCACTTTGATTGGTCGTTTGGTGCCAGCCGTTCGTCAATTGATATCCATACCAGCAGGTTTGGCTAAGATGAAAATGCATATCTTTTTGCTATTCACTTTTTTGGGTGCGACCTTGTGGAATTGCGTTTTGGCTGCCATTGGATGGTTCTTGCACGGCATCGTCCCTAAAGAACAATTAGCAGAGAAGGTGGCAGAATATAAACCCTATTTGGCGGCGGCAGGAATTGTCTTGTTCATCGTCTTCGTAGGATATTTGGTTTTGTCTTCTTATCTTAAGAAAAAGAAAAACAAAGAAAATGGTGAATCAAAATAATTAAAACAATAACGGCAATGAAAAAAATATTTAAAACAGCAGCAATGTTGATTGTTTCTGGAATTGCTATGACTGCATGTTGTTCAAACTCATCAAGCGAGAATAAAAGTTGTTGCGATGCGGCAGATTCAAGTAAGTGCTGTGCAGCAGAAGCACCTGCAACCTACGAGATTGCCAATTCAACGGCAGACTCTATCGCTTTGTTGCCACCATCAAACTTGAAAGGTGCAACTTTGAGCGATGCTTTGAAGAACAGACGCACCGTTCGCTCTTTTGACCCTAACAAACAGATCTCTGACCAACAAGTATCAGACCTTTTGTGGTGTGCTTTAGGCAAGAATAGAGAAGATGGCAAACGCACCGCTCCAACTGCAAGAAATGCTCAGGAGATTGAACTCTACCTTTACACAAAGTCTGCCATTTACCATTACCAAGCAGCGTCACACTCTTTGAAATTGGTCAAGGCCGGTAACTTCGTAGAAAAAGCAGGTAAGGGTGGATTCTATTTAGTAGCACCAATGGCTTTGACGATTGTTGCCGATTTTGATAAAATGGCAGATTTCGATGAGGAAGGAAAGCAGTTCTATTCAGCAACCGACGCAGGATTCGTATCGCAAAACATTTACTTGTTTGCGTCTGCTGAAGGTTTGGCAACTGTAACTTGCGGTTCTATCGATCGCCCTGCAATTTTGGAACTTTTCGGATTGACCAATGCGAAGGCAATTTTGTCTCATCCTATTGGATATGAGATGGTTGAGGAGTAATCATACGAATCGATGAGAGGAAAATTCATTGTAATTGAAGGATTAGACGGCTGCGGAAAATCAACGCAGCTGTCTTTGTTAAGAGAATATTACGAAAAACAAGGTCGCAAGTGCGAATACATTCATTTCCCGAAGATGGAGCAAGGAGTGTATGGCGCATTGGTGGCAGAGTTTTTGCGTGGCGAATTTGGTTCTATCGAACAGGTTCATCCCAAATTGGTGGCTTTGCTTTTTGCTAACGATCGACTCGAAAAAGTTGATTTGATTCGCAATTGGCTGAACGAGGGGTTGGTGGTGATAGCCGACCGATACGTTTACTCAAACATTGCCTATCAATGTGCAAAACTGACTTCGGAGGAAGAAAAGAAATCGCTCAAAGAGTGGATTTTAGACTTTGAGTTTAGACATAACGAATTGCCAGAACCAGATTTTTCATTTTTCCTGAATGTCCCTTTCTCTCATGTGGAAAATACCTTGCGAGGAACACGCTCGGGAGAAGATCGTAATTATCTCAATGGTAAAAAAGACATTCACGAGGCATCGTTAGATTTCCAAAAGAATGTTTTGAAAGAGTATCAAGGACTGTTGGAAAGCGAACCACAATTCATTGATATTCAATGCTCAAAAGATGGTAAGACATTGATGAGCAAAGAAGAAATTCACAAAGAAATTTCAGATTATCTAAATAAAGTACGTTGAAATTTGTATTTGACAAAATATTCTCCTTGTTAGGTTTGGCAGTATTATCATCGATTCTTGCTGTTGTAGCAGTGTTGATTCGGGTGAAAATGCCTAACGGACCGATTATCTTCCGACAGAAAAGAGTTGGTCAAAACGGAGAGTTATTTACGATTTACAAGTTTCGCACGATGGAGACGGAGCATTCTGGCTCTTCGATATCAGTGGCAGGCGAGGCTCGCATAACACCGTTGGGGGCAACGCTTCGCAAGTACAAAATTGACGAGTTGCCAGAGTTGTGGAATGTTCTCAAAGGAGATATGAGTTTTGTCGGACCGCGTCCTGATGTGCCAGGCTATGCTGACAAATTAGAAGGAGAGGCGAAATCGATTTTGAAGTTAAAGCCAGGCATCACTGGTCCGGCAAGTTTGAAATATCGAAATGAAGAAGAATTGTTGGCAACTGTTGAAAATCCACAACAGTATAATGATGAAGTGATATTTCCAGACAAAACAAGACTGAATTTGTATTATCTCAATCATTACTCGTTTATGAAAGATATGCAAATGATATTTTGCACGATTTTAGGTAAAACGATGAGATATGCAGGTGAGGTGATATAGAAAAACAATCATTTATGGAAAATAATGAAGAAAGGAAACCCATCTACCTTTGTCTTGCCAAAATGAGCGAGACGGGAGCGGAGCAAAAATATGTTCAAGAGGCATTTGATACAAATTGGGTCGTTCCCTTAGGTCCGAATGTGAATGCTTTTGAGGAATCGTTGGCAGACTATTTCGAGGATGAAAAAGTCGGACGGAAGCCGGTGGTCGCCCTGTCGTCGGGTACGGCGGCGGTGCATTTGGCGTTGGTGGCATTAGGAGTGGGGAAGGGCGACTATGTTGTTTGTCAGAGTTTCACTTTTTGCGCATCGTGTAATCCGATTTTATATCAAGGAGCAACGCCCGTTTTTGCAGATTCTGAGCGTGATTCTTGGAATATGGATCCTCTGTTTTTGAAAGATGCGATTGACAAGACGATTTGGGAGACGAGCAGGAAACCGAAAGCGATTGTCGTTGTCCATCTTTATGGAATGCCAGCGAAGATGGATGAAATAATGGAGGTGGCACAAACCTACGAAATCCCTGTTATCGAGGATGCGGCGGAGGCTTTAGGATCGTCGTACAAAGGTCGAAAATGCGGTACATGGGGCAATTTCGGAGCATTGTCGTTCAATGGTAATAAGATGATCACCACGTCGGGAGGTGGAGCATTGATTTGTCCGAACGAGGAGATGAAGCAGAAGGTGATGTTCTACGCCACGCAGGCGAGAGAGCCGTTCCCATACTATCAGCATGAGAAGGTAGGCTTCAATTATCGGATGTCTAATGTTTGCGCAGGAATCGGTCGAGGTCAGATGACCGTGTTGGACGAGCATATTGCGCACCATAGATTTTTGTCAGAATATTATCGAAAAGCATTCTCGAAAATGGATGGAATTGAATTTCACGAAAACTATTCAGAGTCAAGCAATTCCAATTTTTGGCTAAACACAATTTTATTGGATGAGAAGATGAATGTGAAATCGAACGAAACTGTCGAAGAATCAGAGTTTGCGCCCAGTAAAAATGTCGAGTTGTTGCGAAGAGCGTTGGCATCTGCGAAAATAGAGACCCGTCCGTTGTGGAAACCATTGCATTTGCAACCCATTTACAAGGGAACATTTTCTATAAACTATGGAATCTCGGACAGTCTTTTCAAAAGAGGACTTTGTTTGCCCTCTGGTCCGTGGGTAACCGAAGAGGATGCCGAAGAGATCGTGCAGCGGATTGAGAGAGAAATACAATGAGGAATTTGTATATTTGCAAAACATTTTAACCTCACTGCCCTATGATGATTCAAATAGAAAATACCATCATTTCGATGGATTTGTTCGATAAACGGTTCTGTTGCGACTTGTCGGTTTGCAAGGGAATTTGCTGTATTGAAGGAGATGCTGGCGCTCCGTTGGAAGACGACGAAATTCCTGTCTTAGAGAAGATTTTGCCGGTTATCTGGGATGATCTTTCGGAAGATTCAAAGGAAGTGATTGGTCAGCAGGGTGTTTTCTATATTGATGAGGAGGGGGATAAAGTGACTCCGATAGTGAAGGGTGGCAAGTGCGTTTTCACCTATTTCGACGAAGATGGTACTTGTAAATGTGCGATTGAAAAAGCGTATAGAGAAGGTAAAATTGATTTCTACAAACCGATTTCGTGCCATCTTTACCCCGTACGATTGGAGAAATTTAGAAATGGCGATATTGGAGTGAACATTCATAGGTGGAAAATTTGTGAATGCGCCTTCGAATTAGGAAAAAAAGAAAAACTTCCTGTCTATAAGTTTTTGAAAGGACCTTTGATTCGCCGTTTTGGTCAGGAGTGGTATGACGAGGTTTGTATCGCGGCTGAAGAATTGAAGAAAATCAAAGGATAAACGTTTGATTGGTAAATAAAACAAGTATTTCGCAATGAATTTGGAGACTGATATTTCTTTCTATGAGATAAAAAATGCCATTCGCGTGGTGCATGTTTACGACGATTCTCCTGTGGCTTATTGTGGTTTCGCCATCAATGTGGGAACTCGCGACGAACTGGAACACGAGTCGGGTATGGCTCACTTCATCGAACATACGCTCTTCAAAGGAACTCAGAAACGTAAATCTTGGCACATCATCAACCGATTGGAGTCGCTCGGTGGCGAACTGAACGCTTATACGGCGAAAGAGGAGACGTTCATCCATGCGACAATGCTCTGTGAGGATTATGAGTGTGCGATGGAACTTTGCTCCGACATTCTTTTCCATGCAACTTTCCCTCAGAAGGAAATCGACAAGGAGGTGGATGTGATCATCGACGAAATACAATCTTGTAAAGACACTCCTTCAGAACAAATCTATGATGATTTTGAAGGAATGGTTTTTCAAGGCACACCAATGGGACGAAATGTTTTGGGTGAGGCAAAAAAATTAAAGAAGTATAAGACACAAGACGCCATCGATTTTGTTCAACGAACCTATTGCACGGACAAAATTTTGTTCTTTTCATTAGGAAAAATACCTTTCAAGAAGGTGGTTCGTTTGGCAGAAAAATATTTTGGCGATATTCCTGAAAAGAGAAGTGCAGAACAAACCAAGTTGGTTTTGGATTATCATCCATTCCAACTTGTGCAGAAAAAGCGGACTACCCAGGCGCATGTGATGTTGGGTACTTTAGGCTATGATCTCTCGTCTGACAGCCGCCTTCCGTTGGCATTGCTGAATAATATTTTAGGTGGACCGTCTATGAATAGCAAGTTGAATTTGGTTATTCGTGAGAAATACGGAATGGCATATACCATCGAGTCGTCCTATAATTCTTATTCCGATTGTGGCGTTTTTGTCGTCTATTATGGCACGGAAGAGAAAAACCGGGAAAAGTGTAGCGATTTGGTGCGGACTGAGTTACAACGAGTTTGCACCCAGCCGTTCTCAAAGTTGCAATTAGATCGATATAAAAAACAGTTGATGGGTCAACTTGCTATCTCCCAAGAAAATAGAGAGTCGTTTATCCTTTCGTTGGCAAAAAGTTTCCTCCGTTTTAATGCCTTTGAAACTTTAAGTGATATTAACGATCAGTTAGAAAAAATCACACCGACAACATTGGTCGACGTGGCTTTGGAGTCATTTCAGCCCGACAAAATTTCAGAGTTGGTGTTCACAAAATAGGAGGTCGCTTTATTCTCTTTCCATATAAAAACAAGGTTTTTTTATGTTAATTTTATAACTTTCATAGAAAAAAATAACGAGTTTGTCTTTTTTGTGCTACCTTTTTGCTGTTTGGCTGAGGCCGTTTATTCGATACATTATTACCATGAAGCATTACACACACGAAGTTTGTCTATTTGTCCTTTTTATGCTGGTATTGCCAGTTGCTCTTGTTGGACAGTCTCTAACTCCAACGGGTCTGAAAATCGGTGGCTCGTTGGATGGTTGGGAATTGTACACGGGAAAGTATGTCCCTAACAAATACACTGATAATGATGGAGATGTGGCGTATGATTATGGGTATGAGTGGACAAGTGTAACTGAAGCAGATGCGCGAAAGGATGGTCGAATCCTTTTGAGTAGTGATATTGGTGCTGTAGACCCGATTATTGCGTGTAGTGGTTTTTATGTGAATCCAGATAACGAAATCGTTATTCAAATAGGTAAAAATAGCGGTAAGGCAGAGGCAGTGAACGACAGAAACGCACTCTATGCATACGCTGAGCGAATCAAGTACAGTTTTGATGTTACGGAAGAGAGTACGCTCTTCACTTACAAGTATGCGTGTGTGTTGCATGTGCCTGATAATGACTCGCATACCTCTTATATGATGCCTGCGTTCTTGGTCTCTGTTTTGTTGGAGTCTCCTTCGGGACAGAAGATTACGCTTCCTTGCGAGAGTTTTTCGGGAAATGCCAGTTTCAATAACTCGATGAAACGAAATCCTTCAACTTGTCGTGAGTCAAAAGTGGAAAGTGGTCAAGACCCTGAAGACTATGTCTATCAGCCTTGGACGACAGTCAGTTATGATTTGACTTCCTATATTGGATATAAGGTTACAATCGAAATTATCAATCACGACTGTTTGGTGGAGAACAAATATGGCTCCGACAATTTGGGTGGAGGTAGCCATAAAGCCTACGGATATTTCTGGGGAAAAACAGAACCTTTGAAGTTGACCCCTAAAAATTGTGGTAATGATGATGCCATCATTGTTGCTCCGACAGGATTTGTAAATTATAATTGGTATCGCTGTGATGAGAGTGGTATTTTGCTGAAATCGGATGGAAATAAAATCACGATTCCAGTGGATGAAATTGTCGATGGCGCACATTACTGCTGTGAAATGGTGGGTTCTAATGATGCTTGTACGAAAATCACTACTGATACCGTTCTTTCGACGATTGACCTGTTGGCAGATTTCGACTATGAGAATGATTGCGATATGAAGGTCAATTTCACCGATAAGAGCAAGGCTGAAAGAGATACCATTCAGAAATATCGCTGGGATTTCGGTGATGGATATTCGTCTACTTCGCCGTCGCCAACCCACGAGTATCTGAGTTCAGGTTCGTATGACGTTTCTTTGACCATCATCTCTGGAAATGGATGTTCGAATACAATCACGAAGCCTGTTTCTGTTCGTCCACTTCCAATTTTGACTATCGACGGAGATCAGAATGTTTGTGAAGGTGATATGATAGCCTTGTCGTGTCTCTCTTCGCAGGTCGGAAGTAGTTTCTTCTGGCTCAATCAGAAAGGAGATACGGTGTCGAGAGATATTTCTTTGCAAGAGAAAGCCACTGTGAGTCAGACCTATAGCGTTTATATCATTGACGAATATAGCTGCTCTTACAATAAGACGGTGAACGTTTCCGTTTCTGCTGCTCCGACGGTTTTCATCAAGGGAGACTCTTCCGTTTGCTTCAATACTCCTGCAAAATTGTGGGTTTGGGGTGATGCCGATGAGTATGTTTGGAGTACGGCGTATGTGGGTGATACGCTGAAATTAACCCCACAGCAGTCGTCAACTTATTGTGTAACAGGAGAATACACGCAGACGGGCTGTAAGGCTTCAAAATGTGTGAGTTTGAAAATCAATCCTTTGCCAGATGTCAAGATTGAAGGTGCATCGTCTATCTGTTCAGGTAGTCAGACGACACTCTATGCGGTTGGAGCGAAGGAGTACTTGTGGCAGGATGTCTATTATGGTGATTCAATGATGGTTTCGCCTACTGAAACGACGGTTTATACGATTTTAGGAACAGATTCTAATGGATGTTCAAACAATTACGAGCATAAATTGGTGGTGAACAATTCGCCTGCGTTGGTGCTTCACGGTAATAAAGAGGTATGTGAAGGCGAGGCATTGACACTCTGGTTGGAAGGCGCGCAGTCCTATTTATGGGATGATGGTGTTACAAAATCGATGGTTACACGCACGCCAACGTTGAACACTACTTCATATAAGGTGCAAGGTTCGACAAACGGATGTGTTACAGATACGGTGATTCCGATTGTCGTAAATCCGGTTCCGACGATTTTTGTTCAAGGTCAGGAAGAGGTTTGTGAGGGTGAGAACATAACGCTCATGGTGCAAGGTGGTGATACCTACAAATGGGCGACGGGCGAGACGACGGCAACGATAGAGAAAACATTGGCAACCAGTCAAACTTTCTATGTGACGGGTTACTCTGATAAGAATTGTGTGGGTACTGCTTCATTCCCTGTAACTGTGCATCCACAACCTAAGTTCTCTATTCAAGGACCAACGGCTGTATGTGAAGGTGAGACGGTTCAACTCTCTGCCTTTAATGAAAATGACGATTGCACCTATCAGTGGGACAATGGTTATTTGGGTAAATCGTATGTGATGGCGATTTCAGACACGACGACGTTCGAGGTGATGGCAACAGACACTGCAACTGGATGTTCTTCGATAAAGAAACACACGATTAGCACTTTGCCATTCCCAGAGGTGAGGGTGGATGGTAAAACAACGGTTTGTAATGGCGTTACGATGCAGTTGGCTGCTTCGGGTGCGGCAAGTTACCTTTGGAGTGATAGTTCGACCACGAATATGCTCATTCAAAAGGCAACTGTGAACACGGTTATGTGGGTTGAAGGAACGACCAACGGCTGTACCACAAGAAAAGAAGTTCCAATCACGGTACTTCCTGCACCATACGTTTGGGTCGACGGAATCACAACGATTTGTTTTGGTGATACGTTGTATCTGACGGCTCGTGGTGCTGAGAGTTATCAGTGGAATGCTTCGGTGGATGGTCAAAATTACAAGTCGAAGCCGAATGTCTCTTCCTACGTCTCTTTGATTGGAACGGGAGAAAATGGATGTACGACAAAATTGTCCATTCCGTTCACCGTACGTTCAAAACCAACCGTCGGAATTTCAGGATTTGAAACCATCTGTAAGGATGGCACGGTATGTCTTTCTGCAACAGGTAGAGGACTTGTCCAATTTGCTTGGTCGACAGGTGAGTCTGCTCAGTCGATAGAGGCGACATTGCCGGAAACTAAAACATTTGAAGTACAAGCGTGGGATACCTTAGGATGTACCAACACTGCCCAATACACGGTTTACACGATTGACCCTCCAGTCATTTCCTTCACAGGCGACACTGTGGTATGCGATGGCGAGACAATCACTTTGGATGGACATGGCGCTTCTAATTTCTCATGGATAGCCAACGGTTCTATTGTCGGTCAAGGTTCAAGATTGTCATACGTTCCGAAGCGAAACATTGTAGTTCAGATGGTGGGCGTTCAGAATAATTGTTCATCCACAAGGGATATTTATGTAAAAGTCAATCAAATTCCGAACGTGGCAATCGTTGGTCCGACAGGAGTTTGTAAGAATGAATTGGTAGATTTGACGGCAACAGGAGCCGACAGATACGAATGGAGTACAGGCGACACAACTGCTACAATTAATTATCCTATATCAGTTACGACATCGTATATTGTCAATGGAATCACAAAAAGTGGATGTAACGCAAAAAAAAGCGTTCGTGTAGAAGTATATCCCGATTTAAGTGTATCTTTGGAGGAAATTAGTAAGAGTGGCTGTCCGGATGCTCCAACGACGGTTGTTTTGGGTGCAGAAGGTGCGCTGAATTACACATACAGTAGTGAGCCATATAACGCAACTATCAGTGGTACAACATCTTACGATTTGGAAGCCTTGATAGATGAGCCGACAGAGGTCTATGTTATTGGTACGGACATTAATGGATGTAAGGGCTATGACACGATAAGCATTGAGCCAAAAACGAGTGAAGGAATGAGGTTTAACATCGTTCCTTCGATTGTAGAGGAGAGCAATCCTATCGTACATTTGACGGGAGTAAATCCGATCGAGGCTGAATGGTCTTGGCGATTGAAAGCAGTATCAGAGCCACACGAGGTAGCCGAGTTGGACGGAATGTTTGTTCGCTATGAGTTTGATAAAGAGGAACTTGCGATAGAAGATTCGTTCAAAGTAGTGGTAAAAGTGAAGGATGAGAACGGATGTCAATACAGTCGTAGTTCGTATGTGTATGTTTGGAAAGACGTTTGGGCTCCAACTGCCTTTTCACCGAACGGAGATGGAATGAATGATGTGTTCCGTTTCAAGGGAGGTGATTTTATAGAAGATTTCCATTACGTCATTTACAATCGCCATGGAAAGATTGTTTTCAAGGGTGATAGTGTAAAAGATGGCTGGGATGGAACCTATTCTAATGGTGAGGAATGTCCGATGGGCGTTTATGGTTGGTCTGTCTCTTACAAGAGTAATTATAAAGGGATAGACAAATCAGGTGAGTACAAAGGATTTGTGAGTGTTATAAGATAGATTGAGTAGAAAGATAACTACAGTTAAGTGATGAGAAAATTTTTACTAGGAATATTGGTGGGATTAAGTTTATTCTCATTCAGTGCGATGGGTCAGGACTATGGTTTAACGAGCCATAACACGATGCCGTTTGCGTTGAACCCTTCATTGGCGGGTGCTGCAAACTCCGTTCGTTTCGGCTTGAATTATCGTCAGCATTGGCCTGCGTTAGGGAATAAGTTTCATACAATCCGTGCATCCTACGACCAGAACTTTTACAAGCAGATGTGTTCCGTCGGTGTTGCCTATATGTATGATAACCTGGCTGGAGGTTGTATGCAAACGCATGAGTTTGATTTGATTTACGCTCACACGATTCGTCTTAAACCTCACTATTTCATTCGATTAGGTGTACAAGCTGCTTTGTTTGCTAATTTCTTAGGTGATGGTCAGGTGTTCGAGGATCAATGGTCTGACTACTACCGTCGAGTTGTAAAGAATACAAGTGAAAATATCGGTGATAAAGATTCGCGCGTCTACCCAGACTTCTCAGCGGGTGGTTCGTTCGTGATTGAGAATATGCTCACTTTCGGTGTTGCCATCTATCACATTGGTCAGCCTAAAAATGGTTTCTTGGATAAGAGTGAGAACGTGTTGAATCGTAAGTTGACAGTTCACGCAAGTTACTTCAAAGACTTGTTGACGAAAAATGGTTTGTTTGGTCGTTCAGACTTGTCAAGCAACTATTTGTTCTTCAATGTCTACTATCAGATTCAAGGACAAGACCAAAATTTCTACTCTGGAATCGGTTTGCTTTACAGTCCGTTGATTGTGGGTGTCGCATTCAAGTCTGATTTCCGCGATGTTTACACCCCTTCATTCATGGCAGGTTTGCAGTTTGGTAGTTTCCAATTCACTTATTCATACGATTTGTTTACAGGATACAAGAACAAGAACGGATCATGGTCGCATGAGTTGAACTTGGTTTACATTATTCGTAAACACGAGAAGTATCCTTGTCCGGTTGTTTACTGGTAATCTGTGGATTATGGATTTGGAGAACGAATTCTTGGAGAAATACATTCTGGCTCATATAGACAATGAGCCAGAGTACTTAAAAAGGTTGGTGCGCGACACTAACCTTTATACGTTAAAGCCGAGGATGTTGTCGGGGCATCTGCAAGGACGAATGTTGAAGATGTTCTGCGAGATGATGTCGGCAAAGAGAATTTTGGAGATTGGCACTTTCACGGGCTATTCTGCATTGTGTATGGCTGAGGCTTTGCCAGAAGACGGCGAACTTCACACCATCGAGATCTTTGATGAATTAGAGGAGTTCTTGGACAAGCGGTTCTCAGAAAGTGATTATGCAGACAAAATTCATCTTCATATTGGAGACGCTGCGAAGGTCATTCCACAATTAAACGGCTTGTTCGACGTTGTCTTTATGGATGGCAATAAACGTCATTACGAGCAGTATTTTGAGGTGGTCTATCCGAAGTTGAGAGTTGGCGGTTTGATCATTGCCGATAACACCTTGTGGGATGGACACGTCTTGGAAGACTCGAAAGATGCTCAGACATTAGGAATACAGCGGTTCAACGATATGATCTATAAAGACGATAGAGTTGAGAAGGTGATTGTTCCTGTTCGAGATGGAATGACGTTGATTCGTAAAGTGAAATAGAAATATAATTCAGAAGAAAAACGAATGAGACTAAATACGATAGGAAGAATTTTTTCAAAAAAGAATGTAGTAAAAGCCTTTGTTTGGATGGCTTTGCCACTTTCTTTTTTCGTCGTTTCATGCAAAGACAGTGATTCATCAGAAGATACAATCGAGGAGATTCGTGCCAATAAAGAGAAGGGCGAAACCTATTTGCAGTGGATTGCAAACCAATCTGGAGTGAAGAAAGACCCTTCAGGCTTGCTTTATAAGCCGGTCGTTTCCACAACTAACACAAAACCAGGTGCGAGAGATACGGTTTGTATACATTATAATGGTTTTCAAACAAATGGGTCGCAGTTTATTGCGAAGAGCGATACCATTGCGATGGAAGATTTGGAAAAAGGTTTATACATTGGGTTAAGGCACATGGGCGAGGGTTCTACCTACAATCTTTATGTTCCTTATTATCTGATGTATGGAACATCCAAAGCAACGACCGTTTATGATGGAAATTCGATTACGATAACAGAATATTCTGCCCTTATGTATGAAATGAGGTTAGATTCTATTATTTTTGTAAAGTAAAAGTTTATTTTCAAGTTCGTTTAAGAATATAATAACTAACTAATATATACTTAGAGTTATGTTGACGTTAAAGGTTATCACAGAGAATCCGGACGAGGTAGTCCGCAAGTTGGCGAGAAAGCAGTTCGACGCGAAAGAGCCGATTGCGAAAGTTTTGGAATTGGACAAGATCCGCAGAACTTCCCAAGCCTCCTTGGATTCAATTTTAGCAGAGATCAATGCTTTGTCGAAGAGCGTAGGCCAGTTGATGAAAGAAGGAAAGAAAGACGAGGCTCAGTCTGCTAAGGATAAGGTCGCAGCTCTTAAAGAGCAGACGAAGGAGTTGCAAGCAGGTATGGACGACGCTCAGTCTAAGATTACCGCTATCCTTTGCACTGTTCCTAATATGCCATACGACGACGTTCCAGACGGAAAGACTGCTGAGGACAATGAGGTAGTCAAGATGGGTAACCAAGTGGTAGAATTGCCAGCTGACGCTCTTCCACACTGGGAGTTGGCTAAGAAATATGACTTGATCGATTTTGAATTAGGTGTTAAGATTACAGGTGCAGGTTTCCCTGTTTACAAGGGTCAAGGTGCTCGTCTCCAACGTGCGTTGATCAATTTCTTCTTGGACGAGGCTCGTGCTGCAGGATATACTGAGATTATGCCACCAACAGTGGTTAATCAGGCTTCAGGTTTCGGTACTGGTCAATTGCCAGACAAGGAAGGTCAGATGTATCACTGCGAGGTAGACGACCTTTATTTGATTCCAACAGCAGAGGTGCCTGTAACGAATATCTATCGTGATGTCATCTTGGATGAGAAGGATCTTCCAATCAAGAATTGTGCGTACACACAATGTTTCCGTCGTGAGGCAGGTTCTTACGGAAAGGACGTTCGTGGTTTGAACCGTTTGCATGAGTTCTCTAAAATTGAGATCGTTAGAATCGATACTCCAGAACACTCAAAAGAGTCACACAAAGAGATGTTGGCACACGTTGAGAGTTTGGTTCAGAAGTTGGAGTTGCCATACCGTATTCTTCACCTTTGCGGTGGCGATATGAGTTTCACTGCTGCAACTTGCTACGACTTTGAGGTTTACTCAGAGGCACAAAAACGTTGGTTGGAGGTTTCTTCAGTTTCTAACTTTGATTCTTACCAAGCAAACCGTTTGAAATGTCGTTACAAGGGAGCAGACAAGAAGACGCAACTTTGCCACACTTTGAATGGTAGTGCGTTGGCTTTGCCTCGTATCGTGGCTGCCCTTTTGGAGAACAACCAAACCCCTGAAGGAATCCGCATTCCAAAGGCTTTGGTTCCTTACACTGGTTTTGAGTATATCAAATAATAAAGCAGTCATTTAGTTTGTCAACTATTTGTACAGAAATAGGGTGCAAAAGTCGTGTTCGCATGGCTTTCGCACCTTTTTCGTATATAAACAAGTTATAATATGGAAAATCCATCGATTGTTTTGCCTCCCGAGTGGACGGAGCAGAGTGGGGTGATGTTGACATGGCCCCATGAAGATAGTGATTGGAATTATATATTAGATGAGGTAACGGCGTGTTACGTCAATGTTGCCAAAGAGATTGCAAAAAGAGAACGCTTGCTCATTGTCTGTCGAGATGAAGAGAGAGTGAGAGACTTGCTGTCTGATATTCAGGATGTTATCACTTTCAAGACGATTGATAGCAATGACACGTGGGCAAGAGATCACGGTCCGATAACCGTTTTCGTAGATGGAGTCCCCATGCTTTATGATTTCCAATTCAATGGTTGGGGATTGAAGTTTGCTGCCAATAAAGACAATCAAATCAATAAGCAACTCTTTGAAAAAGAGACATTTACGGCAGAAACGGGCTATTATTCACTGCTCCATTATGTTTTGGAGGGTGGCAGCATAGAATCGGATGGAAAAGGGACACTGATGACGACCTCCGAGTGTCTTCTATCTTGCAATAGAAATGAAAATCTTTCAAAAGGAGAAGTAGAAGATTTTTTGAAGCAAGTGTTTGGTTTAGAGCGAGTTCTGTGGATTGATCATGGCTATTTAGCAGGAGATGATACTGATAGTCACGTCGATACATTGGCACGATTCTGCAATGAAAACACGATTGCGTATGTGCAGTGTGAAGACCCAGAAGACGAGCATTATGAAGAGTTGAAACAAATGGAAGAGGAACTGAAATCATTCAAGCAAATGGATGGAAACCCATACAATTTGGTGGCTTTGCCATTGCCATCTGCCAAATATGAAGACGATTTCAGATTGCCTGCGACGTATGCTAACTTCTTGATAATCAATAAGGCTGTATTAGTTCCAGTATATGGTGTGAAGGAAGATGAGATTGCATTAGCAAGACTTCAACAGGTGTTTTCAGATAGAGAAGTGGTGGGGGTTGACTGTTCAGTATTGATTCGTCAACACGGTTCACTTCATTGTATAACGATGCAACTGCCCGAGGGCGTTTTAAAATAAGAAAAGATGAAAGTAGGTTTGATACAACAGCATAACGGTGCTGACAGGGCAGACAATCAACGTCGTCTGCAAGAAAAAGTGAGACAATGTGCAGCTCAAGGCGCGGAGTTGGTTGTTTTGCAAGAGTTGCATAATGGACTCTATTTTTGTCAGGAGGAGGATGTCGACCAGTTTGATCAAGCAGAATCGATACCTGGTCCGTCGACGGAAAGTTTCGGTGCTTTAGCCAAAGAGTTGGGTGTTGTGATTGTGTTGTCTTTGTTCGAGAAGCGGGCAGTTGGCTTGTATCACAACACGGCGGTTGTCATTGAAAAAGATGGAACAATAGCAGGAAAATACAGGAAGATGCACATTCCAGACGACCCAGCATATTACGAGAAATTCTATTTTACGCCTGGAGATTTAGGATTCAATCCGATTAAAACCTCTGTAGGAACATTAGGAGTTTTGGTATGTTGGGATCAGTGGTATCCAGAGGCTGCGCGCTTGATGGCGTTGGCAGGAGCGGAGATGTTGATCTATCCGACGGCGATAGGATGGGAAAGCACAGACCCAGAAGATGAAAAAGCCAGACAGACCGAGGCGTGGATGATTTCACAAAGAGGACATGCGGTGGCGAATGGTTTGCCAGTGGTGTCGGTCAATCGAGTTGGTTGGGAAGAAGATCCATCGGGTGCAACCAATGGAATCCAGTTCTGGGGAAATAGTTTTGTCGCAGGACCACAAGGAGAGGTGTTGGCAAAACTCTCGAATACAGAAGAAGAAGTGCGAGTTGTGGAAGTTTCGATGAAGCGTTCTGAGGATGTGCGACGTATTTGGCCGTTCTTGCGTGATCGTCGGATTGACCAGTATGGCGACATTCTAAAAAGGTATAGAGACTGAGCGTTAGAAACGAGTAATTAACAAAATGGCAGTAGTTATTAACAAATTGGCTGTTGATAACTATTGCAATAAGTGAGTATCAAACGATTAGAAAAGAGTGATTCTCCAAATGCCTTGAGAGTGTTATTTTCAGTCGTAAAAAAGTGCTATATTTGCGCAGTTTTTAAATGATTAGATATGGGAAAGATTATATCGTTAGCAAACCAGAAGGGTGGTGTCGGAAAAACGACTACTACAGTCAATCTTGCTGCATCGTTGGCTGTTTTAGAGAAGAAAGTTTTGATAGTAGACGCTGATCCTCAGGCAAATGCATCATCTACATACGGGTATGATGTACGTCGTTTGGAGCATCCTGACAAGACGGTTTACGAATGTCTGCTCGGCACGATTGATCCTCATGAAGCTATTTTGAACACAGAATTAGACAATCTGCAAATCATTCCTTCACACATTAATTTAGTGGGAGCGGAGGTTGAGTTGGTCTCTTTGGAAAACCGAGAGATGTATTTCAAAAGAGCGTTGACCCCTTTGAAGGATGAATATGACTATATCTTGATTGACTGTTCTCCATCTTTAGGATTGATTACGTTGAACGCTTTGACGGCGACCGACTCAGTGATTATTCCTGTACAATGTGAGTTTTTCGCTTTGGAGGGAATCTCTAAGTTGTTGAGTACCATCAAGTTGGTTCAGAGCAAGTTGAATCCGGATTTGGAGATAGAAGGCTTCTTGTTGACTATGTACGACGCACGTACTCGCTTGAACAATCAGGTGGTTGACGATGTACGTTCGCACTTTGGAGATATGGTGTTTAAGACGATTATCCAAAGAAATATCAAATTGAGTGAGTCGCCAAGTTTCCATAAGCCAGTCATCACATACGATGCTGAGTCGAAGGGTGCAATTTGCTATATGCAGTTGGCACAAGAATTGATTGAAAATAATCAACCAGAAGGACAAACAGCTGAGTAGTAGGACTTTAGAAACATAGAAACAAAGTATTATGGCAAAGAAAGGTTTAGGAGGCTTAAGTAGTGGCTTAGACGATATGGAGCTTGACATGTCTGCCTTGAAAAAAGGAAAAGGAGGCGGTGTCAATGCGTTGTTCGGTATCAAAGAGGAGGATGTGAAAGTTGAAGGAGCATCTTCTCTCAATGAGATACCTCTCTCTGAGATTGAGGCAAATCCAGACCAACCAAGACGCGAATTTGACGAGGAGGCACTTTTAGAGTTGTCAGAGTCAATTCGTCAAATTGGTGTGATTCAGCCAATTACGTTGCGTAAGATTGCTGATCATAAATATCAGATTATCGCAGGTGAGCGTCGTTTCAGAGCATCGCAACTTTGCGGAATGGAGGCGATTCCAGCCTACGTTCGTGAGGTTACGGACGATCAAGTTCTCGAGATGGCGTTGGTGGAGAATATCCAGCGCGTCGATTTGAACCCCATAGAGGTTGCCATTTCTTATCAAAGTTTGATGGAGCAGTGTCATTACACGCAAGATCAGTTGAGTGATAGAATTGGAAAGAATCGTGCCACCGTTGCCAACTACGTTCGTTTGCTTCGTCTTCCAGCTGAGATTCAGATGGGATTGAAGGAGAAGAAGATTGATATGGGTCATGCAAGAGCATTGCTTGGAGCTGAGAACTCAGTCGATCAACTTTCCATCTACAATGAAATATTGAAACACGGTCTGACCGTTAGAAAGGTTGAGGAACTCGTACGAAATATTGGCAAGGAGACTGAACAATCAGAAAAGCCTGCTAAAAAAGAGATTTCAGAAGAGTATTCTTTACTGAAAGATAAACTGTCGGAGGTGTTCGCTTCGGATGTGAAATTGTCAGTAAATGCGAAGGGAAAGGGAAGTATTTCTATTCCTTTCAAGAATGACGAAGAGTTTGCGAAGATTATGGAAATCTTTGATTCTCTGCACGTCGATAATAATGAAGAAAATGCTTAAAGTAGGTCGTCTTCGGGCGACCTTTTTAAGGTAAATAATATCGATATCTTGAAGAACAGGATTCGGATATATATGCTTTTGACACTTTGGTTGCTCACAATCAAAGCGTTTCCTTCTGCGTCTGATTCTGTTGTTGCACCGATTCTCCCTGTTATGGTGGAATCGACTGATAGTCAGGGAAATAACGCTACTGTAAATACTACAGAGGAAGGTCAACAAAGCAGTGAAAAAACGGCTGCTTTAGAGTCAAAGTCAGACACGGCACATATTCAGTTTGAATTTGTTACAGATAATGATTCGACGAAGAGTGCGACGAAGAAGAAGCGAAGATTGAAGGAGGAAGACTTGTATTTCAAACCAGATCCTAAACGAGCGACGTGGTATGCTTTGGTATGCCCTGGTTTGGGTCAGATCTATAACCGAAGCTATTGGAAACTACCGATTTTATATGGAGGCATTCTCACGTTCACCTATTTCTTAGGTTGGAACAATCGAATGTACAACGAGTATCATAATGCTTATCGAGATATTTTGGACAATGATCCGACGACTAAGAGTTATGAGAATCTCATCAACACCAACTATAATGGAACGCAATCGTGGTTGCAGCAGACTTTGAAGTCGAAGACGACACGATACAGACGATACCGAGATTTGAGTACGTTTGGATTGGTGGCGTTTTATATGGTGAGTGTGATTGATGCTTTTGTGGATGCACATTTGTATGATTTTACGGTAACGGACGACCTTTCGATGAAGGTAGAGCCTGTTATCAATTTATATGGTATGGAAGGTGTAACTGGAGAGACGACGCAGAGAGCGACGGTTGGTCTACAGTGCAGTTTCCGTTTTAAATAATTAAAGATGAAACGTTTTGTAGGAGTATTCTTCTTGTCTTTTTTTCTAATAGGAGTATGTTCAGCGAGGTCTGAGAAAAAAGAGGCTGAGCAGGAACCAGAGCCAGAGAAAGTGCAAGAAGAGGTGAGTGAGCCAGTTGATTCAGTTGAAATAGAGGCATTAGAGGAGGAGATGGTGTTAGACTCCCTTTTGATGACAGATGTAGATACGACCGTTGTGGTTCAGGTGGATGATTTGCCTGCTGATTTTGACAATAAGTTGGCTTCGTTGTTGAGCATTTATCAAGGAGCGATTTTAAGTTCAGACTGTAAGACAGACAGTATCGGACCAACTTTTTCGGACTCCGTTTATATGGAGCGTTTGCAGAAGATTCCGTCACTTTTCGAGTTGGTTTATAATCCAATCGTAAAACGTTACATTGAGTTGTATACGCAGAAGAGACGTAAACAAATGTCATATATGTTGGGAATTGGAAATTATTATTATCCAATTTTCGAGCATGCGTTGGATGCTTTAGGGTTGCCACTTGAATTGAAGTATTTACCAGTGATTGAGTCTGCGTTGAATCCGCGAGCCTATTCATGTGTAGGAGCGTCTGGACTTTGGCAGTTTATGTATGGAACTGGAAAAATCTATGGATTACAAGGCAATAGTTTGATTGATGAGAGACGCGACCCGATTAAGTCAACCAATGCGGCTGCAAGATTCCTCCGTGATTTGTATAAGATGTACGGAGACTGGTCGCTCGTGATTGCTGCGTATAACTGTGGACCAGGAAATGTCAACAAGGCAATGAAACGTGCGGGTGGAAAGAAAGACTATTGGGCGATTTATCCATACTTGCCAAAGGAGACGAGAGGATATGTGCCAGCCTTTATTGCTGCGACCTACGCGATGACTTATTACAAAGAGCATAATATTTGTCCGGCAAGAGTTGAAATGCCGTATGTTTGTGATACGGTGATGCTCACGGAAAAGATGCATTTGCAACAGATTGCGGAAGTCTTAAATATTGACATTGAGACACTTCGCAACATGAATCCGCAGTATCGCAAGGATATTATTCCAGGCAATGGACAGTCGTACACTTTGTGTTTGCCACAGAAGAGTGTGGGTTCGTTCATCGAAATGAAGGATTCGATTGTAAAGTATAAAGCCGATTCTTTCAATGTTTTGACTCGTGTGGTTGTTTTGCCAGCGAATGCGGATCCTTATTTCAGAGGAGTGAAAGGAAAGAGTGGAGCGATAGCCAAAGGAACGTATGTTGTGAAAAAGGGTGACACTCTTTCTACGATTGCGAGACGAAGAAAGGTTTCTGTTTCACAAATCAAGAAATGGAATAATCTAAGATCCGACAATATTTATATCGGTCAGAAATTGAAGATGCGTTAAGAGAAAATAGAAAAGTCCGTCAATTAGGTTTGACGGACTTTTTTTTAGTGTCTTAAAGAACAGAACAACAAAATATCAAAAGAAAAAGAAATGAGTGTCTGTGGGTTAGTTGTGTTTCTTGTAACTCTGTATTGCCCAAGCATTTATAACGATGGCGAAGATGCCGAGGGCTGCTACTTGATGAGCAATACAATGGAAGCCGCCTCCTCGTACGAAAACGGTGCGGATGGCATCAATGAAATAATGCATTGGGTTCACATACGTTGAGAGATAAGCCCAGTGAGGCATTGAACGAACAGGAGTGAAGAGTCCGCTAAGCAGGATGAGACACACCACGAAAAACCACATTACGTGTACCGCTTGTTGCATAGTGTCGTTGTAGTTGGAGATGACGAGACCGAATCCACTAAAAGTCAGTGCCATCAGCATGGCGAGCAGATAGCAAAGCAGAATGTTGCCTTGGCAGGTGATTCCGTAGACTGCCCATGCGAGGATGAAGCAGATGGTGATCACTACGAAAGCGATCAGCCAGTAGGGGATGAGCTTGGCAAGGATGAACGATGATCTGCAGACGGGCGTTACGTTGATGGCTTCGATGGTGCCAGTCTCTTTCTCGCCAACGATGTTCAATGCAGGCAAGAAGCCACAGGTGAGAAGAAGTAGGATCGCCATTAGCGAGGGTATCATAAACACTTTGTAGTTCAAATGTTTGTTGTAGAGATACAACGTGCTGATGAATCCGTCGATGGAGGTGCTTTCAAGAGTGCTTTCGCTTGTGGTGAAGTTTCCGATATGTCCGCCGATAATCTGGCTTAGGTAACTCAGAGCCATGCTGCCTTTCGTACCGTTGACGGAGTTGGCGGCAACGAAGATGTGGGTTTTTTCACCACAAAGCAGATTTTTCTCAAAATCGTGCGGAATGTCGACGATAGCATCCGTTTTACCATTGTCAATGTCGGTCATAGCCTCAGCGTATGATTGTTTTTGACCGCTGAAAATGAAATAGTTAGAGGATTCAATGCGGTGGATGAGCTGGGACGATAGGGTAGAATGGTCGTTGTCAACCACCTCGACGGAGATGTTTTTAATCTCCATGTTCATCACCCAAGGCATCACACACATAATCATGATGGGAAATATCACGATGAGGCGCAGAATGAACGTATTGCGACGTATCTGCAAGAACTCTTTTTGAATGAGGTATTGTATGGTCATGACAGTCTTTTTTTGAAATTTAGCAATGCGGCGGTGTGGAGTACAATCGCCATTCCAGTGAGTATCGCCACTTCTTGAGTTGCTTTATCAATGCTCACACCCATAATCATCAGTTTACGGATGGCAGAAATGTAGTATCGAGGTGGCATGATGGCGGAGATATATTGCAGAATCTTCGGCATACTCTCGATGGGGAACATCATACCACTTAGCAAAATGCACGGCAGAATGAGCATCATTGCAGAAGCAAGTAGTGCCACGAGTTGTGTCTTTGCCACGGTGCTGATCAGCATACCGAGGGAGAGTGCCACGATGATGTAGATGCCTGAAACGAAGAAAATCCAACCGAGACTTCCAGCGATAGGAACGTCGAGAATGAAATAGGAAACTCCGAGGATGAAGCACAGAATGACGAAAGCCAAAGCAAGGTAAGGAATGACTTTGCCGATGATGATGAGTATCGGTTGAATCGGACTTACCAAAAGCACTTCCATCGTTCCGCGTTCCTTTTCGCGTACGATGCTGATTGAGGTCATCATGGCGCAGATGAGCATGAGCAACATACCCATTATACCTGGCACATAGTTGTAGCAACTTCGCATTTGCGGATTGAAGAGTAGGGCAGTGTAGATCGGCGTATAGGCTTCTGAACCTCCTCGTAAACACTCACTGGCATATCTGCTGTACATTTGTGCCATGTTGGGGTCTGCGCCGTCGGTGATGATTTGCACCCCACTGTGTTGGGTTGAAAAATCATTGCCGAAGACGATTGCCATGTCCGCTTTCTGACTGCGGATGAGTCGCTCGGCATCTGTTGGCTTTCCCACTTTATACATAATGTCGAAATATTCGTTGGAACTGAGTCGTGTGATGGCTGCCTGCGTCTCGTGGTCGACAGACGAGGTAACCACTACCGTGCGCACGTTTTTCACATCTGTAGAGATGGCGAAACCGAAGAGTAGCATCATCGCTATCGGCATGCCGAAAAGGACGAGCATCGTGTGGCGGTCGCGCAGAATGTGCCGTGTTTCTTTAATGATGAATGAAATGAATTGTTTCATAGTGAATTGTCATTGTCTTGTTGATGTGCGTGCCAGGTAGGTGAAGACACTGTCCATGTCGGGCAGACCGAGAGAGCGTTTCAGTTCGTCGGGTGTCCCCATAGCTTTGATCTTTCCATCTACCATAATGGATATTCGGTCGCAATACTCCGCCTCGTCCATGTAGTGGGTGGTTACGAAGACGGTGATTCCTCGTTCCGCAGCATCGTAGATGAGTTTCCAAAACTGCTGGCGAGTGGCAGGGTCCACACCTCCGGTCGGTTCGTCGAGGAACACAATCTGGGGTTCGTGGAAGATGCTGACAGAGAATGCTAATTTCTGTTTCCACCCTAAAGGTAGACTGCTAACAATGTCGTCGGCATGGTCGGTGAACTCCAAACGATTGAGCAGTTCGTCCGTCTTCTCCTTTATTATCTTCGGATGCATACCGTAGATACCTGCAAAGAGACGAATGTTCTCGCGGACGGTGAGGTCTTCATACAAAGCAAATTTCTGGCTCATGTATCCAATGTGCTTTTTGATTTGCTCGTACTCGGTTGTGATGTCGCAACCTGCCACTCGTCCTGTGCCACTTGTTGGTGCGTTGAGACCTGTGAGAATGTGCATCGCAGTCGATTTCCCTGCACCGTTGGCACCGAGAAATCCGAACACCTCGCCACGCTTTACGGTGAATGAAATGTCGTCGACAGCATGAAAATCGCCGAACGCTTTCACAAGGTGATTCACTTCAATGACATCCTCAATGAATTTTTTCTCTTTTGAATGAGAAATGCCTTCTGGACAAAACACATCTTTGAAGCGTGTGAGTATCTCGTCGGGTGTGCCTATCCCTTTCAACGTTCCTTCGTGAAGAAAGGCAACTCGGTCGCAACATCGTATCTCGTCTAAGTAGGGCGTGGCGGCGATGATGGTGATGCCTCTTTTTTTCAATGTCGAAAGCATCTCCCAAAACTCCTTGCGACTCACTGGGTCGACTCCCGTCGTTGGTTCGTCGAGAAATAACACTTGGGGTTGATGTATGAGGGCGCAAGAGAGTGCTAATTTCTGCTTCATTCCGCCCGATAACGCCCCTGCTCGTCGCTCTTTAAAGGGTTCTATCTGCTGATAGATGGCTTTCACTAATTCATAGCCATCTGCCACGGTAGTGCCGAAAAGTTCTGCGAAGAAGGTCAGATTTTCTTCTACGGACAGGTCTTGGTAGAGTGAAAATTTGCCAGGCATATACCCCACACATTGGCGTATTTCGGTCATCCCTTTCACAACGTCAAATCCGTGGACGGTCGCCTCTCCCTCATCTGCTAATAACAGTGTGGCGAGAATGCGAAATAGTGAGGTCTTGCCCGCTCCGTCTGGTCCGATAAGTCCGAATATCTCACCCTCTTTCACGTTGAAAGAGACATTCTTCAGAGCCTGAACTGCTCCATACCGCTTGCAGATATTGTTCACTGTAACTGCAAAGTTTCCCATTTTGACAATCGATTTACGTTAGAATTTTACCTCTCCATACATTCCGATTTTGATTTCTCCATCATTCTTTACGGCGATTTTTATGGCATAAACTAAGTCTGCCCGTTCATCGTCTGTGAGGATGGTCTTGGGTGTGAACTCCGATTTTGCGGAAATCCAACTTACTTTCCCAGTGTATTCTTTCCGTTCGTTATTGCCATAGTCGGCGAACACTTTTACTGCCTGCCCAATCTTCACGTTCTTCAACTGATTGGTTGTAACGTATGCTCGCAAAAACATGTTGTCAATGTCGGCTATCTTAAATAATGGTCTGCCGATGGTGGCAAACTCGCTGCACTCCATATATTTGTCCAACACCGTGCCGTCGATAGGTGCGGTTACATGACACTTTTGTAGTTCGTCTGCCACTTGCAAGCACTGCACGTCTGCTGTTTGCATTTGTGCGTTGAGACTGTTCGTTGATGTGCTTAGCGATGATTGCAGTGCGGTCAACTGACGCTCTAACACCAGCACTTGATTCTCCGCGTCTTCCAATAGTTTGCGGTTGGCTGCCCCGTCTTTCACTAAATCGGCGAAGCGTTGCTGCTCTTGTCGTGCATTCGCTAATTGTTGTTGTACGGCTGCCACTTGCTTGGCTATGTCTGGTCGCTGTGAGGCATAGACTAACTTGGTTGCGCCCACTTGTCTTGCCTTCAAGAAGAGTTGTGTCGTATCGATCAACGCTACTTGCTGGTTGGCAGTTACACGGTCACCTTCGTTCACGTCAAATGAAAGAAGTCTTCCGTTTTGCTCCGCCGATACGGTTATCTCCGTGGCTTCGAAAGTTCCAGTTGCATCATACTCTTTCTCACTATTATTGCAGGCAACGAATGGAATGCCCAATGTTGCAATTATCAATGTATTCAGTTTATTCATAATTATTTTTTTTAAGATTATTTTCCGATTAGATTTTTAAGTCCGTACATTGCTTTGAGCAATTGCACTTCGTGGATGGCTCGTTGTCCTCTCGCTCGGTCGGCTGCATTGATGTCGCGCACCAACTCATTAACACTTTCTGTTCCTGCTGCCACCTTGCGGTCTGCTTTGTTGCGGATCTCCTCACGAAGTTCTACGATTTTGTTGTCACTCTCAATTTGTTTGCGAAGAGCCTCGATTGTTCCGTCCGTCTCCTCTTGTTGAAGTCGGTTTTGAAAGAGGAAAGTCTGGCGTTTCACATCATTCTGCTGACTCAGTTCGCTAAGTTTATTGAGGTCATTCTTGCGTGTGTAGAGGGCATTGATGTTCCATGAAATAGACACTCCGCCGATCAACATTCCTGCGTTGATGATGTCCGATACTTTCGTATGCAACAATCCCATGCCCATAAATCCGATGGTGGGTCGTAGTGTGGAACTGAGTTGCCTGCGTTGCGCCTCTATCAAATTGTCTTGAGACGAAAAGAGTTCCATCTCAGGTCGAAAAGAGGATTCACTACTATTCGTTTCAATCATTGTGGGTTTCTCGAAAACGGTTTCACTGTCTAATTCTTTCCCGATGAAAGTGCCGAGCATTTTCACGTAAGCAACTCGCGATGCCTCAAAAACATCTTTCTGCTGCTGAGCGTTGAGTAGTTCCACTTGTAGCGCATCCAAGTCGCTTTGGTCGGCAATGCCTCCGCGAATCATATTTTCCACAGTCTTTATGCTCACCTGTAAGTCGCTCTGTAAAATTTCATTCTGCTTCAACTGCTCATCAAGGAGCAATATGCCGAAGAACAATTCTTCTGCACGCACTTTTATATTGTACAGTGTAACATCCGTTTGCCGTGTCTCTGTTTCCGACTTTGCCGAGATGACTCGTTTGTAGGCTGCCGTCTTTCCACCGTCGTATATTGTTTGCTGTATGGTTACGTTACCGCTTACGATATAGTTCTCAAGTTCAACTCCCATTTGGCTCAGTTTGCTTTCCGAATCGAGAATGTCTGTAAATCCGTAGGCACTGGCTTGCACCGAAATCTTGGGCAACCACCCTTTGGAGGCATTGCTGAGGTTGTAGTCGCGCGTTGCCGTGATGAGGTCATACTGTTTGATGGCAGGGTAGTTCTCCTGTGCCATCTGCGTACATTCACCTAATGTCAAGGCGTGGGCAACGTTCAATGCTCCCACTGCCCATGCAATTAATAATATTCGTTTCTTCATATCCGAATCAGTTCTTGTTTCAAGGCAAATTACGCACTATTCCGTTTCTCTTTCATTACTTATTTTGACGGAAAAATGTTCTTTTTGTACGATTTTTACTTCAATTACTTGTCAAAATTCCATTATTCGTTATCTTTACAAACGTTAAACAAAAAATAGCATATATGTCATCTCCTCAAAAACTTAGCATGCGCAAGATGTTCAATGCCTTCACCAAGATTGATGATGGTCTGACGAAGCACTTGTTTTTCAAAGACGATTTGGGCGTTGTGATTGATGCGGTGAGTATTCTTTCTCCATTTATATCAGAGAAAAAAGGGCCGTATCTTATTGAGGATTACCGATTTCTTTTTTGTAAAAAGGGAAATGCACGCACTGTTGTCAATCTTCAGAATTATATTATAGAGGAAGGAACGATGGCAGTAATAATGCCTGGCACCATCATAGAACCGATTTCTGCGAGTCGTGATTTTACAGTAACGGGTATTGGTGTGTCGAATGATCGTATGCACTTCGCTTTTCAGCAGCAAATGCCTGATATTTTTTCTATACAATCGAAGAATCTCATACTGAAGGTGCAGGAAAAAGAACGAAATCTGATAGAACCGTTGTTTGTTGCGATGTGGAGTTTGTCAAAGGAAAAGGTTATTCAGCAGGAAACCCTCAACAGTATGATTTGTGTGATTACTCGTGTTTTCAATGATATTTTTATGAATCAAGAGGATGCTTTTTCTGCCAATTCCAACAACCGACAGCACGAGATTTTCCAGAATTTCATTGCGCTTGTCAACAATCACTGTCGAGACGAACGCCAACTCGACTTTTATGCCAATCGACTCTGCATCACCAAACGCCACCTTGGCACCGTCATCCACGAGGTCAGTGGCATCACTGCCAAGGAGTGGATAGACCGTGCCGTCATCACCTTAGCCAAGGTCTTGTTACGGCAAAGTAACAAGTCGGTTGCCCAAATCTCCGACGAACTCCATTTCCCCACCGACTCTTTCTTTTGTAAATATTTCAAACGCCTAACAGGAATCACCCCCTTGGATTGGAGAAAGGGGGAGTAAAATAATTTCAGCTCGGTTGTTGTCCCATTTTCCTTATGAAGGTTCGTGTAATGTTTGAATTTGATCGTGTGTGACATACGTATGAAGTATTCAGACTAATTGTTTATTAAATTTCAGATTCTTATTTTTGTAAATTCTATGGAAAATATGTTTAAACAGGGAAATGTCAATATTTGATTGGTTATTTAAGCGTCATAAAAATGTTGAAAATACGGTTACTTCTAACGTTGAGGAGATTAGACAACTCCAAAGGTTTGAAGCGGATGTCCGTGATTTGTTGAAAAGAGAGAAGTATTTAGCAAAGTCTGATTATCGTTTTATCTGTAATGAATATGAAAACTTATATAGTATGTTTTGTTCTTTGGAACAGACGAATACATTAGAATATTATTGCAATTCTAATCATATAAAAGTTGGTCAAGTAAAGAATTTTATAGAAACATTTATTGATTTTCAATCTATTAATAGTCAACAGATTAAAGATCATAACGAGAATTTTATTAGTACCCATCTTTCTTCTGAAAAGAAATATTTAGATAATATTCTCCGTTGTGTAGATCCGATGATACAGTTAGATGCTGAACAACGAAGGGTGGTTTTGTCTGATGAAGACTATACATTGGTAATAGCTGGAGCAGGTGCTGGTAAAACGACGACGGTGGCTGCGAAGGTGAAGTATCTTGTTGACAAAAAAGATGTGAAGCCTAATGAAATATTGGTGATATCGTTTACGAATAAGGCGGTTGGGGAGTTACAAGATAAAATAAATAAGGCTTTAAAAATTGAATGCGCAATAACTACTTTTCATAAAACGGGATACGCTGTCCTTCACAGACAGGAACCTGAAAAAATTGGAATTGTGGATGGCGGTTTTATCTATAGTGTCATTAATAATTATTTAAAAGAGTGTACATTGAAAGATCCCGATTTGGTGGATAAACTAATTTTGTTTTTCGGTAGTTATTTTGATGCACCATACGAGGGTGATGACTTAAATGATTTTTTTAACTATATCTCGAAGGCTGATTTTACAACGTTAAAAGGTAACATTGGTGAATATACAGAGCAAATAATTAACCCAACTTTGCAATTTTCAACTTTAAGTTCAACCTTATCAGCGATTTAGCGTTGACCGTTTTGTTTACTGTGTACTACAAAGTTGGATTT
>CAVJCT010000027.1:0-3242 GCA_963648205.1 Flexilinea sp.
GTGTAGACAAGGTAGGTGCTGATGATGCGCATGATGAGGTAGAACGTGTAGTGAAAGTAACGTTCTCGTTCTTCCTCGTTTTCTTTACGACGCATCTCGTAAGGGACGCTGGATAGAAACGCAGTAAACACGTCCCTTAGTTGGTCCATATCGTCATCCTCCAAAGCGTCCAACAGTTTGTCTATCCAACTCTCAACGCAATCTTTAGGCTTCAGATAGTTGTTAGAAACTAATGTAACAAAACCTCGTCTCACCTCATCATTAGGGAAATCCAGTAAGAAAGTTTGCCTTTCCTCTCGATAAGCTTTTATCGTCAGATAACCGCTCTGAAAAATCATCGGGAGTGGCTCTTCCTTGTCCGCTTTATAGTCATAAAACTGACTTTTAGTATAATATTTATTGGTCAGTTCACTCAAATTTTCATTAAAATGGTTGAGTAGACGGACAAGGTAGGTTGGAGTACCCGTACTAAACCAATAGTCGTCAATCGCCTGATTTTCAAACGTGTTCAGAAGGCTGAACGGATTATGAACACCTTTCAATCGAGTACTGAAATGATAGCCGTCGAAGCGTTTTCTGAGCATACTGCGCATCTCTGGCACGCTCTTCTTCTTTTTCTCTGCCAACTCCGCAACAGACTCGCTGAAATAAGTGTCAATCTCTTCGTCGGTGATTCCACAGAGGGTGTCGTATTTCTCCACCATACTAATGTCGTTCGGTTGGTTGAAGCCACTGAAAACACTCACTTGTGAAAACTTTGTAACACCCGTCAAGAAGACAAACCGAAGATGCTTGTCTGCCAGTTTAAATGTAGAATAGAAAGCCTTCAGCGTTTCCCGATTTTTATCCTCTATGCTGATTTTGTTGCCGTCGACCTCCACCATAAGATTACTGTCCAACACATCCAGCATAGGCTTGTCGTATTCATCGACCAAAACAACACAGCCCAATCCTGTCTGTTCGTGTGCTGCTTCAAGGATATTGGAAAACCGTGTGCCAATGCTATACTCAGGCAATACTTTGACATTATATTTTTGTTCCCAATCCTTAAGTTGCCCAAGAATTTTATTGTCCAAAGCATTGGAACGGAAAAATTCTTCTCCATTGAAATCCACATGAAAAATCGGATATTTTTTCCACTCCTTCTCCAATTTTTCCATTGCCAGTCCTTTGAAAAGTTCCTTATTTCCAGAGAAATAGTTCTCAAGCGTGGAGATAAGAAGGCTCTTTCCGAACCGTCGCGGGCGACTCAGAAAATATATAGGAGAACTGTTGACAAGCGAATAAACCAAATCCGTTTTGTCAACATAGACATAGCCTCCTTTTATGATTCTTTCAAACGACTGTATTCCGATAGGGTATTTCATGACACTTCAATTTTCTACAAAGTTAACTCGTAAAAACCTCAATTCAAATTCCTAATCCAATGATTCACTCTTCCACTCCCCAATCGTTCCCGTCTCCGATGAGAAACTACAACCGATCAAGCGAATAGGGCGACCATCAGCAAGGTATTCTTTAGCATAACCTTTGTCCTTGATTTGTTGCAAAGCCTCGTCTGCCGTGCCATCTAATTTGAACTCGAAGATGTAGATGTTGGTTTTCGTCTCAATGACACAATCCACACGACCTTGGCTTTGACGTTTCTCTGTGTAGACTATGTAGGTGCTGATCAAACGCATAATGAGGTAGAACGTGTAATGGAAGTAGCGTTCTCGTTCCTGCTCATTTTCTTTGCGACGCATCTCGTAAGGGACGCTGGCAAGAAAGGCGGTGAGTTGAACTCTGAATTTTTCCAAATCATTCTCCTTCAATGCCCTCGACAATTGAAAGCATGTACATTCAATGTCATCCTTCTGCTTCAGATAATTGTTGCCGACCAACGACACAAAACCTCGTTTTACTTCATCATTAGGAAAATCAAGAAGAAACAACGTATCATCGTCATCGTCATCAACCCCCTTTATCGTCAAATAACCACTTTGGTATATCATCGGTAGCGGTTCTTCCTTATCCGCCTTATAATCAATAAACTGACTTTGCGTATAGTATTTGTTCGTCAGTTCATCCAAGTTTTTATCGGAGTGATTGAGTAACCGAATCAAATAGGTTGGAGTGCCAGTTCTAAACCAATAGTCATTAATCACTTGGCTATCAAAAGTATTCAGAAGACTGAATGGGTTATGAACGCCTTTCAATCGAGTGCTAAAATGGTAGCCATCGAAGCGTTTACGAAGCATACTGCGCATTTCTTCAACCGTCTTCTTTTTCTTCAGAGCCATTTCTTCAACTACCTCTCGGAAATAGATATCGATTTCCTCGTCAGTAATTCCACATATCGTATCGTATTTATCCACCATACTGATATCTTTTGGTTGGTTGAAGCCACTGAAAACACTCACTTGTGAAAACTTTGTAACACCCGTCAAGAAGACAAACCGAAGATGCTTGTCTGCCAGTTTAAATGTAGAATAGAAAGCCTTCAGCGTTTCCCGATTTTTATCCTCTATGCTGATTTTGTTGCCGTCGACCTCCACCATAAGATTACTGTCCAACACATCCAGCATAGGCTTGTCGTATTCATCGACCAAAACAACACAGCCCAATCCTGTCTGTTCGTGTGCTGCTTCAAGGATATTGGAAAACCGTGTGCCAATGCTATACTCAGGCAATACTTTGACATTATATTTTTGTTCCCAATCCTTAAGTTGCCCAAGAATTTTATTGTCCAAAGCATTGGAACGGAAAAATTCTTCTCCATTGAAATCCACATGAAAAATCGGATATTTTTTCCACTCCTTCTCCAATTTTTCCATTGCCAGTCCTTTGAAAAGTTCCTTATTTCCAGAGAAATAGTTCTCAAGCGTGGAGATAAGAAGGCTCTTTCCGAACCGCCGCGGGCGACTCAGGAAATAAATCGGAGAACTGCTGACAAGCGAATAAACCAAATCCGTTTTGTCAACATAGACATAACCTTCTTTTATGATTCTTTCAAACGACTGTATTCCAATGGGGTACCTCATAACACTTCAATGTATTTACAAATTTAACTCGTAAAAACCTCACTTCAAATTCCTAATCCAATGAATCACACTTCCACTCCCCAATCGTTCCCGTCTCCGAAGAGAAACTACAACCGATCAAGCGAATTGGGCGACCATCAGCAAGATATTCTTTAGCATAACCCTTGTCCTTGATTTGTTGCAAAGCCTCGTCTGCCGTGCCATCTAATTTGAACTCGA
>CAVJCT010000028.1:0-40649 GCA_963648205.1 Flexilinea sp.
AGACTGTTTTTCTCCGACACTTTCTCCGACACTTTCTCCGACATTTTCTCCGACAAATCATCGGGTTTCTCTGAGTTTTCTTGATAGTCCTCTCCTTTTTCTCGATAGTCCTCCTCTTCTTGAAGCATCTTCACCACCTTTGGATCGGCAGGGAATATGATTCGTGTAAAGTTTTCTGCGTTCAGAAAGGCAACGACCTCCCTCTCGATATCCACTTCGGATGTCAATTCACTCTTCAACTCTATGCGATTCGTCTCCTGCATTTATTTTATTTTGCGCATCGTTACAAAATTAGCATTTCTTCGCCTATTTTGGCAATGTTTAGCGTCTAAAATGACGAAACACTACCACTCAACCAACGAACTGCCGATATGACCTTAATCGTTTTTCCGTCTTCTTCGATCATTTCATCTTGCGAGAAGGTGATGATCGTCAGGTTATCGCACTGAAATTTCTTCGCTCCCAACAGCAATCCATTCACTTCTCGCTTCCTTGTTTTTTCGCTTCCCATTTCGTAGCACACTTGATACAACGCATCCACGACACCGCCTTTGGCAACGAGAAAATCTATCTCAAAAGTGCGATCTCGGTAATAGAAGACATCGGCATATCGTTTCCCTTCACGATGTAGCAACTCCACCAAAACGGCATTCTCCAACCGCCAACCTAAATTTTGCATCGAGAACGTATTTGGGCGATTCGAGATAAAAGCATTGTCCACCACATACATCTTCTCACCTTTTATTCGTTCACTGCTTTTGTATGAAAATTTGTGGACTGAGAAAAGCAGAAATGCCTCTTGCAGATAGTGGCAGTAGGTGTCTATCGTATGGTCGGACACATCAAAATTTTGCGCGATGGATTTGGCATTATATTCCTGTGCGAAATTATCCATCAAATAGGTGGCGAGTCGTTGCAGAACCTCAGGATAACGCACGCCAAAACGTTGGGTAATGTCTCGTCGGATGATGGCATCTAACAGTCCATTTATGTAATCCTGAGCATCTCGTTCTTTCAACACCTCGGGGAATCCTCCTTGCATAAGGTACTCATTCAGACCTTTTTGCGCCAAAGCCTGACCCTTAGTTGTCAACGCAGACAAATCCAAATTTTTCGCCTTGGCATACTCAGAGAAAGAGAATGGATAAATCTCAATCTTGTGATGTCGCCCCGTCAAATGGGTCGTCAATTCATTGGAGAGGAGTTTTGCATTGCTTCCCGTCACCAACAAATGCATGCCTTGGCGCAACAGACGATTGACAAACAAGGGCCAACCTTCCACGTTTTGTATCTCGTCCAACAACAAATACTCAAATTCACCATATAAAACATACAACGCAGACAGCATCGTGTTCAAATCGGTTCGTTCCATCTCTGCCAAACGTTCATCGTCAAAGTTGACATACGCTGCCTTTACATTGGCTTCTCGTAACACTTTCCTACACAAAGTCGACTTACCACTGCGACGCACGCCTATCACCACCTGCGCTAAACTGCTTTCAAGATTCACGGATTTCTCCTCCGCTCGCACGATGGTTGAATCGAACTTCTCAGACAGGAACTCCTCTTGTTGGTCTGCTAAAACTTGTAATAATTCCTCCTTACTCATACTCAGCAATTTACGCCTACAAATATAATCTTCACTTCGATAAATTACACGTTTTTCGAGTTTTTATTTCGACAAATTACACGTTTTGTCCATCTCAAACTGCGACAAATTACACGTTTTAGAAGAATTTATTTCGATAAATTACAAAAAAAGAGGGCTGACAATCACTGCCAACCCCCTTCAATTATATTAAGACCAATTATCGATTCGCTTTCTTTCTCTCAGTCTCGTCCAAGATAATCTTTCTCAAACGCATGAAGTTTGGCGTTACCTCTACATACTCGTCTTCACGAATATACTCCAACGCCTCCTCCAATGAAAAGATTACTGGCGGAATGATCTTCGCCTTGTCATCTGCACTCTTCGAACGCATGTTCGTCAACTGCTTAGACTTAGTTACATTCACAACAATATCGTTGTCCTTGCTGTTCTCTCCTACCACCTGACCAGCGTAAACCTCGTCTTGTGGGTTGATGAAGAACTTACCACGATCTTGCAACTTATCCAAAGCGTATGCATAAACGGTTCCTGCTTCCATGGCGATCAACGCTCCGTTGGTACGACGTTGAATATCACCCTTGTATGGTTGATACTCCAAGAAACGATGTGCCATCACAGCCTCACCAGCCGTTGCAGTCAACACGTTAGTTCTCAAACCGATGATACCACGAGATGGAATTACAAACTCCAAGTGAACACGGTCGCCTCTGCGCTCCATAGAGACCATATCACCCTTACGAGTAGCCACCATCTCAATGACCTTACCAGAAAACTCGTCTGGCAAGTCGATAGTCAACTGCTCTACTGGCTCGCATTTAACACCGTCAATCTCCTTGATAATTACCTGAGGCTGACCAACTTGCAACTCGTATCCTTCACGGCGCATCGTCTCAATCAAGACAGACAAGTGCAACACACCACGTCCGTAAACGTTCCACTTATCAGACTCTGGATCTTTAACCACACGCAATGCCAAGTTACGATCCAACTCCTTCATCAAACGGTCGTTGATGTGACGAGAAGTAACGAATTTACCATCTTTGCCGAAGAATGGTGAATCGTTAACGGCGAACACCATACTCATCGTAGGCTCGTCGATAGCGATTGGTGGCAATGGCTCTGGATTCTCCAAATCGCAGATGGTATCTCCAATTTCAAAGTTTTCGATTCCGACCAAAGCAACCAACTCACCGCAATTAGCTTCGCGAACTGCCTTCTGACCGAATCCCTCGAAAATACGTAACTCTCTGATTTTCACTCTCTTGATTGAGCCATCTCGTTTTGCCAACGACAAATCTTGACCCTCTTTCAATGTTCCACGATGGATACGACCGATAGCGATACGACCAACGTAAGCAGAGAAATCTAATGAGGTGATCAACATTTGTGGCGTTCCCTCGATCATACGAGGTGCAGGCACATATTTGATAATGGCATCCAACACTGGCGTAATGTCATTCTCTCTTGGTTTCTTCCAATCGTCAGACATCCAGTTGTTCTTTGCCGAACCATACAAAGTTGGGAAATCGAGTTGCTCTTCAGTAGCGTCCAAATTGAACATCAAATCGAACACTTCCTCTTGAACCTCCTCAGGACGGCAGTTGGGTTTGTCTACTTTGTTGACAACAACGATAGGCTTCAAACCGATCTGCAATGCTTTTTGCAACACAAAACGAGTCTGTGGCATTGGACCTTCAAAAGCATCCACCAACAGCAACACACCATCTGCCATGTTCAACACACGCTCTACCTCGCCACCGAAATCGGAGTGACCTGGAGTGTCGATGATGTTGATTTTATAGTCCTTGTAACGTATGGAAACATTCTTAGAAACAATGGTTATACCTCGCTCGCGCTCCAAGTCGTTGTTGTCCAACATCAACTCGCCAGGCTTCTCATGCTCCTTGAAGATTTTACCAGCCATCAACATTTTGTCCACCAAGGTGGTCTTTCCGTGATCGACGTGTGCGATGATCGCCACGTTTCTAATGTTTTGATTCTCCATTCGTCTATTTCAAAATATTTCAAGGTGCAAAATTACGAAAAATAAAATTCCTTTTATGTTTTTCGGCATATTTTTCTTAACACAAAAAGCCTCGGGGATATTCATTCTATCCTCGAGGCTTCTATATTAAATTTCTAATTTCTATTTGATATTATAGAACAATGTGAAGTGACCAACGTATTGTGTATCAACCTCTGGCAAGTTTATCTCATACCAGTAGTCGGTTGGCGGCATCAAATGGCCGTTATAAGTACCATCCCATCCTGCCTCGTTGTCATATCCGTCAAACTCTATGATGAGTCGTCCTGTACGGTCGTAGATTCTGACACGAGCGGAACCATATACGTCAATGTTCTCAATCGTCCATTTGTCATTCACGCCATCTCCATTTGGAGTAAACGCTCCTGAAGGAACGATAGGCACTGGCGAAATCGTATAAATCCGAGATGAGGTACATGCATTTGAGTCGCTCACCATCAAAGAGTGCATTCCGATAAACGAATTGTTCACCTCTCCGAATGGGTCAACATCGAATGATCTTACTGTTCGATCCAAATAGATGGTGTATGGCTCAACACCGCCCGTTACTGAATATTCAACGTGGTTGGTCTTTTGATCTACCGTGTCAATCTTCAATGTCGGTGAATCGCGGACGTATACTCGCATCGTATCTGAAGTCTCACAGCCTGCTTGCTCATTTCTTGCCAACACAACGTAAACGGCATCCTCAACAGGTTGGAACACAGCCTTCATCTTACTTCCTGTAAAGTTGTGCGACCAAGTCAAAGTAGCATCGGTTGGACGAAGTCTTGCGACATCAATCTCAACTTCCTCTCCCTTACAGATAGTGTTACGCTCTGAGGTAATCGCCAAACGCAACTCCATCTCGATAACCTTCAAGTTGTAGTAAACGATACTATCACATCCACTAACCGACTTGTAAGTGTTAGGGTCGCGAATCAAGAGCGATTCGATTGGCTCCTCGTAAGTAACACCGAACACAGAAGAACCGAAGCAGATGAAGGTATCGATAGGGTTCTTCTCATTCGACCACATTGAGTTGATAGTCAATTTTTGGTAGGTGATACTATCACAACCAGTTGTTTTACTTACATTAACCTCCTCCAGGTTGTAAGTTCCTGGTTTAGTGTAGGTTTTACCATCAAAATTGAAAGATTCTCCTTCACACAAGGTTACATCTTCCAAAGTCTCATAGATCTTATCGGTAACGATAACCGTTGCATTTACCGTACTATCACATCCTGCGGTTGTCATCAATTTCAAAACACGAGTGTATGAACCACCAGCCTCAAACACCTCACCATTAAATTCTGAACCTGCACAGATTGGGAAATCCTTAGTAATGTTGTAGGTTGGATTGACGGTAAGCGGAGTCAAAAGCAATGCGCAACCCTCTTTTAGAGTATCTTTAAACTCTCCTGCGGTCTTGTAGATTTTGTCGTGGAAAGTCTCTCCTTGACAGATTGCCTCTGCTTTCTGTGGTTGCTCACTCTCGTTTGTCCACTTGATCGTATAGACATTGTAGATACTATCACAATCATAACCTTTGTATTTTACAGTATCGACTACTTCCAACTCTTTGGCTACGCTTGAAGAGTAGGTATTCCCATTGTAAACGTAACTTTCACCGATACAAAGGTACTTCGAACCTTTATCCACCTTCTTGGCTTCCATCTTATGAACGATGATAGAGAGAGAAGAATTGGCTTCTACGATCTGACCATCAGTAACATCTTCTGCATTAACAGTGTAACCTTCTACCACCACACTTCCAGTGCTGCACAAGTGAACACGCTCTTTATGTTTCGTCTCTGCGATTTGGTAATCTCCCGTGATTGAACATACATCTGAATCAAATGTTCCAGAGTTACCAATACGCAAACGGTAATACCCGTTGTTTACGTCCTTATCAAATGCATCTGTGATTTGCGTTTGGAACTTGGTACTTCTTGAATACTCTATTTGCGAAACCTGTTTGTAGTCAGTTCCATCCGCGCTGTAATACCAACGTCCAATCAAATCGGCAGTTGATGAGAAATAGCCTGAATTATTGAAAGTGGTGTAAAGGTCGACTGGTTCTCCATAGATGAAATCCTCTTGGACTTTGTCTATTTCCACAACTGGGTGTTGTACCTTAATGGAAATATCATCAATAGCGAAGTCAAATCCATCTCCTGTTGGCTTTACAACCGACACGATGAAATATACTTTATCAATTTTCTTATCTGATATTTTGAACTGAATTTTCAACTCTTGCCAAGGCAATGAAGCAGAACTTTCATCGCTACATTTTGGGAGTTCCAACTCAGCATACTGATATTCTGTTCCAGAACCATCCTCTTGCGAGTTGATGGAAATAGCCAATTTTGGATTTGCGCCCTCCTCAGAAGCCAACTGCAAATTGGTCATCCAACATGAGAAATCGAACAAGACACCGCTACAAACGCCATCTAATTCCTGCACATACATCACATCTGTTGTATTACTCTCATTAGGGTCAACACGCATGTAGTAACCTCTGGTCTTATCCCCTAAATAAGTGTGATCTGAACCAGTGTGCCATCCGCTATTATCAGTTGATGTCTTTACTAAGTAGTAAGTTCCTCCACGAGTCGTACTCTTTGAATATGAAACCTTAGAACCAACTTTACCTTTCAAGCCTGACGCAGACGTTGCAGCGACGGGATCGGAAACCTCATTTCCGCCGAAGTCTTCTTTGAAAACTTCAATCCATACGCTATCACTCTGTGCGCTTAGCGTCATACAAACACCGCAAAGTGCAAAAAGCGTAACCAATATTCTTCTTACCATCCCTGTATTCATAGTTTCAACTATTTTCTATATAAATACACTACCTGTTTAAAAACGCAATTCGTTCAAAACGCAATTTCGTTTCAAACGTAAATTCACTTGTAAATATAAGGCAAAATTTGAGACTGATACAAATTTTTCAGTCTCAAATTTTGCTTTTGTTAACAAATCGTTGCGTTAGTCTCGCAAATATACGATTTCGATCGTTCCTTTTCGTTGTGAACCGTCTGTCATGATGACTGAGTAGAAGTAAACTCCTGGGTCTGCCAACTTGCCACCCTTAGTTCCATCCCATCCATCACTTCCTTCAAATACTTTTTGTCCGTAACGGTCGAAGATGGTTACTTGGTGACGCTCCATGAAGATATCGTTCAAGCCCTCTCTTACGTATGGAGTGAACGCTGTTGGAATCTTCAAGATAACATCGATTCGGTTCAAATCACTTGATACTGATGGACAAACGCCGTCTGTAATGGTTACGTAGTAGTGGGTCGTATCTTCTGGTGCCTCAGTTACCAACCAAGGCTTGTCGCTGTACGACATAGTACTGAAGGCTTCGTCTTGCTCATCTTCTGAATCATCGAATACGAACTCAAACTCATTCTCTCCTTGTACGACATCGCGACGATCATACTCTCCTACTACTCTGTACCAAACGAGTTCGGTGAAGTCGGTGTATGGTGTGTGTGCCTCTAACTCGACAGTCTCACCTAACCAAATACGTGCTGGGTCGGTTGGCTCGCTGGTAATCCAGATACTGTCTGGATCGTAACGCTTGTGAACGTTGATCATAATCGAGTCTCTTGTGTAGAGGTTCTCAGTTCTGAGTAATGCCAAGTTAGCGTCTGAGCCTGCGAAATTCAAACTATCGTCGGTCGACATGCTTGCGCCGCAGAATTCTGCCAACGTCGTCAATGTTGTGGTTGTACCACACTCATTTTCAGCGTAGTAGACGAACGATTTGTTCTCTGCGCCATTGAGGTATGCAAGGGTATCAGTTGCGAAGTTGAACTTCTCATCGCCATACAACCAACCTGTGTTCGTTATGTCTGCGCCCATAGGGTTAACACACTTCAAGTAAGCCGTCAAGAGTGTAGAGTCAACACGAGTCCTTTCACACAACTCCTCTAATCCACTGTCCATCATGATTCTTGGACGCTCTTTCAACTCGAGGTTAGCTGCTGCTGTATCTGAACACAAGGTCAAGGTATCAAATGCCACGAACCAGTAAGTTCCAGAGAGACGTCTTCTACTCAACTCGTAGATCGACTTTCTTTCATCATCCGTCAAACTCTTGAAGTATTTCTGATACAATGCGCTCGCTCTATTATTAGAGTAGAACAAACTATCATCAACAACTTCCGTCTTATAGATATCGTACTGTGTACGAGTCTGTCTCCAATATCTTCCTTCCTCATCTTCCATCCAATATCCACCCTCGGCGAATCTCAAGTCGTTGTCCATCAAACTCAAAGGTGCATCATCTGATACACAGATAACGGTGTCGTGAGCATCCAATGAAACAACGGTTTCTCGTTTCGGAGCGTAAACCCAAGCGACGATGCTTGTATCACTACCACAAGGGTCAGAAATCGTGATGTCGATTTGGGTTGTCTCCTTGATGGTATCGCCTGGTGCAGGGATTTGTGTGATGATGATGTTATCCAAAGCAACACAGTTGTCGGAAACAACACCGTCTTTTCTCAAATCCTCAGCAAAGTCTGGTACCAAGAAGATACATCCCTTGAGATAGTCTGCCAAAACGGTATCTTGCCAATCGGTTGGCAATACCACCTTAGGTGCGACTGTATCAACCACTGCCACGGTATCTTTCATTGTAGAAACATTACCACAGCGGTCGGTTGCCGTCCATTCGCGAATGATATCGTAGGTGTAGTAATCACACTTGGTTGGATCTGCACCTTGGAGACTGTTTGAAGTAACCGTGAGGGTTACATCAGGATCACAGTCTGATACGCTTGGTTTCTGTGCGTCTGGCACAACCTGATCGCAAGAGATAGTGGTCTTTCTTCCTTGATACTCAATGCATTGACCGTTAGCATCTTTGCTGATGCACTCGGCTGCCACATTGTTCTCATCCAAGAATACTGGTGGAACAGTATCTTTTATTGTAATGGTATCTGTACATGAGATCTTGTTATCTCGTGTATCATATACATAATACATTCGGTAGTAGGTCTCATTGCAGTACTTCGTGCCGATTGAGTTCTCCTCAGAACCGAAGCAGCCTGTCAACGTGCAACCTGTGGTCTTCAAGTTCTTCTCGTTAGAGAAATGTCCGCCTGCCGCCTTGAACTCCTCGAAGGTCGTGTAGATGGCTGGCAACTCGTCGATACATGCGATTGTCTTATGATTCCATCCACTTGGACAGTACAAGGTATCAAGTTTATCCTCGACAGTCAACTCTTGCTCACAAGTCTTGATGGAGTCTTTCAACGTCCAAGACTTATCGTGGAAGGTCCAAACAATCGTGTAGTTGCCGACTGCCAGCTCTGGGATGATCCACTTCGTGCCATCTCCATTGAGTGTCAAGTCTGTGCCATCGATTGAAGGTACTCCGTTGATGAACTCAACGCCCGACTCGGTAGGACAAGGGTGGTTTGCATGAAGTGTATCCAACAAACTGGTCTCTGCCGCAGGGTCTGTCTTCTCTGTGATGATGTCGACAGGGAGCGTGAGCGGATTACCAGCGATTGGCGTACAGTCGTACCAGTTGGTCGTATCTAGCACAACAATCTTTTGTGTACAAATCTTTGGTGTGGTCGACAACGGACTGGTGAATGTCCACTGAATCTCGGTGATTCCAACTGGGTATTCGCCTGCGAGTGGCAAGTCGAATGCATCGGTAGTTGGATTGTATCTCAATCCCTTACCTGGGATCACAGTGTCTGGAACACATTTATCTGTTGCCGTTGGCACTGGTATCTCGTCTGTCTCGATTGTTCTTTCACAAGTCTTCGTCAAGAACTCCAAGTTTTCCAATGAACTACAATCGAAGACTGGCTCTTCCTCGCTTTGGAGTGTCAAGTGTTTAACACAGGTGTCGCCAATCTCATTGATTGTGGTATCGATGAATACCCACAACAATGGATAAACGCCTACCTTGATCTCTTCAGCATCACCCTTCTTCAACTCGATGGTATCGCCAACTGCTCTAACCAACAATACTCGTGCAGGGATAGAGTCTTTCGTACATTGTTCAACTGCCTTAGGCCATACAGGGAATCTGTTGACCAAAGAGTCGATGACGGCAGAACTGATTGCCTTACAATCGCTCTTAGCAGCAGCAATTGCCACCGTATCTGGCTTGAAGTTCTCACAATCGAATGCAGGAGCCATACTGTCTTTCACAGTGATGATTTGCTCACACTTAACACCAATCTCAGAATACTCCCAGTTAATGGTATCAATACCAACGGAGAAGTTCTCTGCCGAAATGACGAGGTGTTTGCCATCTTGAGATTTTCCGAGCGATTCAATACGCTTACCACTTGTTCTTGACAAGGTTGGATAGAGTTCCTCGCCTGTACAATCATCGATCAACAAATCAATCTGCATGTTCATATCAGTCCATGAGATCTCACAGTCGCCTGGCTTCAACTTAATCGTGGTGTCTGGCAAACTGCTACAATCGAAGTCGATGTTAAGTCCATCACCCACCTTCAACACTTGCTCACAAGTCTTCGTTGGATTAACCATTGTTGCAGGGTCTGATGGATCGGTGAATGTCCAAACAAGCGTATGTAAACCAACTCGAACATCCTTGATAACCCACTCATCACCAACTTCTTCTACCTTGAATGAACCTACCGAAGGCACACCCTTGATAGTCGTGACTCCTGATTGAGTTGGACATGGATGGTTAGCATATTGAGCCTTCAACCTCACTTCACTTGCCTTACATGCTCCATCTGGAACACTAACTTTTACAGTGTCGTCTAACGTCTCACAATCGAAGTCAATCTCTTGAGTCGTCAAGACTTCAACTTTCTGATCACAAGTAACTGTGATTACTGAGTAAGGACTCGTGAATGTCCAAGTAATCGTTGTCGTTCCTACTGGATATGAATCGTAGAGATCCTTACCATCCGAACGAACGCCGACACCAGGAACTGTATCTTTCGTACAGTAGTCGATTGCGATTGGAATTGGTAACGCATCCTTATCCAAGATGGTATCACAACCTGCAATTTCAAACTTCGTGTTGTGAGCCTGCAAGGTATCACAGTTGAACAACGGAGCGTTCTGACTCTTCACAACGACTGGCTGTCTACACCATTTAGCGTTAACCTGCAAGGAATCGTTGAAGAACTTCCAATTAATATAGGTTGTATCGCCCACCAAGAGGTGAATGCTGGTTACCTCTGCCAAAGGCTGACCATCATAGTATGGAACACCTTCGATATTTGTATCTGAGCAAGTCTCTAATGCCGTTGGATAAGGTGTAGGCAAGGTCTTCAACAAAGCCTGACCGGTTACGAAGCACTTACCTGCATCTGCCAACAAGTCGATTGGGTTGTTCTCCAAAGTTGAGCAATCGAAATTAGCCTCCTTCGTAGTGCGCACCCAAACATCTTGGTAACAAGTATCGGACACGGTCGAGAACGGACTCGTGAACACCCAAGTGATTGTCGTCTTTCCTACAGGGTAAGTGTCGTTGTAGACATCCTTATCATCTGAACGATAACCAACACCTGGCACGTCATCTCCCGTACAAGCGTCTGTTGCGACTGGTGTAGGGATAGAGTCCTTATTGAGCGTCATATCACAATCATCTGTCTGGAACGATTTATTTTCAATCGTTGAACAATCGATGATTGGCGCTTTATCACTTTTGATAATCAAGACCTTCTCACAAGTATCACCATTGACATTGATAGTTGGGTCGATGAAGATCCAAACCACCGTGTCACGACCTACTGGCAACGTGACCTTGCTTCCCTTAGTGATCTCCTTACCTTTATAGTAAACCTTTCCAGGAATCTCTTTCTTCGTACAAGAATCAATTGCAGTTGGCCATTTATCACCTAACTTAGCAAGCAATGAATCCACAACCAAATCAGAAGAGATCTCGCAAGTTCCTGATGGCGCACTGAAAGTCATCTCATCATCAATCTTCTCACATCCACCCTTAGGCTTCTTCTCAGTCTTAATGCTGATTGGTTGCTCACAAGTGAAAATTGAACCTTGGAAGTCGTAAGTCCAAACGATAGTGTCTGGTCCTAACTCAAATTCAAGTCCCGTTGTTATTAAACTTACGACCGTATCTGTACCATTAATAATTTCAGTCTTATATTCAATAGCCTTTCCATCAGACTTACGTATTACAGTAGGATCAATAATTGCTGTCGTACACAAATCTTTTACAACTGGCACTTTGTCAGTCATCAAATCCTCCCATTTAACCTTACACTCAGTTTCACTAAGAATCTTACTGATTGCAGGGAAGTTATCACAATCGACTGGCAACTCATTGACATCACCAACCTTAACATACTGTATACAAGTATCGATTGGTTTTGCTAAAGTTTCTGTCGTATCCTTAAAGATCCAATAGATCTTCGTGATTCCGATATAGAAACTATCTGTCAATGCTAATCCATCAGCTCTAAAAGGGTTTCCTTCTATTTCCGCACCAGTACATGGATGCTTAGCCACCTGCTTTTTGAACTGATCAGTTACCTCTGTATCACCTGCTTTACAATCTCCCTGCTTTACAGAAACCTTTATCGTATCCTCATTCAATTTATCACAATCGAAATCAATCTCCTTCGTAGTTCTAACCTGAATATCTTGAATACATGAGTCTTTTACAGAGTTGGTAAAGTCTGTAAAGATCCACTTGATCTTCGTCAAACCGAGAGGGAAACCATCCGTAATCGTCTTATCTGGATCTGCAACCCACTCCTTCGTGGTTGCGTCTTGCTTCATACGAATTGGCTCACCATATCTCCAATAGTTTGGATCGTCAACGTCTGTAACACATGGATCTGGTGTTTTCGGCGTTGGGATAACGAACTCTGTTGGGTCTGTAACTCCACAATCCGAAATCGTATCACGCAATGTTGGTGTCAACTCCTCACAGTCGAGTTCGAAGTTCTTGTTTCCAGCGACATGCACCACTTGATTACACCATGCGGTGTCGTGCAAGTTCCAAGGGCTAACGAACATCCAGTGGATAGTCGTATCACCTGTAGGGAACTGCTGCGTTTCGAGGTCAATCTTAACCGTGTCTGACGAGATGATGAAGTATGGCACACCTAAGACAGTCTCTTTCGTACATGGGTCCTGAGCTTCTGGCACTGGAATGTCTTTTGTTGCTGAACTTGCGGCAACACACTCACCTGCTATAGCCGTTACCTTGACTGTGTCTAATGGCGTAGTCTCACAGGCTGGCTTAATAGGATTTCGATGAGACATCACAATGTCTTGTCTACATGACATAAAGTTACCAGATTGGTCTCTGAAATGCCAGTAGAGTCGGTAGGTACGTCCTGCCTCCAACTTGTAATCGTCTGGTGGCAAAGTCGAACCGATTGAGTCCAAGGTCAAATAACCCTTGATATTATTCTCATTACAAGCATCGGTTGCATAGTAGTCTAATCCATCCGTGTATTTCGTCAAGAAATCGCCGAATTCCATGCTACACTGACCCACCTCAGCCTCTGGGCGAATTGGGTTAGGATCAATCTTACTACAATCGAAACTTGGTGCGGTGTGGTCTTCTACTACAACCGACAACTGACAAGAGTCTTTGTTTCCACTGTGATCTGCAAACACATACTTGAGGATGGTCTCTCCTAACTTGAATGGCAAAACATTCCACATACCATCATATTTGTTATCACCCTCTGGTATTGTATCACTTGTGAACTCCAAACACTCTCCTGTCTTAGGATCTTTTGAAAAACAAGTGGTATCAACATGGTAACGAGTGATAGTTGGCTCGATCATGTATTGACCGCCACCCTGAATCTCATCATCACACTCATCGTATGCTTTCGGAGTAACCAAAAGGCCCATTACTGTATCAGCATCTGCTTCGCACTCATCCTTGCCTACCGTGAAGGTGGTCTTAGAACCATTTCGACAATCTAACATTTGTGGCTTGATACCATCTTTAACCCACAACTCGCTCTGACAAGTGTCGAGGTTTCCTCCCTTATCCTCGTAGATGTAGAGAACATAGTGAGGCAACTTATCGGTTACAGGGAACTTCAAGTCTACCGTCTGGTCAATCTCTGGCGTTACCTTCGTATTCTTCTCGTAACGAGTATAGGTTCCTCCTCTATCCACCAAACGAATCACCATTGTTGGAACGATTTCACCATCACAAAAATCAGTAATCGTCATTTGGTCGATAGTCTTCAGATTAGCATCATTGATAGAGACGCTACACTCTGTGGTAGCCGTCAAAGTGATTGGCGTTTTATCACAGACATTAGAAATATCGGGCTTGATAGTATCCTTGATGGTTAACAACTGATCACACTCTTTTACGTTACCCTTCTCGTCGGTAAACTGCCAAACAATGGCATAAGTGGTATCTTTCTTATACTCGGTTGGCAATGCTTCTGTAGTCCAAGTGAGTGCACCTGTAGCATCTGCTTTCTGAACTTTCAAGAGTGGCACACCAGCTATCGGTGTAGTTGTACAGTTATCTGTTGCAGAATGGTCGCCTAAGAGATAGCGAATCTTATCAGCAGGAACTGTACACTCCTTAATATCTGTAGTTTTATAAACTAAATCTGTGATTTCTGAACAGTCGAATATAGGTTCTTGCTCATCATTAACGATAACGAGTTGCTCACAGCTTGACTCATTTCCGGTGCTATCCTTCACCACCCAAACAATCTTTGTAGTGTCTGAATAGTAAGGGTCGTTCATAATGTCTGCAAGATCACCTGCAGCATTCTTCTCTGCCACCCAAGCCTTCGAAGAAGCGTCGTAGCGGTAACGTGTACCTGTTGCTTTGATCTTCGCACCTGTTGGTGAACATTTATCGTCATCCACCTCAGGGATCTTCAAACCTGCTTTCTGAACAGACGCACCTGAAGCCTCGCACTGGCCCTCGTCGGTTACTGCGATGACATCAGTGAGGGTTGAACAGTCAAACTTCGGACCAGTTTCATCTTTCACCACAATCACCTGCTCACAAGTGGCTTGGTTGCCCGACGCATCGGTAACGATCCAAGTGAATGTCGTGGTTCCAATTGGGTATGCATTGGTGAACGCAGCGTCAGTCGTAGTAACACCCGAGTTGAAGACACGTCTCCAAGTGAGTTTCAAATCACCTCTTGCAGAACAGTTGTCGCTTGCCTCAACATCATCCAAGAATGAATCCTTGTTAGCCAAGCAAGTAACCTCATCAGCAGGGACGACACAGTTGTCGTTTGCCGTGAACGTAGGGCAACTCTTCAACTTACCACAATCAATCTTAGGAGCAATCGTATCTACCACGTTGATAATGTAGACACAAGAGTCCTCCATATAGTCCTTATCCGTCTTATCCGTTCTATTAGCGAAGTGGTAAACCAATCGGTAAGTTCCTTTCGTCAAACTCTCTTTGAACACAGTCTCCTCGAAATTATTCACAACCTTTACGCCAACAGAACCGCTCGCATAACCCATTTCCTGATATTTAGTAGCAGTACCTTGGTTGTTAATGTATCTTGGCTCAATAAACCTCGTTGCAACAGAATCATTTGCATCAAGTTTATTCTCCATTCTCGCTATCTCAACGCCATTCTCATCATACAATACAGCATCGTATGGGAATCCCTCTGCTCTGAAATTTGTAGTCAGAGAGTTCGATGATGACATAACAGATGTAGATTTTGTTTTAATATTATTTTCTTTAGTATTCAGTTTCGACCAATACTTCAATTTCACATGAATTGCAGAACCCGTTCTATCCCATTGGGAAACATTATCACCAAGCAAATAAAGCAAATAACTAGTATTATAGTAATCAGTGTTAAACTGTTCACTCAGCCATCCGATTGTCAACTTTTTCCCTGAAACGATATCCTCTGTCGTAAGATCGCTGATACTATCAGGGAAATACTTTGACATAAGACTTTCCGTCACAGTATTTCCATTCTTATCCACCATACCTTCACGGAAATTGAAATAAACCGTTGTGCGCATGACAGGGACAGTATCAGTAGGGACATCTGCTTTATTTACTTCGAAAAGTGCCTTGCAGTCATCTCCTACATAGATAGTGGTGTCTGAACTTCCACAGTACAACTCAGGAGCCGTTCCAGCATTGACAATAATGCTCTGCGTACAAGAGTCAACATTCAACAGATTTCCGTCGCCATCCACAAGCCCATCATTTATCTTCCATTTGATGGTCGTCAATCCAATAGGATACTGGAGGCTCTTCAATTCAGCCCAACTTTTCGGTGTAATGGTCGTTCCATCGGGATAGGTTAAAATAACCTCCAAATTCACCTCATTTCCCTCACAATTATCTTTGTAGTCTGTCGCCTTCAAGAATTTGATGATACTCTTAGATTCATCACCGTCTCCAAAGGCAGCCTTCAAAGTACCTGTATATATTTTTCTATCCCAGGAATTACCTTCTTCCACGTTATCATAACTTGCGTAATCCAAATAAGTAGGCAATTGATCTTTTTCCTTATAGGTATTCGCAAATACGCGGACTGTCTGCAAAACGCTACAGTCGATTACAGGAGGCGTGCTATCTGCCACCGTGAAATCTATAGAACATCTTACTGCAACATTAGAGTTATTCTTTTTCTTGAAAACCCACTCTACCGTATATTGAATATCAACATCAAAGATGATTTTGTTATAATCTGTTGCTGGCACAAAATTTCTCACATTTTCACCAGCCACTTCATCATAGTAGGAGTAATAAACCTCTGGCACGAGGAAAGTTCCTTTGCCTGAACATGTGTCTACCGCACTTGGGGCTTCTACCATCGACAAGAGTCCGTTCAATGACTGTCCACAGGCAGTGTCAACACTGGCAATCACCCAATCGTCTGGCACGGTCGGACAAGTATATTCTGGCAATACACTATCGATGACTTCTATCGTTGATGTACAGAAAGTGGCATTGCCTGATGCATCGGTGAAACTCCACAAGATGTAGGTCGTACCGATAACGTAAGGGTCGTTCAAGGCCTTGTCTTTTTTGAAGGACGATAAAGGAGCTGGCACAACTGCTGGATTCTCCACACGACCTTCATAAACACCCGTGATGTCGCCATCTACGCCATTCTTATCTGTCAAAACAGGTGTTTTAATCATATCGATAACACCCTCACCTGGCATCGCCTCACAATCTTTGGTTACATATCCCGACTGACTTGGAATCAATCCACAGTCGATGTTTGGCGCGGTGTCATCAATAATTGCCAACACCTTCTTACAAGATGCTGCATTACCACAACCATCCGTCACGGTATAGGTGATCGTACCCACACCGGCAGGGGCAGTGAACGGATCATTCTTAATCACATCCGCGATGCTGTCCTTAGTGGATTTATAGGTTTTGTCGTAGGTTTTGCCATCCGTACCCGTGAACGTGATTGCGATGCTGAAATCTGGATCTTTCTCACAGCCTGAAGTGAAACTTGGCATTGGGAAATCAGAGAGCGTCATCGTTGACTCAGTCGCGCCCAAGGTGTACTTGATGGAGTCTGGCAGAGATTCACACGTTATTTCTGGAGGAACAGGCTTTGACACATGGTATTTTCTACCGACTGAGTCTGGACAGCCGACATTCTCTATATCTGCACGAACACCGATATAGAATGAGTCAATCTCTCCTGCACAAGACTTTGCGGTTGGCAAGTTGACAATTGCGGTATCACCCACCACATTGTACTGTGTTGCATTTGTCCATGTGAAAGTGTACTTCGTTCCGTCTTTAGGCTGAACATCCGTAGCGGCAATCACTCGCTGCTTACGATCTGTTGGACACAAGGTTTTGGCATTTTCATCACATTGGTCGCCTGAACATTCTGCCAAAAGCTTCAAGGTCAAGCCCGGTGTCTTGTGGACGATGAAAGAGTCGAGGATGACATCACCATATGACTCAGTATAGTAACCACCGCTGGATTCTTGCACATCGCGCACCGTCTGAACCTGGATATAGTATTTACCTGCTTTGTCCTCCGAGTTCATTGACACATAGACGGTATCACCCTTTGTAGCCTCACGAGCAGTACTAACGAGACGCTTTGACGAAGGTCCGTAGTTGATCATACTCTCTGATTTTGCCAATGTATTTTTGTCAGCATCCAAAATCGACCAGTGGTATGACACATTCTCGTTCGCATCTACAGGCGAAACATTGAACTTCATACTTTCATTTGGAATACAGAAAGCTTTCAATCCCTCAATTCCAGAAGGCAGCACCGGATCACAGTTCTTTCCGTTGATATCGAAGTAGATATACTCAGAACTTACGCCAACCGTCTTGCTATCATAAACACGATAATGCACCTTACCAATCTTCTCAACTGGTATCGTTGCCACCTTATATTTCTCATTCGTTCCTCTCCAATCAAATCCAGAAATCTGCAACTGATGCCAGTTACCATCTTCACCATCGTAGTATTCCCAAACATACTCAGAACCAAATGGGAATCCAGCAGCATTCACCGTTACTGTAGAACCTAAACAAGCAGCGGACTTATCCATACAGATACCCATCTGCTCAACAGAGATATAATCAACCGCAATATCATAACAAGAGCCCCATTGTTGGAAAAGAGGTTTCAGTCCAATACTATCACCAGGATTGCAGTTCATAAACCTGAACTTACCATAAAAATTTATGTTTAATTCCAACAATTCTCCCTTCAATTCAGAATGACAAAGTAACCCCGAAAGATCAGTCTCTCCGAATGATTTATCCACAGACAAAACTGATTTTATTTCTCCATTCTTATTCGAGTAACAAGTATCTCTTCCTCCAGTTGTGTCTGCATACAACGCATATACTTCCGCATGGTCTGCATTACTCTCAAAATTACCTTCACTACCACCTTCTGTCTCCAGTTTCAATTTCATATTCGAACACTGATTATTATCGCGATCGCAATCAGTTTTTTTGTAGACATACATTTTCATTTTCAACCGATAATACGAGCCATCCCAAACAGCGTTATACTGGTGACCAGGTACTGTACAACCAATATCATTTTGACGACTATGCGCCTTAAAATAATACTTAAACGGAGCAGAGCCTAAAGAACCTGAGTTAATGAAATAATAGTAATTTGAATAATCATTAGATGCAACTCCACGAGGCGTTTTTCCATGCATGTGAGAAGCAAAATCATTCGAAATCACCACATTACCACTAGTATTCGCAGTAAATGTGACATTATAATCAGAGAAATATTGTTCTACTTTTGTGGAATCAGAAATCAATGAAGCCGTAGTATCAACGGGATTCATCGTACTTCCTCCAATCACGGTAAAGTCCGTACCATTAATATACTCACCCGAAGAAGACTGGTGGCAAGACTCTTTACAGTCGGTTGAGATTGTAACTGTACACCAGTCAGATTCGTCCTTTAGTGCATCACTTCCAACTGCCTTGAACTGCAAGTTGGTATTCTTGATGTCGGCCACTGTGGTAAACACACCAGAAGGGTCTTTTACAGTTGCAATAAGCTTCCAATTGACAGTACCAGTGTCTGTAATAGCCGCACTATAAAAGTTCACCGCATACGCCGTCTTCGGAGTGGAAGGACTAAAATCGAAACCCGTCGCTGTCAAAACGACAGAGTTGCCCGGACATTCCGTGGCGGTTTTTCCACCCTCCACAGTGATTGTTGCGGTTCCTGCCCATAACGAACTACACTGCCCCATCAGCAGAGCAGCAAGCACGCAAAACTGCGTCCAAAATCTTCTCTTTGAACTCATTCTTGATTTGCTATTTGTATAAGTCTGTTTCATACTCAATATGTTCTTATTTTTCTTCGTGCCATTCGCGTCTCCTCGCCTCTTTTCTCCTCTTCTCCGCTCTGACAACACCCTATTATTCCTATTTCACACCGATTTTTGGGTCGGTTTCTATCACTTAATTAATTGTCACACACATCAGCCCGAATAGAAGCATTTCCTTAAAACGCTAATATTCAGACTATTACAATGAACACAATCTCCAATAAACGAAATTGCACTCATTTAACAAAGTTAAATTATTTTCTTAAATATTGCAATGATTAACAACGTTTTCGGGGAAAGTTTTCAACAATGCTATTTATTCGCCTCGACCCGTCACAATTTTCTTGATCTCACTCAACTTGTTCAGCGCCTCCAAAGGGGTGAGATTATTGACATCCAAGTCGACAATCTCATCTCGAATCTGCGACAAAACAGGGTCGTCTAACTGGAAGAAACTGAGTTGAACGGCATCTTCATTCTTCTTAACTGGCTTCTCTACTGGCTTAATCTCGTCGCCAATGCCTCGTGCATGGGAGTTGCCTTCTTCCAACTGTTTCAAAATCTCATTGGCTCGATTGACAACGTTAGAGGGCAGTCCTGCCAACTTGGCAACGTGGATTCCGAAACTGTGTTCGCTACCGCCTCGCTCTAATTTACGTTTGAAAATGACCTTGCCATCGACCTCCTTCACCGCTACATTGTAGTTCTTGATGCGTGGAAAGAGATTCTCCATCTCATTCAACTCGTGATAGTGGGTGGCAAAGAGGGTTTTAGCATGGGCTTTCGGATTTTCATGGATATACTCCACAATCGCCCAGGCAATGGAAATTCCGTCGTAAGTGCTGGTGCCTCGACCTAACTCGTCGAACAGCACTAAACTCCTCTGCGACAGGTTGTTAATGATACCTGCTGCCTCGTTCATCTCAACCATAAAGGTGGATTCTCCCATCGAGATATTATCGGATGCGCCGACACGGGTGAATATCTTATCTACGACACCTATCGAAGCACTTTCTGCAGGAACGAAACAGCCGATTTGTGCCATCAGCGTGATCAGAGCGGTTTGCCTCAACAGGGCAGATTTTCCTGCCATATTCGGACCAGTAATCATCATAATCTGCTGACTGTTAGAGTCTAACACCAAATCATTGGCGATATACGACTCGCCCAATGGCAACTGTTTTTCAATGACGGGGTGTCGACCGCCTTTGATCTCCAACACCTCGCTATCGTTGACAATCGGGCGGACATAATGGTTCTCTTCGGCTGCCAAAGCGAAGGAGAGCAACACATCGACTCGTGCCACGAGGTTAGAGTTGATTTGGATGGATGGAATATACTCCACCAACTCGCTCACCAACTCCATAAAGAGTTGACTCTCAATGATTAAGATCTTATCTTCCGCACCGAGGATCTTCTCTTCGTATTCTTTCAATTCTTGGGTGATATAGCGTTCGCCGTTCGTCAGCGTCTGCTTGCGGATCCACGTCTCTGGCACTTTGTTTTTATGGGCGTTGGTTACCTCTATATAATAGCCAAACACCTTATTATATGCGATCTTCAGACTTGGAATGCCCGTCGCCTCCGATTCGCGCTGCTGCATCTGCAAGAGGTAGTCTTTGCCGTTAAAGGCGATCTGCCTCAACTCGTCCAACTCGGCACTGACACCGTCGGCAATCACGCCACCCTTGCTCACCAGCACTGGAGGGTCGTTTTTCACCGTCTTCTCAATCTTCTCACGGATAATAGGGCAAAGGTTGATCTGCTCGCCCACCTTGCGCATTCCCTCATTGTCGGATGCTAAGCACGCCTCTTTGATAGGCACTAAGGCGACCAGCGCGTTTTTGAGTTGCACCACCTCGCGCGGAGAGACCCTGCCCACAGCCACCTTCGAGATGAGTCGCTCCAAGTCGCCCATCGTAGACATCTGCTCTTGCAGCGTCTCCTTCAGTTCAACATCCCGGAAGAAGGTCTCCACCATATCCAAACGCTCGTTGATAGGTTTGACATCCTTCAGAGGGAAAGAGACCCATCGTTTAAGCATGCGCGCACCCATCGGGGTAACGGTGTGGTCGATAATATCCACCAACGTCTTGCCCTCGTTGTGCATCGTGCTATAGAGTTCGAGGTTGCGAATGGTGAAGCGGTCCAACCAGACATAACGCTCCTCCTCGATACGCGAAAGATGCGTGATATGACTGATTTGTGTATGTTGGGTGAAATCCAAGTAGTAGAGAATAGCACCTGAGGCGATGATTCCCAAAGCAAGATCCTGCACGCCAAAGCCCTTCAAACTGCTGGTTTGGAAGTGCTTCAAGAGTCGGTCGGTAGCCGATTCGGTCGTGAAGACCCAATCTTCCATCTCGAAGGTGCAATATTTGGAGTTGAAATGTTCTTCAAACTCCTTGCGTTTGCTTCGTTCAAACAAAACCTCCTTAGGCGACATGCTGTTGAGCAGTTTGTCGACATAGTCGAACGTGCCTTCAGCCGTCAGAAACTCGCCCGTCGAGATATCCAAAAAGGCAACACCAGCACCTTTGTTCGTCAAATGCACGCTTGCCAAAAAGTTGTTCTCCTTATTATTAAGAATATTATCGTTGATAGAAACGCCTGGCGTAACCAACTCTGTTATACCACGTTTCACCAATTTCTTAGCCAATTTCGGATCTTCCAACTGATCGCAGATTGCCACACGTTTGCCGGCGCGAATCAACTTCGGAAGGTAGGTATCAAGGGCATGATGAGGGAAACCAGCCAGTTCGACCGACTGAGCCGAACCGTTAGCACGACGAGTCAAGGTGATACCTAAAATCTCGGAAGCAGTGATGGCATCCTCCAAGAAGGTCTCATAGAAATCCCCCACCCTAAACAACAAAACTGCGTCTGGATGTTTTTTCTTAATCTCAAAATATTGCTTCATCAAAGGGGTTTCTACCACTGCTGCCATCTCTTTTTGTCTTTATAAATTCTTTTTATTTGTTTATGTATAAATCAACCTTAATAGGAACAGTTGATCAAAATTATTTCTTCTTTTTATCTTCCATCAAAGCCTTGAAAGGATATTTGGTATTTTTGACATTTTCCAACATCACCTTCACAGCACCGACTTTGATCTTCGCCTCTATGTAGAGCGGAACATGATTGTCATCGTCCGACACATAGATTGCCATGTCGTCTTCATTCTTGAAAAGGTCGCCCGTGATCAGTTTCGGCACGAACTTCAAGGCTTTATACTTCTTTTTGTTTCGGAGTTTGATTTCTTCCTTTCCACGGTAAGTGAGTCCTAAGTTGTAGATTTCCTTATCGAAAATCATATTGAAAGGAACGAGCGTACCCTGTTTCACACCCGACATATCCAAACTGCGGAATCGATAGCAGGTGGTGAGCAAGTCAAACACATCTTTGTCAATCTCGAGAGAATCGCTCGAAATTTTTCCTTTTCGGTTGAAACGCCATTTCACAATCGGGTCATCATCATAATCGAAATGATAACGACGATCGGCGAAATAGGAATCTTCATACTTGATCTCGTGATAGTAGCGAGGCATCAGTTCGTCTTTCGTAACCGTAACGGAGAAGGTGTCGCGAATACGATAGAAGGAATCGAACGAGCGAATGGTGTAGCCTGCCAACTCCAAATAGTAGAGCGACTGACCTTTCTCTTTCTTCTCCTTGACAGAGAACTCAACATCGCCGGCATGAATCCAGATAAAGCCTAAGTTGTAATAGACATTATAGACGGCATGCTCGCCCACCTTGAAGGCAGGTTCACTCTTATAGGGAACTTTCGCCATCGCCTCTCCACTGATAAAGAGGGAGAGAAGGGCAATAATGAGAATATTCAACGCTCGTTTCATCCTACTATCTCAATACAATCACTTTAAATTAATTATTTTTCACCCAAGTGAAGATTCTGCTCCAACGGATGTTATGAGGGAAACTCTTGTCTTCATCCAACGAGAGCCAGATGAAGATTGGTTTTCCGACGATATGGTCTTCTGGCACAAATCCCCAATAGCGAGAGTCGGCAGAGTTGTGGCGGTTGTCGCCCATCATCCAGTAGTAGTTCATCTTGAAGGTGTAGGAGTCGGTCTTCTCGCCATTGATGTAGATGCCATCTGCTTTCACCTGCAAATCATTCAACTCATAGTTGCGGATGATGGCTTCGTAGAGTGGCAGACTGAGCGAGTCTAACTTCACCGTCGCACCCGCTGCTGGGATGCAAACCGGACCATAATTGTCTCGTGTCCAACCATCGTTGCGAGAATAAGGGAAGGTTTTGCCACCCATATAGACAGGCTCTAATTTGACAGAGACGACGGTGTTTTTCTTCTCCAAGACCGACTTACTCTCATCAGTCAACGGCAGACGATAGACGTAGTTGAGTTGCCCCAACGAGTCGACATAGCCACATTCTTGCAAGAAGCGGATACCGCCTGGCTCGCTGTTGATGATGAGTTGGTCGTCTTTTCGAATGTGCAGTTTCTCCAACAATTTCTCGTCTAATAGAGTCGTCGTCTCCACGAAATAGTTGAACTGCAAGGTTTTTATATTTTCGGCAGGTTTTCCATCGATATGCACAATGCCATCGATGATTTGCATCGTATCGCCAGGAAGAGCGACACAACGCTTCACATAGTTCTCACGACGGTCGACCGGACGGGTAACAATCTCACCGAATTTCTGTGGATTGCCCCAGACATAATCGCGTCCGTAGGCATTCACCATCGTGTAGTAGTCTTGATTAGGTGCGAGCAGAGCCACCGTGTCGCCTGCAGGATAGTTAAACACCACAATATCATTGCGTTGCACTTCTCCTAATCCTGCCAAACGCTTGTATTCCCAATGAGGTTTCTCAATATACGACTTGCAGTTGAAGAACGGCAGTGTATGCTGAGCCAGAGGGAAAGACAAAGGCGTCATCGGCTCACGCGGACCATAACTCACTTTGCTGACGAAGAGGAAATCGCCCACCAACAAGGTTTTCTCCAAAGAAGGAGACGGAATCTTGTAGTTTTGGAAAAGGAAAAGATTGATCACATAAACTGCCACAAGGGCGAAAACAATCGCATCGACCCACTCGGCGATCTTGCGCAAAGCGGGGTTCTTCGACTCTTTCCACGCACTCCAATGCACGTACTTCGTTATGTAGATCTCAAAAGCAAGAGGCAGGAACAGCAACAGCCACCACGCACCCGACCATACGAAGAAGAACAAAACAATCAGCGCGACAATGGCTAATTTCACCCATTGCTTCGCAGGCGCCATCTTCACACGCTCGGTGAATGACTTTCCCTTCAGTGAAGCGTAGTCTACCTCTTTCTTCTCTTCCCTTTCTGGTGTTTCCATCGACATCATATTTTCTTTCGTTTTTAAACTTATTTTGATATTTATGAAAGGTTTGTTTTGTGTTTCTTAATAACCTGAAAGATTATTTTAAGAAATCAAACAAATCAGACATTCCCAACAAACCTTTCTTGCCGGCTGTAAACTCAGCAGCGACAACTGCGCCCAAAGCGAATCCTTCACGACTCTTCGCATCGTGGGTGATCGTGATAGAATCGACTTCACTCTCGTAGCGAATGGTGTGAATACCAGGCACTTCGCCTTCACGGATTGACTTGATGGCGAGGTCGGTTGGTTTGCTCTCCACCTCTTTCGTCCAAGCATCTTTGCGGTCTAAATTCTCCAAGATACCCTCAGCCAATGTGATGGCAGTTCCACTTGGAGCGTCCAATTTGTGGATGTGGTGAACCTCGGTCATCTCGACATTGTAGTTGTCGAAACGGTTCATCAACTTAGCCAAGTATTTGTTGACTGCCATAAAAATGTTGACACCGATGCTAAAGTTAGAAGAGCGGAACAAAGTGTGGTTACCCTTCTTTAACTCGTCCATCACATCCTCAGTATTCCAACCTGTCGTACCAACAACTACGGGGACATTGGCTTTGAAACATTTGCGAACATTCTCGACTGCCGTGTCGGGACGAGTGAACTCGATAGCCACATCGGCAGACTTAAATGCCTCAGACTCAAAGTCTTCCAAGTTGTTAATATCAATGGTGGCAACCACTTGATGACCTCTATTTAGTGCGATCTTCTCGATGGCTTTACCCATCTTTCCGTATCCAATCAAAGCGATTTTCATATCTCAGTTTCTTTCTAAGTTTTCTTTCTAAACTCTTAGTTCTAAACTCTTTATACTCAGTTCTAAAAATTCGATTCTGAAAGTTTCATATTTCCATCAGGATCGATCAAGGCATATCCATCAGACATATTTCCACCAGTTACACCCTTCTTCAACCATCTTGAACGTTGGTCGGATGTACCGTGGTTGAACGACTCTGGCACTGTGTAGCCGTAAGCTTGCTTTTGCAGATAGTCGTCTCCGATCTTAGCAGCGATAGCCAATCCCTCGTCAATATCACCCTCTTCCAAAGATGAATATTTGGCATTGTCGTGATTAGCCCAGACACCGGCATAGAAATCGGCTTGCAACTCCAAGCGGACACTCACCTTATTCGACTCAGTTTCAGACAATTGGCTCATCATCTGATGTGCCGTTGTCAATGTTCCTAAGAGATATTGAACATGGTGACCCACCTCGTGTGCAATGACGTATGCATAGCAGAAATCGCCGTCCGCGCCAAATTCCGATTTCATCGTCGTGAAGAATTCCAAGTCGATGTAGACTTTCTGGTCGCCCGAGCAGTAGAACGGACCTGTTGATGAGTTGGCTTGACCACACGCCGACGTTACATCACCGTGGAAAAGCACCAAACCAGGAGCCTCGTAGGTTTTACCCATTTTCTCGAACTCCTCGGTCCAGACATCCTCTGTACCAGCCAAGATCTTCTTGGTGAACGTTGCCAACTCTTCCTCTTCGGCAGTTGGTTCGTAGCCATTCGAGGTTACTTCTGTGGTTTGCGATTGCTGAGCCGTTGTGATCACAGAGGATGCTACCTGACCCCAGTCGCCTCCCGAACTAACATACGCGATAACAGCGGCGATAAGCAAGCCACCGATACCAACGCTAGCCTTTTTTGTCGTTCCCCCTCTACGGCGGTCGTCTACATTTGTACTTTCTCTTCTTCCGTCTAATTTCATACCTTTTGCGAATTAAATCGTAGATAAAATTCCTTAATAAAACACAAAAGAAAGGCAGGAGGACACCAACGTGACCGCCCACCTTTCGTATTTTTATGATTCAAATATTATTGTTGAATCAAGTTTTCGCCTGTCATTTCCTTAGGTTGTTGCAAGCCCATCAAAGCGAGTATTGAAGGAGCGACATCTGCCAACTTACCTTCTTTCACCTTAGCGTTAGGGTTTCCAACATACACAAATGGAACTGGATTCAAAGAGTGGGCTGTGTTAGGCGTACCATCTGGGTTCAACGCATGGTCAGCGTTTCCGTGGTCGGCAATGATGATGACATCATAACCATTAGCCTTGCAAGCCTCAACTGTAGCCTCAACACATTGGTCGATTGCAACGACTGCCTTCTCGATAGCAGAGTAAACTCCAGTGTGACCAACCATATCGCCGTTAGCGTAGTTGACAACGATCCAGTCGTATTTCTTTGTTCCGATAGCCTCAACCAACTTGTCTTTCACCTCGAAGGCACTCATTTCTGGCTTCAAGTCGTAAGTAGCCACCTTTGGAGAAGGCACCAAGATACGATCCTCGTCCTTGAAAGGAGCCTCGCGTCCACCATTGAAGAAGAAGGTAACGTGAGCGTATTTCTCAGTCTCGGCAATGTGCAACTGCTTCAAACCTGCTTGCTCGACAACCTCACCCAAAGTGTTCGTTACATTCTCCTTGTTGAAGAGGATGTGTACGTTCTTGTAAGATGGGTCGTATGGAGTCATACAGTAGTACTGCAAGTTCTTAACCGTCATCATGCCGTTCTCTGGCATATCTTGTTGAGTCAAAACGACTGTCAACTCCTTAGCACGGTCGTTACGGTAGTTGAAGAAGATGACAACATCACCCTCGTCGATCGTTCCGACTGGCTTACCATTCTCAACACGAGCGATTGGCTTGATGAACTCGTCTGTAACGCCCTCAGCGTAAGACTCTTCCATAGCCTTCACCATATCGGTTGCTGGTTTTCCAACGCCCTTCACGAGCAAATCGTAAGCCTCTTTGATACGCTCCCAACGCTTGTCTCTGTCCATTGCGTAGAAACGACCAACGATAGAAGCGATCTTACCAGTGTTCTTAGCCAACTGAGCCTCCAACTGCTCGATGAAGCCCTTACCGCTCTTAGGGTCAGTATCACGACCATCCATGAAACAGTGAACGTAAGTGTCGTTGATACCGTATTGCTTTGAAATCTCAATCAACTTGAAGAGGTGAACCAATGAAGAGTGAACTCCACCGTTAGAAGTCAATCCCATGAAGTGGATCTTCTTACCCTTCTCCTTAGCGTATGAGAACGCGCTCTTAATCTCAGGATTCTCAAGAATCGTGTTTTCTTGACAAGCGATGTTGATCTTTACCAAATCTTGGTAAACGATACGTCCGCCACCAATGTTGAGGTGACCAACCTCTGAATTACCCATCTGTCCGTCTGGCAAACCAACATACTTACCGCAAGCCTGCAACTTTGAGTGAGGGTAATTCTTCATCAAACTATCCCAGTAGGGAGTAGGTGTTGATGCGATTACATCCGACTTTGTTCCATCTCCGATTCCCCAACCATCGAGGATCATCAATAACACTTTCTTGTTCATATTATCTTTTCGTTTATGTTTTATCTCGTAGTTTTCTATGAAATTACCAATCTGTCTTTTATCAAAACTCAATCATCGATGATACGTCTCTTCATACATCACCGTCTCCGACATCTCTTTGAAACGTCTCAGTCGCTCCTGACCTTCCAACGTCCGTGGCGAGAAAGAGCCAGTATCATCTTGCACGCTCGAGTTTCCGCTGTCAGTGCCTGAATAGGCGTAACTGTGTTTTTTCTCCGTCTTTCCAGAAAGACTTTTGAAGAAATCTTTTATGCCCGACCAAAGTCGTCTGGCAAACATCAGCACGCTAAGTCCTAATGTTAGAATTAGGATCAAAATGAAAGCCAATATACCAAAAAAGAAAAATGCCATATCGACTATTTTTTAGATTCTACTTTGCAAATTTTCTAAAGTTTAAAAAACCTGCTTGGCAATCTCCTTGACACTCGCCGCCGTAGACATCGTATAGAAATGGATGCACGGCACGTTATGCGACTTCAAGTCTTTTGCCTGCATTGCACACCATTCGATACCCACCTGTTTGGCCTCGTCGTTAGTTTTGCATTTCGACAATGCCTCAGCCAAATCCTCAGGCATATCCAAATGGAAAGTTCTCGGAAGAACAGACAACTGCCTTGTCGTCGTAATCGGTTTCAAGCCTGGAACAATCGGCACATCAATGCCTGCCTCACGACATTTGTCCACGAACGCATAGAATTTCGCATTGTCGAAAAACATCTGCGTTACAATGTAACCGGCTCCTTTGTCTACTTTCTCCTTCAATCGTTTCAAATCGGCACCGAAATTGGGCGCTTCCTCATGCTTCTCGGGATAACCTGCCACGCCATACGAGAATTTCTCAACCATCTCAAACTTACGTTTCGACCCATCCAAGAAGTATCCTTCATTGAATCGGTTGATCTGGTCTTGCAACTCTGACGCGTGCGTGTAGCCATCTTCTTTAGGTTTGAACACGCTATCCGTCTTCGCCTTGTCTCCCCTCAACACCAACAAATCGTGGATGCCGAGAAAATCTAAATCAATCAACATATACTCCGTGTCGAACTTTGAATAGTCGCAGCACAAGACATGCGGAACAACATCGATTCCGTACTTGTTCTTGATGGCAGCCGCTATCGCAACCGTTCCCGGACGCTGGCGCACTCGCTCACATTGAAACAATCCATTGTCTAATGTTTTGTAAACCAATTCACTACGATGCGTCGTTATATCAATATACTTAGGGTCGAACTCCCTAAGTTGGTCTATCGTCTCGTAGATATTCTCGATGCCGTTTCCTTTCAACGGTGGCAACACCTCAAAAGAAAAGGCAGTCTTTTTAGCATTTAAAATAAGGTCTCTTACGCTCATTCTTCCAATGGTATTGTTAATAGTAGTTTTGGGTATTCATCTTCTCAAACTCATCAATTGTCTCAGCCTCCACCAAACTGCCATTATCGCAGAATACCATTCGTCCGCCGAACTCTCTCGGCCAACGTTTGTTGTGGGTCGACATCACAACAGCCGCTCCATCGTCTTTGATCTTGTGGAACAAGCGTATCAGTTCCTCGCCTGTTACGGGGTCGAGGTGTCCCGTTGGCTCATCTGCCAAAAGCAACTTCGGACGGTTGAGCAATGCGCGCGCAATCACAATACGTTGTTGCTCGCCTCCCGACAATTCGTGTGGCATTCGATAGCCCTTCGTCGACATGCCGACATAGTGAAGCACCTCAGAAATGCGCTCTTCAATCTGCTCTTTGTTCATATCTGAAGTGGCTCGCAACACAAACGAAAGGTTCTCATTGACCGAACGATCGGGCAATAGTTGAAAATCCTGAAAAACGATTCCCATCTGACGACGCAGATATGGAATGTTTCTCGTTTTCATAGTCGACAAATCATAGCCTAAGACGGTGGCACTTCCCGATGTGATAGGCACTTCACAGTAAAGCGATTTCAGAAAAGTACTCTTCCCACTTCCCACTTTACCTGTCAGATAGACATAGTCGCCCTCCTTCACCGTCAAGTTGACATGCTGCAAAACAGTCTGCTCCTGACGGGTAACACTCACATCTTTATAGGTTATCAATGCCATACGCTCTGCTATTCTTTGGTGATTCCGACACTATTTATTCTCTTCTCCCCAGCAAGTGTCCGTTCCCGTGTGGCAAACCGGACCAACTGGATGAACGCGGATCAAAAGGGTGTCTTTATCGCAATCAGCCTTGATGGAAACGACGTTCAAAAAGTTGCCACTCGTCTCGCCCTTTGTCCACAGACGCTGTTTCGTGCGACTGAAAAAGGTTACTTTGCCCGTCTCCTCGGTCTTCTTCAACGCCTCCTCGTTCATAAATCCTAACATCAACACCATGCGCGTGTCGGCATCTTGAATGATCGCTGGGACTAATCCGCCCATCTTTTTGAAATCTACTTCCATAACAAGCCTTTTTAGACTATTTTATTAAACTTTGCGAAAATACAAAAAAATCAAGATAAATAACGGCTCAAATCTTCCATTTTTATACGGCCTTCATAAATCGCCTTACCTGTGATGACGGCTGGCACTTTCGCCTCTTCCAACTGCTCAATGTCGCCCATCGAACTGACTCCGCCACTGGCTATCAAATAGAGGGAAGGCATCGCTGCCAACATTTTCTTGTACAAGTCGATAGACGGTCCTTTCAACATTCCGTCTTTGCTAATGTCTGTGCAGATGCACTTGTCAACGCCTTTGTCCATAAACTTCTGAACGAAAGGAAGAAGGTCGACATCGGTGGTCTCAATCCATCCGCTCACGGCGATTTTTTCATCCTTGACATCGGCTCCTAAGATAATCTTTTCCGCACCGAATTTTTCCAACCACGAGAGGAAGGTGTCGGGCTTCTTCACGGCGATACTTCCGCCCGTAATCATCGACGCGCCACTCTCGAAGGCAATGCGAAGGTCGTCGTCGCTCTTCAATCCGCCACCAAAATCGATCGTCAACGAGGTTTGCGAGGCAATCGTCTCCAACACTTTATAGTTGACGATATGCTGCGCCTTCGCACCGTCCAGATCCACCAAATGGAGACGTTTCACTCCTACACCCTCGAAGGCTTTGGCAATCTCCAACGGATTCTCATTATACACCTTGCGCTGCGAATAGTCTCCTTGCGACAATCTCACACATTTTCCATCGATTATATCTATGGCTGGAATTATCTCAATCATATTTTTATTAATATATTTCTTATATTTTAATTATCATTTTTCAACAACCGATTGATTTACATCATCGTTCATCAATCGCCAAGCCAATTCATCATCGAACGAGCCATTGCTCATCTTCCCCACAATTTTTCCTTTTTGCAAGAAAAGAAGAATCGGGATTCGGTTGCCCGTGATAGGCATGAGTTCGCGAGGGTCGAGGAAGAAATAGGGCTGTTGCACTGCGCCCGTCTCTTCTTTGAATTTGGCAAGGTCGGCTTCAGTTCCCCAGACGACCCACTGCACACTGGCTCGGGGACAGTTGTTCAGAAGCACTTGCAGTTTCCGCATCGCATGCTTGCAGTAGGTGCATTTCACACTGAAAAAGCAAACGACGGCAAAGTCCTTCTGTTGTATCTCTTGCAACGCAGGTCGTTTCATCACCAACTCCCGATAGAGTTGCTCGTCGAAGTGGATGGGCCGCTCCGTCCGCAGTCCGAACGGCAATTTCAGAATGAAAGCGTAGACAAAAACGGAAAGGAACAAAAGAGTTATCAGAATTCTCTTTCGAGGGATATTCAATTGGAAACTCCACGTCGAAAGATAGAGCAGCAACAGCAGAACGGCATTTTTCAACAATGATACTTGAGGAGACATTTCGAACGCCTCGCCCATACAATGGCAATTGCCCTCAATTCCGAAGAACCAAAGGGAAGCCAGAAAGAGTGAAAAAAGGATGAGTACCCCGAGTGTTGCCCACTCCAAAAGTTTCTTGTAGAGGGTCGTCATCAGCAGAACGCCCATCGCCATCTCGCCAAAGAGCAAGATCCGCGCAGCGTAGGAGCAGAACGTGAGACTGAAGACATCGAACGAGAAGAGATACGACTCAAAACCCTCCAACGAGAGAAATTTCAACACAGACGAAAGTACAAAAACAAGGCCTAACAGTTGTCGTGCCACAAAGCCGACCCAACTGCGAGTCTCTTTTCCATTTTGTTTCTCTTCGTTATTCTGCATCTCCGTTTTTTATCTTTTCCGTCTACTGAGCGTTGGTGCAAGTCCAACCCTCTTCATTCAGTTCAGAACAATTCCCCTCATAGTCGTAATGAGTGTTCGTAACCTCTTTTCCGTCTTTATCTGTTGTCTTACAATCGCAATCGTTCACCTGCGAACAACCGACTGACAACAGCCCTACCGTGAAGAGCATAAAAGCAATAATTCTAATCATATTTTCTATTTTTCAAAATTTATAAAAAGACAATCATTTCTTTAACTCGGGATAACTGATTCTCGTATGATAGATGGTTTTCAGTTTCTCCTTCAAGACCGACTTCACAACCTTTATCTGATCCAGTGTTATCGGAGCCTGATCGAACATACCTTCGCGCATCTGAGCCGTTACGATTTTCTCGACTAACTCGTTGATAGTCTGGTCGGTATAGTCGGTCAGACTTCGCGAAGCAGCCTCAACAGCATCACACATACAGAGGATACACATCTCCCGACTTGATGGTCGTGGACCAGGATAGGTGAACAATTTCTCGTCCACTGGCTCGTCGGGATGTTTATTCTTGTAGGTAATCAAGAAATATTTCACTTGACTTTCGCCATGATGTGTCTGGATGAAGGCTTGAATCTTCTCGGGCAGATTATTCTGCTTAGCAATGCGAACACCGTCAGCAACGTGGTTGATGATGATAGCCGCACTCTCAATTTCCGTTTTTCCCTCATGCGGATTTCTACCACCCGACTGATTCTCTGTAAAGTACTCAGGATTAGCCATTTTACCTATGTCGTGATAGAGAGCAGCCGTACGAACCAAGATAGGATTGGCTTTATCTTTCAAGGCGATGGCACACTCCGCCGCCAAGTTGGACACCTGCATAGAGTGCTGAAAACTGCCTGGAGCCACCTCCGAAAATTTCCGCAACAACGGATTGTTCGTATTCGCCAACTCCACCAACGACGAGTCGGATATATAGCCGAAAATTCGTTCTATAATGTAAATCAATGGATTAGCGAACAACAAGAAGAAACCATTTATCAAAAACAGGAGCAATGGCATCTTGTCCACTTCGTCCATATCCTTCTCATGAATCAACGAGAAGCCTAAATAGAGGACGATGTAACTGCACGAAATCAACGCTGCCGACTTGAACAGGTGCGACCGCTGATAAACCGTCTTCAACGTGCAAATAGAGAGCATACCAATACTCACCTGCAAGAACAAAAACTCAAACTCGTTCGGCACCAACGACGAACAAAGCAACACTGTCGTCAGGTGAGTGAAGAGTGCGGTTCGAGTGTCAAAAAAGACGCTTATCGTAATGGAAATCAGCGCGTAAGGCACTAAATAGACATACTGTGAATACTCTTTCGTAACAATCCACGCCGTAATCAAGCAGAAGACCAACACCAACGAGAGGATAAACACCACATCCCGAGGATCGACCAAGAATTTCTGACGGAACTGATAGAAATAGAGGAAGAAGACCAACAACACAAAAGCGATGATGAATCCCTGACCAATGGCAATCATCCTGCTGTTGCGTTCCTTGTTATTCTCTTCGGTGGAATATTTCAACGAATTCAAGACATCGTACACCTCTGCCGTTACGATCTCGCCGTGACCGATGATCTTCTCGCCACTCTGCACCTGACCTTTCGTCAGCGAGATGGTTTTCAGCAGTTCTTTCTTCAGATTCTCCGTCTTCTCCTCTTCGTAGACGATATTTTCTTCTATGTAATTGTTGAGGTTGTAATCTTTCAGAATCTTTGAATCCAACTCCGCTGGCGACTCGTTAATCAGTTTCTCGTATGCCGTCTTTGTCGAGAAGAACTGATCAATCTCATATTCCTTTGAAATATTATCAGTGATAATGCGAATTTTCTTCACTCCCTGTGATTGTTGTTTCTCCCTCACATTGCCAGAGATAATACCAACCGAATAGATTTCATTCAGTTTATCTTTCACATAGCAATAATAAGGATAGTTTGCATCGTCGGGGGTGGTCTGCAATTTTCCCTTCATGATTTGCACCATAGTAGACTGCACTGCGGTGTCTTTCTCGAAAATCGGACAAAAATCTTTCAGAAGAGCAGAACGTTCCTCCTCCAACTCCGCATCCGACTTATAAATCTCGAAAGCGTAGGGGGCGGTTACCTCCTCATATTTCCAAGGGCTACCTTGGTTGTAGGTATATTGAAAATGCAAAACATTCGGGAAGAACCAGAAAATAAACACCGCCGTTGTCAAAAACAATAAGGCGATAAATGTGTATTTCAAGGCTTCCTGACGTCTTGGCGACTTATCTCCAAACGAGAAAAGAAGTGATATAAAGGACGGCTGTTTCATAACATCACACCATTGATCGGGAGCATTACCTACTCCATACGAATTATTGCGGGTGCAAAGATACAACAAAGAGAAATTATTTTTCTTAAAAATTTCCTCCTAAAGATTTGGAGTTCTCAAATATACAGTGTACATTTGCACCGCCTTAAGAGATAAGGCACTTGCGAAAATAGCTCAGTTGGTAGAGCACAACCTTGCCAAGGTTGGGGTCGCGGGTTCGAGTCCCGTTTTTCGCTCAAAAGGAAGAAGCCGCAGTGGTGGAATCGGTAGACACGCAGGACTTAAAATCCTGTAATCATTGCGATTGTGCGGGTTCAAGTCCCGCCTGCGGTACTTTTTTCAAGTACTTCAGGATAGAAAAATTCATAACAGACTTTCGAGTCTGTTTTTTTTTGCTCTTTCATTTTTACAAAATACAAACAGTAAAGGGAGACCGAGCTTCATTGTTCGGTCTCCCTTTTTATTATATAGTTTCGTTTATTTTACAAAATCAACATCGCGTCGCCGTATGAGCCAAATTTGTAGCCTTCTTTAACAGCCACATCGTAGGCATTCATCACTTTTTCATAGCCTCCAAACGCACTGACGAGCATCAAGAGCGTTGACGTTGGCATGTGGAAATTAGAAATCAGACGGTCTGCCACCGAGAAATCGTATGGAGGGAAGATAAACTTGTTCGTCCATCCTTTGAACGGTTTCACCATTGCATCTGTACCGACACTGGTTTCGATGGCGCGCATCGTCGTCGTGCTGACTGCGCAAATATGTTTCTTAGCCAAATGCGCACGATTGATGATCTCTGCTTGATCTTCCAAGATTTCCATCTCTTCAGAGTCCATCTTGTGTTTAGTCAAATCTTCCACATCGATGTCGCGGAAATTTCCCAAACCAGCGTGCAAAGTAATGTAAGCGAACTCACAACCTCTGATTTCCAAACGCTTCAACAACATTCTGTCGAAGTGCAATCCTGCAGCAGGCGCAACAACAGCACCTTCGTTCTTAGCGAAAATACACTGATAACGCTCTGCATCCTCAGGCTCCACCTCACGTTTCGAGCGGATATGGTCAGGCAACGGAGTCTCTCCTAAATCATACAACACCTTGCGGAACTCTTCGTATGTACCGTCGTAGAGGAAACGGAGTGTTCTTCCGCGAGAAGTGGTATTGTCTATCACCTCTGCCACCAAAGAGTCATCCTCACCAAAATACAACTTATTCCCGATTCTGATCTTGCGGGCAGGGTCGACCAAGACATCCCACAATCTCATATCCTTATTCAACTCACGCAACAAGAAAACTTGAATACGCGCATTGGTCTTCTCCTTGTTTCCGTACAGACACGCAGGGAACACCTTCGTATCATTAAATATGAATACATCCTTATCATCGAAATACTCCCATAGGTCTTTGAATATCCTATGTTCGATTTCCCCCGTCTTGCGATTCAACACCATCAATCGTGCATCTTCACGGTTTTCTGACGGATGAAGAGCGATCTGCTCCTCTGGAAGATTAAATTTGAATTTGGATAACTTCATAGTGCTACTATAATTATGCGTAATGCCAGTCTACTGGCTTTTTGTTTTTTCCCTGTTATTTCCCTGTTTTGTCAACCTCGCTTACGCTTCTGGTTGTGCTTCACCTTGTGCATCGGTCTGCGCCTCTGCTTCTTTGGCTCGCTCTGCTGCCAAGTCATTGATCATCGCCTCGAAATTCTCCAACGTATAGCAATCGTCCACCTTCACATCTCCAATGCGAGTTCTCCGCAAGGCCGTCAAGTGGGCACCGCTCTGCAAAGCCTCACCGATGTCTCTGGCTAACGCTCGGATATAAGTTCCTTTGCTACAAACCACCCTCACGACGATTTCATCCGCATTGTATTCCATCAACTCGATTTCGTCGATGACCAACGTTTTAGGCTTGATTTCAACCTCCACTCCCCTACGAGCATAATCGTAGGCTCGCTTTCCATTCACCTTCACTGCCGAATAGGTTGGCGGTATCTGCTGAATCTCACCGATAAACTTCTTTAAAGTCTCCCTCACCAAAGTCTCATCGATGTGCGTCGTCGGATATTCCGCATCAATCTGCGTCTCCAAATCAAACGAAGGGGTCGTCGCTCCTAATTTGATAGTAGCAACATACTCTTTCGTCTTATATTGTAATGATTCGATTTGCTTCGTTTGCTTGCCCGTGCAGACTATCAAAACACCTGTCGCCAACGGATCCAAAGTGCCTGCATGACCGATTTTCACCTTGCGGATGCCCAACCGATAGCGCATCAGGTTTCTCACCTTGTTCACCACGTCGAAGGAAGTCCAACGCAACGGCTTGTCGAAACAAAATACTTCGCCCTCTTCAAAATTCATCTGTAAAGTCGGATTTTGTGATTAATGACTAATCTGAGATTATAGTGACATAACAATCGTTACGACACCCACGATAGCACAATAGATGGCGAAATAAATCAATTTTCCTTTCTTGACAATATCAATCATCCACTTGCAAGCGAGACAACCAAAGATGAAGGCGGAGATGAAACCTACTGCCAAAGCAGTTGGCGACAATCCTGCACAAACAGTTTCGTAACCGTTCTTTGCCACCTTCAAACAATCTAACAAAGCCTCTCCCAAAATTGGAGGGATAACCATCAAGAATGAGAATTGTGCTAATTTTTCTTTTTTATTGCCTAAAAGCAATCCTGTTGCAATCGTTGTACCGGAACGTGAAAGACCTGGCATGACAGCGCACGCCTGCGAGAGTCCAATGATAAAAGCATCCTTCAAAGAGATTTCCTCTTTCTGTCTTGGCTTCGCATAGTATGAGAAAGTCAACAAGATGGCTGTCAAGATCAACATACAACCCACGATGAGCAATCCCGATCCGAAAATTTCCTCCACATAATCTTTGAAGAAAACGCCGACGATGCCCACTGGAATCATAGACAAGATGATGGCAACCATATAGCGCATCTCCGCATTCCATTCAAATCCATTTTTGATGGAGTCAAAGCAACCCACGAAGAGCCAAGCCACCTCCTTACGAAGAATGGCCAACGTACTCAACACCGTTGCGACATGCACGGCAATCGTAAAAACAAGATTGCCCTCCTCTATCCCGAAGAGATACTGACCAATCGTCAAATGTCCACTACTGCTGACAGGCAGATATTCTGTCAACCCTTGAACCATGCCAAGGATAAAAGCCTGAATTGCATCCATTACTCGTTCTCCTTCTTCTTAGGGATCCACAAGATGGCGAAAATCTCGAAGAAAAATCCGAACAAGGCAATCATCGGTCCAACAACAGTGCGACGTGTACTGAAGATTTCAGGATTGAAAGTTACTCCATCCTTACTTCCTCCGCCTACCATCAAGCAGAAACCTATGATAATCACTAAGAAACCAATGGCTAAAAGCATCAGATTCTTCTTGGGCAATGCATATTCCATTTTTTACTTTTTTATTTTATAACGAGACCAACCTCCTTACATTATATATAATAGAGGTCGTCCGTCGGTTTATTCAAATATTTATTAACGGCAAAGAAAGTTGCCACACACGAAATAACAATGCTACAAATCAGCAACATACCGAAAAGTGGCACGAAGACTCTCGCCTCGTGGAGTTCCAAAATGCTGAATGGGAAATCCTCGTAAAAGTAGTTCAGTCCAACAATGTAGATGACAGCCAACACGAAGGCAGTCAACGCGATGTAGAGACTTTGCAGCAAATAGGGTTTCAAGATGAACATTCCCGTCGCCCCCACCAACTTCATCGTATGAATCGTAAATCGATCAGAGTGAATCAACAACGACATCGTATTGTGAATCAGAACGTAAGAGATGAGCAACAAGAGCAAAGTCGCACACATCAACGCCAAAGCGATACGATTGACATTTCGCTCCATCGTGTTAATCATGTTCTTCTGATAATCAACTCGTTGCACGCTGTTCAACTCTCTCAACCGTTGAGAAATCAAAGTGATGCTATCATTCGTGGCATACTGAGCCTGCACATGCACAACGTAGGTATCAGGTAGCGGATTGTAATCTGAAAACTCCGAAGGGTCTTCACCAATCTCATTGCAGACCTCTGCGATGGCCTCCTCCTTGCTGATGAAAGAAGCATCTTTTGTATAAGACTGTGATTGTAAGAATTTTCCTAACGACTGCACTTGCTCGCTCGTCGCACCATCCTTTATATAAATAGTGATAGCGACTTTTTCCATAATCGAAGCCGACATATTGCGAGCCACCATTGTGATTGCTATGGTGCAACCCAAGAGAAACAAAACCATCGAGACGCTCACCGCCGAAGTCAGTTTCGAATTAAAAAACTTGTATTTCGTTTTTTTTGCCATTGGAAATTCTCCTTTATGGGTACAATCAGCCAAATTTTGCGCAAAAATAAAGAAATATCTATGATATGCGGAAACTTTCACGGAAATTTCTTTCAAAAGGATTCTCTTTTTCGCAGAAACATTTGCGAATAAAATAGTTAACATTGTCAACAAAATCCGAATCAGAATGGCATAGAGAAATTGGTTCTGTTGTAAAAAAAACAAGATTCCCAAACTGGGGAAAGACCATAAATCGGGCGGTTGGATAATGGGGAGAGGAAGAAATTTCGCCAAAATATAATGGGGAAAGGAAGAAATATGACGATTTTTTAATGGGGAAAGGAGAAAAAGAGGCTGAAAGATTTTCGTAAGTAACTAAAAAACAGTAATTTTCGTTTTGAAAATTTGACAGATATGGAGAAACGAATTTTCAGACGAAAAATCTATGACAAAATGCTCTTGTGGAAAAACGAGAGTGAAGGGAAATCTGCGCTGTTGATAGAAGGCGCACGTCGAATCGGGAAGTCCACCATCGCGAAGACATTTGCGGAAAAAGAATATAAAAGTTATATCATTGTTGACTTTAATTTTGTGTCGGAAGAGGTATTGTCCTATTTCGAGCATTTGGATAATTTGGATTTTCTCTTCCTTCGATTGCAAGACTATTATGACACACGGTTGTATGAACGAAAATCGGTTATCATTTTTGATGAGGTGCAACGTTGTCCGAAAGCCCGACAAGCCATCAAGTATTTAGTGCAAGATGGCAGATATGATTATATTGAAACAGGCTCCTTGATTAGTATCAAGCGAAACACCCAGAATATAACGATACCAAGTGAAGAACATCGCATTGAGATGTTGCCGTTGGATTATGAGGAGTTTCTCTGGGCTATCGGCAAAGAGCATGCGATGGAGACTTTGAAAGAGTTTTTTGACAGACGGATGGCGGTGGGGCAAGCAGGCCATCGGAAAAACATGCGTGATCTACGACTTTATATGTTGGTCGGAGGTATGCCACAGGCAATTTGCGCTTATTTGGACACTAATAACCTACAAAAAGTTGATACTGTAAAACGTGAGATACTGCAATTATACGCAGATGACTTGATAAAAGTTGACCCTACAATGCGATTGTCTCGATTGTTCTTAGCCATACCAAGTCAGTTGAGCAAGAATGGCAGTAGGTACACTCCGACATCAATAATTGAAGGAGTGTCTGCGGAGAAAATGGCAGAACTTTTACAAGAGTTGGAGGATAGCAAGACGATATACATGGCTTATCATGCCAACGATCCAAGCGTCGGGCTCTCTTTGAATGCCGACTACAGGCGTTTCAAGATGTTTCTTTGCGATACTGGTTTGTTCGTTACGCTTTGTTTTTGGGACAAAGAATATACTGAGAATATACTGTATCAGAAATTGTTAAGCGATAAATTAGCTGTGAATCTTGGTTATGTTTACGAGAATTTAGTAGCCCAGATATTACGAGCGAAAGGAGATAGATTATTTTATTACACATTTCCGAAAGACGAGAAGCACAACTACGAGATTGATTTCTTACTGTCGAGAGGTAGCAAATTAGTACCCTTAGAGGTGAAATCATCAGCGTATAGAACGCAC
>CAVJCT010000029.1:0-18251 GCA_963648205.1 Flexilinea sp.
ATAACACTCAGGCGAGACAGCAGGTTAGCAGTCAGCCTAAATGGTATCAATATATCTCCCCATACATTGAAGGTGCTTCTAAAACTATGGGAGATATAAACAAAAGGAAAGAAGCGTATGTAAAGGCGTTCAAAGCCTATATAAACGAAACTGTGAATCAAGTAAAAAATGACTACCATGGGGGCGAACTTGCTTTTCCTAAGAATTTAGCGGGAACCTATACAAGAGAAACTGAAACTAATCGTACAAAATCGCTTCTTCACCAAGGCCCAGTTAGATACCTTGCTAATACAGTGGCAGATCCTGCCATGGCCTTCACAAAACATGTATTATGGAAAGGCGCAATAAAGCCATTAAAAAAGTTGGGATTTAGCCCTGACGGACCAACATTAACAGAAAATGATTATAGTGAACGATTTTTACAACCTTTGGATTCAATAATGATCAATGCACTTAATAACAAAGCTAAAGATTGGAAAGAACGAACTGCGAAAGGAGACACTGTCAGAGTTGGGGTGAATGGTTGGGAATATTCTCATGGTCCTTATGGAGGTGCCAACAAGCCATGGCTTTATAGGATATTTAACCCTATTGGTCAAATTGAGCATGATCTCGGTTCGTTTACCGTAGAGGCGACAAAAGAGGATATAGTAGCCAAAGATGTTTATGATTTTGACCAATCACATTATAAAGGTGGTGTCTACGGAACAATAAGGAACTGGGCAAGTGACGATCCAGACACCAAAGAAAACGAAAAAATAAAAGTATATATCAAGAGAAAGAGGTTAAAATGATTGAATTAGGAGTTATTGCAGATGGGTTTTGCAGCATCCACGAAGGACTTAGAGCCCATCTTTGTGAACAAACAAGTTTGTCATCCAACTTTGTCAACGTAATGGTATTCATAATGTTAGGGCCGTTTCCTGGCACTATCTTTATGATTTCTTCCATACTTGCAAAGAAAGGAGAAAAATATAAGCGGAAATCTAAAATATTGGATATGATAGGTGCTTTCACTATCATGGCAATGTTTGTTTTTGCTTTTTTCATATTCATAGACGACTGTTTGGCGCATAAAGTTATGGGTTAAAGATCCATTCAGCCCCGATAGTTCAAGGGATAGAACACAAGTTTCCTAAACTTGTGATGCAGGTTCGAGATTGATGAAAAAAGTGTTTAATTTAATACTGAAAAAAATATGGATTTTAATGTTGTAGGTACATCTGTCTGCAATTATTGTATTGCGATAATGGTGCACATGTCTAAAATTTACGGATTGTCATACGGACTAATCAATGTGCTGTTATTCATTGTGTTAGGTCCACTTTCGACGTTGGTCTTTATGGCCGCCTCGATAATCTCTAAGTTCAAACCACGAGCATGTAGAGTGGCATCCATCGTACTTGATGTGATTGGATTCCTCATCATTTTGTCGGTGTGCATACCTATCGCGTACGCATTTCTCACTATGCCTAAATAATAAAGGTGGCATAGGTAATTAGGGCTTGTAGGTCAATGACTTACAAGTCAAACTTTTTTGTGCATGGGAAAAAGTCTACCTTATATTCAATCGATTTAATGCACGACGATATTTCTGAGCATTCTCTTGATGAGCAGCGTAGGTAGAGGCAAAATTATGATAGCCAGAGAAATCTTCCTTAGCGCACATATAGATGTAGTTGTGATGAGTGTAGTTCAACACGGCATCAATACCATCGGCAGAGGGTGTACGAATAGGGCCTGGAGGCAAACCTGCGTATTTATAAGTGTTGTAAGGAGAATCACATTGAAGATGGCCACCGTAGATGCGTTTCAGAGAGAAATCCTGTAATGCAAATTTCACCGTAGGATCAGCCTGAAGAGCCATACCGATACGCAAGCGGTTGAGGTAAAGACCTGCGACCATCGGTTTCTCGTCCTTTTTTAAAGTTTCCTCTTCAACAATAGAAGCCAATGTGCTGACCTCCGTTTGTGTCAAGTTACAGTCGGCAAGACGAGCCTTTCTGTCATCCGTCCAGAATTTGTCATATTCCTTTTTCATACGCTCAATCAAGTCTGCCGGAGTGATATTCCAATAGACCTCATAGGTATTGGGGAGGAATAGCGAAATAATCGTTTCGGAAGTCAAGCCATATTTCTGCAAGGTTTCTGGACTTTCCAGTGCCTCTAAAAAATCATCCGCAGACATTTGAAGTTTCTCTGTGATTTTCTCAGCCAAAATTTCTTTCGTACGAACTGCATTGAAAGAAATACGAACAGGAGATTGTCGTCCGTAAATGATCTTGCGAACGATTTCCATGTTCGACTCGCTCGGTTTCAGTTCATAGCGACCCGATTTTTTCTTTTCCTGAAGATTAAAGACAGAGGCAACCATTTTGAGTGTCGACATATTCTTGACACAATTCGTCGCCTCTATTTTTTTTAATATCTCATCTTGATTATCTTCAGGATAAACGAGTATAAACTGCTTTGTTTCAATATCTTTCACATTGGATTTCAAAAGAATACAATAGCCAGAGATAGCGCATACCACGCCAACGACGAGTAATCCGACGAGGCATCCAATGAGTATTTTAATTTTATTATTCTTCATCATTATGACAGTCAAAAAAAACGACACGCAAAATTAGCAATAAATTTTCCTCATTTCAATTTGGATATTATAAAAAAACGTTTTACATTTGCACTCGCAAAACCGAAATATCGGGGTTTGGTGAGATGGGTGAGTGGCTGAAACCACCAGTTTGCTAAACTGACGAACGGGTAACCGTTCCGGGGGTTCGAATCCCCCTCTCACCGCCGCAAGCGATTGAAAGAAGATTTCAGTCGCTTTTTTGTTTTTATGCACTAATGTAAAATCGGATTCTACATTCATCAACCGATATGGAGAGAAAGTACACTACCCTATTTTTAGATTTTGATGGCACACTGACAGATAGTGGCGAAGGCATTATGAAGTGCGTGCAGTACACCCTCGAGCATTTCGGCATACATGTGGAGGATTATCACGACCTGCACAAATTTGTTGGTCCGCCGATAGAAGACTCGTACAAAGAGTATTATCATTTCACTGATGAGATGTTTCAAGAAGCGATAAAACTATATCACGAGAGATACTTTCCCATTGGCATCTACGAGCAGCACCCTTATCCAGGAGTGTTTGAGTTTTTGGAAGAAGTGAAGCGAAGAGGTTACACGACGGCAGTGGCAACAAGCAGGACGACAGTGCAAGCAGAGAGGATTTCGACAGAGATTATCAAAGGACTTCGCACGAACCTCGACTACATCTTCGGACGAGATGAGAAAGGAGAATTGCACACCAAGGCAGACGTTATCAATTATGCCATTGCGAAAATGGGGATTACCGACAGAAGCAAAATCCTAATGATTGGTGACACGAAATTTGACATCATCGGAGCGAAAGAATGCGGGTTGGACTCACTCGGTGTTTTGTGGGGATATGGCAGCAAGGAAGAGTTGGAGGAAGCCGGAGCGGACTATCTTTGTGGGAGTTTTGAGGAAATATTAAGAATACTGTAAGAAAAATCCGCACAGCGACTTCAATGTTTACTTGTACATATGCTTTCCACAGAATGTTGCTCTCCATAGTACGCTTCTTTTACCTTTAACGCAATCTTGTAAGCTAACAAAGGAGGTACAGCATTTCCAATTTGGTAAAATTGTTTTGTTTCTGTACCTTCAAAAACGAACCAATCAGGGAACGTTTGAAGTCGAGCAGCTTCTCTTACAGTAATCCGTCGTCTTCTTCCATCTTTTAACCTCACGCGTTGCATGTCGCTTGTTGCACCTGCCAAATTTCGACACGTTATCGTTCTAGCGGGTCTGTTTGGATATAAATCCCTTGGATTCACACATTTGGATTTTCTTTCATACTCCGCAATATACTCATCCTGACGCTGTGTAAGTATTTTTTCTATTGGCTCTTCCTTCAACATTGTATCTCCTATCGCCTCTTCCACCGTCTTCTTATGGAGGTCTTTTTGAGGAAACTTAAAATTTGATCTACATCCCACACAAATTAGACGCTCTCTATTTTGAGGAACACCATAATCGACAGCATTTAAAACACGATAATCAACGTAGTACCCTAAAAGCCGAAGTTCTTTAGTTATTATATCCAAATACCATTTATGTCTTCCTAAAATATTTGCCACATTTTCAAAGAGAAACACTTTAGGCTGAATCCTTTTAACAGCGTCTATAAAAATCGGGAATCCATCTCTGGCATCTTCAATTCCCTTTTGATTACCAAATCTGCTAAAAGGTTGACAGGGAGGACCTCCCACAACAATATCAATACTATCTTGATTGGGATATTCATAGCCAACTTCCAGAAACTGACTGTAACACTTGCCTTTTAAATTTCTATTGTATGTATCAACAGCGCTATCAACCATTTCAAAACCAATCGTTTCAAAACCAGCCGCCTCAAAACCAAGAGACAATCCACCACACCCAGCAAATAAATCCAAGACTTTCACTGGCTCACTTATCTCTGGTTTTAGTATTTTGTCTATATATTGGCTATACTCTGTCATCAAACATCCGTATTATTTTGCAAAGATACAGTTTTCAAACGAGAACTCCACCTGTAACATTACGTCACAAATGGAGTTCTTTCTTTTATACAACTGATTAGTTTTCCTTCTCAAACTCAGCCAAACGCTCGTCTAAGTCGTCGTACTGATTGTCTTGAATGAAAGAGGTGCAGACACGCAAACCTTGCTGCAAACTTCCTGTGGTGTCAAGGCTGATGGCACTGATTCCGTAGAACAAGAGTTTGTACATCAAATCGCCACCCTTCATATCCTTGTAGCCAACGGTGAAATAGAATCCGTCACCGATAGTTTGATCGATATCTTTGTCATAGACAATGTGGAAACCGTGTTTCTCGAAGATTGCCTTCATCTTCTTTGCACGATCACCATATTTGCGAACCGTCTCCAAGAAATTGTACTCACCATCGCAGGCTGCCTTGAACATTGCTGCCAAAGCATACTGAGCAGAATGAGATGTTCCAGAAGAGAGAACATACAAAATACGGTTTACGAAGATTGTACCGAACTCGCCAATACCGTAACGATCTTTCAAACCTTGGTAAGAGCGGTGGAACAATTTATCAGAAATAGCAACGACACCGATACGTTGACCAGCGTAGCTAAATGCCTTAGAACCAGAAATCAATAAAATGTAATTATCTGTATATTTAGCAACTGTTGGTTGGAAAGGCGCTTGGAAAGGCTTGCTCAAATCGTGGCGGAAATCCATTGCGAAGTAAGCCAAATCTTCCATAACAATGACATCGTATTTAGTTGCCAAAGCGCCAATGCCTTTCAACTCCTCGTCAGTCAGACAGAACCAAGATGGGTTGTTAGGGTTAGAGTAGACAATGTTGCAAACGTTGCCCTTCTTCAAGTAACTCTCCACCTTGTCGATCAATGCTTTTCCACGATACTCGTACATATCGAACGACTCCCATTTCAGACCTTGCACGAGCAATTGAGTCTTCTGCACTGGGAATCCAGGATCGATAAAAAGGACAGTGTCTTTCTTTGGATCAGACTGACCAGAAACCAAAAATGAAGCGTAAGTACCCTGCATAGAACCAGAGACAGGCACACAACCTTCAGGGTCGACATCCACATCGATGAAAGCCTTTACGAAACGAGAGGCTTGTTTTTTCAAATCAGGATGACCATCCAACATTGGATATTTAGAAGCGACACCTCTTTGAAGAGCCTCAATCTCGGCTTTCGTACCGATAGCGTCTGGAGCGAATCCAGGGACACCCATCTCCATACGAACATATTTCTCACCTGTCTGAGCCTCCACCTTATTGGCGATCGTACAAATCTCTCTAATTGTCGCCTTACTGAAATTTGGCAAGTGCATGCCATCAATCACCGACTGAACAACTTTTTTGTCTATCATATCATTAAGTTTAATTTTCTTCAAATACTATTTCTGAACCATCCTCCGTCATTCTCGGCAAGCCCTTTTCTGAAAGAGCAGAGCATCTTCCCACTCTTCATTTCGAAACCAATCTTTCAAAGTTGCGACCATCTGAAAACCAGCAGTATGGAACAGTCGTTGCGACACTTCATTCCGTTGGCTCACATAGCAATATAATTGGTGAAGATTCAAAAAACGAAAGGCGTAAACCTCTATAAGAGCCAACGCCTCTGTAGCATAACCTTTCCTTTGAAAGTTTTTATCTATCAAGATTCCTATTTCAGCCCGACCGTAACGTGGCTCGAACTCAAATAAATCTATGCACCCAACTGTCTGATTATCACTCTTTTTCGTAATCATCAGGCGTAACTGTCGCAATGCATAGATATCACCTGCCGTTTCGATGAAAGTTTTTAGTTGATACTTGGAATAAGGAGCAATCGCACCGCTGTCCAACCACAAAGTCGCATCGTTTTCCCATCGGTATAACAAGTCCGCATCTTCAGGCTCGACGGCACGCAACACTACCCTATCCCCCTCTAAGGTCATTTCAACGCAATCTGTCGTAAGAACGAACCAACGCCTCGTCTTTGCCGATGGCACGAATAGCGAGGTAGGTCAAAATGATGTTAATCAAAGGAAATGTCAAAGCGAGACTATACGACAGACTCGTCATCTCCATACCATCAGTTTCAAACTTTCCTCTTGTAGTCCAAGCAAAAAGGGCAAACAAAGCGTACACGCCCAAATTGAGGATGCAATTGAAAATGTTGAAACGAATTTGGAAAATACGATTTTTGTAGAGTCCGATACCGACCACGTTCACCACCAAAATCAACACAAGAAGTATTGCCAAGGGGATAGAATAGAAATCGAACACCGTTGTCGTAATAGACGAATCGGGAGTCATCACAACATGTTTCAAGCCCACGCCCGTATAGACATACTCCAAGCCACCGCCCATAAAATGGCTAAGTGGCAAGAAGAATATCAGAAGTGTCAACACAAAGGTTACCGCCAAGTAGACGGTTTGGATACGTTGCCACATAATTCTTAATCTTTAAGGATTATTATTTTTTCACAGCAGCAGCCTCACCAGCAGCCAAAGCCTTCAAATTCAATGCTACGACCTCTTCGCCTTTTCTTCCGAAGATAGAGCGAATACCTTCTTCAACAACAGAAGATGGAATACCCAAGAATGGAAGAGAAGCACCCAACATAACAATGTTAGAGACACGAGGAGAACCCACTTCTTTAGCGATAGAATCGACATCGATGATTACATGATTTTTCACTTTCTTCACCTCAGCCAACACATCGTCGATATTTGGATAATCGGGGATATTGATGAGTGGAGTTTGGTTAGTTACAACGCAGCCATCAGCGTGCAAGTAAGGCAAATAACGCAAAGCCTCCATAGGTTCGAGTGAGATGATCAAATCAGCAGAACCCAATCCGATAAGGTCGGAAGCGATAGGTTGGTCAGAGATACGAAGGTTAGACTGCACGTCGCCACCACGTTGGCTCATACCGTGAGTCTCTGCCTGTTTCATATACAAATTTTCCTTGATAGCTGCCTCTCCGATTACTGCTGCGATAGACAAAATTCCTTGTCCACCCACACCCGACAAAATTATATCCGTCTTCATGCTTTTCTTTCTATTCTATTTACGTTCAATTAAAAAATCCGTGGTTCACAACGAAGGAAGCCACGGATGCAAAGTTAATATATTTTTTTCAAATCATTCAGCCAATTTTTGATGTCGTTTACTTGGTCAGGTACTCGTCCATTGCTTTCGCTGCCGCACGACCATCGCCCATAGCCAAGATAACAGTTGCGCCACCACGAACGATATCGCCACCTGCGAAGATAGTTGGGATAGACGACTGCATTGACTCGTTGACTTCGATTGTGCCTTTCTTACTGACACTCAAGCCTTTAACTGAGTTTGGAACCAATGGATTTGGAGAGACACCAATACTTACGATGACCTGGTCGACAGGGATCTCCTCGATTGCACCCTCGACAGGGACAGGAGAACGACGACCCGAAGCATCAGGCTCGCCCAACTCCATTTTTTGCAAGCGCATCATATTGACTCTACCCTTCTCATCTCCCAAATATTCGATAGGATTGTGCAAAGTCAGAAACTCGACGCCCTCTTCCTTCGCATGTTTCACCTCCTCCAAACGAGCAGGCATCTCCTCTTCTGAACGACGGTAAACGATCATTGCTCGTTCAGCACCCATACGCAAGGCTGTACGAACAGAGTCCATTGCAGTATTTCCACCACCGATAACTGCCACGTTCTTACCTTTATAAATAGGGGTATCGCTTTCAGGATTTGAAGCGTCCATCAAGTTGACACGAGTCAAATATTCGTTAGAAGAAAGGACACCGATCAAGTTTTCACCCTTGATATGCATGAAACGAGGAAGTCCGGCACCACTTGCCACGAAGACACCTTGGAAGCCCTCCTCTTTCAAATCCTCAACAGAAAGAGTTTTGCCGACGATGCAGTCTTTCACGAACTTGACACCCATCTTCGAGAGGTTTTCGATCTCGACATCCACGATTTTGTTTGGCAAACGGAACTCTGGAATACCATATTTCAACACGCCACCAATCTCATGCAATGCCTCGAAGACAGTAACCTCGTAGCCCTTCTTGATCATATCGCCAGCGAAAGACAAGCCAGCAGGACCCGAGCCAACCACTGCCACCTTTTTGCCATTCTTCTGAGGAATCTCAGGAATCGAGATATTACCGCTTTCACGCTCATAATCAGCAGCGAAACGCTCCAAATATCCGATGGCAACCGCCTCTTTATTCAATTTTATCTTGTAGAAACATTGCGACTCACACTGTTTCTCTTGCGGACAAACACGACCACAAACAGCGGGGAGTGCGCTTGTCTCTTTCAAAACCTTTGCAGCCTCGAGGAACTCACCTCTCTCGATATTCTTGATGAAACCAGGAATATTGATAGAGACAGGGCAACCCGTCATACAAGTAGGATTTGGGCAATCCAAGCAACGTTTTGACTCTTCGAGAGCCTGTTCCTTGGTCAAGCCTTGGTTCACCTCCTCGCGTACTCTCGCACGGTATTGAGGGTCTAACTCGTTCATTTTGACACGAGTAATATTCAAACGGTCTTTATTTTTGGTTGCTTTGCGCAATTCCTCACGCCAAGCCACATTTCTATCTTCTGCCATTGACTATAGTTTTAGAAATTAAGAAAGTAGAATTACGCCTGTTGGATCTTTTTCAAGAAATCGGCTTTCTCCTCGTCGCGGTAAGCCCCCATACGAAGCAACATCTCATCAAAGTCCACTTTGTGAGCATCGAATTCTGGTCCGTCGACGCACACGAACTTGGTCTGACCATCGACAGTCAGACGGCAAGCACCGCACATTCCAGTACCATCGACCATAATCGTATTGAAAGAAGCCACCGTAGGCAACTCATATTTCTTAGTAAGCAATGAAACGAATTTCATCATTATAGCAGGTCCGATTGTAACACAAAGGTCAACCTTCTCCCTTTTGATAACATTTTCGACACCCGTCGTTACCAAACCTTTTTCGCCGTAAGAGCCATCGTCGGTCATGATAATCACCTCGTCAGACCATTTGCGCATATCATCCTCTAAGATGATCAAATCTTTCGTACGAGCAGCCAAAACAGTAACGACACGGTTTCCAGCCTTCTTCAAAGCCTCGACGATTGGCAAGAGAGGAGCGACACCGACACCACCACCAGCACAAACCACAGTTCCGAATTTCTCAATGTGAGTAGCCTGTCCTAACGGGCCCACCACGTCTAAGATTTCATCGCCAACATTCAAATCACAAAGTCTTGTTGTAGAGACACCAATCTTTTGAACCACCAATGTGATAGTGCCTTTTTCCACATCTGCACCTGCGATTGTCAACGGAATACGTTCTCCCTTTTCCCACACACGGACGATGACGAAATGTCCCGCCTTTCGTGATTTCGCGATGAGAGGTGCCTCGACCTCCAACTTCACCACATTAGCAGAGAAGTGTTCCTTGCTTACAATTTTATTCATATAGTTAGATTTGTAATTAGGACAAAATGATTATTTCTTATGTTTAGTGATATAAACGATATCACCCTCGTTCAACGTTTTATCTTCGTTTTTCTTCAAACCGTTGTACTTTTTGATTTGCCATACACGAACATCGAACTCTTTAGCGAGACTCTTGAAAGTATCGCCTTTCTTGGCTTTCACATACTTAGTACGACCGTTTTTCACGACTGGGTGAACACGGTAGGGCTGGATAGTTCCCATCGTACTGTTTTTCTTACGAGAAGGCTCGATTGTCTCTTCTTGCGTTGGATTTGAGGCGATTACATCATTAGAACTCATCTCAAGCGTACCCTTGTCGTAGTTGTAGAGTTCGTAGGTTTCGATGATATCGCAGAGGCGACTTGCATATTTAGGGTCGGTTGCATAGCCACACTCTTTCAAGCCCTTCGCCCAAGCCTCGTAGTCGCGAATATCCAACTCGAACAATTTCTTGTAGCGGTCTTTCTTCAAAAAGATTGAATGATCCTCGAATGAAAGTTCGGGAGTTTTGTATTTTCTGAAGCACTCCTGTTTCTTATCATCATCATGATAGACCTTGTCGCCATTCCAGTTGCCACCACATTTGATACCGAAGTGGTTGTTGGACTTCTTTGCCAAATCGCTCTGACCAGAACCCGACTCTAAGACACCCTGAGCCAAGGTGATACTGGCAGGAATACCATGTTCTTGCATCTTCTTGATGGCGATTGGGGCATATTTTTCGATGTAGTCTTGTGTAACCTGATTTTTTGTCACCTTAGCCTCGACTGAGAAAGCAACAAAAGCGGACAAGATGATTGCAGAAATTATTTTTATTTTCATATTAATCTAACTTTTTTCTATAAGAAATCGACCTCGAGACAAGCAAGGTTTGCAAAGATACAATAAAGAAACGAGAAAAGGCTAATCTAAGAGGTAGGCAAAATACTTGTAGGACAAATCATTTTCAGAGATTTCCTCATTCATCAATCGTTGATAGTCCAAATCGGAAAGCAGTTCGTCATACTTCTTTTCTTGATAAACGACCGAGATAAAATGCTTTCCGCAACTATCAGAGATTGAGACATTTGAGAAATATTTTTCGTTTTTCACATAGACAATAGAATCACTAAGCACATTGCTCAGTTTCTTGTTTGCCGTTTCGACCGATTGGATCAAGCATTTATAGTACCAAGAAAGCCATTCCGAAATATCGCCATCGCCACGTTGCGTTCTTTCCAGCACACGATAGTAAGCGCGTTTTTCCTGATTTATTTCCGTTGAAAGACTATAAAAACGCAGCGCACTTTTCTCCATTTGAGACAATACCATATCCGACAAAGCCCTTGCAATTCGTCCGTTTCCATCATCAAAAGGGTGGATGCTGACAAACCAAAGATGAGCAATAGCAGATTTTGTAATAGATGGAATTACAGTTGGGTTGTTAAACCATTCTATGAACTTTTGCATTTCGGTTGCAACGTTTTCTGGAGCAACCGCACGATAATGGACACGCTCTCTACCGAACGAACCTGAAACCACCTCCATCGGTTCGTTGCGATATTGACCAACACGAATAGGGAAATTTCCACTGCGACCATTGGGGAACAAAGCGCAATGCCAATTGAACAACCGCTCCTCCGTCAGTGGAGAATCATACCGATAGACGGCATCCATCATCATTTCCACCACCCCATCCACATAGTGAGTCGGCTCTTTTTCCTCTTTTATTTCGATACCCAACTTTCGAGCTACAGAAGAACGCACCTCATCCGTGTTCAATTGGATTCCCTCTATGGCTGAAGAAGAAACCACATCATTCGTCAATGTTTCAAGCGAAGTTAACTGCACACGATCAAACCCAATAGACGACAAACGACCATTGAGGTAACCCACGGAACGATTTGCTTCTGCCATAACAGCAGCGATTTGCGAATCATTCCATTTGAAATCAGTCCAATTATCTTTTTCGTGGATGAACATTTTCCGAGCGTTTAGATAATGCAAATTTACAAAAAAGCGAGGATTTCACCTTGCCCGGCACTCCGCTAACATTCTCTCGTACATCTCTTTCCAACCCTTCCATCCAAAATCTTCCGCGAAATGCTCGTTGTGGAAAAGAGTGATGAATATTCCGTCGACCGATTTCACCACATCACGAAGACGAAGAATGTATTGCAGACCCTCCTCAAGATTCAATTTCAGATTTTGCTTCAAAGTCTTGTCCATCACTGCCGTTGGGTAGACAGTCAGATTGGAGACCTCATTTTTCCGCAGATTGAAAAATTTGAATGGATGAGAAGTGCTGGCTCTGAAACCAGGATCATTGGAGTAGCACATTGACCAATCGCTCGTGAAACCATCGGCTTCCAACTGCTCATACGTCTCTGGCACAGTCATGCGGAGGTAATGGAAACGAACAGGACGAGCAGAATTTTCATTCCACTTCATCATCATTTTTTCCATTTTAAACAAGAAATGACATTTTGCAGAATTGTAAGAAGGGTGCATTCCGACCACCTCCGAGCGACTGATTTTCTTCCGCACCGCAGCATATCGCCAACTCGGATAAATGGCACGTTTGTCATGCTTTCCAAACCATCCGCAATGAAAAAAGAACAACGGTTGAAGTCCGATTTTTCTGTGCATTTCATCCACCTCTTCTAAATTGAAAAAATGATCTTGTTTCAATCGCAGCACCGTAAGCAACCGATTTTTTGCCAATTCACGTTTCCCTTTCACCACATCTCGCACACAACACGCCAAGGTTTGCAACACACCTCTGTTCCGATATGCAAACGTCGAATCGACATCAATCGTAGGTATAAAAGTGTAACTATGAGGATGGAACTCAAGCGAGCTATCCCACTTTAGCAGTTTTTCTTTTAAATTCTTCGCCCAATAATCAATCAACGGAATTTCCAAAAAATGATTTTTGTACGCTACACTTTCATTCGCTGGGAATCGTCCGTGCTGATCTTTTGTCTTAATCTGATACTCTTCGTAACGAGACAAAAGATAGAAAGAGGCAGCAAAAAGGTCGAATGGCAAATTGTTTTCCGCACAATCATTTTGGATTGGGAAGAGAGTTGGCAAATCGTTCCATTTTCCAATCTCCACCTTAAAATCTCTCACGTCCGTTTGGAATAAAAGATCGGTTGCAGGAATCCAAAACTGATTTTTTGAGGGTTGATTTTCAGCATAGACGATTAGCGCATCATCTTGAGAATCAACGAATTGAAAATGACAACCCAGAAGATTTTCAAAAATGAAATCGCAGATGTAAGTAAGCCGATTGGTGATATGCAGAGTGTATATTGTAAGCATTGAAATCTGAATTATACCGATATTCTTATTCTTCTAAGATACAAAATTCGCCGTTCTACCGCAACAATCCTTCTTCAAAAAAACTGAAATATTTTGTGTCGCAAAAGATGAGATGGTCAACTAATGTCAAGTCGCATATTCTGCAGGTTTCATACATTTTACGAGTTGCCATACGATCTTGTTCGCTAGGGTCTGGAGAGCCCGACGGATGATTGTGTATCAGCACTATTCCACTGGCTTTCAGATTGATAGCCTCTCTGACAATCATTTTCACATCAATAATGCAACCCGACAAACCACCAACGCAGAAATTCTTCTTATCAATGATATGACAAGCCATATTAGTGAAGATAGCCCATACCTCTTCCTGCTGACTACCAATCAGTTGAGGTTTGATAGCATTGTAAATATCCGTACTCGAGCGAATCGCTTCAACCTCTTCGACACTCTCGTAGTTGATTCTTCGACTGAGTTCCAAGCCAGCCAAAATTGAAATGGCTTTCGCCTCTCCGATTCCCTGGAAACGGCTTGTCAGTTGATAGACATCAGCCTTCGCAAGCTTTTCCAAACGATTATCATACGCCACGAGGATGCGCTGACACAACTGCACCGCACTCTCCTTTCGATTGCCAGAACCAATCAGAATCGCCAACAATTCCGCATTCGAAAGCGATTTTCTTCCTTTCGCCAACATTTTCTCTCGAGGGCGATCTTCTTCGTTCAAGTCCTTGATTCCGAAATTTTCCGACGTGCGCTCAAAATCAGATTGCTTGTCTGATTCTTCAATATTCTTTTCCAACTCTATTTTTTCTTCCGAAACTATATTTTCTTGCATAACAAAACTTTATTAAAAACAGGCACAACAAACATTTAGTTTCAACTGCATAGAATAACATCTACGCAGTTGAATTACAATTATCTATAAGATGAATCACATTTTACCATGAGCCTTCAAATAATTGATTAAAGGATTAGCATACATCAACCAGAATTTCTCTTGAAGGAAAGGAATGTCTTTGTTTGGCAAGTCAATCTTCTCAATTTGCTTTTCGACGTAAGTCTCGAAATTCTTCTTGTCAGCTTCCGTATATTCTTTTCCAAGATAATCTGATGTCTGGTAGAGGTTGTCAAGGGCGACGTAGTTCAATGGGAAAATATGATAATTCTCATGAATACGATGATCGATAATCTTAGCGATTTTGTTCAAGACAGTCGGACGGTTATCTTCCTCCGAAACCTGCTCTTCAATCAAATCGTCAATTTCAGTTGTTATCTCGTAGGCGATGCGACCTTTATAGCCCAACATACCGACTTTCATATTCAGAATGTCGTCTGCCTTGGTTTTCACATAATTCTCATCATCACGTTTCTGTTGGAACTCTTTTGCCTTGAGGTAGTCGCAAGAATCATACTCGTAGGAGATGGAAACAGGGATGATGTTCAAATCAGCAAAACCTTGCTTCATACTGCCTTCCGTGCTGATAGAGAGCATTTTAAGCAAACTCTCTTGCGTCTCATCGTTAGAGTCTTTCGTGCGACCTTCACGTTGAGCGATCCAAACAGAATTGTGCATTTCAGTGATATCGCGACGAATGTAAGCCGACAATTTAACGAAGGCATCAAAGAGTTCACGCTTCGTGCCACTACGTTTCACCAAAAAGCACTTGTTCATTTTCAAACAATCGGTGATCCACTGGTTTGCGCAAAGATTGTCTCCGATGGCAATCTCGGTCGTGTCAATACCAAATTTATCCAAATAGGTGTTGAGAATACCCGCATCCATGATGATATCACGGTGGTTTGAGATATATAGATGTTTTTTCTCCTTCTTGATATTTTCCACACCGTTAAAGATTACTTTACTCTTGCTACGCTCGCAGATGGAAAGTATCAAAGGGGCGATAACGACATGTTGGAAAGCATAAATCGTGTCAATTCGACTCAGACGTTCCATCACAGTTTTCACATCCTCATTGGGAAACAAGAACTGGATAACAGGTTGTAATTCAGGAACTTTCGTTACCCTTTCAATTGCATCCTTAATCTCTTCGTCCCGGTAGGAACGCATATCGTCAAAATTAAAATTCTTCTCCATATCTACTATAAAAGAATTGCTTCGCAAAATTAACGTTTTTTTTCTTATTTCAAATAGAGCACACTTTCTGGTCCCATATTGAAAAGCAAATCGATGATACTTAGTCGGGGTTGAAACCCGAAAGTATCGCTAAACACCTGATAATAAGGCGATATTGTCGTGTCATACTCTTTCTTCGGAAGGAACTCATTCCGGGCATCTCGACAATTCTCCAACTCCTCTGTCTTTTGATAAACCGTTGTACGAGAAGGCGTTATATAAAGATGCAGCAATGAAAGAGTGGTTTCCATCAGTTGCCAGTTGAGATCCACCAAGAAGTCGAATTTCTTTGAGAAAAGCGGCTCGTAATCTTCTCGGTAATACTCGAAAAAAGGAGAATTATTGTAGGCACTTTCGATAGCACGCCAATGGAGTTGCTGCCATTTCTCCTGATAGGAAATCTGAATGTCGCGCAACGGACATTTCTCTTTCGGACGGATAATCGGCACGGTCAAGTCCATCAGTTGGTTGGTTGTCATGATTCGACAACGATTGCGAAAAGTCTGTTTTTCAAAATGATCACACTCTTCGATATAGACGTTCTGATGATTTGCCATCGCCTGATAATACTCGACGGGAGCAAGATAGGCACTGCAAAGGAGAACATCCGAATTGAAGCGAGGCTCGAAAAGTCTTTTAGATTCCGACATAGTTACAATCTTTTATCGTTTTTTAGACTTTTTGTCATCGTCCGCCCCCTTTATCTCTGGGAGTCGTTGGTTCTCCAAACTATTCGCATTGACGTTCCAATCCTCCTCCATATCCCAGCCTTTGCGAACTTTCAAAGCCTTAGGATAGTAGCGAACCTCTTCGGGTTGAAGATTGGTATCAAAATCGCCCGTGTCCCATTTGCCATTTTTGTTTCGATCCACGAAAAGTCGAACATAATAGACATCAGGGATTAAATATTTGAAGAAAACGCTACCATTAGAAACTTTCTGCGTGCGCAATGCCACATCTTTTGAATTGATCAACTCGACATAGACATCGCCAGAAACGCCCATCGGACTCACACGAAGCGAACCATATTCATCCTCAATTTTTCGACTCAATATCACGCCGAGCGAATCGTTGTAATTACCATAATAATCGGTTACAGCCGTCGAATCGAACACAAGGGCGTAACGGCTACCTGGTTTTATTTCGGCATTAAGAGCGAACTTGCGCTTGTTCTCCAATTGCTTCAACTCAAACGGAACTGGGGTGCGCAAAGAATCTTGAATCATCAAGAAGTGGACTAAATTCATGTTGACATTAGCAACTGGTGATTTCCACACCACCGTATAGTTGGCGTAGATTTCCAACTGCGCACCTTTAGACTCTAATGTCAAAATATTCGTACGTTTCGCCTTAGCACCTTTTTTCTCTGCTTTTTCACGTTTTTTCTCTTCGTCCTTCTTCACTTTTTCCTCCTGTTTGAGGTAGGATTCAGAAAGTGTAGTTTGAAGCGTATCTATCTGAGTTACAAAGTTTTCCGCAGAGTCCGTTTTCAGATATTCAACCGCAAACCGGAGTGTGTCCATTTTCAAGACAGTCGTATCGGTGATCCAATACTGCACAGTGTCGTTTTTCAAAGACGACTCTCTGACGTACCAATCTTTTGCCTCGAAATTGACTGGACTGATTTTCACATCCGAACTATCATATTTTGTCAAGTACAATTCGAAATGCTTTCTGTCCTTTCTTTCAATTTTATTAAACTCCTGAAGTTTCACCTCTTTGTGGAAGAGGAGCAGATGAACGCTATCGGGGCTGTAGACATTGACATTTCTTGCTTTGATTGTGTCGATCACAGTCGTGTCCACTGTTTCAACGGTTCCGTTCACCTCTCTTTCAAACGAAATATTCTTATAAGTGGTGTCGAAAGCGAGTTTGGTGCTGACAGTAGGAATCGGCAACTCACCGTCTAACATGGCAACGCCCTCACCTTTCTGGTCGTAGAAATAGTTGCTGTTCAGATCCTCCAAAGCAAAGATTTTGTACTGTTTTGCAGCGCATCCTTTGATTGAGAAAATTCCATTTTCATTAGAGCGACCGATTCGGGTGAACGGAGTCGTTTTGAATGTTGTATCGGTATATTGCTCATACAAGCCGACAAGCACATTCGGAGCAGGAGCCAATGTTTTAGCATCCAACAAAACACCAGAGATGATGAGCGAATCCAACACATCGCCTGTCGAGAACGTGTAGCAATAGTTGTTGATGAGGTTGTTCTCGGTATAGTCGCCAATACAATTTGTGAAATCGAGGGTGTAGGTAGTGTTCGGTTTCAAAGAATCCTTCATCTCCACAATCACCTTTTTTCCAATCACCTTGGCAGAAGGAGCTGGTTTTTGCGGAGGCGACACCACCAATTTGTTAGCAGGGTCGTTGATTTGAAGAAACTCGTTGAACTCAATCTCGATTCTTTTCTGATTGACTTTCGTTGCTCGTTGCGCAGGGTTAGACCTCGCATACGACGGTGGAACTACATCCTTCTCACCACCCGACGGACCCGATGCCATGTTGGCACACGCAGAGAGCGACAAGAGCAAAGTCCACTGAGCAACGCGTTTTATGATTGTTTTTAACATCATTCTAAGATAGGGTTAACTATGCAGGGTGCAAAGTTACAATAAAAAAGACAAAATCCTCAGAATTTGGGTTCTGAGGATTTGCCTTGATGAAGTACCTATTATTACTTAATTGCTATTTCGAACGCAACAACGTGAAGTGTCCCGTGTAGACTTTCACGATTTCTGGAA
>CAVJCT010000030.1:0-33391 GCA_963648205.1 Flexilinea sp.
TCTCATTCCGCTCCGCTCTATTCTACTCTTCTTGCTCTTTGGAGAGAAAGGTTATTACTGGGGAAGAACCAAGCGAAAGCCAATGAAGTAGTGCCAGTTGCCGGGGCAGCCCCTGAAACGGCCCGACACACGGCAGTACCTGGCATCGTCGAGCCAACTACCACCACGGCGCACACGGCAACTCCCGGATGATGGTCCTACAGGGTTGTCCGCAGATGTCGACGTGTAACCGCCATACCAGTCATTGCACCACTCCCAAACATTTCCGCTCATATCGTAGATACCGAGTTCGTTAGGCTTCTTTGCGCCGACAGGATGTGTCTGGCTTCCGCTGTTGCCGTCATACCATGCGATTTCGTCAATATTGTTACTTCCACTATATTTATAGCCCTTGCTCTTATTTCCTCCTCTTGATGCATACTCCCACTCCGCTTCTGTAGGGAGTCTAAAACTCTTTCCTGTGAGTCCGTTTAACTTTTTTATGAACTCTTGGCAATCATTCCATGACACCTGCTCTACAGGACGGTTTTCTCCTTTGAAACGTGATGGATTGTTCCCCATCACTGCTGTCCACAACGCTTGCGTTACCTCAAATTTGCATATAGCGTAGTCGCTGAGAGTTACCTTATGGGCTGGTTTTTCTTCATCAAAAACATCATTTCCTTGTTCAGCCGTCGCACCCATGGTGAATGTGCCACCCTCGACATAGACCATCTCAAAGGTAACGCCGTTCACTGTGAAGGAGAGATTCTTGGAAGTGTTTTGTCTCGAAATCAGACTTTTAGAAAGAGTTAACCCAATGGATTTGTGCGACAAAAGTGGGTACAACACTTGTCTGTCCAACCGCCCAGTGGACGCCACGAGCAGAAAAGCAGCAATGTAGGGCGCAATCGTTGCGTGTTCGTAGTAGCGTGTGAAACGCTCCAGAATCTTCTCCGCATCGGGAGAGGTGAACGAGTCAAAGTCGACCGGCTCGACACTGTTCGCCATCAGCACAAGCAAGATGAACACACAGGCGTAGTCGTCGGCAAACTCGTCGAAGTCCTGCGCTGAACGGCACTTGTAGCGGTAGAGCGGTGTTCCCTGCTCGCGTGCCTTCTGTCCGCGCATGGAAGGGACGAACATGCCGTCGTAGTCCACCAACACGAGGTGTCCACTCTCCGTCACGATGATGTTGTCTGGCTTCAAATCTCCGTGGGCGAACTCCTGACTCGAGAGCCAGAACGTGAGTCCACGGAACTCATTGGCGATGGCAGTACGCTTTGCCTCGTCGCCACACACGCTTTTCACATAGCGGTCGAGGCTCATGCCCTCCACCCAGTCCATCACCAACACGGGGAACTCTTCCTCGTCCGACTGGTTCGTGTCCACAAACAGCTCATCCACAAGATACTCCGTCCGTACTAAATAGGGCGACGGCACGCATGACAGATAATCGCATATCTGCGTGTAGGCCTCCTCTCGCCCCTCCTGCTCCTTCAAGAAGCACTTGACGGCATAATTCTTCTCGCCATCCGTCATTTTAAACACCACGGCGAAGTTGCCACTGCTCATCACTGGGTTGCCGTTATTGTCCAACACAGGGCGAAGATTGGTGAGGGTGGCGAAGTTGTCAGCGTCTAAGATTGACTCTATGTATTCGGAGATTAGGGGGTACTGCATTTCTTATTGTCCTTATAATTTTGATAGAAAAACTGATGATTGAAGATTTAACGCAGTCTCTTCCTCAAAAAGAAAAGATGCAGATCCACAAACTGTGGATAAACTTCTCTATTTTCGAACTCTTCTATCTTCTTTCGTATTGATTCTGCGTTTTGTGTTACTGCCCACTGCATCATCTTTAATAGGGTTTCTTTCCTCTCATTAACCAATGTGCAACAATTTAGATTCAATACTTTAATTGTTCGTGTGGCTTCTTTCTCTATGCTTGTTAGCGTGGCAATGTTATCTTCATATTCAGACCACTTGACGTATTTCCCATTGGGTGTTATTTCGCCTAACACGTTGTATTTGAAATAATTATGACATTCTTTGTCCTGTATGAATGGGAATATTGTTTGGTCTGCTTTATGTTCGCCACAATGGGTCTTCTTTCTCTCTTTTCCCTTGCTTGCGATACAACAAGCGTAGATGTTTTCAAAGTCCATTTGTTTATCAAGCACTCCGTTAGGTCCTCTTTCTGGTATCAAATGCTCATTGTGCGCTCCGGATTCTAAATCGCCTTGAAAATGGTCTATCGACTTTTCACAATAACAGCATATTCCATGTTGAACAGTCCTCAATACTTCGTTGAGTTTCGATTTGTCGCGAAAGTCGCTATATCTCAATGGCAGATTCGTCCTTTCTTGCTCCTCTTTCCATTGCTTCATAAATAATGGTTCTTCTCCTTTGTTGATATACCTCATACACCTATTCGAAAAAATTTAACATTATGTTTGCCTTCTTTAATTCTGCGTTTTCTTTCCCTAAAAGAATCTCTAATTTTTCTTTTAAAGACAAAGCCTTCTCTGTTTTCCCTTTCCCATCTTCTATTAGTAGACAGTATTTTTGAAGCATTTTTTTAGCCTCCTCGTCCATTTCTTCAACGCCCATTTCGTTAAGAATAAAATTTGCGTCTCTTCCTGTTTGTAATCCGAAATCAAAGGTTTGATTGTCAACTATAGAGAAGATTCTGCCATCCTTTAAAGAACTGATAACCAATGGTGCATGGGTCGTTATGACGAATTGAATGTGAGGAAACGCTTTGCATAAGTCGTTCACAACGTGCTTTTGCCATGATGGATGAAGGTGTATGTCTATCTCATCTATTAACACCACTCCGTTGGTCTCTTCCGCTGCTTTTTCTTTCAAATGAGGATTCAAAAGATAACATCTGAACGCAATATCCATAACAAGAGCCAACATACATCTGACTCCATCCGATAACAAATGGAACGGCATTTGTTCGTGAGATTCTCTGATGGTGTACATCAGTTCGTTTTTCCTAATATCAAACAAGAGAGAGTCACAATCTAAGCATTTTTGTACTGCCTCATTAACTAACTGCAACAATGGGGATGTTGTGCCTTGTTGCAAAGAAGCCATTGTCTCAGTAAAATAAAGATCAAGGAAAAATTTTATATTAGTCAGTGGGTCTAATGCGTTATAATAGCCTCTCAGTCTGCTACCTTCGGGTTCTATGGCGATATCTCTTTTCTCTTCCTTAAATCGATCGGTTGAGTAGTACGCCACCAATGGTATATTAGTTTCTTTCCCTTCTCGGATTGCATGTTGCATAGACAAAGACAACTCTTTCATGTCTTTGGCTTTGGCATGCCGTGTGCTCCCATTTTTTGTTTCCAAAGAACGCTCCCACGTTACTGCCAAGGTCTCATTACCGCCTTCAAAATTTTGTATGTCTGCGTCTGCGTGAATGGTAACAGGGTATTGCTGTTCAAGATGGGACAGCCTGACGTCGTCATCGCTGATGCCTGGACAAAAAATTTTATCCTTATATTTATCTACATTCAGGAAAAGAGAGCCTAAAAGCACTCTCAGACCTTCCAAAACTGACGATTTGCCAGTTCCATTGACACCCACAATGAGATTCACTCTTGGGTGAAGGTCCATTTCTAAATGCTCAAAACATTTGAAATTCTTTAATACTATATGATTTATCCTCATTGTAGAAATTTTATGCCTTTATTACTTTAATGACAAAGTTAATAAAAACGTGTTGAAAAATACAATCGTGTCCTTCCTCTTCCTTTCCCTCCTCCTTTTTTATTACCTTTGCCCCCATGAACAATTCAACCTCAACTTTCACCCCCCGTCATGGTCTTACCTCCTCCGAGGTACTCCAGTCTCGCGCCACGCATGGTGCGAATGTCCTTACTCCGCCAGAGAAGGAGCCTTTGTGGAAACAGTTCTTGGAGAAGTTCTCCGACCCACTGATCATTATCTTGATGGTGGCAGGCGCGCTCTCTATCGGTATCTCTTGCTACGAATATTTCGGACTCGACAGCGACGATTCTGTCTTCTTCGAGCCTATCGGTATCTTCGTGGCTATCTTGCTCGCAACGGGTCTCGCTTTCTATTTCGAGCAACAGGCGGACAAGGAGTTTACAATCCTCAATCAGGTGAACGACGATGAGCCGGTTGAGGTGATCCGCGATGGTAACACCACCCAGATTCCTCGTAAGGACATCGTGGTGGGCGACATCGTCATCCTCAACACGGGCGAGGAGGTGCCTGCCGACTGTGAACTGCTCGAAGCCACTTCTCTCCACGTCGACGAGTCTACTTTGACGGGCGAACCTGTGTGCGTGAAAAGTGTTGACCCAAAGGACTTTGACGACAAAGCAACCTACCCAACCAACCACGTTATGAAGGGTACGAAGGTGATGGAAGGTCACGGAGTCTGCCGTGTCATCGCAGTGGGCGACAAGACCGAGCAAGGCAAAGTGTTCGAGGCTGTGCAGATCGACGACAGTGTCAAAACACCGCTCAACGAGCAGCTGGACGGCTTGAGCGACTGGATCACGAAGGTGAGCTATGGTTTCGCTGCTCTGATCGTTGTTGGTCGACTTATCGCCTATTTCTTGGCAAATGGATTTGACTGTTTTGACTCGATGGAGCATGTCGCTCCGTTTGTGGCATACGTCCTCCAAACGCTGATGATCGCTGTTACATTGGTGGTTGTGGCAGTGCCAGAGGGTTTGCCAATGGCAGTAACCCTCAGTTTGGCATACAGTATGCGTCGGATGTTGAAGACCAACAACCTCGTGCGCAAGATGCACGCCTGCGAGACGATGGGCGCAACCACCGTTATCTGCACGGATAAAACAGGTACGCTGACGCAGAATCAAATGACAGTCGACGAGATGAAAGTCTACGGCGACACCGATAAAAATATACTCAATGAGGGTATCGCAATCAACTCTACTGCGTCAATCGATTTTTCAGACGCGCAGAAACCCAAAGTGTTGGGTAACCCAACCGAAGGCGCTTTGTTGGTCTATCTGAACAAAAACAGAGTGGACTATCGTACGATTCGCGAGAGTGTGAAAGTGTTCGCTGAATTGCCATTCTCAACAGAAAGAAAGTACATGGCAACGGTCGTTGAGTCGGCTGCGGTGCAAGGTAAACGAGTTTTGTATGTGAAAGGTGCGCCAGAAATCGTCTTCAACCTATGTGCAGAATCAGCGGCTGACAAGGAGACGGTCGATAAGCAACTCCTTGAATATCAGAATCGTGCAATGCGTACTTTGGGCTTTGCATATCAGATTTTGGAAGATGACGATGCTACAATCGCTGAAAACAAAGTGGTGGCAAAGAAACTCCATTTTATCGGCATTACTGCCATATCCGACCCTGTTCGTTTGGATGTGCCAGCTGCTGTGAAAGAGTGTATTGACGCTGGAATCAATGTGAAAATCGTTACGGGTGATACTCCAGGAACGGCAAAAGAGATTGGTCGTCAGATTGGTTTGTGGAATGACGCTACGGATTCAGAACGCAACATCATCACCGGACCAGATTTTGCTGCTCTCTCAGAGTCTGAGTTGGATGAGCGTGTGTTGGATTTGAAAATCATCTCTCGTGCTCGTCCGATGGACAAGAAACGTTTGGTTGAGGCTTTGCAGAAGAAAAACCAAGTGGTGGCAGTTACGGGTGATGGTACGAACGATGCCCCTGCTCTTCGTGCTGCTCACGTCGGACTCTCAATGGGCGACGGTACGAGTGTGGCGAAAGAGGCGAGCGACATCACGATTGTGGACAACTCGTTTGGCAGTATCGGTAAGGCTGTTATGTGGGGTCGTTCACTCTACCAAAACATTCAGCGTTTCTTGCTCTTCCAACTTACGGTGAATGTGACGGCGTGCTTCCTCGTGCTTTTCGGTGCGTTTATGGGAACAGAGTCGCCCCTCACGGTTACGCAGATGTTGTGGATTAACCTGATTATGGATACCTTCGCTGCGATGGCCCTTGCTTCGTTGCCACCGTCGGAGAGTGTGATGAGCGACAAACCGCGCGATCGTAACGCCTTCATCTTGAACAATAAAATGTTGCGTGAGATAATCGGTGTCGGAGGCTTCTTCTTCCTGATGTTGTTGGGCTTGCTCTACATCTTCCAGCATGCGGAGGTCAGCCAACTCACGGATTTGATTGGATTGCAGTTGGGCGAGAAGGGTAGCGTGTCGACCTACGAATTGACGTTGCTATTCACCATCTTCGTCATGACCCACTTCTTCTACCTCTTCAATGCGAGAGCGTTCGAGACGGGTCGCAGTGCGCTTCACTTCAAAGGGTGCAACGGCTTGTTGACCATCTCCGTCATTATCCTCGTCGGACAAATCGCCATGGTCGAACTCCCAGGCTTGCAACAGTTCTTCAACGTAACTGGCTTAAAGTTAATCGATTGGGTGATTATCATCCTCGGTTCGTCATGTGTACTTTGGGTAAGAGAGATTTGGCATCTGATTACTAAGAAATAAGAGTACTGTACTATAAAAAAAAGGCGACTGCGTTCAAAAAATGCAGTCGCTTTTCGTGTTTGTTTTGTAGAGGGAAACAAAAGGAAAACAAGATTGAATTTGGCGAATAATTGATGACGTATAAATGAGGAAAACCGCGGAAAATATGTTAACTTGCAGACTATAAAGATAAAAAGATATGAAAATGAAGAAACTATTTTACATGCTTCCGCTGTTGGCGATTTTCGCCTCCTGTGGGTTCGGTGGCGACCGTAATAGCGCGGAATCAAGTCAAACCAGTGATTACACATCTGATGTGACAAGTGCTGATGAAAGTGCCTCTACAGAAACGAGTGAAAGTCAGTCAGAGATTTCAAATGACCAGCCATACATTTTTAACGACTTGACGGCAGGCTTGGCTATCGGGACCCGATATCAAGATATTGAGTGTGATTTAAAGGGCGATATAAAAAAGTTGGAAATTATCGAAGGATCTTCTCGTGATGTAATGGAGTTCGACAAGAATGGTTTTCTGAAACGAGATGACTATAATGAGTATTCTAATTATGTCTTTGATGCCAAAGGACGTTTGAAAAGTAGAGTGAGAAATTTCTCAGATGGAGCAGCAACCCAAGAGTTTGAGTATTATGAAAACTATGTGATAGAGAAGAAAATTCATGAATATCCAGAAGGCAGAGATACCTCGATCTACAAGTATGAGTTTAATAAAAGTGGAAAGTTGACATCTGCCCAAGTACTTCGAAGTGGTTATATTGAAGGAGAGGTCGGTCTCATTCAACGAGGAGATGGAAATAAGGTTACTTCTGCAACGTATGATGATCATGAGGGGGGACGCTATTCCTTCTGGTATTTTTACGATGACAATGCTGAACTTGTCAGAAGTGTTACTAAAAGTGAAATCGGACAAGATATGATTGAAATTGATGAGTCTACTTCATACTATCAAACGGATAGTCACGGCAACTGGATTAAGAAAAGTCCTTCGGAGAATTTCGATGTAGACGTAGTTGTACGTAATATCGAGTACTATTGATATTCTGCTCTTCCCATTCCTTGATAGAGGGGAAATTGAAAGTTGATGAAAAAATCCCATAATATTTTGCTCGTTTAAAAAAGAGTGATATATTTGCAATGACAGTTCCCACCGCGCTTCCCGTAGAACAGCGAACCAGGGTGGGCCGTTTGCTTTTATATAGTTACCTGTAATAAAGAAGCCTGTATGACGAGATATATCAAGCATCCCTTGGATTATGATGAAATATTGATTATGCTTAGAGAGCGAGGACTCATCATTTCAGATGATAGTCAAGCAGTTGAATGCTTGAAGGTGGTTAGTTATTTTCGTTTGGCCAATTATTTACGGCCGATGGAAACTGATAAGTTAGTTCATGCCTTCAAACCCAATAGCTATTTCGATAATGCGGTAGACCTTTATGTCTTTGACAAAGAATTGCGTATGTTGATTTTTGATGCAGTTCAATCAGTGGAAATCGCTTTGAGGTCGAAAATGATACATTATATCTCTTTGCAGTATGGCGCATTCTGGATATTTGAAGAGAGCCTTTTCGATGATACACTCATATACAATACCTGTGTGCAACGTATACGTCAAGAGGTGGAGCGTAGTAGGGAGGATTTTATTATTGATCATTTTGAGAAGTACACGGAGCCAAGTTTTCCTCCTGTGTGGAAGACTCTTGAAGTGGTTACTTTCGGTACATTGTCTAAACTGTTTAACAATTTTAAAGACAATCGTTTGAAAAAGCGTATCGCGAGAGAGTTCAACTTGCCTCAACATCTTATCTTAGAGAATTGGATAAAGTGTACTGTTATTATGAGAAATCAATTAGCGCATCATACTCGTGTGTGGAATAGAAACTTCCCCTATATCCCCCAGACAAATGTGCCTCTTCGAGGTGCATGGATAACTCATTGTACGCAGCAATCTCACAAGTTATACCCTTATTTATGTTGCATTCAGTATATGCTTGACAGTATCAACCCTGAAAATAATTTCTCGCAAAACTTGAACGATTTGTTGGAAAAACATCCCAATGTGGACGTTTCTGCGATGGATTTCCCTCTCGATTGGAAAACCGAAGAATTATGGTGTAGATGCTAAAAGCCAATAAATAAGAAAGTCCAGAACTCTCATTCTGGACTTTCCTTTTGTAGTCGCGCCGGGAATCGAACCCGGATCTAAGGTTTAGGAAACCCGTATTCTATCCATTGAACTACGCAACCAATCCCATAGTTAAGGTTTCTTAGGATTTTTTGGACTGCGAAATTAGGAAATTTCTGCGATATATGCAAACCTCCTATTGCGCCATCTTCGCAGTCTGGACTCAAATATTTCTATTATAATATTTTAGATGTCTTGTTATAGTCCGCTGCCTCGCTCCTCTTTGAGGAAGGTGTCGACGTGGCGGAGTCGCTTCTGCTCGAAAATCTCCTCAATCGTGATCATCAAGCCTGTTTCGATGACGTCGCTGAACTCGTCGTTGATGCACGAACCGAAGGTGCGGAGCGTTGGCGAGAGCGTCATGTAGGCGTTGATGAGGGGCGGAATGTTTTGTCCCGACTCCTTCACGTAACTCTTCAAAATGGTATAGTCTTCTTTGAAACTGCTACCTGTCAGCAATGCTGAGAATTTTTGAATGTTGTTGCTGATGTTGAGCGGGTGGTGGGGCGTTACCAATTTGTCTTTGTCCTCAAAATATTTGTGGAGAATGGCAAAGATGCAGTTTCTTGCATTTTCATTGAACGAAGGATAAATTGTTGCCTTTCCAAAGAAATATTTTGAATTAGGAATGGTCAGTGTCAGTGCGCCTAAACCATCCCAAAGATTGTCTAACGCATAGAGACTCTTGGCTCCCATCTTCGACGATTGATATTCGGGTCGAACGAAAGAACGTCCTAACTCAATCGTGTAGGGAAGATATTCTTTGATGAATTTCTCAGAGTAGTGGTAGAGATGAGAGGAGGTGAGACGAGGCTGACCATTCTCATCAAATTTTGCCTCGCAACCGTGCAAGTAGCGATAACCACCGATGATCTCTTTCGCCTCTGGGTTCCAGACGATCAGTTGGTGGTAGGGGTTCTCCATTGTGTCATATTCGTCGAGGTCGCAAGCCACGCCTGCGCCACCACCCGAGGTGCGAAATGATATTTCACGCAGACGACCGATCTCTCTCATCGTGTTGGGCGCGTTGTGCGCTGTAACGATGAAAATCTGATTGTTCGCCTTGTTGGTGGTTCGCAAGAAGAGGTTGCGAGTCAACTCGGATTCGAGGAGGTCTGTTGGTATCGGGTCGATAATTTGTTCCATAAACAATTATTTATCGTTGATTAGACTGTAAGTGATCTCTTTCACGTATGCCGCCCATTCGCGATCCGATTTGCTGTCGTCGAATGTGGTGTAGGGAATGGAATTGCCCACGGTGATCGTGAATTTGTTGTTTTTCTGCTTGAACATTTCGTCTGCCAAATAGAGCATCTCAATGTTCGCTTTGATGCCCAACTTCTTTCTGTAGTAGGCTAAGCGATAGAAAAAGTTGGAGTTCTTTCCTTCGAAATAGAGCGGTACAATGTCTCGCTTATACTCTCGGGCTTTCGATACGAAAGTCTTTTTCCACTCGTTGTCGCGAATCGAACCGTCGTCTTGGCGGCGCGAACACTGCCCTGAAGGAAAGAAGAGAATCGGGTCGTCACTCGCCAACGCTGCATTGAGCATCTCCGACATGTTGCGCGACTGCTCATTAGACACTTTGTTGACAGGAATAAAAAACTCCTGCAAATTGACGATGTTGAGCAACAGGTCGTTCACTGGAATTTTGAGTGTCCCATATTTCTGACCCAAAGCGATGATGAGTGCGATTCCGTCGATGCTACCGATGGGATGATTGCATGCGAATATAACCCGCCCATTGTCTGGCAACCTCTCTTCGCACTTCTTTTCTATGGTGATATTGAGGTAATCAAGCATAAAGTAGGTGGCGAAGTCCATTCCCATCAGTTCTCCGTGGTCGCGAAAGAAATTGTTCATTTCCTCTTCGTGGACGATACGGCGGAGGTATTGGATAACAAAGTTGGGGACTTTGCCTTTAAGCGCGGGAAGTTTTGTTTCCAGCACTTTCTTTACATCGATATGGATCTGCTTTTTGTCGTTATCGGACAGTGAATTTCCCATAATGAAAAATGCGAAGTTTCGTTTGGTGAAGCCGAAAGAGACGAGCCAAACTAACAATACGTTGCAAAGGTAATTAAAAAAAGAGACAAAAAGGCGGAAAGCCAAAGAAAATCAAAGTGTTAATAACTTGTTGAAATTTTGTTAGTGGAGAAAAATCGGCGGTTAAGAAGGTCAAAAATATAGTTGATAATAGTGTCAAAATAGTTGAAAAAAAGTAAAGTGGGGGATTGTGGGGGAGTGATTGAATTTTACTATCTTTGTAATTGTCTAATAAGTGTCTATTCGGATGTACAAATTTTTAGGAAAAACAGAAGCAAAGGTTGACAGTAAGGGACGCGTGTTCGTACCTGCTGCTTACCGTCGTATGCTCGAGGGGGCAGGCGATGCTTGTTTGTACATGCGTGTGGATGCGAAGACGAAATGTGCGAAACTCTATCCATCGACAGAGTGGGAGAAATTGGTGGAGCAGTTGGATGCGAAGTTGAACTTGTGGAATCCTGAGGATGTGAAACTCAAGCGTCAGTTCACCTCCAGTTTTGAGATGATAGAGTTGGATGCGAGTGGCCGTGTCCTCCTTCAGAAGAAAGTGTTGGATAAGATTGGTGTTGAGGCGGAGGCTCTTTTCGTTGGTATGGGCAATTACTTTGAAATCTGGAAGAATGAGACTTTGGAAGAGGATTTGATGACGGACGAAGATTTCGATGCGGCCTTGCAAGCGAAGATGTGTGGCTTATAATAAATAGTAAACAAAAAAGAATAGAATATGGAGAATGTTTATCACACCCCAGCGCTTCTACAGCCTTGTATGGATGGTTTGGAAATCAAACCGTCTGGCATCTATGTAGATGTAACTTTCGGTGGCGGCGGACATTCTCGCGAGATATTGAGGAACTTGGGTGCGGACGGTCATCTGTACTCGTTCGACCAAGATCTTGACGCCTTGCAGAACGTGGTAGACGACCCTCGTTTCACTTTCGTTCGCAGCAACTTCCGCTATTTGTCTAATTTCCTTAGATATTATGGCGTTGAGTCGGTGGATGGCATTCTTGCCGATTTGGGCGTCTCTTTTCATCATTTCGATGATGCGGAGCGTGGATTCTCGTTCCGTTTCGACGGTGCTTTGGATATGCGAATGAACCAACGTTCGGAGTTCACCGCTGCTGATTTGCTCAACACTTACGATGAGAAAGCCTTGGCAGATGTTTTTTACCAATACGGCGAACTCAACAATGCGAGGAAGTTGGCGAGTGCGATTGTGAAGGTGCGTTCGACAAAACCTTTCGCTCGCATAGCCGATCTGGTGGATGTGGTAGAACCATTCGTAGGAAAGGATAAGCAGAAGAAGGACATGGCGCGATTGTTTCAAGCCCTCCGAATCGAGGTGAACCATGAAATGGACGCTTTGAAGGAGATGCTGCAGCAGTCGCTCGAGAAACTCAGTGTGGGTGGCCGATTAGTGGTGCTGACCTATCATTCGTTGGAAGACCGTCTGGTGAAGAATTTCATGAAAGCGGGCAATTTCGACGGCAAGGTGGAGCAGGATTTCTACGGCAATCGTCTTTCACCCTTCAAGTTGGTTAACAACAAGGTGATTGTGGCGTCGGAAGAAGAGGTGGAAGCCAATCCACGTTCGAGAAGTGCCAAGTTGAGAATCGCCGAGAAGATTTAGATTATACCTATTATATATATAAGTATAAAACGAAAAAAGTAAAAAACGAGAAATGGACAAAGAGTCGTTCAATAAATGGTTTCATGTAAAAGACTACGCAGACCTTGCAGGAGGGTCTGTGAAGGATGTCTTTACAGGAAAGATTTTTCGAAGAGATTCTGTAAAGAGTCAGGCTTTGCTGTTCATTTTGGTTGTTTTGTTCCTGTTCTGCCATATCGCCTTGCGCTATTCGTGCGAGAATAAAGTGTTGGCGATCACGAAGGCAGAGACGAAGTTGGTAGATGTGAAGTTTGATGCGTTGACACGCTCATCTGAGTTGTTGAAGCACAAACGGCAGACCTATATTTTGCAGATGGTGGAGAAGCAAGATGAGACATTACGTCCGTCGACGACTCCGCCGTACGCGCTTGAGAAATGAGTTCTCGAGAGAATTTGAAAATGAGTTGAAATAAAAGATTCCGAAGAAATTAACTTATAAAACCAGATAATTGTGGCAAATGTCAAGCAAGAAACGATCAATCGTGCAGCCGTCCTCTATTTGGTCGTGCTGGTGAGTTCGCTTGCTGTGCTTGGAAAGATTATCTACACGATGTCTGGTGCTGAAGGAGATTTCTGGCGTGGCTTACGCAAGCGTGAGATCAGGATTGTGGATGTCGTTCCAGAGCGAGGAAACATTTTGGCATGCGATGGCAAGTTGTTGGCTGCGACGGTTCCGACCTACGTCCTCTACATGGATTTTAAGGCGGATGGATTGACGAGGGCGATGTTTGATTCGTTGCTTCCTCCTTTGTGCGATTCGCTCGCAACGGTTTACGATGTGACGGCTGCCGAGATGAAAGCGCATTTGCGGAGTGGCTACAACAAGGGGTCGCGTTACTATCGTGTGAACTCACGCAAGCTCACGTATGTGGAGTTGAATCGGGTGAAGACTTTTCCACTCTTCAAGGAGGGTCCGAACACAAGTGGTTTGATTCCTTACGAGCAGGTGAAGCGTAACAATCCGTTCTATCCGTTGTCTATGCGTACGGTGGGTTCACTTTATGCGGAGGCTGATAAAGGAGGAAAATGTGGAATTGAGCAGTATTACGACTCTGTCCTGAGTGGTCTTCCTGGTCGTTCGCAGACGGTGTATGTAGGCTCTCGTCCGAAGCAGTTGACGATAATCGACCCAGTGGATGGTTTGGATGTGATGACCACTTTGGATGTCAACATTATGGACATCACGGACAATGCGCTTCGTTACACGTTGAATCGTGTGCAGGCTGTCAAAGGTTGTGCGGTGATTATGGAGGTGGAGACGGGACAGATCAAGGCGATGAGCAACCTCCACCGTACGGAGAATGGCGACTATGTGGAAGATGAGAATTTCGCAGTCAATTCGAAGACGGAGCCAGGTTCGACCTTTAAGATTGCCTCTGCGATAGTTGCGTTGGAGAATGGCATTGACACCTCGAAAATCGTTGATACTGAGAATGGTGTGTGGCATATCTACGGCAAGACGATGAAAGACTGGAATGCGAACAAGGGTGGTTCGGGAAAGATTTCCCTCAACCGAGGTATTCAAATTTCGTCGAACATTGTGATTGCAAAGATCATTGAAGAGAAGTTCAACAAGGAGCCAGAGAAATACATTGAAGCCCTTTATAAGATGGGCTTGAACACACCTCTGAACATCGAGTTGAATGGTGCTGCCAATCCACGAATCAAGAATACGGATGACCCGACCTGGTCTAAGTTGTCCTTGCCTTGGATTTCTCACGGATATGAGTTGCAGTTGCCACCGCTCAATCTTTTGGCGTTCTACAATGGATTGGCGAATGACGGTGTGATGATTCAGCCCTATTTGGTGAAAGGATTCTATCATAACGGTCAGTTGGTGAAGAGTTTTGAGGGGAAAGACAGGGTGATCAACAAGCATTTGTGTTCGCAGAAGACGTTGGATAAGGTTCGACAGATGATGATTGATGTGGTGGATCATGGAACGGCAGGAACGGTGAAGACACCTTATTTCAAGGTGGCAGGAAAGACGGGAACGGCAGTGCAGAACTTCAATGGCCGAAGAAGTCACCAGTTGACCTTCTGTGGATTCTTCCCAGCCGATGCGCCAAAGTATTCGATGGTGGTAGTCGTTTGGTATCCTCAAGCCCCAGTCTATCCGAGCGCGGGTGCGATTTCAGGCGAGGTGTTCCGCAACATAGCCGAGCAGGTATATGCCATCAGTCCGCTGACCAGAACGAGCGTCGACAACTACACGAAATGTGGCGAGGAGTCGCAGTTCTACCCAGTTACGAAAGAGGGTAATTACGATGCAATGGTAACCTCCCTTTCAGGTTTAGGTTTAAACTATGAATCGGAAGGTGAGATAAAGACGGTGGGGCAGACGAAGAAACGTTGGTGTTGGACGAAATCGTCGGATAAAAAGATAACGTTGTCAAACCATTATGTGCCGAGCGAGCGTATGCGGAGAGTGCCGAATGTAGTAGGCATGGGTGCGAAAGATGCGGTGTTCTTGATGGAGAATAGCGGTATCGAGGTTCGCTTGAGTGGTTGCGGAACGGTCTACTCGCAGTCGATTGAGAAAGACCAAGCCGTAACAGAAGGAATGGTTGTCGAATTAAAATTAAAGTAGAAGATGAAGAAATTAGAAGATATACTGGCAGATGTATCTGTCCTCAAGATGGTTGGAAGTTCGGATGTAGAACTCTCCGATGTGCAGTTCGACTCGCGCAAGGTGTCGGACGGTACGCTTTTTGTGGCTACACGAGGCACGCAGGTCGACGGACACACGTTCATCCCTTCGGCAATCGAAAAGGGTGCGAAGGTGATTGTCTGCGAGACATTGCCTGAAGATTTGAAATCTGAGGTAACCTACGTTCAGGTGGCAGATGCCAGCAAAGCGTTGGGCAGAATTGCTTCAGCGTGGTATGATTATCCCTCTTCATCTTTGCGCTTGGTGGGCGTTACAGGAACGAACGGAAAGACGACCATTGCGACGTTGCTCTACAAACTCTTCACACGAATGGGTTATAAGTGCGGATTGCTTTCGACCGTCTGTAACTATGTGATAGACAAAGCCGTTCCAACGGCACACACCACTGAAGATGCATTGACTATCAACCACTTGCTGAGCGAGATGGTGGAGGCAGGCTGTACGTTTGCTTTCATGGAAGTCAGTTCGCATGCTGCCGATCAGAATCGTATCGAAGGATTGGTCTTCGAGGGTGGAATCTTCACCAACCTCACACGCGACCACTTAGACTATCATAAAACATTCGCCAACTATTTGGTTGCCAAGAAGAAATTCTTCGATGGCTTGTCGGATGAGGCGTTTGCACTCACCAATCTCGACGATAAAAACGGAATGGTGATGTTGCAGAATACAAAAGCCAAGAAATTAGGCTATTCGCTCACCACACTGACCGATTTCAAGACCACCTTGATGGAAGACAGTTTCGACGGTTTGCAGTTGAATATGAATGGTCATGAGGTGTTCTTGCATTTCATCGGACGTTTCAATGCATCCAACCTGACGGCAGTCTTCGGAGCAGCGGTTGCGATGGGCTTCAGTGAAGACGAGGTGCTGGTGAACTTGAGTGCGCTTCGTCCCGTATGTGGACGATTTGAACCGATCACATCCCCTTCAGGAGTGAAGTTCATTGTCGACTATGCCCACACGCCCGATGCGTTGACCAATGTGATAGAGACGATCAATGAGGTGCGTTGTGGCAATGGCAAACTGATCACGGTTGTAGGTTGTGGCGGAAATCGCGACAAAGGAAAACGTCCGATGATGGCACACGAAGCCGTTGTGGGTAGCGACACCGTCATCATCACCTCAGACAATCCACGTTTCGAGGAGCCACAAGACATCATCAATGATATGTTGGCAGGTTTGAAACCAGGTGAGACCTCGAAGGTGATAACGATAGCCGACCGCCACGAAGCCATCAAGACAGCAGCGATGATTGCACAGCCAAGCGACGTTGTTTTGATAGCAGGAAAAGGTCATGAAGACTATCAAGAGATAAAAGGAGTGAAGCACCATTTCGATGACCATGAAGTGGTAAAAGAGGTGATGAAATAAGATATAAAAGAAGATTAAACAGCAAATTAAAACGAGAGAAGCATGTTTTATTATTTGTTCAATTATCTGTATCAGTTAGGACTGCCAGGAGCGGGGGTGTTCAAGTATGTATCATTCCGAGGTTCGTTGGCGTTTATTTTCGCATTGTTGGTAGCCACTGTTATCGGAAAGCGAATCATCCAGTTTATGCAGAAGAAGCAGATTGGAGAGACGATCCGCGACTTGGATTTGGCAGGTCAGATGGCAAAGAAAGGAACGCCGACGATGGGCGGTATCATCATCATCATTGCCATTTTAGTGCCAGTTCTTCTGCTCGCCAGATTGGACAATATCTACATCATCTTGATGCTCATCACCACCCTTTGGTTAGGTGCGATGGGCTTTTGGGACGATTATATCAAAGTCTTCAAGAAAGACAAAGAAGGAATGAAGGGAAGATACAAGATCATCGGTCAAGTAGGTATCGGTGCGATTGTAGCCCTGACATTGTATATGAGTGATGACGTAGTGATTCGTGAAAACACGGCGACCGTTCATCACAACACGGAGGTGGTAGAATATGCGCCGATGGAGAAATCCACGAAGACGACCATTCCGTTTGTGAAAAACCACAACTTCGACTATTCCGACCTCTTCGGATGGGCAGGCGACCATGCTCAGGTGTTGGGTTGGATCTTCTTTATGTTCGTGGTCATTTTCGTTGTTACAGCGGTTTCCAACGGGGCCAATTTGACAGACGGTTTGGACGGCCTTTCAACGGGAGTCTCAGCCATCATAGGCGTTACGCTGGGTATTCTGGCGTATCTCTCGGGACATGTCGAGTTTGCCAGTTACCTCAACATCATGTACATCCCTAATTCGGAGGAGTTGGTGATTTTCATCTGTGCCTTTGTGGGTGCGTTGATTGGTTTCTTGTGGTATAACGCCTATCCAGCGCAAGTCTTCATGGGCGACACGGGAAGTTTGATGATTGGCGGTGTGATTGCCGTCAGCGCGATCATCATCCGCAAGGAGTTGTTGATCCCTATTTTATGTGGAATATTCTTGGTAGAGAGTTTGTCTGTCATCATACAGACCTCTTATTTCAAATATACGAAGAAGAAATTTGGTGAGGGCAAACGCATCTTTTTGATGGCACCGTTGCACCATCACTATCAGAAGAAAAACATTCCAGAATCGAAGATTGTAGCGAGATTTTGGATCATCGGTATGTTGTTGGCAATGCTGACAATCGTAACCCTCAAGATTAGATAACGAACGATAAACGGAAAGTAATATGAAGAAATTAGTTGTATTAGGTGCAGGAGAGAGTGGCGTAGGAGCTGCAATCTTGGCTCAGAAGAAAGGTATGGAGGTGTTTGTCTCAGACAAATCGTCCATCAAAGACCAATACAAAAAGGAGTTAGACGAGTATGGTATTGCTTGGGAAGAGGGCAATCATACGGAAGAGAAGATTCTCGCTGCCGACGAGGTGGTGAAGAGTCCGGGAGTGCCAGACAACGCCCCTATGGTGGTTGCCTTGCGTGCTAAGTCTATTCCAGTGATTTCGGAGATTGAATTTGCAGGTCGTTATTCTAACGCAAAGATGATCTGCATCACGGGTAGTAATGGTAAGACTACCACTACGATGTTGATCTATCACCTCCTCAAAGAGGCAGGTTTGAATGTCGGCTTGGCAGGAAATATCGGATTCAGTTTGGCTCGTCAGGTGGCTTTAGACAATAAAGACTACTATGTGATTGAGTTGAGCAGTTTCCAATTGGACGGAATGTATGAGTTTAAGGCAGACGTTGCCGTGTTGCTCAACATTACGCCAGACCATTTGGACAGATACGAATATAAGTTCCAAAACTACATCAACTCAAAGTTCCGTGTAGTTCAGAACATGACGGCATCCGACTACTTCATCTATTGGAACGACGACCCAGTCATCCAAAAGGAGTTGGAGACACGCCATATTGATGCAAAACGTATGCCTTTCGCATTGAACAAGGCAGGCGGAATCGCAGCATATATCGAGAATGAGTTGATGAAGATCAATACCAACGAGCGCACGTTCGAGTTCCCAGTTTCTTCCCTTCCTATCAAGGGAACACACAATCTCTACAACTCGATGGCAGCCAGCATCACCGCTTGCTTGTACAACGTGTCGGATGAGAAGTTGCGTGCTTCATTGAAATCGTTCGAGGGAGCAGAGCACCGTTTGGAAGACGTAGCCGTTGTCGGTGGCGTTCGTTATGTGAACGACTCTAAGGCAACCAATGTCAATTCTTGCTGGTATGCTTTGCAGTGCCAGACAACCGACGTGGTGTTGATTTTAGGAGGAAAAGATAAAGGAAACGACTACACTGAGATTGAAGGATTGGTGAAGGAGAAGGTGAAAGCCATCGTCTGCTTGGGCGTTGACAACACGAAACTTCACAAGTTCTTCGATGGAATGGTGCCAGTTGTTGATGATGCACGTTCGATGGAAGAAGCCGTTAAGAAGTGCTACGCTTTGGCTAAGAAGGGCGACACAGTGTTGCTTTCGCCATGTTGCGCAAGTTTCGACTTGTTCAAGAGTTACGAAGACCGTGGTCGTCAGTTCAAACAATATGTAAAACAGTTGTAGGAAACGACTTTAAACGAATAAAATAATTAAACAACGATAGCCAATTTAGAAGAGTAGATGCGCAAATTTTTTGATACATACTTCAAAGGAGACAAGATCATTTGGGTCATATTCGCCCTGATGATCGTCTTGTCGACTTTGGTGATGTATAGCGCATCCAGTTCGTTGGCTCACCGTTCCACCTCCTCGTTCTACGCTCCCGTATGGCAACATTTCGGCTTTTTGATGGCGGGATTTGCTGTTGCTTGGGTGATTCATAGAATACCGTTCAAGTGGGTTGACCGCTGTACGTTGATGATGTACGTGTTTGGTTTGATGTTGTTGGCTTTGACCTTTGTCATTGGTCAGTCGACCAACGGAGCTACACGTTGGATCTCGTTTGGCGGATTGCGATTTCAGCCTTCAGAGGTGGCGAAAGTAACCACTATCTTGTTGTTGGCGAAAGCGTTGAGCAAGAACACAGGCGAGAAAGGCACGGATTCGCCCGACAGCGGTATCAAGCGTTATCTCTTGATTGTGGGCATACCAGTGGCTTTGATCTTTAAAGACAATCTCTCAATGGGCCTTCTCTTCCTTATGATTTGTTTCGTAATGTTGATCTTGGGAAGAGTGTCGTGGAAGTTGTTGCTGAAGATTTCGGGTGTTGCACTGGCCCTCGGAATTTTGGCCTTTGCAGCCATTATGATATTTGGTGCGCCAAGCGATGGCTCTGATTCTGCTATGGCAAAGACAGAAGTGACGAAGAAACTGAATCGACTCACAACGTGGCGCAATCGTATTTACCACTTCTTCGATGAAGGTCAACCGCACGATGAGAATTACAAGATAGATGACACAAATCGTCAGGAAGACTATGCCAAGATAGCGGTGGCGAACGGTAAATGGTTTGGATTAGGCGTTGGAAACAGTATTCAGCGAGATGTGCTTCCGTTGGCATACGCCGATTTCGTCTTTTCCATCATTGTAGAGGAATGGGGTGTTTTATCGTTTCTGGTCATCATTCTCTATTTGGTCTTCTTGTATCGAGTGGGAGTGATGGTGAGGGAGCAGTGTCGTTCGGTTTTTCAGTCGCTCACGGCGTTGGGGTTAGCCTTTTCGCTGTTGATACAAGTGCTGATCAACGTCTACATTGCCGTTGGTTTATTCCCCGTCTCTGGTCAGCCGTTGCCCCTCTTCAGTAGAGGAGGAACGTCCATTATCATCACGAGTGTCTATTTCGGCATCATCCTGATGATCAGTAGAGAATCGATGGAGAACGTTGGAAAGGAGAAACGAGCCACCTCGACGGCAGTTCAGAAAAAAGAAAAAGAAGAATTAACAAAAGAATAACGAGTATGGCAAATTTGAAATTTATAGTCAGTGGCGGTGGTACGGGAGGACATATATTCCCAGCCATTTCGATTGCCAATGCTTTGAAAAAGAAATGTCCAGATGCGCAGTTCCTTTTCGTAGGTGCTGAGGGCAGAATGGAGATGGAAAAAGTCCCTGCTGCAGGATATGAGATCAAGGGACTCCCTGTTGCAGGCTTCAACCGTAAGAACCTCTTCAAGAACATTGAGGTGTTGAGAAAGTTGTTCCGCAGCATTAAGATGGCGAAGAAGATTGTAAAAGACTTTGCGCCAGATGTTGTCATCGGGGTGGGTGGCTATGCAAGCGGACCGACACTCTATGCGGCAAACAAATTAGGTATTCCGACCCTTTTGCAGGAGCAGAACTCCTACGCTGGGGTAACCAATAAACTGTTGGCTAAGAAGGCGAAACGAATCTGTGTTGCCTACGAACACATGGAGCGTTTCTTCCCAGCCGAGTCCATTTTGTTGACAGGTAACCCTGTTCGTCAGGATTTCTTGGAGGTGCCTGCAAAATCTGATGAAGCTTTCCGTTCGTTCAATTTCTCATCAGATAAGAAGACCCTCTTGATCGTTGGCGGTAGTTTGGGTGCCAGAACCATCAACCAAAGTATTTTGGTAGGTTTGGAAAAACTCAACAACAGTGGCATTCAGGTGATTTGGCAAACGGGTAAATACTATTTCGAGAATATCAAGAAGCAGGTTGAAGGAAAGAACCTTCCAAACATCGTCATCACCGACTTCGTGAAACGTATGGACTATGCCTATTCAGTGGCAGACCTTGTCATTTCGCGTGCAGGTGCAAGTTCGATTTCGGAACTCTGCTTGTTGGGCAAACCATCCATCTTGGTGCCTTCGCCTAATGTGGCAGAAGACCATCAGACGAAGAATGCACAGGCTTTGGCAAGTGTCGGAGCAGCAGTGATGATTCCGGATGTCAATGCCGTTGAGCGTTTGGTTGACGAGGCTTTGTCTTTGATCAATGACGAGGCAAAATTGCAATCTATCGGTGCAGGAGCGAAAGGCTTGGCACAGTTGGATTCGGCAGACCGTATTGCCGACGAGGTGTTGAAATTGGTAAAGAAATAGGACAAAAAAGTTTGAAACAAAAGCGAGATGAGCGAAAAGAAAAACATATTCTTCTTAGGCATTGGAGGCATCGGAATGAGTGCCTTGGCGCGCTATTTCAATGCTAAAGGGTATAAGGTGGCTGGCTACGACCGCACTCCGTCGCAACTGACCAAGGAGTTAGAGGCTGAAGGGATTCCTGTGCATTATGTCGACGATGTGCAGCAGATTCCAACGGATTTCAGAGACGCAGCACGCACCCAGGTGGTCTACACCCCTGCCGTACCCCAGACAATGGGCGAGATGAAATGGTTTTTGGAAAACGGATTCGACGTGCGCAAACGTTCGGTGCAGTTGGGTGAGGTGACTCGTGCGGAGCGAGGCTTGTGTGTCTCGGGAACCCATGGAAAAACCACTACTTCGACTATGTTGGCTCACCTTTTGCATAACTCTTCGATAGATTGCAACGCCTTTTTAGGTGGTATCTCGAAGAATTATGACAAGAATCTGCTGATCTCGGAGAAGAGCGACTTGGTGGTGATCGAAGCCGACGAATACGACCACTCGTTCTTGACGTTGTCTCCCTACATGGCAGTCATCACGGCAGTAGATGCCGACCATTTGGACATCTACGGCACTGTTGAGGCTTACCGCAAAGGATTCGAAGACTTCTCTTCATTGATTCGTCCCGACGGCGTTTTGTTGATGAAGAAAGGTTTGCCCATCCATCCACGGTTGCAGGAGGGCGTTCGCTTCTACACCTACTCGATAGCGGAGGGCGATTTTCACGCCGACAATATCCGCATCGGGGGCGGTGAGATTGTGTTCGACTTCGTGGCATTAGGTGAGACAATAAAAGATATACAATTAGGTGTGCCAGTCTACGTCAACATCGAGAACGCTGTGGCAGCAATGTCTATCGCATGGCTCAACGGCGTGAAGGCAGACGAACTCCGCAAGGGTATCGCCTCCTATCGCGGTGTGAAACGCAGATTCGACTTCCACCTGAAAACAGACAAGATCGTCTTTTTGGACGATTATGCGCACCATCCGCAAGAGATCAAGTCGAGCATAGACGGCATCCGTCGACTCTATCCCGACCGTAAACTCACGGTTGTCTTTCAGCCCCACCTCTACACTCGCACGCGCGACTTGGCAGACGAGTTTGCTGCCGTCCTCTCGAATGTAGACGAGTTGATCCTGTTAGACATTTATCCTGCGCGCGAGCAACCTATTCCAGGCATCACCTCACGGTGGCTCTTGGATAAAGTTCAGACGGCGAATAAGAGACTGATGAGCAAAGATGAGTTAGTGGCTTCTGCTGCAACGGCAGACTACGATGTGCTGATGATGGTGGGCGCGGGAGATTTAGATCTATTAGTTCCACAAATCAAAAAAACATTAGAAAGGAGGTTTGGAATAGATTAGCGAAAAACACTCTATCACACGAAACAGATGAAAGTTCCCACATTATTAATCAAAAAAACGAAGTAGAAAAAAGATGGCAAAGAAGATTGACTGGAAGAAAGTAGCGACTATGGCGGTTATCGTTGCGATAATCGTGTATGTCTCTGCGGCCGTCGTTCTGGTTGCCGACTCCTATAAATATAGGATATGTACAAAGTGTGAAGTGACAGTAGCAGACAGTTTAGAATTACGTTTCGTTACAGATAGAGAAGTCCTTAAACTATTGAGAGGAAGCGATGTTAAGATCGAGGGAATAACGGCTCATTTCACCGACTTGGCTAAGGTCGAAAAGATGCTTGAGTCGAAGTCGAGAATCAAGAAAGCGGAGTGTTATTTCACCCCATCGGGCAAGGCTCGGGTGGTGATAACACAGCGCGAGCCAATCCTCAGAGTCATGACAGGTCAGGCCAACTACTATGTTGATCGCGAGGGAGCACTCACGCAGGTGGCGGAGAAGTTCGCAGCATACGTGCCAATCGCGACCGGACATATCAGTAAGAAACTGGCGAAAGGCGACTTGTATAAGTTTGCTTTATACCTCTATGAAAATGAATTTTGGAATGCCTTCATCGAGCAGATCGATGTCGACGCACACGGAGTTGTCGTCCTCGTTCCTCGAGTGGGCAATCAGATTATTCGCTTGGGCACATTAACAGGGTACGAAAAAAAACTCAGCAAACTCTTAACGCTGTACACAAAGGGTTTTAACAAAATTGGTTGGAATAACTACAAGGTGATCAACCTTGAGTATGACGGCCAGGTTGTTTGTACAAAGAAATAGTAAATTAAAAAAACAAAATTAGAAACGATGGTAAATTTCAATTTCGATATAATATCAGTGGCTTTGGATTTGGGTAGCTCAATGTTCAAGGCGGCTGCAGGATACAAAGATGAAAATAGTAATAAATTGGTAGTCATCGCAACAGAGGAAGAGCCTGCTTGTGGTGTTGAAAGTGGAGTCATTGGAAATCTGCAAGATGCCTCTTTCCATATAGACCGACTACTAAAAAAATTGAAAAATCGGGTTGCTAATATTTTTAAACAATCGAATTGCTTTCCCGAAAAGCATACAATGTCTATCGACAAAGTATATGTTAATATTTCGGCAGGACGCACACAGGGGACGATGTCTACAATAGAAAGACATTTGGGCAATTCAGAAATCCTTCAATCCTCTATTGACGGAATGAATGATGAGAATGGCTTGCGTTGTAAGGCTATAAATAATCCAAACTTTGCTTTCTATACTGCCCTTCCATCCAGATACTTGGTCGACGGTGTTGAAGTGAAGAAACCAGTCGGAATGATTGGCGAACACATTGTTGTGGAGTATCAAAATATCTGGGTTAAAAAAGGTTTGACGGAAAGAGTCATTGAATGTTTGAAAAAGGTCGGCGTTGAAAAATGCGAATTTGTTTTGTCTGCCAAATCAATTTCGGATATTGTCTTGTCTCAACAAGAGAAGGAAGATGGCGTTGTTCTGGTCAATTTCGGTGACCAAGTAACCTCTGTTTCCGTATATAAGGATTCAGAAATGAAATACTTATATGAGTTGGATAAAGGAAGTGGTAGAATAACCGGTGATATTGCTGAGTTGCAAATTCCGAGAGAAACAGCGAAGAGAATAAAAGAGCAAAGCTGCGCTGTGGCAAATTGGGAAGAACAGGCAAATTTCCACGAAACAATCAATGGTGCACCCCGTGAGTTCGAAAGATGGGTCATTGCCAATATTGTTGAGAAAAGAATGGAGGCACTCTTCACGTCTGTCGCAAAGGCAAAAGAGCAGACTGTGTGGGGGAAAAATGCAGGCTTGGTAGTCTTGACAGGTGGCGGTTCGAACCTTCGCTTCTGCGCGCAAAAGGCACAAGAAGTGTTGGGCGTGAATGTCCGTTTGGGCGATCCTAATGTCTTCAAAGGAAGAAAAAAACAGGAACGCTGTATGGCATCTGTCTTTGGTTCATTGTTGAACAATGGCGGTCATTCATTGCGTTTCACCGAGATTGTTGAACAAAAACCGGTAGAAGAGACTACAGCAACAGCCGAAGAGCCTAAGGAGAAAAAGAAGAAAAAGAAGAGCGGATTTATGGAGAGATTCCTCAGAAAAACAGAAACCTTGCAACGCGACTTCGTTAATTCTCTTTTCTCAGAAGACACCAGCAAAGAATCAGATAAATTCTAATATTAACTAAATAAAATCAAAGAAATGGATTTAGATCAAAGTATTTTGGAAACGAGTGTAAATTTGGATGGTAATATCTCAGAAAATCGAACCTTGATCAAGGTGATTGGTGTTGGAGGTGCAGGTACGAATGCCGTCAATCACATGTATGAACAAGGAATTGCCAATGTCGATTTCGTTATATGCAACACTGATTTACAATCGCTTAGAAACTCCCCAATCCCTAATAAAATTCAATTAGGAAAAGATGGATTAGGCGCAGGTAATAAACCAGAAAAAGGACGTGAGGCTGCAGAAAATACAATAGAAGCCGTTACCGAAATGTTGAAAAATGACACTGAAATGGTGTTTATCACAGCAGGTATGGGTGGCGGAACTGGTACGGGTGCTGCTCCAGTCATTGCACGTTTGGCAAAAGAGATGGGTATCTTGACGGTTGGAATTGTTGAGATTCCTTTCAAATTTGAAGGCAAACCCCGTTTATTGCAAGCCATGGAAGGCGTGAAAGAAATGTCTGCCGTTACCGATAGCTTGATTGTCGTAAGTACGGATAAGATTAGAGATATTTGGAGAGAATGTAAGATTTCCGATGCTTTCGACCATGCAAACGATGTTATGTTGATGGCAGCCAAGGGTATTGCGGAGTTGATCACTATTCATGGTCAGGTCAATGTCGATATGAACGATGTGCGTACCGCTATGACAGACAGTGGAAATGCCGTTATGGGCTTCTCAATGCCTCACTCAGGTAAGGGTCGTGCTATGGATGCCATTGTAGAGGCTTTGGATTCTCCATTGCTCCTTTCTTCTAACTTAAAAGGTGCTAAGAGTTTGATTTTCAATATCTCGTGTGGTAAGAATGAATTGACAATTGAGGAGTTGGAAACCATCTCTGATTTTATTGAGGAGAAGATTCAAAACGACGACAACTGCGAAGTTATTTGGGGATATACGATTGATGAGAAGAACCTTGGTGAGGATGATCTTCGTGTCTTGGTGGTCGCTACGGGTTTCCCGATCGACTGTATCGACAATTTGTTGAACATGAAATCTAAGAAGACTTCAGAGGCTCCTAAATCGAACGTTACCTCTTCTCGTCCTGTAGAACAACCACGCCCTGCTTCTCAGCCAGTCTTCACTGTGGTTGAAAAACCAGCAGAGCCAACTTACCGTCCGTCTGAACCTGCCCGACCAACAGATTCCAGAACATCGACTTCAAACTATTCTTATTCGCAAAGAACAAGTCCTGCCACTGCGGTGACGGAACCCAATCCTGATGATATGTTGAATGCAATCTATGGCGGAAAGAAGAACGCGAATGGTAAACCAGAGAGTAACACAGCCGTTGCTTCTTCAGGTATGCCAACCGAATTGGTGAATTTTGATGAAGATGACGAAGGACATGCCGAGACATTGTCAAACTTCAGCATTCCAGGCGAAGAAGCATCAGCCTACTCGGTGAAGCAAGGAGATGATCTCGAAATGGATGATAACAACGGCTTCCTCCACAATAATGTTGATTAATTAGAGTATAATTTATTAATGTAAAAATAATAGCGTATGTCATTATTTGATCAAGTAAGCGAAGATATAAAAGCCGCTATGAAAGCACACGACAAGGTGCGCTTGGAGGCTTTGAGAGGTGTGAAAAAAGAGTTCTTAGAGGCTAAGACAGCCAAGGGTGCAGGTGACGAGTTGACCGACGAGGCTGCCATCAAGATTATCCAAAAGATGGTGAAACAACGTAAGGAGTCGGCTGCCATCTTCATCGAGCAGAACCGTCAAGACCTTGCCGACAACGAGTTGGCAGAGGCTGCTGCTATCGAGACCTACCTTCCAACACAGATGAGCGACGAAGAGTTGACTGCTGTTGTGAAGGAGATCATTGCCGAGGTGGGTGCAACATCTGCCAAGGAGATGGGTAAAGTGATGGGTGTGGCTTCTAAGCGTTTGGCTGGCAAGGCTGAAGGCAAGGCTATCTCCGACAAGGTGAAATCATTGTTAGCATAATGATAATTCCACAATACTTAAGGCGAGGCGACCGCGTGGCGATTGTCTCGCCTTCTGGTGCAGTAGACCCTGAACTGATTGACGGCGCGTGCGAAACCCTCCGTATGTGGGGCTTGCAACCTGTTCTGGGACAGACGGCGAAAGGTCGCCATGGCAGATTCTCAGGCACTGACGAGGAACGCTTGGCAGATCTGCAGTGGGCTATGGATTCGCCCGATTTCGCTGCCATTCTCTGTGGACGTGGCGGTTACGGTGCGGTGCGCATTGTTGATAAACTCCGTTTCGACGGCATTCGTCAATACCCTAAGTGGCTGATCGGATTTAGCGACATCACTGCCTTTCATGCTCGTTTCTTCGACGAGGGGATTGCTTCTGCTCATGCGGTGATGGCAAAAGCCATTGCCCATGCTGATGATAATGTTGAGGCTGTTGAGTCGCTTCGCAAACTGCTCTTCGGCGAGCGTGTCCACTATGTCTCCTACTCAAATGAGAAGTCAATTTACAATCGTAGCGGATATGCCACTGGCGAGTTGGTGGGCGGTAATCTCTCACTCCTCTACGCTTTGCAGGGAACACCCTACGCATTGCAACCTCAGGGAAAAATCCTCTTCATCGAAGACCTTTCCGAGCGGTTGTATCACATCGACCGAATGATGCAGAACCTCCGTTTGTCGGGTGTGTTCGAGGAAATCAACGGCTTGGTGGTTGGTCAGTTTACCAACATTGATGCTGACCCTTCATTCGGACAGAACATTGAAGAGATCATCCTTTCGGCAGTGGGCGATCGTGAGATTCCTGTCGCATTCAACTTTCCAGTCGGTCATGTGTCGGATAATTGGGCGTTGCCACACGGGGTTACGGCACATTTGGAGGTGCAAGGCGACTTTTTTACATTAGATGCGTAAAAAAACAGTGAATCCTTTGCTTAGTTTGAGAAATTCACTTTAACTTTGCGACATCAAAAAGGAAATCAGAAGATGAAAAAATGTTTCTTTACATATTTCTATTTTTACTTTTACTTTTTTAACAAGTAAGAGCGAGATTCTGATTCTTAAATCGAAAGTCAAAAAATAAGATATGGGTCTCGCAAGAAATTGTGAGACCTTTCTTTTTTAGAGTGTTTTTCTAAGAACATTAAAAGACAAAACGATGAGCGTAAGTTTCAATAACATCTATAAAGATGACCGATTTTACGGTTACTTTTATTTTTACTACTTTATGAAATCATAAGGCGGGCTGAAGCTTATTGCTTTTTGTTAGATATTGAATCCCGCCTATTAAAAGCGGGATTTTTTGTTATAAGAATGTTCCTCAAAAATTGAATAGAAATAAAAAAGGTATATGAAGAAAGTTGCAATTCAAGGTATAGCTGGATGTTTCCACGACATAGCTGCTCGTGAGTATTTCAGAGACGAAGAGATTGAGGTGGTCGATTGTGAGACCTTCAAGGATGTTTTCGATACGATGAAGAAAGACCCTGCCATCTTGGGCGCGGTCGCTATCGAAAACACCATTGCAGGCAGTCTTCTTGGCAATCACAAACTGCTGCAGGAGAGCGGACTGAAAATCGCAGGCGAACAGAAACTGAGAATCAAACATAATCTGGTTGCGTTGCCGGGACAGAAAATCGAGGATATACATGAAGTCCACTCGCACCCAATCGCCTTGATGCAATGTCAGGATTTCTTGAAGAAGAATAAGCACATCAAAGCAATCGAGAGTGATGATACCGCATCGAGTGCCAGACGAGTGGCGAACGAAGGAAAAATGGGAGTGGGTGCCATCTGTGGCGAGTTGGCCGCCGAAATCTACGGACTGGAAATCCTGGAACGAGGAATCGAGACCAACAAACGAAACTTCACACGCTTCCTCATTGTTGGCGACCCTTGGGTGGTCGAGGATCTGAACAAAGGGAAATCGCCCAATAAAGCCTCGCTCGTTTTCACCCTGCCTCACGAAGAAGGTTCACTCGCCAAAGTGCTTTCTATTCTTTCTTACTACGGCCTTAACCTGTCAAAAATCCAATCCATGCCGCTCATCGGTCGCGAATGGGAATACCAGTTTTTCATCAGCCTCTCTTTCAATAATTACCTCCACTACACGCAAGCCATCACGGCAGTTACACCCCTCTTGAAGGACTTGCAAATCTTGGGCGAGTATCAAGAGGGTCGTCAGACTGTCTAAAGAGAAAAATGAAGAGAGAAATAAATTGAAATGATAATAATATAATATAACAATAATAAATTATGGAATTAAAAGGATTGAATCTTCCTGGCGTAGAAGCCAAGAGACCATTAGTGATTGCCGGTCCATGTAGTGCAGAGACCGAGGATCAGGTGTTAGACACTGCAAAGCAGTTAGCTGCGAATGGCGTGAAAGTGTTTCGTGCTGGAATTTGGAAGCCACGCACCAAGCCAGGAGGATTCGAGGGTAATGGAGTAACCGCACTTCCTTGGATGCAGGAGGTGAAGAAGGAGACGGGTATGCTCACCGCCACTGAGGTTGCCACTGCAAAACATGTTGAAGAGGCACTCAAGTATGATATTGACCTTCTTTGGGTGGGTGCGCGTACGACGGCAGACCCATTCGCAGTGCAAGAGATTGCCGACACCTTGAAAGGTACGGACATCCCCGTGTTGGTGAAGAACCCAGTGAACCCTGACATTGAGTTGTGGATTGGTGCTTTGCAGCGTATCAATAATGCGGGTATCACTCGTTTGGGTGCGATTCATCGTGGATTCAGCACCTACGATAAGAAACTCTACCGTAACCTTCCACAGTGGCATATTCCGATCGAGTTGCACCGTCGAATCCCTGATTTGCCTATCATCTGCGACCCAAGCCACATCTCTGGTCGTCGCGATTTGATCGCTTCACTCTGTCAGCAGGCTATGGATTTGCAGTTCGATGGTTTGATCATCGAGTCGCACAACGATCCAGACCATGCATGGAGCGACGCTTCACAACAGGTAACCCCAGAGGTTTTGAACTTGATTCTCAACAACTTAGTGATCCGTGAGACCAACCAAACCACTGAGAGTTTGACAGAGTTGCGTAAGCAGATCGACGAAATCGACATGGCACTCATCGACACGTTGGCTAAGAGAATGCGTATCTCTCGCGAGATCGGAACTTACAAAAAGGAGCATGAGATGCCAATCCTTCAGACCAACCGTTACGATGAGATCATCAACAAACGCGCTGCCGAAGGAGTTTCTCTCGAGATGGATGCCGACTTCATGAAAACCGTCTTTGAAGCCATCCACTCCGAGTCTGTTCGCCAACAGATGAAGATTATGGGAGATTGATGATTTGCTGAGATAGCCGATTAGAGTTATATATGAACACTCCCCGGAGGCGCAAACTTTCAGGGAGTGTTTATGTTATTCTGATTTCAAATCACCTGCGGAATACCTTACGGCAAGTCCGATTGCTTTTCCTAAAAGAGGAGGAACTGCGTTGCCGATTTGAACTAATTGTTTGTTTTTCTTTCCTTCAAATATGAAATCGTCGGGGAATGACTGTAGACGAGCCATCTCTCTGGCAGTGAGTACTCTTGGCAGTTTAGGATGAAGGTTTACACCTCCGTGATTCTCTTTTACTGTGCAAGATGGCTCATTCCACGGACATTTTTTCCAGGCATCGCTGTATCCCTTGTATAGGCTAGCGCCTTCTGGGGTTTCCATAATGCGTTTTGCCATATCTTCACGGTGAATTGTTGGAACGTGATTAAATTCGGGGTCTGCCGGATGGTCCATCAAATCGGCTATTGCTTGACCAGTAGTTATATATTCGTTGGGTGTCAATATGGGTTTGGGGTGATAATTCTTTACTCCGATTTTATTGCCAATAAAAATCACTCTTTCTCTTTTTTGAGGAGTATAGTAATCTGCTGCGCACAAAGTCATTACATTCATCTCATAACCAATGTCATGAAAATCGTCAATGATTTTTTTCTCAACTAAGCCATTCAGCATGCTACGAAGCCCTTTCACATTCTCACAAATGACAAAGTCTGGCTGTAATTCCTTTACAATTTCAATGAGTTCTTTGTATAGTGAGTTTCGTGGGTCATCCACAATTCGATTTCCTGCCATTGAAAAGCCTTGACAAGGAAATCCTCCTGCTACAATATTTAGTTTTCTGCCGTTTAATTGTTTCTTAACGCTCTCGTAGAATTTTCTTTTGTTCTCGTCTTCCCTAATATCTCCATTAATGAATGGATGATCGAAATTTCGATTGTAGGTCATACAAGCCTCTTTGAAAAAATCCAGACCGCAAATTCCTTCAAGTCCAGACATCTCCAATCCCTTAGATAAGCCGCCAGCACCACAAAATAAGTCGACAAAGGTCATATTTGATTTGCTCGGATTACTCCACCATTGAGATATATCTGCGACATTTGGAGTTTTGGGGTGATAAACTTCCTGAATTAGTTCTCCTTCTCCGAATAAATCCAATTGAACAGTTCCATTGGAAGGTCTCTTTTCTTGAGATCTGTATTTTTCAAGGGAACTGTAGGAAATAAGATATTTAGTACCTTGTTTTGTACTCTCAATCTCACCACTGGCCACCAACCTACGAATTGCCTTTTGCGTAGTGTTTAGCAACTGTGCGACCTCTTTTATTTCATATACACCTTCCATCTTTTATTATTCCTCCTTTTGGTTCAAATCTGGATAGATTTTCTTCATAACTATGTCTACGCCTATTTGAATAGCCTCTTCACTAATCATTCGAACCGATTGAATGCGATATTCTACAGGATCGTATTGGTAGCATCCTTTGCATCCCAAGTCTTCTGTGTAGTTTTCGTCACCCTCATAGAAAGAGTAGGGGTTTCCTATTAGGTTCTTTGCATCCCAACGTTTGTCAGTCTCCTTACACTTTTTGCAGATTTGTCTTTTTATATCGTTTGCTGCTTTGCATAAAGGCTGAAAATCTTCCAATTTTTGTGTTTCCATATCAGACACACGCATATCGTTTTTTCGACCATCCTTATGGTCTACTTCAATGATAGTATTTTCGGACGTTCCTTTCACACCAAGCATGACACAATTCCTCTTGCTTATCTTTTCTTTAATGTCAGGTCTGATGTTTTGACGAAAACATTCTTCTTTGTTGTAGCCAGTTAATCTGATGGCGGTTATTGCATTGCCTTTAGATTCTCTTTTAACTTCAACATTGTAGGTTCTTCTTAATGTTGAATTTTTACGACCCCAACTCCATCCATTGCCAAGAGTTAATACTGCGTATTTCCCAGTAAATTCAGAAACGTCAACCCATCTGCTCTCACCTGTCTCTTCTTTGGGTTGAGCTAATTCTAAAAACAAACTAATCAAATTGGTTTTACTCATAGTGAATTTTATTTAGAAGTTTTTTTGAAAACAAATATATACTCATGTTTGAACAGAAATGTGTCACTTTTCAATGTCCTATATCTCCAAAGTGCTTCCATTCCTTGTTTTCCTTTATTTCCAACCATATCCTTTACGATAATTCCTTTCAATTTGCATTTGAAATTCTTTTTGATTGCATACATCATATAAAATCCTAATGGAATTACTTCTTCATTCTTGTACACATCGCCAACAACTATTGCAAAGTATTTTCCAGAACGTAAGTATTGAATAGCATTTCGGGTTGAATCTATGAATTTACTCAAAAAAGCATCCAAGTCTTGAGTGTTGGAGATGTCTTCGTCCTTATTCGTGAACTTTATAATATCCCAGTAGGGTGGATGAGAAAGTACGAAATCTACTCTCTGCTTTTTTAACTCTTTTAGTGAGTTTTTAATGCAGGCTTCAACCTCTTCTGATTGCGTACAATCTTGATTATGTATGAAGTATTGGATGTCTGTGCAATTGGCCATCTTCTCTTTTACATGATCAATAATTTCATCATTGATGTCAAATCCAATATAGTCCCTTTTTAACCTTTCACATTCGTATAGGGTTGTTCCACTACCCATAAAAGGTTCTAAAACGACATCGCCTTCTTCCGTATAACGGCGAATTAGATTATCTGGTATTTGAGGAACAAAATTACCATGGTACGCATTTTCTCGCTTACCTCCTTTGGCTCTCGGACCAATAACCCACAAACTATCTATGTTTATGTCGATTTCTTTCCAATGTTCCTTGTCGAATTTCATAATAATAACACAATATTTGGTAATTGCACAAAACGGTTTGTTATGTCAAAATTTCGTACTTGGAAGCAAAGGTAATAAATTTATACCGCTTTCCCAACAAAATTCCCCACAAAAACGGCGAGGAGACCTAAAATG
>CAVJCT010000031.1:0-20942 GCA_963648205.1 Flexilinea sp.
CTCCACCGAACAACGCTGCATTCAGTTTGTTACGGGCTACGGACTTGAAGACACGCTTCCCGATGCCATCTGCAAACGTATTCAAGAGGAATATATGACTCCCTATTTCTCTGATGATGAATGGGATAAGGGTATGCTCGAGGGTATGAAGGCAGTGTACGGCCACTTGAACGGCTCTATGGAGATAGTCGAGGAAGAGGAATCGTGGTTGGATATTTTGCTTTATTTTTTAAAGTGGGTCGGAGGCGTCTATGCTTGTACTTGGTTACTTGTTCGCCTTGGTGATTTGTGGGATAGAAGGCCCAGAGAATGTCCGCAGTGTCATAAACGTTCATTCTGGCGAAAATCGCACGAGAAGGTTTATGAAGACAAAGTTGTGAGCGACGACGAGTATGAAGATTGTTATCACAGCCGATATGTCTGCAGCAAATGTGGTTTCTCCGAAGAGTACGATGAGATCAGCACTCACAGCAGAGGAAGCAGTGGTGGCTCGGGCAGTTTTGGTGGCTCTGGCGGTGGCAGTTACGGAGGCGGAAGCTTCGGCGGTGGTGGCTCAGGATCTCGGTTCTGAGATGCGAGAACGCTGTATGGTATAATTCAGAAAGAGACGATATCGCTGTTGTGCCTTTTGTGTTGGCAATTCATTTCAGCGAAATATCGTCTCTACTTTCCCATATTTTTTGTAAATTTGCCAAATTTCGTGTTGGAATAGTTATATAAATAAGTAAATAAAGAAATTCAAAAAAACGGTAATGGATATAATAGGAAAGGGAAGACTGAAGGTTCTCGTCGTTTTTCTCCTGCTGCAGTTTGTGGGTTGGACTTTCGGTATGGCGCAAGGCATCAACATGCAAAACTTGGCTTCGGTAAAGGTCGATAGTTATACTGACGCTCAAATCGCTCAGTTTGTGAAAAACTACACGAGCAAAGGCTACACGCTGGCAGATGTCGAGAAATACGCGAAAGAACGCAAAATGCCTGCTTCGGAATTGGAAAAGTTGAAGAAGCGTATCTCAGAAGTAGGCTCTAAGCCACAAGACGCGAATATCGAGGATGACCTTTCAGGTTCTAATTCTAAAAGTACTGCCAATAACAAAAATAGCGACTCGTCTGCGGTCTCTTCATCTACGGTGAAGGAAGAGGATAGTCGCGTGTTCGGTTCTTCTCTTTTCAGAAACTCGAAGATCTCGTTCGAGCCTAACCAGTCGATGGCTACCCCTCGTAACTATATCATCGGTACGGGCGACGTGATTCATATCGATGTTTATGGGCTCTCTGAAGCGTCATACGATTTGACGGTTTCTAAGGAGGGAACAGTCCTCGTGAAAAATGTCGGAGTCGTTACCGTCAGTGGCAAGACTTTGGAGGAAGTGGAGAAAACGTTGAAAAAGAAACTTTCTGCCATCTATAATTCAGTCCACTCTGGAAGCACGGAGGTTTCCGTAACCTTGTCGCAGATTCGTTCTATCAAGGTTTATATCATGGGCGAGGTGAACAGTCCGGGTTCGTATGTGTTGCCATCTGTTTCGTCTGTCTTCAATGCGATGAGTGCTTGTGGCGGACCAACAGAGAATGGTTCTTACCGTAGCGTGAAACTGATTCGTAGTGGAAAGGAGATTGCCAATGTCGACCTCTACGAGTTCTTGATCAGCGGTATCATGCCGAGCGATGTTACCTTGCAGGATCAGGATGTCATTCAAGTGCCAACCTACGGAGTGCGTGCCACTATCGAGGGTTTTGTGAAGCGTCCTGGTATCTATGAGTTGAAATCGACTGAGAATCTCAATAATCTGTTGAACTATTGTGGCGGCTTCACCGACGATGCTTACACTGAGCGTATCAACGTTACGAGAAATATGAACGGCGAGAAGAGTGTGGCAGATGTTACAAAAGAGTTATACTCGATGTTCGCTCCTGTTTCGGGTGATGTCTACACAGTCGGTCAGGTGTTGAACAAATACACCAACCGTGTGCAGATTTTGGGTAGTGTTCAGCGTCCGGGTGTCTATGCTTTGGATGAGGGCATGACGTTGCTCGACTTGGTGAAGAAAGCCAACGGACTGACTGAGGATGCTTTCATGCAGAGTGCGACAATCGTCCGTCTTAAAGAAGACCTCACGCCAGAGATTTCATCTTTCAATGTGAAAGATTTGATGGAGGGTGCATACAACGACACCTTGCGCAAGGAGGATATCGTTACGATTGGAGGAAAGTCGGAGTTTGAGCCTGAAAAGAGCATTTCGATCTACGGTTCCGTCATCGAGCAGGGCGTTTTCCCATACTACGAGAATATCACTTTGCGTGATTTGGTGTTCCTCGCTCGTGGATTCCGTGAGGAGGCTGACCCAACACACATTGAGGTGGTTCGTACGATAGTGGATGCCGAGCAGTTGGCAAACAGCGATCAGAAATATGAAGTCTACAATTTAGGACTTACAAGAGAGTTGTTGGGCGAGGATGGCGATTTCAAATTGGAGCCACGCGACCAAGTGACGGTGCGCAGTATGGAAGGCTACGAGCAGTTGGGAACTGTCCAGATTTTGGGTGAGGTTCGCAATCCTGGAACGTATTCTATCACTCGCAAGACGGAGCGCATCTCGAGTGTGATGGAGCGTTGCGGTGGTTTATCGAAATATGGATATGCCAAAAATGCGTTCTTGATTCGTACGACCCAAAGGACGGAGGCTGAGAAGCGCAGAGATACAAAATTGATAGAAGCCCTGAAGAACGGTGTCGATGCCAACCAGGAGAAGATGATTCGCGAGGAGTTGGAGAAACGCCAAGACCTTGTGGGTATCAAGTTGGAAGAGGTGATTGACAATCCAGGTTGCAAGTCAGACTTGACCATGCTCAACGGGGATATCATCTATGTGCCACGCGAGTTGGAGACGGTAACCATCAACGGTGCAGTTCAAGTGCCAGGTATGGAGGTCTACCATGGTGGTAGTCTTCGCAAGTATATTCGCGGTGCAGGTGGTTTCTCGAAGAATGCTAAGAAAAGCAAAACATACGTTGCCTACGCTAACGGTTCGGTGGGTGCGACTCGCCATTTCTTGTGGTGGAGAAACTATCCGAATGTGACGGCAGGCGCACATATCATCGTTCCAGAGAAACCAGAGAAGAACGACGACGACAAGAAGGCAAATGCTACTTTCTTCGTCTCTCTCTTCAGTTCTATTGCGACGATGGGTTCTGTAATCGTAACCGCTATTTCTGTGATTTCACGCTAAAAAGAAAACTACTATGAGTGAATTGGGAAAAGACCAATATAAAAATAACAATTCATATAAAGAGCCATCAGACGAGGAAGACTACATCTCGTTTGCAGAGGTCATGGCGATGGTGAAACTCTACTGGGGGTACATCTGGAAATTCAGATGGATCGTCATCATTATGGGCGTTTTAGGTGGCGCTATTGGTTTGGCTTCCGCTTTCTTGCAGAAAGTCAACTACACTGCCCACTATTCATTTTCTGTCAACATCGGCTCTGGAGGTACGTATGGTGTCAGTTCGTTGGCAACATTGATGGGTATCTCTGTGGCAGGTTCGGGCGAGTTGTTCTCGGGCGATAATGTCTTGGAACTGTTGCAATCGCGCGAGTTGGTCGACCGCACGCTCCTTTCCCCTGTAGAATATGAGGGCGACACCATCACTTTCATGGAATATGCTCTGATTGTGGATAGCGTTCGTGCGAAATGTGAAGAAGAGGCTGCCAAAGGAAAGAAAGAGGAGGAAGAAGACAATGGAAAAGTCTCTATTTGTGATGTCTATTATCCTTACGGTCAGGCAAGAGAGACGTTGAGTCGTGCTCAAGATTCGCTCTTGATAGATAAGATTGAGATGATCCTGCAAAACAGTGTGGTAGCCATCCGTCGTGATAAGAAATTGGCGTTCATGGACTATGATTTCACCTACCCCGACGAGCGTTTCGCCAAGGAGTTTGCCAAAGCACACTTGATGGCTTGCACGGAGTTTTATATCGATATGCGTACGCAATCTTTGCAAGATAACATTGATAGGTTCCAAAACCGGGCAGACTCAATTCGTCGTGAGTTGAACAACTCGATGGTGCGTCGTGCCGTCTATTTGGATGAGAACCGAAATGCTTCTGGTTTGATGATCTCTTCTCAGTCGCAGAAGATCGAAATGGACATTCAGGTGTTGGGAACGACCTACGCCGAGATCATGAAAAACATCGAGGTGCTGAAATTGGATTTGGCAAAGGAGAAACCGCTCATCACGGTTGTGGATAAGCCACGTTTCCCATTGAAAAATGATAAGAAGAGAAAGCTGAAGAGTCTGGTTGCAGGTGGCTTCTTAGGGGGTGTCCTCGCATGTCTTGCCATCGTAGGATATGGTTTCGTCATGGAGGAGAAGAAAAAAGCAGATGCCCAACAGACTTCAGAAGAGCAAGAGGAGGCTTAGAAAATGACACTTTCGAATAAACATATCTTAGTGGGTGTTACAGGCGGTATCGCTGCCTACAAAATCGCCACCCTCATCCGTGAACTGAAGAAGAAGGGCGCGGAGGTGAAAGTGGTGATGACCCCGATGGCGAAACAGTTCATCACACCGCTCACGTTGGCGACACTTTCTCAAAACCCTATCTTGGTGGATTTCTTCAATCCCGAGAATGGAGAGTGGAACAGTCATGTGAAATTAGGTCTTTGGGCTGACGCTTTCGTTATCGCTCCTGCAACTGCCAACACCATCGGCAAGATGGCAAACGGCATTGCCGACAACCTGTTGCTGACGAGTTACCTCTCGGCTAAATGCAAGGTTTTCTTCGCTCCTGCTATGGATTTGGATATGTACGCCCATCCGGCGGTGCAGAAGAACATGCAGACGCTCGTCTCTCGTGGTGACATCATGGTCGAGGCTGAAAGTGGCTTTTTAGCAAGTGGTTTGGAGGGGAAAGGTCGTATGGCAGAACCGCAAACCATCGTCGAGGCGATGGAGTCCTATTTTGCTCAGGCACAAGATTTGAACGGAAAAACCGTTATGATTACGGCTGGTCCGACATACGAGAAAATCGACCCTGTTCGTTTCATCGGAAACTATTCTTCTGGAAAGATGGGTTATGCTTTGGCAGAGGAGTGTGCAGAACGTGGTGCGAAAGTGCTGTTGGTCTCTGGTCCTGTGTCATTGTCGCCCAAGCATCCTAATATACAGAAAATCTCTGTTGAATGTGCAGGTGAGATGTACGAGGCAGCGGTGAATGCATCCCAATCGGCTGATATTGAGATTCTTTGCGCAGCGGTGGCAGACTATACGCCAGCGACGAGAGCCGACCATAAGATCAAAAGAGAGAAGACGGGAGCCATGACAATCGACCTTCTTCCAACGAAAGACATTGCGGCTGAGTTGGGCAAGAGAAAAAGAGAGGGTCAGTTGATGGTAGGTTTCGCTTTGGAGACGGACGATGAGGAGATCAACGCAAAAGACAAATGCGCTCGCAAAAACCTCGATTTCATCGTGATGAATTCTCTGAAAGATAAAAACGCCTGCTTCCAACACGATACGAATAAAATCACTATTTTTGACAAGGATGGCACGAAGATTCCTTTCGACCTTAAGAGTAAGAAGGATGTGGCAAAGGATATCGTCGACCATATCGTCGAAAAATTGAAATAAATGAAGAAACTGAAAAGACTGATTCTTACGTTGTTAGGTGTTGCTGCTACGTTTGCTTTGATGGCTCAAGACGTGAAGTGCAACATCTCCTTCAATACCGAGCAGATTGAAGGTACGAACAAGGATATCTACAACGAGTTGAGCAACGACTTGACGGAGTTTGTCAATTCGCGCAAGTGGACCGACGGTACGTTCACCGAGGAGGAGCGAATGGAAATCTCGTTCGTCTTCACTATCTCGAGCGTTGCTGGCGAGTCGTACTCTGGCACGCTGCAGGTGCAAGGCAGTCGTCCCGTCTACAATTCGGGCTACACCACCAGCATCTTCAATTTCATGGATAAGAATCTGAAATTCAACTACACGCAATACCAACGTTTGGAGTTTGAAGACAACACGTACGACTCAAATCTGATGTCTATCGTTGCCTTCTACGTCAACATTGTTTGTGGAATCAACTACGACACTTTCAGTCGCTATGGCGGTCAGAAATACTTTGAAAAGGCTGAGTTGATTGTCTCTTTGGCTCAAGGATCGGACGATTCAGGGTGGAAGGCTTTCGACAGCGACAGAAACCGTTATGCGTTGGTTAGCAACTACTTAGATGATCGTTTGAAGAAACTGCGTGATATCAACTATGAGTATCACCGTTTCGGATTGGACGAGATGGTGAACAGCACAGAGAAGGGGCGCACCAACATTTACAACAATCTTGGTTACTTGAAGGAGATGAATCGTGCCGTGCCTTATTCTGTGGCACTCCAACTCTTTGTGGAGACGAAGATGAACGAACTCTTGGATATGTTCGCCCCTGCCACTTCGAAAGAGAAAAAAGAACTTTACGATATACTTTTGAGCATTCTTCCAACCCAATCTAACAAGTTCTCGGAGTTGCTCAACTAATTCTTGTTTAAAGAAAAATCTGCAATATGTTAAAATCGCTTTCTGTTGAAAATTATGCATTGATAGATAAGACGGAGGTCTTGTGGAACAAAGGCTTCTCCGTCATCACGGGTGAGACGGGTTCTGGAAAATCCATCCTCCTCGGTGCGTTGGGCTTGATTCAAGGCAACCGCGCCGACGTGAAGGTACTGAAAGACCCAGAGAAGAAATGTGTCGTTGAGGCTGAGTTTGACGTTTCCAACTATAATCTGAAATCTTTCTTCGAGGAAAATGAATTGGATTATGATGATAATTGCCTGATTCGCAGAGAGATAGCGGCGAATGGAAAATCGCGCGCTTTCATCAATGATACACCTGCTTCCTTGAATGTCTTGAAAGATTTGACCTCTTTCTTGATTGATATTCACTCGCAGCACGCCACGTTGTTGTTGAGCCAGGATAATTTTCAAATGCATGTTTTGGATGCCGTCGCTGGTACGAAACCACTGTTGGAATCCTACGAAACGATTTACAAGCAATATACCGCAGAGCAGAAAAAGTTGGCAGATCTGAAGAAACTCATCGAAGAGCAGAACGCCAACAGAGACTACCTCGAGTTCCAATTGAAGCAACTACAAGAGGCTAATTTCGCCGAGAACGAGCAGGAGGAGTTGGAAGCGGAGATAGAGCAACTCTCGCACACTTCAGAGTTGAAAGAGGTGTTGGAGCAGGCGCAGTGGCACCTTTCGGACAAGGAGGAGTCCATCTGTGGCACACTCAAAGAGATTCAAGATAAAATGTCTGGACTGTCATCCGTCTATAAAGATTTAGGTGGATGGTCGGAGCGGATGAACGGAGCGATGATCGAACTGAAGGAGATCGCTCGCGAGGTGGAGACGAAGTTGGCAGATGTCTCGGTCGACCCTCAGCGCATAGAGTTCATCAATGCTCGTTTGGATTTGATTTATACCTTAGAGAAGAAACATAAAGTGGATAATCTGCCAGCTCTCTTGGCTGTGAAGAAACAGTTTGAAGAGGAGTTCGGCAAGTTGGAGTCGTCGGAAGAGTTGATTGCCGAGATGGAACAGAACATTGCGAAGTTGGAAGGCGAACTGACGGAGGCTGCGAAATCGGTTACCGATTGTCGTCAGAAGGCGAGTGGCGAGTTTGGCAATGCGGTGTCCGACATTCTTCACAACTTGGGTATGGGCAATGCGAAGTTTGAAGTGCAGATTGAGCCGTTGGCGAATTTCACCGCAAAGGGAAAAGACAAAATCACATTCGTTTTTGCTGCCAATAAAAATGGAGCGTTGCAACCGATTGCTTCGGTGGCATCGGGCGGTGAGTTGTCGCGTGTCATGCTGGCGTTGAAGTCAATCCTCTCGAAGAAAGAGAATCTTCCAACCATCATCTTGGACGAGATTGACACGGGAGTCTCTGGCGAGGTGGCAGACCGTATGGGCGAGTTGATGAAGAGCATGGGCGAGTATATGCAGGTGGTCAGCATCACTCACTTGCCACAAATCGCTGCCAAGTGTTCTACCCACTACAAAGTCTACAAGGAGGACGATGAGGAAAGCACCGTTTCGCATATCATCCAACTGTCGACTGAGCAACGTGTCGAAGAGATTGCACACATGTTGAGTGGCGCAAATTTGACCGATGCTGCTTTAGAGAACGCTCGTGTTTTGATGGGTATCAAATAAAAATCAAACTGAAATGTTGTTGCCGTTTTTACAGGAAGGTGTCGTTGAGGCAGGGTGTGATGAGGCAGGGCGTGGATGTCTCGCCGGACCAGTCTTTGCTGCTGCGGTGGTGTTGCCGACTGATTTTCAGAACGACTTGCTCAATGATTCAAAAAAGCTGACGGAGAAGCAACGTTACAGTCTTCGCCCGATTATCGAAGAGAACGCACTGGCTTGGGGCGTGGGCATCTGCACGGCACAGGAGATTGACGAGATCAATATCTTGAACGCTTCGATTTTGGCGATGCACCGAGCCATCGATCAACTGACTGTTGAGCCTCAACATTTGATTATTGATGGAAATCGTTTCAAACCCTATAAGGATGTGCCTCACCAATGTGTGGTTAAAGGAGATGGCAAATACATGTCGATTGCTGCCGCTTCTATCTTGGCAAAAACCTACCGTGACGATTTTATGATGAAGATTGCCGAGGAATATCCCCAATACCTTTGGCAGAAAAACAAAGGCTACCCCACGAAGGAACACCGTGAGGCAATTCGCGTGTCAGGCCCGTGCGAGTATCACCGCAAAACCTTCACTCTTTTAGACCCTCAGCTGACGTTGGATTTTGGTCTGTAGTTTAAAATCACCCCTACCATATAAGCCACAGCAATGATGACAAAAGGCATGAAAGGCTGATGAAAACGAGCCTCTCCGTGTCCCACCAAGGCAATGAACGCTGTTCCAACGATGAAAATTGCCCATGGAAGTGGTAACTCTTTGATTTTCTTGATACTAAATATGAAAATCACCATCATCGCATAGTAGAAAAGGAGGTTGTAGAGAGTGAGCCATTGCACAGCGGAGTAGTGGGGAAAATCGTGGATTAGACTGCCCATCGAAAGACTCTCATACATATAATCTTTGCTTTTTTCCGACTGTGGCAGAAAAGCGCAAAGGTTCACGTTGTCTGAAACGTAGGTGCGAATGATTTTCATTGGTATCTGCTTGAGATAGTCCACTTTATGGTCTTTTAACCAATCAAAAAACATGTCGTGCCACACCTTGTCCTTCTCCGTGTAGGTGAGACTGTTATCTTCTGTAACCTTCTCGGCTGCTAACAATCCGCTCTGGTCAGCCCCCTCACGCCAGTGATATTGAGCCATGCACATCCAACCCGTCTTCGCCTTGTAGAAAAACTCACCCCTCGTCGCATAGTTGTAGAAACCGATGCAAGAGATAAAGGCAACATACGCAATGCATATTTTTATATAATTTCGATAATTCTTGATGTTGCTCAATATATAAGCGGCGATAAAGATGATGGCAACGGGTCGCATATAGTCGGCGCACCCCATCAAAATCCCACCCAACACAAACTGTTTTTTCTGGCAGGCGTATAATCCGGCGAGGATGAAAAAAGTGAAGGGTACTTCGCTCAGCATCGCCGTTCCCTCACCGTAATTGGCAGGGTAGAGCAAGTAGAGAATCACAGCAATGCAAGCCACAATCTCGTTAAACCAGGATTTCGTGAGCAAGTAGACGAACAGTAGCGAAAAACCTTTCAGCACGGAGTATAGCAGTAGCAAAGGCACTTTCGACCCGAAAATCTTCAGCGAGAGTGCGACTGCGTTGATAGCCCCCACGTTCCACAAATAAGGAAGCGTGTAGAGACCCTCTTTCGTCGGGTAAAACTCCCCATGGTTCAGAGCGTCTTGCGCATAACGGAGGTAATTCTGACTGTCGGGGTGTGGTGTGTAACCGAACACCATCAAGATGATAAACTGTATGAGGATGAAAGCGGTTACGACGATAATTAATGTTTTTTTCTGCATAATGGATTCAACGCTACGATGCAAACAAAGGTAAGAAAAAGTGGGCGGATTCACAATGATAGAGGTCTATAACCTTTTCGTTAAGCCAGACGAGCAAAGGTGCGTGTAATCGTAAAAAAAAGGACGCCACAACGGACGTCCTTCATATTTTGTATGAGCGATTGATTAAGCCTCAGCCTTTTCAGCAGGTTTAACGTCGTTCTCGAAATCAGCGTGGTTAGACTCCACCAGGATGTTGTACCAGTTGATCAATTTCTTGATGTCGGAAGAGTAAACTCTGTCTCTGTCGTAGTCGGGCAAAACAGAAGCCATGAAGTCAGCCAACTCGGTGCCGCTTGCCTTCTTCGTGTCGATGGCAACCTTCTCGCCATTCTGTTTTGTTTTTACAGAGAGGAGAACTTCAGCCAAAGGCACTTCACCTCCGTTTGTGTACATTGCGATATCACCTAATGAAAGTATTTTTTCGCTTGTGTATGCAGGTTGTTTCTTTCCATCTTTCAAAGAAGCAACGATAAGCATGTTCTTACCTTGAGATACTAACTCAAATAATCCGGGCTTTCCGGAAATTGCCAAAATCTTCTTTAACATTTCTAAAATTTTAGAATATTTCTTCAATCAAAAGGTTAAAAACGATTAACCCAAAATTCAGAATGCAAATGAAATAAAAACAAATCTTCTTTACAATTTGTTAAGGCTAAAAAAAATTTGTTTCTTTAAAAAAATAGGTTATTGAGGGGATATGAGTGCGAAACTCTTGTTGAGGCTTTGTCTCTAAGGTTGGACTTAATTCTTGGCTATCCTCGTCCTATAACGTTAATTGACTGGTTGAGAGAGTCAGATTATAAGTTTGTTAGTTATGAACGTAATTATGATAAAGAATGAAAAATGCCCTTCATCTTTGCGCATATCCCCAACGAATGTGCAATAATAAAAAATAAAATCAACTCCAACGACTTAATGAGCAAAATTTTCCTTGTTACGTTAATTTTTCATAAAAAATAAAGTCTAACTTTGCGCCGTCTAATAAAAAATATCGTTTTTATGAAGATAGCATTTATCGGCGCCGGCAATATGGGTGGCGCATTAGTGAAAGGTTTATTCTCTTCAAGAGCGTGCAAGGCCGAGGAATTGGCTGTGGCTGACGCAAGTGAAAATACGCTGAAAGGCATCTCTAAAATCAGTAAGAATATCTTTGTTAGCACTGACAATCAAGAGGTCGTTAAGGGTGCTGACTATATCGTGATCGCTGTGAAACCTTGGTTGGTCGACGTAGTCATTGAGGGTATCAAACCTGTCCTCGCAAAAGGTCAGGTCATCATCTCAATCGCCGCTGGTGTGGAGTTGAAGCATATCGCCGAACTCGTTGGTGAGGGTCATCCTCTCTTCCGTGTGTTGCCTAACACTGCCGATGCTTTGCTCGCTGGTATGAACTTCGTTAGTTCATTGGGTGTCAGCAAAGAGCAAGAGGAGTTCGTTCTCGCTCTCTTCGGAAAGTTGGGTCGCGCTATCATCGTTCCTGAGAAACAGATGGGTGCGTTTACAAACGTCTCTTCTTGTGGTATCGCCTACGCTTTGCGCTATTTGCGTGCTGCTACTGAGGGTGCTGTCGAATTGGGCATTCGTCCTGACATCGCTCAAGAGGTAATCGCTCAGACAATGATCGGTGCTGCCGAGTTGATCCTCAAAAACAAGTCGAACGCAGAGGCTGAAATTGACAAAGTAACCACTCCTGGCGGTTGGACTATCAAAGGTCTTAATGAAATGGAGAAAAACGGTTTCACAAATGCCGTTATTCAAGGAATAAAAGCCAATCCATGTTAAATATTTGACAACTTTTATCGTTCATATATATGGACCATCGTTTGTCTGGCTTAATAAAAATGTGATATTTCCTGAAATACTAACGTAGAAAACGAAAATATAATGTTAGAGAAATTTCTTAAGAAAACTCAGTTCGATTCATACGAGGATTTCAAACAGAACTATAAGGTGATCGTTCCAGACCATTTCAACTTCGCATACGATGTGATGGATGAGTGGGCTGCGCAGAAACCTAACAAAGTTGCCCTCCTTTGGACGAACGATAAGGGGGATCGTATCGACTTCACTTTCGCTGACATCAAAAGAGAGACTGACAAGGCTGCTTCTTTCTTCCTCTCTCTTGGTATCAAGAAGGGCGACATGGTGATGTTGATTCTCAAAAGACGTTATGAGTTTTGGATCTCTATCCTCGCTCTTCACAAGATCGGTGCTGTCGCTATCCCTGCTACTCACCTCCTTACGAAGGACGACATCGTCTACAGAACAAATGCTGCCAGCATCAGGGCTATCGTCGCTGATGGCGAACAGATTATCCTGGATCATATCAACGACTCTCGTGCAGAGTCTCCTTCTCTTGAATTCTGCATCTCTGTAGGTTCTATTATTCCTGAAGGATGGATCGACTTCCATAAGGGATGTGATAACGCAGCTCCTTTCGTCGCTCCTAAGCGCAATGAGGTGGATGACATTATGTTGATGTACTTCACTTCAGGAACGACTGGCGAGCCTAAGATGGTGGCTCACTCTTATTCTTACCCTCTCGGCCATATCGCTACGGGTAAATACTGGCACAACCTCGACGAGAACAGCCTTCACTTGACGGTTGCCGACACCGGTTGGGCTAAGTGTGCTTGGGGTAAGATCTATGGTCAATGGATCGCTGGTGCTACTATCTTCGTCTACGACCATGTGAAATTTAGTGCTGCCGATATGTTGGGCGTCATTCAAAAGTTCCATATCACCTCTTTCTGCGCACCTCCGACTGTCTTCCGTTTTATGATTCGTGAGGACTTGAAGAAGTACGACCTTTCGTCTTTGAAACACTGTACGATCGCAGGTGAGCCTCTGAACCCTTCTGTGTTCGAGAAATTCTACGAGGAGACTGGTTTGAAGTTGATGGAGGGATTCGGTCAGACTGAGACTTCCGTGCTTTTGGCTACCTTCCCATGGGTAAAACCAAAACCAGGATCTACAGGTTTGCCAAACCCAGCATACGATATCGATTTGGTTGATTCTGAGGGCAATAGCGTTCCTACAGGCACTCAAGGAGAAATCGTTATCCGTTTGGATAAATGGAGACCAGTAGGTTTGTTCAAGGAATACTACCGCAACCCTAAGTTGACGGAGGAAATTTTCAAAGACAATATTTACCATACAGGTGATGTTGCTTGGAGAGACGAGGATGGTTATTTCTGGTTCGTTGGTCGTACGGATGACGTGATCAAGAGTTCTGGTTATCGTATCGGTCCTTTCGAGGTCGAGAGTGCATTGATGAAGCACCCAGCCGTTGTTGAGTGCGCCATCACTGGTGTGCCAGACGAGGTTCGTGGACAAGTCATCAAGGCTACCATTGTCTTGGCTAAAGAGTACAAAGACAAGGCAGGCGACGATTTGGTCAAGGAGATTCAGAACCACGTTAAACATACTACCGCTCCATACAAGTATCCGCGTGTCGTTGAGTTTGTCGATGAATTGCCAAAGACAATCAGCGGTAAAATCAAGAGAACGGAACTTCGTGGCGATAAAAAGTAACGAAAAAAAGGTCGATTAATAATCGAAAAAAGTTAATTTTAAAGAATGAAAAAAAGAGTTGCAGTGAAGATAGGCAGCAACGTGTTGGCGGCTGCGGGTGGAGGTGTCGATTTGGCACGCATCCAGCAGTTGGTCGCACAGGTGGCTCAACTTCACAGTGAGGGGTTTGAAATCATCATGATTTCCTCTGGATCTATTGCAGCGGGACGATCTCTGATCAAAGACAATAAGTTGGATGTCGTGTCCGCTCGTCAACTCTTCTCTTCTATCGGTCAGGCTAAACTCATCAGCATCTATCGTGAGTGCTTCGAGGAGAAAGGACTTCTCTGCGGACAAGTGCTCACTACCAAAGAGAGTCTTGGCACCCGCATGCACTACCTCAATCAGCGCAACTGCTTGTCAGTGATGCTCGAGCATGGGGTAGTTCCTATCATCAACGAGAACGACACCATCTCCGTTACGGAGTTGATGTTCACGGATAATGATGAGTTGTCGGGAATGATTGCCACGATGATGGGGGCTGAGAAACTGATCATTCTAAGCAATATCGACGGAATCTTCAACGGAAAACCTGGAGAGCCAGGTGTTGAGGTGATCCGTGAGGTCTTCCCTGGGAAGAGAGACCTTTCTTCTTATATTCAGATTTCCAAATCGTCGTTTGGCCGTGGCGGTATGCAGACCAAGACGAACATTGCGAGCAAGGTGGCAGACGAGGGTATCGAGGTCATCATCGCCAATGGAAAGAAAGACGACATTCTCGTGCATCTGCTCCACGATGAGGATGTAGTTTGCACGCGCTTCTTGCCGTCGGACAAGCCAACTACGAGCGTGAAGAAATGGATCGTTCATAGCGACGGATTTGCTAAAGGTGAGATTGTCATCAATGGTTGTCTGAAGAAAGTCTTCGAGGAGGAGAAAGCCGCCTCCATCTTGCCAATCGGTGTCGTGCGCATTGTCGGCAATTTCGAGAAGGGAGATATTGTGAAGGTGATGGATGAAGAGGGAAACCAGTTGGGAGTCGGCCAGGCGCAATATGCGAGTACACTGGCGGTGAAGAATATCGGACAGAAAGGCAAACGTCCGATCGTTCATTACGACTACCTCTATCTATTCTAAATTTGTTGTATTTGTAACTTAGACTATATGGCTATAAGCGGAATTTTCGAGCAGGTTTGTGCAGCATCCAAGACATTGAATCGCTTGACTGACAAAGAGATAAATGCGGTTTTGATGGATGTTGCAGATGAGGCAGAGAAGCAGACGGAGTATATCTTGGCAGAGAATCAGAAAGATTTGGACAAGATGGACCCTGCCAATTCGATGTATGATCGTTTGCAGTTGACGAAAGAGCGAATTGCGGGTATCGCGTCGGATATTCGCAATGTGGCTGGTTTGCCGTCGCCGTTGGGAAAGACGTTTCGAGAGACGGTTCGTCCTAACGGACTGAAAATCAAGCGTGTGAGTGTTCCGTTTGGTGTCATAGGAGTGATATACGAGGCACGTCCGAACGTAAGTTTTGATGTTTTCTCTATCTGTTTGAAATCGGGCAATGCCTGTGTTTTGAAAGGAGGAACCGATGCGTACGCTTCGAACGTGGCTATTGTCAATGTGATACATTCTGTGTTGAAGAAGCATGGGGTGGATGAGAATGTGGTAGCATTGCTTCCTGCGGGTCGAGAGGCCACGGGAGAGTTGTTGGATGCCGTTGGATATGTTGATTTGATTATTCCGAGAGGAAGTGCGGGGTTGATTAATTTTGTGCGTGAGCATGCCAAAGTGCCAGTTATCGAGACGGGAGCGGGCGTGTGTCATACCTTTGTGGATGAGACGGCAGATTTGAAAATTGCATCGGATGCGGTGTTCAATGGAAAGACGCGCAGACCAAGTGTTTGTAACACGTTGGACACAGTGTTGGTTCATGAGAAACAATTGCAGAATTTAGCACGCATTTGTGAGCCGTTGAAAACAAAAAATGTTGTTATATTTGCGGATGAGCAATCATACAAAGCGTTGGACGGCAAATATCCTGCCGAATTGTTGCAACACGCTACGGCGGAGCATTTCGGATTTGAGTTTTTGTCGTTGAAGATGTCTATTCGCACGGTGGCGAATATCGACGAGGCTTTGGCTCACATTGCCAAGTATGGTTCGAAGCACAGTGAGGCGATCATCAGCAAAGATGAGAAGAACATTGCGTTGTTCTATCAGATGGTGGATGCAGCCTGTGTGTACGCTAACACGTCGACGGCGTGGACAGACGGGGCTCAGTTTGGCTTAGGAGCGGAGATTGGCATATCGACGCAGAAGATGCATGCGAGAGGCCCGATGGGCTTAGAAGAACTCACGACCTACAAGTGGATTATCGAGGGGAATGGACAGGTTCGTGGATGAAGTTAGAGAAGTGATAATGTAAAGCAAAATACTAATTTAAAATTCGAGAAATCATGGGTATCCTTATTTCTTTGTTAATCGGAGCAGTTGCCGGATTTTTGGGTAGCAAGCTCTTTTCTGGTGCAAGCCACGGATTGTTGTTGAACATTCTGATCGGTATTGTCGGTGGAGTAATTGGTGGTTGGTTGTTAGGTGATAGTTTGAGCAGTGCCATCAGCATTCCGTATGTTGGTGAAGTCATCACAGCCGCTTTAGGTTCTGTAATCCTTTTATGGGTGATTTCGTTGTTCAAGAAATAAACGGAGGCAAATAGGGGATTGTAATCCTTTATTTTAGGTAAAACGCTATGATACTTGGTGTCATGGCGTTTTTTTTTATGAGAAGCAATCATTGAATAATAATATCGCATTTTATAAAAGTATGTCAAGAAAAAAAACTATTGTTGATTTTTGCTGTAATTGCTTGTTCGAGTCTCTTTTTTTTGATAGTTTCGCAACGAATCCCTCGGGGCTTCTATATTATGGGAGAACGGTAAGGGTAAGTGGATTTTTTAATTTAGGAGATATGGCAGCTTCAACAGTAACAAAAATTTTAATTGAGACAGGAAAGGTTGTGATTCCGAAATTGGCGGAGGTTTTGATTGAAAAAATCGGTACTTCTAATCCGAATGATGGAAAAAAAAGTAAAAGTAATAATGGTTACGGTTATTAGTACCCTAAACCACGAAAGGAATTATTCATTAGATGATTCCTTTCGTGGTTTTAGTATCTTATAGTTCTACCATTCCGCTACTAAATCTCGTAGGTTGATGTCGCAAAGATCTTTGTTGCTTTCAAAATACTGTTGCATTTTGTCAAACCAGTAGTTCTCGTAATCGTTTGCATTACAATGTACAGCCCACATCTCTTCAATGTCATCACAAAACGCTTGGTCGTTAGGGGAGTTTAATAATGAATTGATTTCATTGTAACATTGATATAATCTGTTGATTATCTGTGGTTTATCATTACTAAAAGTCTTGTTTCCAACTGAACGTATTTGTCCGCCCGCAGTAAAAAAATCTCGGATATTGGAGCAAATTAAAGAATGGCGAGAACACATCCAAAGTGCGCACCTTTTGTATTTTGAAGGGTCATTTCCGAAGATTTCCGGGAAAAGAACGAAAATCTTTGCTGTGATTTCTTGTTTTTCTTTTTTCCCTAAGTCGTTTAGAAAACGAATCATAATAGGGGAAGATGCGCATTCTTCATTCTCATCAGTGGCTATCCACCATGGTAATTCTGAATCTTTCTGTGCTATGGCTCGGAAGTACTGTCTCACTTTTGCAACTTTTTGACTTTCTTCTAAAAGACGAAAATCGTCGTAGTTGACATTCATTTTCTCAAAAATGTTTTGTTGTTGGCTCTCTTTCAACTGCATATTGATGAGGTAGCGGGGTTGGTGTGTTAACGCTATGTTTTCAAGGCATTGTGCGTATGGTTTACATTTAAACTCAGCAATTTCACCTCCCAGTTTGCCAAAGAGCATATATATGTTTTTTACATCTTCAATGCGTGTGCTTTCAACAATGCTACTTCCGACTGATTTCCAATTGTCTTTTAGGGTTGTTTTGACCTCTACTCCGTAATACTTTTCTGCTTGTATGTCGGGAAACTTCGCACCAGAAACCAGTTTTATTTCTTCTTGTCTGAAAGGTGTTGACGGAGCGATTTCTTTCATTACCTTCAAAGCCTCTGTTTCCATTCTCGTTCCGGCGCAATTCTTGAACATTCTGAGATTTGAAGCTTTGTTGTTTAAACAGTTTTCTACTTTTCCCATAAATTCGGAAAAAGCCTTGTCTGCCATTTGAATATTGCGACAACGTATGGATATTATATTTTCTTGCGTGGATTTCATTATGTCTTTTATTTTCTAAAATATCGATTCCATATTTCTTCTATTCTATTCGCAATCTGAAATGCCAACACTGGTGGCACCGCATTGCCAATCACCTTGTAGGCTCCAGAGGCACTGAGATGATACCCTTTGCCATTTCCCCTTTTCATAACAAACTCGTAGTCTGGTGGAAAGGTTTGAATCTGAGCGCATTCGCGTGGGGTCAGTCGCCGTTCGGGCAAACCTAAACTCAGTTCTTCAGCGTGTTTACCTCCGTGTTCGGCGGAGAGACGACGAAATTCGATGTTGCCATGGTGCTCCGATCGTATCGTTGGACCTAATCCGTCTAATTTTATCTCAGTCTGCCCTTGCCCTTTCTCTATAAATTTTGCTTTAGAGAAGACTCGCTGCGATTCATCCCTCGTCTCATCGGGTTCTTTTAATCCTGATAAAACATCTTTCGTAGTAACAATGGGTAGAAGATTCGGATCTTTGTTTGTTGCGTTATGCGTGGGCTTCGGGTAGGGATTATATTCGTTTGGAATCACCTCTGCGCATAGTGCTTCCAACGCCTCTTCGGTCAGTGCATCTTTTCGGATTCCGATAAAAATCACACGCTCACGGCTCTCTGGAACGCCAAAATCGCCTGCGTGTAAGACTTGTGGGGACAACACGATGTAGCCGTTTCCATCGGCACTGGCAAAGTCTCTTTGGATAATGTTCTTCACGTCGCCAAGGTTGACCAATCCTTTGACATTCTCAGCCACAAAAATCTTGGGCTTGACAATGTCAATTACCTGCTTCATCCAGAAGTAGAGTTTGCCACGCGTTTCTTCCGATGGCTCGTCGCTTTCACGTTTCTTGCCGTAATCGTCTTTGTCTGAATTGAAACCTTTCCGTTTGCCTGCCACGCTGAAATCCTGACAAGGAAAACCGCCCACTACAACATCAATGTTTTTTGGAAAAACCTCAATGCCACTGTTGTGTAGTTTCACGAGTTCCACAATACTTGTTTTGTGAAAACGGTTCATTTCATAACCGAATCTGCGCATATAATTGGTCCAAGCCACTTGCGCCTCGTCCAGAATATCATTGGCAAAAACAGTTTCAAAACGGTTGCGTTTCAGCATCACCCACTCATCATTCATTTGATAGTCTACTAACGGACTACCCTCAGCAAATGATTTTCTGTGGGCGATGAATTGACCTTCAAAGCCAAGATCCATACCTCCGCAGCCCGAGAAGAGGCTTAAAAGGTGGAGTGGTTCAACTCCCTCTATTGGCTTATATATGAATGGGCTATGAATGCCTTCGAGAAGGTCTGTTTTTGGGGTGTTTATTTTGAACATTTCTTTCAAATTTATTTTTGTTCCTCTGAAGAAATAATTTGCCAGTAGCCTCCGAAGTCAGGACCAACGCGTTTCAGAATGCCAACTTTGCGAAGTTTCTCTATTTGTTTCTCTACTCCTCTGGATGATATGCCAATACACATGGCTATTTCTGCAGCGGAGATTGATGGGTTTTGCCGTATTAGGTCTAAGATTGTCTCCGAACTTTTTTGTTTTGTCTCCGAACTTTTCCCTTTTGTCTCCGAACTTTTCCCTTTTGTCTCCGAACTTTTTTCTTCTGTCTCCGAACTTTTTGGCGTAGTTCCCGAACCTGTCTCCGAACTTTCATTGTCTGTCTCCGAACTTTCCACAATAGTTCCCGTACCATCCAAACACCACTCGTGGATTGGTATGGTGATTAGAAAGGTAAGTCGGTCGTCGGTTGTCTCAAAGCTGGCTCGGGGCGAACCGTTTTCATCCAATTTGGCTTGAATGGTTGGCACACCTGTTGAGCGTCCTTCGGTCAAGTCCAATTCTTTTAGAAAATCTCCTAAACGACGATTGCGGTAACGGCGACTTTTCAACATGTCTCCTTTCTCTATTGCTTCTTTTGAAATGCTTCGGTCGGGTCCTGGACAGTTGAGAATCGAGATACTATCTGGCTCAATAGTGATTTCAATGGGTTCGTGTTGAAGAAAATCTCTGTGGTAGCAAGAGTTTACAACCGCTTCTTCAATGGCATCGTAGGGGTAATTCCAACAACGTTTTGCCTCCTGTTGACCAGAAATCTTCCAAACATATTGTCTAAGAACAGCACTCTTAATGTAGTCCATCGTCTGTTTTATCATTTGTGGAATACTCCCTTTAAAGGTTACTTCCGAAAAATTGTCTGGGGCTTTCATTTTCCCGTCGGGGAATGTTACTACATCTATCTGAGTATAAGGAAAGAATTTGCTTGGATTCTCGCAAAACATCATTGCTGCTACATTCCGAATTCGGCGACATTCTTTCGGGCCTGTGTATAACTCCATTTGTTCCAGAATATTCTCAAGTGGAGTTTTGATAATCTCTTTTGATAGTCTGCTTCCAACTTTGACAAGGTAATCACGGAGAAGAACCAACGATATGTCTTCCAACTGGATGTCGCTGTTTCCTCGTTCATCGAAAGGAACGCGGTTGGCCAATTCTCTTAACTCAACAAGAGCCTCTCCTTTGGCTTCGATGCTACTTGTTCCGCTTCTGATGTAGAAATACTCTTTACTTCCTTTGACTGTAACATTTTCTGGAACAGAATATGGACGATAACTTCCTGAAGGACACCAGATTACAATGACTTGCTTCCCATCAACTTCTTCAACGGATGTACGAGGCAGATAATAGGGTGAAATCTTGTTGTTATAGCCAACCATTTCTTGCAAAATACCGTCGATCTTGTCGATAGCGACACCTTCAACGGGTCGGAGTGCTACTCCTGTTTTCTCGTCGGTCTCGACACCGATAATGATGTACCCTCCTCCTAAATCATCAAAATCATTGGCGAAGGCGCACACACTGTGGTATATGCTTGCTGGATTCCAACCTTTTTTGAATTCTATTCGGTTGGATTCAATCTTTTGTTTGTTGAGCAGGTCGTCGATGTTGATTGCTAATGCCATAAAGTAATGTCCTAACAGTTATCTTGCAAAGATATTCAAATATCAAAGAACTCGGAACTGATAAGACTGTTTTACCTCTAATTTTG
>CAVJCT010000032.1:0-13012 GCA_963648205.1 Flexilinea sp.
CAAACCAATCGCATACCCAACCATCACACGCACCGTGTGCGCTCTATTCTCCTGCTCCGTCCAACCGTACGCATTGACGGAGGTCTCAACCAAATCCGTCACGGTATAAAGATAGTCGCCCGAGACGGTGATGCCGATAGGAAACTCGTACCCAATCGTTCCACCAACGCCGACCTCAGGTCTGCCCGACAATTTCTCCTTCAGACACTGCCGTGTGCTTTCAGAAGAGGAATACTTGAACTTTGCTAAAAACGCCTCGTCCTGGTTGCTCTCATACGACACGCCTTCTGGATTCAAGCATGCCCCCGCACGAAAAGTCGGGGCAACATACAGACCGCCGACTGGATAAACTTTCAGCATCGCCTTGGCGCCAAGGTAGTGATACTTGTATCCAATCGTATATTTCAGTCCATTAATGTCAGAATATTTCGAATCCGTTCTCATCTGATAATAGATAGCTGCCACTCCCAGCCCAAACAATGCATCTTTCTTGTGGTAACCATAGAAAATCTCAGCAGCTGGAGAAAACCCTTTATTATCAGTGAACGAGTAATTGCTATAATAGTCAGGAGTAATAATTGAATTGCCAAGGTTGTTGATTTTTGTCATTCCAACACCAACCTTCAGTCCCAATACATTGTTGTCGCTATATTGAGCCGAAACAGTTTGGAATAGTCCAATTAAAGTTGTCAGTAGAATCAATAATTTGTACATATAATACAAATGTAAATGTAGATATAAATGTTTTTTTTGCAAATGTAATGGTTTTGTTTGGAGTGGCAAGGAAAGGGGGGAGAATTTTAACCTATAGGCACAAAAAAAGAGAAGACTTTCACCTTCTCTCTGTTGCGGAGGTTTGACTCGAACAAACGACCTTTGGGTTATGAGCCCAACGAGCTGCCAACTGCTCCACTCCGCATATAACCGATTTTCTTAAATCGTGGTGCAAAGATAGCGACTTTCTTCTCACGAACCAAACATCCGTGAGAAAAATTTATCGCTATTATGTATTTCTATCTTTTTGTCAATATAAAAGAAATTCATTTATAGAATTTGGTCGAATAAAGAACCCATTTGAGGTATTTTACTCTTTCCAAGGTGCTTATATGCCAAGTCTGTTACTTCTCGCCCTCTTGGCGTGCGCTTGATAAAACCCTCTTTTATCAAATAGGGTTCATATACATCCTCCACTGTTCCTGCATCTTCTCCCAAAGCGGTCGCAATAGTGCTGAGCCCGACTGGTCCGCCATTGAATTTGTCAATCATCAGATTCAACAGTTTATTGTCAATCTCATCCAATCCGTAGGTGTCAATGTTCAATGCCTCCAAAGCGAACTGCGTGATTTCAGGGTCTATCGTACCGTTTCCCTTCACCTGCGCAAAGTCTCGCACTCGCCTCAACAGCGCATTGGCAATACGGGGAGTTCCTCGACTTCTTCGTGAAATCTCCAACGCCGCACTCTCCTCGCAAGGCGCACCCAGAAGGTTGGCAGAGCGGATGATAATCTTCTTCAACACCTCCACATCGTAATACTCCAAGTGGCAGTTGATTCCAAATCTGGCTCGCAACGGACTGGTCAACAGTCCGCTTCGTGTAGTTGCTCCCACCAACGTGAAGGGATTCAAATCGATCTGAATGGAACGTGCATTCGGACCTTTATCTATCATAATATCAATACGATAGTCCTCCATTGCAGAGTAAAGATACTCCTCAACGACGGGCGAAAGGCGGTGTATCTCATCAATGAAAAGCACATCGTGAGGCTCAAGGTTGGTCAAGAGACCTGCAAGATCGCCTGGCTTGTCTAACACCGGACCAGAGGTTACTCTGAACCCAACACCCAACTCATTGGCAATGATATTTGAAAGGGTGGTTTTTCCTAATCCTGGAGGACCATGGAACAAGATATGATCCAACGGTTCTCCACGCATTTTGGCTGCTTTAACGAAAATTTTCAGATTTTCTATGATCTTAGATTGACCCGAAAAATCGTCGAAAGAGAGGGGACGAAGAGCATTTTCAAACTCCTTTTCCTTCTCTGCAGCACTATTCCTTATATTAAAATCGGACATGGATTTCTATATTTCTCCTTTTAGAAACTTTTTTCTGGTCTCCTCGTCGAAACGCTCAATGGCATATCGCAAGGTTGTGCGAGGCATCTTCTTATAGTGTGCCGACAAGTAGTCGTACAACTGCTGATAGTCCTTCTTGCCCACCTCGCGCAACATCCATCCTACAGCCTTGTGCGACAAATCAAACTTGTCATTCTCCAAGATTTCAGCGAATCGGAAAGTGTCCTTGAAATCATTATTTTTGATGAATGTCAACGTTGAGACAACGGCGATTCTTCTTTCCCACACATTCTCGCTGTGAACCAACTCGTCCAACAAGGCACGATTACGATTCAACAAGAAATCACCGACAATCAGAGGCGCACTGTTATCCACCAAATCCCAATTGTTGATTCCATCCGTGTGATTCATATAGAAATTGAAGACGTTGACCTTCTCCTCGAAAGTTTCACTTTTTTGATAATGTCTCACGAGGAAGAGAAGAGCCGAAAATCTACATTCGTGGAATGGATCTTTCAGCATCCGTTCAATGTCGAAAGGTGGCATTATATCAAATTTCTTCACGATGGCACGCTGCGCAGGAACAGGCACACCAATAAACTGGTCGCCCTCGGCATACTCTCCTTTCCCCGTTTTAAAATAACGAGAAAGGGTTTCACGCTTACCTGGCACCGCTGCCGCAAACAATTCGTCTTTCAACTCTGCCGCACTAATCATAAGCCGTCACTTTAGAGGTTCGTTTTGTCAATTATCTGTTTTACAATCTGTTTCACTTGTTTAGCAGTATCGTCTTTTCTAAAGAGATTCTTCAATCTCTCCTTCACATACTGCAATTTCCAACGATAACGAAGGAAGAAGAAGAACGAGAAAGGCAACGACAAGAAAAACACGAAAGTGGTTATCCAATCGGGCGACCAAAGTACGCCGAATGCTATCGTCAAAGCGATATAGAAGATTGGATAAAGGATGCCTGCCATCGCAAATTTGAGTGTCGCCTCAAAGCCTGTTCCTCTTGCTTTTCTTGCAACTAACTTGCTGATAACGAACTCAATACCATTCATCACGATAGCATATAATTGCAATGGAATCGTAATGATAAGATACAGAATCTTTATGATCAAATCCATATCAACACCTTGGTACTCTTGTACTCGGGCAGCGAAGGCGGTATCTTTATTGTTTTCATCCCATGCAGCGCAAGCGAGGTCTAACTCGTTGACCAACGAAGTCATGTTCTCGTCTGTTTCTGCCGTCTCTAAGGCTTTGACGATTTCCTGACGTGCTGCCAGACGGTTTGTCTCATTGTCCGAAAGGTTCAACTTTTCGAGCATCTCCACATTATAGAGGTAAGATGCCACATAGAAGGTCTGATAATGGTCTTTCGACTGTATATCCAACATCAAAGGGCGCATACGCTTGGACAACTCATCACGGATGGTGTTGAGTGCCACGGGAGCGTTTTCGTCGTGCAACGCCTTATAGTCTTTGATGCTGATAGGTTTTCCAAAGTTGACAATCAAATGTCGACCTGTCTTATCGTAATTTCCGTAATCGATACCAGTTGGAACGATTTTCACCCACTCCTCTTCACCCAATTTTTCCTGAGCAGAAAATGCGCTACGGAAAATGCCTTTCACCAACGGACGAAGGGTGCGCTTCTCATCCTGACCGCCCTCTGGCATCAAGCACAAGAACCGACCGTGTGTCAACACATCGTCTGAATTGCTGATTGATTCCTCATTCTTCTTCAGATTCTGAATACCATTACGCATTCGGTAGGCTGGCATCATCTTCAAACCACGAAGAATTGAGCCAACGATTTTATTCTTGAACAAGTCGGCACGAACCCAAAAGACCACTGGCTGAGGTGACGAAGAAAGCAACGCCATCGCATCAATCATCGCATTCTGATGATTTGGAGCGAAGATAACAGGTTGACCTTCAGGGATATTTGACTCTCCATTGATTTCTATCGAACTAAACCATTTTCGATAGATGAAATTGGAATAAACTCTCAACACACGATAGTAGAGCGTGGTCTTTGAAAAGCGTGTCATTTTATGAGGTTTTTAGATATTTTTTACTACACCGTTTGTATCTGCCATAAATCCGTCTGATGGATTCTCATCAAACTGATCTGGGAAGAGAATAATGTAACTGTTCTTAGCAAAGTATTTTGACAAGTGACTTGGCAATTTCTCGAAAAGTGGGTCGTATGAGATGGCAGTCTTTCGTGATGATACAACCACGAACAAATCATTGCCCGTAACGACTCCTGCCAACATCAAGAAATCATCCCAATCGTCTAACACACAGAATTGGGTCTCGACGCCAAATTTATTTCTATTTGCTAATACTCGTATTTTCTCAAGTGTCTCTGTATGAGCGTAGAAGACGGCTTTCGCACCGATTTGCTTGCACAAATTCTTCACTCTGTCATACCACTTTACGAAACCAATTTCAAATTCGGCTTTCGGTGGCACTGCAATGACAACACGCTTGATCGTGCTGACAGGTTGCATTGAATGATAGATGAAAGTCATCTGATTGGTGGCACGGAGCAAACTCTCCGTTTTGTCGCCCAAGAATGAATCGGTAAAACTGTTCTTGTGGTGCAATCCTATTACGACCTCCGTGATGTGATTGTCGTGAATCGTCTGCACAATACCACTTGCCACATTGGCATCATTTCGGTTGAACATTCGAACGGTATTGTCTGTTCCAGCCGCTATTTTCGCCGCTTTCTCCAACAGCTTCTTAGCCTTGTCCTCGGAGGTCAAGTGGGCTGCGTTCTTATTAGATATGGTCAAGGCGTAAAGTGGTTCTCTACTTTTATCTACTTTGAGAAGGATTGCCAACTCCATCAAACTACTCAAAGTGTCTGGATTGTAGAGTGGCACCAAAATACGATCCACCAATTTGTCTTCCGACATTTGCTCTTCCAACTGGTCTTGCAGACGCACCAATTTCTTGGCAGCCTTCTCCGTGGCAAACGAAGCGATCGTGCAGGTTACGAGAATCATCACGATGGTTCCGTTCAAAATATCTTCATTCAAAAGGCGAATGATTTCGCCATTTACTGTCCGTCCAATCTCGATGTTGTAACCAATCATCACCGCTGCCAAGGTCGCTGCTGCCTGTGAGTTACTCAAACCGAACATCATCAAGCCCTCTTCTTTGCTCATCTTGAAGGTGCGCTTGGTCACCACCGCTGCCAAATACTTCGAAACCGTAGCAACGACACTCATCACCACTGCTGTAATCAGCGTGCTTGGACCTGCGAAGACAGCGTGAAAATCAATCAGCATACCCACTCCAATCAGGAAGAAGGGGATGAAAAGCGCGTTTCCAACAAAGTCCAAACGATTCATCAACGGAGAGATTCTCGGTATGCGTCGATTGAAAGCCAAACCTACCAAAAACGCACCGATAATAGGCTCTAAACCAGCCAATTTGGCAATAAATCCTCCCAAAAAACACATTGCCAACACATAAATGTATTGCAGAATGTTATCTTCGTGATGCTTGAAAAAGCGGTCCGTCAGACGAGGGAATACAAAGCCTACGACGAAGCCGAATACTACCAGCGAGATGACAAATTTCAGCCAGAAATTCCAGCCCAACTCGCCTTTCGTCATCGACACAATGATTGCCAAAATCATCAACGAAAGGACAGTCGTAATCATCGTACCTCCGATAGAGATATTCACAGATGACTCTTTCGTAACACCATATCGACCCACGATAGGATATGGAATCAAAGTGTGCGAAGCGTACATACTCGCAATCAAAACAGCCGACAAATTGATATACCCCTTCAGCGAAAATGGTCCATAAACCTCTGCCACAACTCCTTGAGGATAAATGTGTTCATAAATCAATTCCAACAAGAAATAACTGCATATCGTTCCGATAATCATTGGAATCAAGAAGGTAGCCATTCCGAAGAAGATGCTTTTGTTCATGTTCTTTTTGAAATCGGTCAAGTCCATCTGCAAACCTGCCAAGAACATAATATAAAGCAAACCCACCGCTCCGAAGAGTTCGAAACTGACATCACGACGTAGAATGCCCAAACCATTCTCACCAATCACTGCGCCTGCCAAAATCAAGCCAATGATATGAGGCACACGAATCTTGTTGAGCATCAAAGGCATCACAAGGATGATGAACAGAACCAGCGAAAAGATAAGAATCGGGTCTGTTATCGGAAAATTTGCGTGTATGTCGGCTATCAACTGTTCCATAAACGCAAATTTAAAGTTTTTCCATTTAATTAGGAATTATAATGTTTTGCAAAAAAACATCTCAAACTTGCTTTTTATGCCTTTTCACCCTCAAACCTGCCTTTTTTGAACAGATACCAATAGACCACAACGCAGATGATGACAGAGAGTAGCGACCCTGCCGGAATTGCCAATCCCATCGGATAAAGGGTTGTTGGGAAGGTGACGCACGTCCAATAGGATAACGGAATTCTGACAAGGACAATGGAGGCGACATTATGAGAGAATGATATGATAGAAAGTCCTAAAGCAGTGAAGAATCCACTGAAACAGAAGTGCATTCCTGCCATAGTGGCATCCCAAGCGTAACCTCGCAGATACTCTCCACCTGCATGAATCACCTGCTCATTGTTCGTGAACAGTCGCACAAGAGGTTCTGGCACGAACTGCAGCACAATTCCAATCACGATTCCGTACGTCATTGTTACAAACAGAGCATATTTCAGAGTCTTCTTGGCTCGATCCATCTTCTTGGCTCCGATATTTTGTGCAGAGATCGTCGACACTGTCGAAAGCATTGCCGATGGAATAATGAAGATGAGTCCGATGGATTTTTCCACAATGCCCACCGCCGCAGCGTCATATAGTCCACGACTGTTGGCGATCACCGTTATCGTCAAGAATGCCACTTGAATAAACCCGTCTTGCAGTGCCACTGGCACACCAATCTTCAGCATTTCAGAAATTGTTTTTCCATCCCATCGGAAATCTTTTCTGGAGACATTCATAATCGAGCGATGTTTGCGAATCACCAGAACCGAGATAATCACACTGCACATCTGCGAGATTGTCGTCCCCATTGCCGCACCCATTGCACCCATGTCATAATAGCCGATGAAGAGATAGTCTAAGAGAATATTCTCAATACACGTCAATCCAATCAGATACATCGGTGTACGAGAATCTCCCATTCCACGGAAGATTGAGGCGATGATATTGTAGCAAACAATAAAAGGAATACCAATAAACGTAATTGTCAGATAGTCAGTTGCTTCTGATATAGCCTCAACAGGGGTATTTATCAACAAGACAATCTGTGAACGCAACAAGAAAAGAACGATGCAAAGGACAATGCTCAAGGTCAGGAAGAACACGAAAGTGCTACCAATGATTCGGGAGACCTGCCGTTCGTCTTTTGCCCCCACCGCTCTGCCGATACGCACCGTCGTACCCATAGCCAAACCAATCACCACCACGGTCAGCATATACATCACCTGTGCTGCATTCGACACTGCCGTCGTGCTATCAACATCGCAATACTGCCCCACAATGAACAAGTCGGCTAAGCCATAGAGTATCTGCAAAAAATAGGCAGCCATATATGGGATTGCAAAAGAGGCAATATTCCCCATTATGCTTCCTTCCGTCAGGTTTTTGGTTGACATTTTATTCGTATTCGATTATGCTTCATTAATCAACATAGCCCAAAGGAGAGTTCCATTGGGCTATGAAATTTTTATTTTCTAAACGTTTAATCTATCGTCTTTTTGTAGAGCCTGAGATAAACTCCGTCAAGAACTTTCTTAAAATTGGAGTGAAGAAAGAGAGGATTTTAGAGAAGATTTTAGAACGCTCCTTGCTTTTTTTCGCTTTCAATTTTGCCTCTTCTTTCTCTTGTTTCTCACGCTCTTTCGCCTGACGTTGCTCCTCTTTTTGTTGGCGTTTCTCCTCTGCCGCCTTCTCTTTTGCCGTCTTTGCTTCCTCTGCAGCACTGTCTTGTTCTGCCTTCTCAGCATTGGCTTTCTCATTCTCTTCGGCAATTTTTTCTGTTGCAGAAGGACGGTTCACAGCCTCACGGTATTTCTTCTCAACGACCGACTCTTGAATGGCTTTTGCACGCTCCTCTGCCGTGATCGGACCAATCTGACCTTGAGGACAAAGCATCTTGGCACGCTCAACTGCTCGCGGAGAACCTTTCTCATCCAAAAATGAAATCAACGCTTCTCCAGTCTCCAATTCCATCAATGCTGCTTGCGTGTCGAACGAATCATTCTTGCGGAACGAGTCTGCCACTGCCTTAATAGACTTCTGGTCTTTCGGAGTGAACGCACGCAACGCATGCTGTATCTTGTTACCCAACTGACCCAACACATCCTCAGGGATATCCATCGGATTCTGGGTGATGAAATAAACACCCACTCCCTTAGAACGAATCAGACGAACGACTTTCTCGATCTGCTCCAACAACGATTTTGATGCATCATCGAACAATAAGTGAGCCTCATCGAAGAAGAAGATGAACTTTGGTTTGTCCAAATCACCCACTTCAGGCATCACGTTGTAGATGGATGTCAACAACCACATCAAAAACGCAGAGTAGAGACGAGGATTATTGTAGAGTTTGTCGGCAGCCAAAATATTGACAATACCCTTCTTTATATCGTTAACTTTCTCTAAACCGACCAAATCTTTCACATCAAACTCAGGATAGCCGAAAAATTTGTCGCCACCTTGGTCTTCCAACAAAAGCAAGTTTCGCTGAATCGCACCAATTGAGGCAGTGGTGATATTTCCATATTCCGTTTGATAATCTTTGGCTTTCTGACCAACTCGGTTGAGCAACACGCGTAAATCCTCAAGGGTATCCAAAACGAATCCTTCCTTTTCGGCAATGCGAAAGACGGCATTCAACACACCTTCTTGAGTGTCGGTAAGCGACATCACACGCGAGAAGAGTGTTACGCCGAAGTTCTTGACTGTAACACGCAAAGGAGTTCCCTGCTCGCCATAGACATCAAAAAACTGTACTGGGTAAGGTTGAAACTCAAATTTCACGCCAAACTTCGCCTCTCTCTTCTCGATAAACTTAGTCAAGACACCAGCCTTGTAGATACCAGAGAGGTCGCCCTTCATATCCGCCATAAAGCAAGGCACGCCCAAGTCGCTGAACGACTCAGCCAAAACCTGCAACGACACTGTCTTACCCGTACCCGTTGCACCAGCGATCAAGCCGTGGCGATTTGCCATTTTGGGTTCCAGAACTAACGCCTTATTCTCGCCTCCTTCATAATCGGTATGCGCAATGTATAACTTATCCTCTTTATTTACCATGAGTTGTTTTATCAGTTTTTAATTGGTTTCTACGTTCTTCAGAGTACAAAAATAGAGCAAAATCGGCATTAAACATAATTCCAAGCAAAGATAACACTTCTTAACTAAATCCTTGAAAATTATGCGACCCCATTAAAAAGCATTTTTGTAATTTCGCAATCAAACTTTACACCTATGCTGCAACAAAAAATCTATGGTAATATTGTTGACGTCGTCAATAAGAAAGTCTTCAGAGGATGTCTCTCCATCCGAAACGGAAAGATAGACTCCATCGAAGAAATAGACTCTACTCCTTCTAAGTATGGGTTCATCCTCCCGGGGTTCATCGACTCGCATATCCACATCGAAAGCACTTTGCTGACTCCTGAAAACTTCGCCAAACTGGCTGTTCAACGGGGTACACTCGCCGTGGTTACCGACCCTCACGAAATCGCCAACGTACTCGGTGTTGAGGGTGTCGACTTTATGATCCAAAACGGCAAAAAGGTGCGCTTCCACTTCAATTTCGGTGCGTCTCCTTGCGTCCCTTCTACCACCTTCGAGACAAGTGGGGCCACACTCGACTCCCACCAAATTGCCAAACTGTTGCAGCGCAACGACATCTATGGTCTCGCCGAGATGATGAACGTGCCTGGTGTTCTCTATGGCGACAAAGAGACAATGGCAAAAATCAACGCTGCTCGTCAATTAGGCAAACCTATCGATGGTCATGCTCCTAACGTGTCGGGTGACCAACTGAAGCAGTACTTTGAGGCAGGTGTTTCAACCGACCATGAATGTACGACCCTTGAAGAGGGTTTGGAACGTATACAATTAGGTATGAAAGTGCAGATTCGGGAAGGTAGCGCAGCGTGCGACTTTGAGCAACTCTATCCACTGCTCTTCGGCCATCCCGAAAGCGTTATGTTCTGCACCGATGATAAATATCCTGATGAATTAGCAAACGGTCATATTGACTCGCTCGTTGCTCGTGCAGTTCAAAAAGGTGTGCCTTTCTGGAATGCTCTCGAGGCTGCCTGCGTTACGCCTGTTCGCCACTACCACCTCAAGCAAGGGTTGCTACAGCCTGGCGATGCTGCCGATTTCATCATTGTCGACAACCTCACCGATTTCGTAACGCAATCGGCTTTCCTCGATGGTGTGCAAGTCTACACGAAACAAAACGGTGTCTGCAACGATTTCATCCTTGACAAGACACCTCTCCATTCATATCCGAACAATTTCAACGCCTACAAACTCTTGCTCGGAGATCTGAAAATAGCCCCTAAATCTGACAAAATGAAAGTCATCGTTTCGTCGGAAGGGTCACTCCTCACCTCTGTTGATGTAGTCAAACCGCTTGTCAAAGATGGAAACGTCATCTCAGATACTGAGAACGACGTGCTGAAAATTGTATGCTACAACCGCTACTCAGAGGCTCGTCCTCAAATAGCGTTTATTCGTGGTTTCGGACTGAAGCGGGGTGCTATCGCTTCTACCATCGCACACGACAGCCACAATATCATCGCTATCGGCACCAACGACGAAGACCTCCTCAACGTCATCAACTACCTTGTCGACATCAAAGGTGGACTGGTGGTTACGGATGGCGACAAGATGCTCGACCTCTCTTTGCCTATTGCCGGACTTATGTCTCCTCGGCCAGGCGATATAGTTGGAATGCGACATAAAGAACTGAAACAGTTAGCCAAGGAGATCGGTTGCAACTACTCTGCCCCATTCATGACCATGGCTTTCATGGCTCTGCCCGTCATTCCAGAACTCAAACTGACCGACAAAGGACTTTTCGACGGTGTCCAATTCCAGTTCACCAACCTTTTTTTGGATTAATCTGCCTTACATAATAATAATGTAAGATACATATAGACGGATAAAAACACATTGTGTCAGATTTCTTAATCATATTTTGACTATTTGAAAGAAGACGCAATGTGTTTTTAACATTTTGAAAGAAGATTTTTCATTTTCATTTCTTCGATTCCAATAATCTTCGTACATTTGTGAGCGTAATTTTTACAATTTTTCATTTCGCAACAAAAAAGAAACAAAGATATGGAGGCAAAAATTGGTTTCGACAACGACAAGTACTTGAGTATGCAGTCGTCTCACATTGCCGAAAGAATTCAGAAATTTGGCAATAAGTTGTATTTGGAGATTGGTGGTAAACTCTTCGATGACTATCACGCTTCTCGCGTTCTACCTGGGTTTCACCCCGATTCAAAACTCCAGATGCTCCTCAAGTTGAAGGACAAAATCGAAATTGTTATCGCTATCAACGCTGAAGACATTGAGTCTAATCGTATGCGTGCCGACTATGGCATCACCTACGATGAGGATGTGCTTCGCTTGATCGACGAGTTCCACAACGTCGGACTTTTCGTCGGAAGTGTTTGCCTCACCATGTACAACGAGCAACCTTCTGCCATTCTCTTCGAGAAGCGTTTGCGTGCTTTGGGCATTCCTTTCTACCACCACTATCGTATCGAGGGATACCCTAACAACGTGGAGTTGATCGTTTCAGACAAGGGCTACGGCAAGAACGAATACATCAAGACCGAGCGTCCTTTGGTGGTCGTTACGGCTCCTGGTCCTGGTAGCGGAAAGTTGGCAGTTTGTCTTTCTCAACTCTACCACGAGCATAAACGTGGCATCGATGCTGGTTACGCTAAATTCGAGACATTCCCAATCTGGAACATTCCGTTGAAGCACCCAGTCAACCTTGCGTACGAGGCTGCCACTGCCGACCTCAACGATGTCAACATCATCGACTCTTTCCACTTGGAGGCATACGGCGAAACGACCGTCAACTACAACCGCGACGTTGAGGCTTTCTCAGTCTTGAACGCCACCTTCGAACTCATCTACGGAGAGAGTCCTTATAAGAGTCCTACGGATATGGGCGTTAACATGGCGGGCAACTGCATCATCGATGATGAAGTATGTCGTGAAGCCTCAAAACGTGAGATCATCCGTCGTTACTACAAATGCTTGTGCGACAAGAAACGCTATGGCGAAAGCACAGATAACCAGAGCAAATTGGAGTCGCTCATGCAACAAGCCCACGTCAAAGTTACCGATTACCCTGTTGTGGAAGCCTCACTCAAGAAAGAGAAAGAGACTGGAGGGAAACCAGCAGCAGCCATCGAGTTGCCCGACGGAACCATCGTAACCGGCAAGACCTCCGATTTGTTCGGTCCGCTCTCATCTGCGTTGCTCAATGCCCTCAAGACATTGGCAAACATCGACGACTCTTTCAACCTGATTTCCCGTTTGGCTATCGAACCTATTCAAACGTTGAAAACCAAATACTTAGGTAGTGCCAACCCTCGCTTGCACACCGACGAGATCCTCATCGCACTCTCATCATCTGCAGCCCACAGCGACTTGGCAGAACGGGCATTAGAGCAGTTGCCTAAACTCAAAGGAACAACCGCCCACACCACTGTTTTGGTTACCAGCGTCGACGAGCAGACCTTCAAAAAAATAGGCATCAACTTGACTTGCGAACCAAAATACGAGGAGCAATCAAGAAGCTACCACAAACATTAGCAGAAGACATCCTATCTAATATCAACTAAACCCTCTCTCATTCTTTTGTAGTG
>CAVJCT010000033.1:0-14253 GCA_963648205.1 Flexilinea sp.
CAGTTTGCTTTTTCGAACCGCATAAAAAAACTAAGAGGCGTTTCACAACGCCTCTTAGTCAATCTAAACCTTAACTATGAAAAAATCTACCTGTTTTGTTTGCACTACAAAGGTGCAACTTATTTCTTAATAATCAAAATAAATTAGCATTTTTTTTTGATTATTTTTATATGATTACTTTAACTTATTGAGTATCACGGCTTTAATTTTGCGCATCAACTGGATTCTTTCGGGTCCTTTCACATTGTGGGGGTGTCCTGGAAAGATATAATAGTCGATTAGGTGGGCAAAATCGTACTTCTCGTGGGCGATTTTGAGCAGTGAAAGGGTGTGTTGCCACACAACTACGGGGTCATTGTCGCAATGGATGAGATAAAGGGGCGTGTGAAGTTTGCTGAAATCGGATTTTATACTGCATGCTTCGTAGTATTTCTCCGTTTCATCATTGCGGATGCCCATATACCGCTCTGTGTACATCACTTCGTAATAGCGCCAGTCGGTTACCGCTCCTCCTGCAATGCCTATCTGGAAGGTGTGCTTGCTCCTTAATAGCATTGTCAGCGTCATGTAGCCTCCGAAACTCCAGCCGTAGACTGCCATTTTGCTTGTGTCTACTTTGTCTCCGAAATTTTGCTGCAACCAGTCAATGGCATAATCATAGTCCTCTACTTGTGGACGATTCATCTGCTGATAGATGACGGACTCGAAACTTCGTCCTCTGTTATATGAACCGTGTGGGTCGATATAGAAGGTGGCGATTCCGTTGCTTGCCATCATCTCTTCAATGCCTTTCGTTCCACTGCCAAACTGGTTGGTTACAAGTTGCACGTGCGGTCCGCCATAGACGTAGAAGAGAAGGGGTACTTTCTGACCGTTGGCGTTGTTGGGCAACGTCAGACTGTAATAGATTCGCTCTCCGTCTTTCTCGAAAAATCCAAATTTCTTGTTGGGTATTTCGTAGCCTTCCTTTACGTAGGGGTTGCGGAGTGGCAAAATATAATCGTTCTGAAAATGAACAAAGCCTGGTTTTAAATGGTCTTCGTAGAAATCAATCGCTTCGCCTGTCTCTTTATCAACGAAGAATGTGTGATAGTAGCCGGTGTCGTGAATTTCTTTAAATGTGTTAGGCTCTCCGTTTATGGAAATTTGGAGTACCTCACGATTGTTTGCTCCCGACGTGGTGGCATAGGCATAAACGATTTTTGCCTTTTCATCGTAGGAAATGACCTCTAAGACATCCCAATCTCCTTGTGTGAGTGGGGTTGTCTTGTTCGATTTCATATCGAACTTATAGAGGTGATTACGCCCTGTACGCTGGGAGAGGAAAAGAATCGTGCTACTGCCGACAAGGGTGAAAGGTTGGTCGGGTTCAACGTATTTATCAGAGGATTCGTCGAACAAGAAATGCTTGATTTTGCCCGAGTAGGCAGAGTAGACTTTGGCTTGAAAGTATTGCTGAGAACGTTCCAACTCGCAGAGATAGATCTCGCTGGAGTCTGCCGACCAAGTCAAAGCTGTGTAGTAAGACTCTTTGTGATTGATGGGTGGCGTACCTTGATTGCTACCCAAACTGAGGGTGCAGAATCCTTTGGAAGGCACATCGAGAATGCCGATGGAAACGCTCTCGCTGCTTTCACCTGCCATTGGATAGTCGATTAAGGATCTTATCGGCTTTGGATCTTCGATGGTGATGAGCGGATAAACGTCTACTTTCGTGTTGTTGGTGCGATAGAAAGCCACCGTACGGTTGTCTGGAGCCCAATAGAAGAGGTCTTTGATGCCAAACTCGTCTCTTGAGGGTGGACGACTGATGATGTATCTTTCGTCTTCTTCCGTATAGGCAAGAAAATATCGTCCTGTGAAATGGTCGATGGCGTAAATCTTTTCATCACAAGAAAAGACAATGTCTCCACGATTGTTGGCCTTCGGGAAAAGTACCTCTTTGAACTCCTTTGTCTCCCATTGAACGAGCGTGCAATCCTTTCTTATCTGGAGTAGAAAGAATTTATTGCCAGATAAGAAAGTTATTACAGGCGTGGAACTATCTGCCATATGGATGAGTTCAAATTTTCCCTTGAAAAGATGCGGCTTTTCTTCTTTCAACTTGTCGAACGAGATGAAATTCTCGGCTATGGCATCGTCGAAGAAACCATCGCCGACCAGCAACTTTCCTTCTGTGGTACTTCTCTCAATAATGCCGATTCCATCGGGAAAAATGAAGAGGTAGTTGCTCTCTGTGAAAACAACTTTCTCGGGTTTTCTTGGCACGAAACGTTCGAAAATGGGTGAGCCAGGGGTCAACTCATTCTCGGTCAGAACTTTAGTGCGTTTTTCGTCTTTTTGAAGTGTAATCATAATATTGTTATTCTGCTATTTCGCTAAGTTCAAGCCAGCGCATCTCTTTCTCCTCTAACTCATTGATTACCTCTGCTATTCGGGTCGATTTTTTCATCAACTCGTCGTTGGAGAGCGTTCCAGTCGACATGGCTGTTTCGAGTTCTTTCTTTTCTTCTTCTAAGGCACTGATGGCTGTTGTCAACTCTTCAAACTCTTTTTTCTCCTTGAAAGTCATTTTGCGAGGTCGTTCTTTAACTGCTCTTTGTGGTTTCGCTTTCTCGGGTTGTGGTTGACTGTTATTTTTCTTTTCCTCTTGCTCGAAATATTCTTTCATATCGCGCCACTCGCGGTATTCACTGTAGTTGCCCGGAAAATCTTGAATGTCGGCATTCCCGTGGAATACGAGCAGGTGGTCTACCACCTTGTTCATGAAATATCTATCGTGCGAGATAACAATGACGCAACCTTTGAAATTTTGAAGATATTCCTCTAATACATTGAGAGTTACAATGTCCAAATCGTTGGTTGGCTCATCTAAGACGAGGAAGTTAGGACTTTTCATCAGCACGGTGCAGAGGTAGAGTCTCCTGCGCTCGCCACCACTCAATTTCTCGATGTAATCTTGCTGTTTGGATGGTGAGAACAGAAAATATTGCAAGAATTGCGAAGCACTCATTCTTCGTCCGTCACTGAAGCGAACCTCTTCGGCATATTGCTTTACGGCATCGATCACCTTCATACCGGGGTTGAATGACATTCCCTGCTGACTGTAATATCCAAAACGGACGGTTTCACCGATGTCGAACGAGCCTTTGTCGGGTTCCACCTCACCAATCAACATCTTGATGAAGGTGGATTTGCCTGTTCCGTTATTGCCGACAATTCCCATCTTCTCGAATCTTCCGAAGTTGTAATAGAAATTATCAGTGATTTTCAAGTCGCCGAATGATTTGGTAACATATTTAGCCTCAAAAATCTTAGAACCGATGTAACTGGCTTTCACATCCAATTGGAGAGTACTAGCCTCGCGGTTTTTCTTGACCTTCTTCTCCAATTCGTGGAATGCGTCGATTCTGTATTGCGCCTTGCTTCCGCGGGCTTGCGGTTGGCGACGCATCCAATCTAATTCTTTGCGGTAGATATTGCTTGCGTGGGCAATCTCAGCCGATTGTTGGTTGAGGCGTTCTTGTTTCTTCTCCAAATAATAGGAGTAGTTTCCTTTGTATGAAAAAATCTGTTGCTGGTCAATTTCAATAATCTCGCTGCACACACGGTCGAGGAAATAGCGGTCGTGCGTAACCATCAAAATAGCCATTCGAGATTTCCGAAGATAATCTTCCAACCATTCCACCATATCCAAATCCAAGTGGTTGGTAGGCTCGTCTAAGATGAGCAAATCGGGTTGTTTCACCAATTCCATAGCGATGGCAATGCGCTTTATTTGTCCACCCGAAAGTGTGTCGGTTACAAGTGATAAATCGGTGATTTTCAGTTTACTAAGAAACTGCTTCATCTGAATTTCGAAGCCTGATTCCACGCATAAGTCCAAGATTGTCTTCCCTTTTGCAAACTGTGGGTCTTGAGGAAGAATGCCTACACGAATGCCATTTCGGAAAGTAACTGTTCCTTCGTCGGGCGACTCTTTTCCAGCAATGATGTTAAGAAGCGTTGTTTTACCCGCACCGTTGCGAGCGATCAAGGCAGTGCGTTGACCCTCGAATAGTCCGAATGAAACATGCTCGAAAAGAAGTCTGTCGCCAAAGGCTTTGGATAGGTTATCGACCTGAAGATAATGAAGTGCCATCTTATTAAAATTTTCTAATTACAAAGATAGTATGTTTTTATTAACTAACTTTACGCAAACATTATATGAGAAAAATGGTAAAGTTGATTCACACGGCAGACTGGCATTTGGGACAGTCTTTTTATCGAATGAGTAAGGAAGAAGAACACGAGGACTTCTTTCGACAGTTGTCTGACATAGTAGAGAAGGAGAAGCCCGACGCATTATTGGTGAGTGGCGATATATTTCATGTGGCAATGCCTGCAGCGTCTGCAAAAAAGCAGTTTGTGAATGGAGTGGTCAATCTACATAAAAAACGACCACAAATGAAGATTGTCATAACGGCAGGTAATCACGATAGTTTCCAACATTTGGAGGCACATCGTGAGTTATGGGACTGTGCCAATGTCTCGGTGATTGGTTATCCAGAGTATGTTGGAGATGGCGTTTCGGTGGTCTACGACAAGATGATTGTAGAACTGAAAGATGAAAAAGGTGCGATGAAAGCGTATATTATTGCTGTTCCTTACGTTCATCCAAGCAAGTATGGAATCTTCAAAGAGTTGTTGGCTGAGGTTGAAAAACGCAACACACCGCAAGTACCCGTTGTGATGATGGCTCACCTCTCGATCAGAGACACGCAAAATGAAGATTTAGACGATAATGTGGGCGGTATCGATTGCGTAACTCCCGATGAAATGGGCGAAGACTATGATTATTTAGCCTTGGGTCATATTCACATTCCGAAGTTTGTGAATGGCACTAATAAGAAAGCACGCTATGCAGGTACGCCTGTGCAGACAAGTTTCGATGAGGATAGAGGACATTCCGTGTCGGTGGTGGAGATTGAAAAGCACAATGCGCAGCCACAAGTAAGAGAAATTGAAATCACCAATAAGAAAGAGTATCTCACACTGCCTGAAGAGGCGAAACCATTTGAGGAAGTACTGGAAGAAATACGGAAAATTCCTGATGAAAAGGAGGGATTTCTGCGTTTGAATATCCTAGTGAAAGATTCACTCCAGGTGGATGCCGAGCAACGAGTCTATGAGGTTTTGAAAGACAAAAAGATGAAGTTTTGCCTTTTTGACATCCATCGACCAGAAGATGAAAGTCGGAAAGCCCAAGTCGTTTTCACGGTAGAGCAGATTCGCACGCTAGATCCGCTTGATTTGGCAAAATCATACTATGAAAGAAAACATAAAACCGAGATGCCAGAAGAGTTGGTCGCTCTGTTTGAAGAGGCAAAATTAGCCGTTTCCATCGAAGAATAAACCGATTAATAGAAAACAAATATGATTTATCACAAGTTAATTATTCACAATATTGCATCTATCGAGCGTGCGGAATTGGACTTTGAAAATGGTCTGCTCTATGACAATGACATCTTTCTGATTACGGGAGAGACTGGAGTGGGCAAAAGCACTATTTTGGATGCGATATGTTTGGCACTTTACAATGATGCGCCACGACTGAAAGCATCTCCCAAAACGAAGTTTGACGATGATTCTCTGACGGGAGGAAAAAAAGATATTACTTTGAAAGACACTCGTTTGTTGATGAGACGAGGTACTGACGAAGCAACAGCCACCTTGGATTTTGAAGGCAATGATGGTAAAAACTATCGCGTAGAGTGGACGGTGAAACGAAAAGGTCGTAATGCCAAAGGGTTGAATGATGTTAAGAGATGTCTGTATGATTCTGAAGGAAATGCAATAAGCGAGAAATCGACAGAAATTGAAAATTACATTGAAAATTATTTGGTCGGTCTGAAATACGATGAATTTTGTCGTACTTCAATGTTGGCACAGGGTGAGTTTACGGAATTCTTGAAAGCAGATGATGAAAGAAAGGCTTCGATTTTGGAGAAGATGACCTCGTCGGACATTTACTCTAAGATTGGTGTTAAAATTTACAACAAAATGCAAGAGGCTGATAGTGCTGTGAAAACATTAGAAATTACGGCGAAAGCACAGCAACTTTTAGAACCGCAACAAATTGAAGAGAAAAATAATCGTCTGCAAGAGATAAAGAAAAAAGTAGCCACTTTGACGGGAGAACAAACTGCGGTTTCATCGAAGAAAAAGTGGATTGAAGATGTCAAAGCGCAGCAAGATGAAAAAGTTAAAATAGATAAAAGTTTGCAAGAGCAAAAGCAAATTTCAGAGAGTGATGCGGTGGATAGAGAGCGTCGTTCACTGAAAGCATGGGACGACACTTCAGAGATTCGGGGTGTCTACACTTCCTTGAAAGAAGAACAAAAGAAATTCGAGAATAACAAGAATGAGAAAATTCAATTACAGGGAAAGGCAGGTGAAATTCTCGGTGGAATCGAATTTTTCAAGAATAGCTTGGCTGAAAAAGAGGTGAACTTTAAATCGCTAAAAGCAGTTCTTGAGTCGCAGTTGCCACTTGTCGCTATGTATGAGCAAAGTCAGACAATCATTGCTGATTTGAAAAATATGTCTACTCAACAAACAAAGATTGTTCAGAACCATAAACAATCCGCAGATTTTGACAAGCAATGTAAAGCTTTTGAAATGGATGTTGAGGCTCAGAAAAAAGAATTTTCGGCAATTGACATTCAACTTAAGGGGATTGAGGGGAATATTGAACAGAAGCAGAATGAAAAAATTGCGATGAAAGCGGAAGAAATTCAAGCATCGCAAAGTAAATTGAACAAAAAGGAGTCGCTGGTTAAGGATGCGCAACAATCTGTTTCTGAGTGTTTCAAACAGCAGAAAATGTACGATGGAAAGGAAGAAAATCTTCAAAAAGCAACATCTGAAGAAAAGCGTTTGTCGGAGAATGTAGCTTCGTTAGAAAAACAACAAGTTGAGGCAGAAGCAAACTACACTCTTCAAAAGGAATTGTATGAGAAAGCTCAGGTGAAAGTGGGCGATGTGGTGAAACAACTGCGACATAATTTAAAGTCTGGTGATACTTGTCCTGTTTGTGGACAGGTGATCGACCGGGAATTGAGTGATGAACATTTCGAGTCACTTTTAGCTCCTGCCAAAGCAGAATTGGAGAAGGCGGAGGCGACCAAGAAAGCAGTTGATGAAAAATTGCAGAATGCAAGGGTGGATTGGCAAACGACACAAAATCAGATAAAAAACCTGCAAAAAGATGTGGAGGGACTGAGAGATAGTATTCAGACGGAGAGAAAAAAATCGGATGACTATTTGCAAAAATTAGGTTTGCAATGGTCGGATGAAGTTCAATCTGTGCTTGAAAAAACATTAGAGACAATCCAAAATGAAAAGCAGACCGTAGAAGCTCAATTGGCGAAGGCAGATGAGTTGTCGAAACAGTTGGATGAGTTGCAGAAGGAGAAAGACAAGCAGATAAAAAATCGTGATGAAATGCAGAAAAATTTGCAAGAGTTGAACGATAAACAGTTGTCTGCGAAAAAAGACATTGAGCATTTAAAGCAAGATACAGAAAATCTTCAGAAGGATGTGGAAACATTGAAATCGCAACTCACCTCATCCATTCTTTACAAAGACTTTGAGTGGCAGTCTGATTTGAAGTATACAATGGCTCGCCTCACATCTGACGCAAAGAAATACAAGGAAGATAAGGAGACTTATCAGAAATTAGACAACGAGATTCAAAATGGCGAAAAAGACTTGGCTCGTTTGAATGAAAGCATGAAAGCGTTTTCTTCAGAGAACATAAATATTGTTCCGAAGGAGGTAGAAAACTTGTCGGATGCGGTAAACGAGTTGAGTGAGAAACGCATTCGTTTGGAGACAGAAGCAAATAATTTATCCGATGGAATCGAAAAAAAGAAGAAACAATTAGAAGAGTTTCTGTCTGCTAATAAAGAAATCACACAAGAACTTTTGGATAAACTGGTGCAATGGTCTGGCGCAGAGAAAACTCGAAAGAAATTGGATGATCTCAAGTCGGAAATTGATAAATTGAATGGTCAGTTAGTCGGTGTTAATAAGAATTTGGAGGAGTTAGAGAAGAAGAAACCCGAAGGCTTAACGGAGACTGACAATGCTGAATCTCTGAGTGAACGTGAATCCAAAATCACCGATGAAATCGCAAATCTGAATAAAGAGTTTGGCGAGATTTCGGCTGCATTGAATGAAAATGAAAAGAAGAAAACAGTGTATGAGAAGGCAATAGGTGAGTTGGAAGAGGCAAGAAAGAAGTATAACAACTGGAAACGGTTGGCTGATATGTTTAGCACGAAAGATGGTTCTCGTTTCAAAGTGATTGCTCAAAGTTATATGTTGCAAAATTTGGTGGAGGCAGCCAATGGTTATCTGAAGACATTGACGGATAGGTACAACCTCTTCTGTCAGTTGGGTTCTTTTGCCATCTTGGTGGAGGACAAATACAGGGGAGGCGAACCTCGTCCAGCGTCTACCTTGTCGGGAGGTGAGAGTTTCATCGTGTCGCTCGCCCTCGCTTTGGGCTTGTCTCGTTTGGCTGGTGCGACGGTAACCTCCAATATCATCTTCATCGACGAGGGTTTTGGAACTTTGAGTTCGGATGCCCTCGAACCTGTGATGAAAACGCTCCAAAATCTTTCGCAGATGAATGGCAAGAAGGTGGGCATCATCTCGCACGTTGAGCAGTTGAAACAACAGATTGAAACGCAGATCCGAGTAACTCGCCAGTCGGATTGTAGTCCGAGCGAGGTGAAAGTGGTGAATTGGAGTATTTAAACGCAAACTGCGGTGTGATACTTCTATATAAGTTTGTTCTTGAAAAGTATTTGGAAAAATGCTAAATTAGCAGTCTCAAAATTCTGACTTACAATGGACGAAAATATAGTAGACAAGGTAACCCAAGGAGAGTATAAATATGGCTTCGTTACCGACATCAAAACAGAGATTATTCAGAAGGGACTATCAGAAGAGATTGTGCGACTGATTTCTCAGAAGAAAGAAGAGCCAGAGTGGTTGCTCGACTTCCGATTGAAGGCCTACCGCCATTGGTTGACGCTCAAACAACCCCACTGGGCGCATTTGAACATTCCTCCTATCGATTATCAAGATATTTACTATTACGCTGCACCTAAAACCGCTGCGCCTAATAGCATGGATGAGGTCGACCCTGAGTTGATCAAGACTTTCGATAAGTTGGGAATCCCTTTGGAGGAGCGCAAGCATCTCTCTGGAATGGCTGTCGACGCGGTCATGGATAGTGTCTCAGTGAAAACCACTTACAAAGAGAACTTGGCAGAATTGGGCATCATCTTCTGCTCAATCAGCGAGGCAGTGAAGAATTACCCTGATCTGGTGAAGAAATATTTAGGTACGGTTGTCTCTTATACAGACAATTTCTTCGCATCGCTCAATTCGGCAGTCTTCAGTGATGGTTCTTTCATCTACATTCCGAAGGGCGTTCGTTGTCCGATGGAGCTTTCCACCTACTTCCGTATCAACGCAGCTAATACTGGTCAGTTTGAGCGTACTTTGATTGTGGCAGATGATGATAGTTATGTCTCTTACCTCGAGGGATGTACGGCTCCGATGCGTGATGAAAATCAGTTGCACGCTGCGATTGTCGAGATCTATGTGCATGATCGTGCTGAGGTGAAATATTCAACAGTACAAAACTGGTATCCAGGCGATAAAAACGGTAAGGGTGGTATCTACAATTTCGTAACGAAACGTGCGTTGTGCAAAGGTGTCGACTCGAAAGTGTCGTGGACGCAGGTGGAGACGGGTTCTGCCATCACTTGGAAATACCCAAGTTGCGTGTTGATGGGCGATAATTCCGTTGGCGAATTCTACTCTGTGGCAGTAACCAACAACTACCAGCAAGCCGACACGGGAACCAAGATGATTCACTTAGGCAAGAACACCCGAAGTCATATTGTATCGAAGGGTATCTCCGCAGGATTCAGCCAAAATAGTTACCGTGGATTGGTGAAGGTCTCAAAGAATGCCGACGGTGCTCGCAACTACTCACAATGTGATAGTTTGTTGTTAGGTGATAAATGTGGTGCGCATACTTTTCCATATATGGACATCCAGAATGACAATGCCATCGTTGAACACGAAGCCACTACGTCGAAGATCAGTGAAGATCAGATTTTCTACTGCAACCAACGTGGTATCAATAACGAGGATGCCGTTGGTTTGATTGTTAACGGATATGCTAAGGAGGTGATTAACAAATTGCCAATGGAGTTTGCCGTTGAGGCTCAGAAATTATTACAAGTTTCGCTCGAAGGTTCTGTCGGGTAGACTTTTACATATATATTATAAGGAAATCGTAACATGTTAGAGATAAAGAATTTACACGCTTCCATCAATGGAAAGGAGATATTAAAAGGAATCAACCTCTCAATCAAGGCTGGTGAGGTACACGCTATTATGGGTCCGAACGGCTCAGGAAAGAGTACTTTGTCGTCCGTTCTCTCTGGCCATCCTGCCTACGAGGTAACGGAGGGAGAGGTAACATTCAACGGTAAAAACTTGTTGGAAATGACACCGGAAGCACGTTCTTGCGAGGGTTTGTTTATGAGTTTCCAATATCCGGTTGAGATTCCAGGTGTCAGCATGGTCAACTTTATGCGTACTGCCGTCAATGAACACAGAAAGTACAATGGTCAAGAGCCTCTGACCGCTGCTGAGTTCTTGAAGTTGATGCGCGAGAAGAAGGAGTTGGTGGAGTTGGATAGCAAATTGGCAAACCGTTCTGTCAACGAAGGTTTCTCTGGAGGAGAGAAAAAGAGAAATGAGATCTTCCAAATGGCAATGCTGAATCCGAAGTTGGCTATTTTGGATGAGACTGATAGCGGATTGGATATCGATGCGTTGAGAATCGTTGCGAATGGCGTGAACAAACTCAAAACTCCAGAGAATGCAAGCATTGTCATCACCCACTACCAACGTCTGTTAGACTATATCGTTCCTGATTACGTCCACGTTCTCTACAAAGGAAGAATCGTGAAGTCGGCTGGCAAAGAGTTGGCTTTGGAGTTGGAAGAGAAGGGGTACGACTGGATTAAGAAGGAACTCGGAGAGTAATCCTCGAGTGGGTGAAATCGTAGAGCAAATAACGAAAAAAGTTATGGCTATGGCAGTTGATTTAGAAGAACCATATAAGAAAATATACCGCGACTATCAGAATGTGCTGTGTGGCAAAAGCACGGACGTTTTGAACAGTCAGCGTGCAAAGGCATACGAATTGTTCGACAAGGTCGGATTTCCAACCATCAAGACGGAAGCCTACAGACATACCAATCTGCAAGAGGCTCTGGCAGTCGATTATGGAATGAACATCAATCGTGTGAATCCAGTTGTCAATGCGAAGGACTTGTTTAAATGTCAGGTTCAAGGCATCAATTCGTATGTCTTCTTTGTTGTCAACGACACGTTCTATTGCCCAGACGAGAATCTGAAAGATTTGGAGGAACTACGCTCGATGGGTGTTATGGTGGGCAGTTTGGCAGAATATGCGAAGAACGAGCCTGAGACAGTAGCAAAATTCTATAATAAGCAGGAACTGAAGAAAGATCCTTTCGTGGCATTCAATACAGTGTTCGCGCAAGATGGTTTCTTCTTGTATGTTCCTAAAAATGTGAAGTTGCCTCGTCCAGTTCAACTCATCTCGGTGATGTATGCAGGCACTCCGTTGATGGCGAATGAACGCGATTTGATTGTCTTGGAAGAGGGTTCTCAAGCCCAGTTGCTCGTCTGCACGCATACCGTTGGCGAGACACAAACCTTTGCCAATCGTGTTACTGAAGTGTATGTCGGCGAGAATGCAACGTACGATCATTACAAGTTGGAGGGCACGAATGTCAAAACTGTCTCGGTTGGTTCTGTCTACATCCGACAAGAAGCGAACTCTAATGTTCTGGTGAACGATATCACTTTGCAGAATGGCGTTAGTCGCAATAATATCGTTATGGATTTGGAGGGAGAAGGCTGTGAGTCACAACTTTGTGGAATGGCAGTAACCGACAAAAAAGAGCATATCGACAATTTCACGATTCTCAACCATAACAAGCCAAAATGTAAGAGCAACGAAATGTACAAATACGTTTTGGATGGCGAGTCGACTGGCGTCTTCTCAGGAAGAATCTACGTTGAGCCAGGCGCGCAAAAGACGGAATCCTACCAAGTGAATCGCAATGTATGCTTGAAGCCAACCGCAAGAATGTTCTCGCAACCCCAGTTGGAGATTTATGCTGACGATGTAAAATGTAGTCACGGTGCATCAACAGGAGTGATGGACGATAATGCAATGTTCTATCTTCGTTCGAGAGGAATCCCAGAAGCAGAGGCGAAGATGTTGTTGATGTATGCTTTTGTCAATGATGTGGTCGAAAATGTGAGAATTGAGGCAGTAAAAGAGAAAATCAAGCAGATGGTAGAGATGCGTTTCAGAGGCGAACTCTCCAAATGCTCAGGTTGTTCTGTATGTAGGTAAGAAAGTAAATAAATATAATAAGAGGTGATATTAGTGAAGAAAGTACTGATATCACCTCTTTTTTATGACTAAAAAGATGGGTCATGACAATACCAGAGAGAAATAAAGCAACGAAATAGAACATTAGTGGGAATAAAGCAATTTATAAAGCAGAAAAAAGAAAATCAAAGTAAACAAATATAGAAATTTAGGTTAAAAGAGATAAAAAAGTCTTGTTTGCGTTAAAATATATGAAAATTTGGTGATTTTGTTTTGCAATATTTTGTGTATTTTACAATTAAATATATATTTGTTCCCAATAATCATTATATTTGTATAAAGTGAGTAACATAAAATAAAGTATAAAAGTATGGAGAACGGATTTTATGAGCGTATCTGCAGAAGTTTTGGCAAGGATGCAAAAACTTTGAAGCTTTCGGATGAGTCCGCAAAGTTGTTAAATTCGAAGACTCGTGTGATTCAACTCAACAAGGGTGAATATCTTCAGTTGGAAGGCGACGTAAGTCGTTTCATCGGTGTTGTAGACACTGGTTTGGTGAGGATTTTCTATCGTAAGGCAGGAGAGGAGTACACTGAGTTTTTGGCGAGTGAAGATGAGTTGTTCTATGATTGCGAGAGTTACTTCCGCCAGAGTCCAAGTCGTCGTTACATTCAGATGTTGGAGCCATCGGTTCTTTACCTTTGCACGAAGAGTGATTTCGACACGTTGTGTAGAGAGAGTAAAGAAATACGTATTTTCTACAGAAACTTGACTGAGCAGTTGTTGAGAAGACTGAAGCAAAAGACTCTCAGTTGCTTGTTTGAGCAGGCGAAGACACGTTACGAGAATCTCATCGAGCAGAACTCAGACTATGTTTTGCGTGTGCCTTCAATTTTCATTGCGTCTTACTTGGGTGTAACCCCAGAGACTTTGAGCCGTATTCGTGGCAAAGTAAAATGATTTATTAACTGTTAGTCTGTTTCTTATGAAAAAAGTAGTTTTGAATAAAAGGCTTATCTTGGCCGAAATAGATAGAGTGTTGGGCGGAATGGAGTTGTCGTTGGATGCTAAGAGAAAGATCAACGCAATCTGCACGCAGGAGAAGGTAAAGAAGCACGAGACCATTCTCGAAGAAGGTCAAGTATGCGACTTCTTTGGAATCGTTCAAAAAGGTGTTGTGCAAGTGTACCACACCAAGGAGGACAAGGTCGTTTCAGATTTCTTCGGAACAGAGGGATACGGCTTCTTCGACATTGAGAGTTTCTTGACGGGAACCCCATCAAAATCTGTCATCAAGGCTTTGGAGCCAACGGTTTACGTGAAGATTGATCGTAAGGCGTTTATGAAGTTGTGCGATGAGAATGCAGAGATTAACACCATCTACCAGAAGATGATGGAGTTCGCTTTGATTTTCTGCCACAATCGTTTGGATTCAGTGTTGAACGAGACTGCAGAAGAGAAATACGAGAGTTTGGAGAAGAGAATGCCAGGTTTAACCTCTCGTATCAGTGCCATCAACGTTGCCTCATACATTGGTGTAACACAAGAGACACTATGTAGAATCAAGTCGAAAGAAGAGGAATTTTTGCTTTTCTAAAAAAAATTGCAAAAATTTATGAGATAAAAGATCGGTTTTTTGCCGGTCTTTTTTTTGTGCCTTTTGATTTTTAAAAAATATTAATTAAAAATTAATTTTGTTGGCATAAATTTCAACCATAACTTTGCGATGTTATTATAATTAAAC
>CAVJCT010000034.1:0-18480 GCA_963648205.1 Flexilinea sp.
TGAGCGAGAAAGTGCTTGTGGTTTTTGGTGGTAGTTACGGTATTGGGGCGGATATTGTTCGACTGTCTCGGGAGTGTGGTTGCCATGTTTACTCCTTCTCTCGTTCTGAGAACCAAGTAGATGTTACAGATAAGGTTGCTGTGCTGAAAGCCCTACAATCTGTATATGACAAGGAAGGCCGCATCGATGCTGTGGTTAATACTGCAGGGGTGTTATATAAAGAATCGTTCGCTACTATGGAGGAAAGTACCATACAATCTTCCATTGATGTCAACCTTTTAGGTGTTATTCATGTGGCTCAAGCCTCTTATCCGTTCTTAAAGGAAACTCATGGTGCACTACTATTCTACACCTCTTCATCCTATACGCGTGGACGAATGATGTATAGCTTGTATTCTGCCACCAAAGCAGCGATAGTGAATTTTGTACAAGCCATTGCTGAAGAGTGGAGTGAGTGTAATATTCGTGTCAACTGCATCAATCCCGAGCGTACAAAAACACCTATGCGCACACGCAACTTTGGAAATGAGCCTGAAGACACGCTACTTCCTGCAGAAGAAGTCGCCATCGCTTCGTTAAACACAATATTCTCCAAGTTCACAGGCGAAGTGGTTGATGTAAGAATAAAAAAATACTGATAAATATGGATAACATAGTTTCTCAAGCAAAAGGCAATCTTCGAGCATTGCAACTGCGTACGTTAGACATCCTTCTCGTTCTGGATGAACTTTGTCGTAAGAATAATATTCAATACTACATTGCGTATGGAACTGTGCTTGGGGCAGTACGTCATGGTGGTTTTATTCCATGGGACGATGACATTGATATTATGGTTCTTGGCGATGACTACGAACGCTTTCAGGAAGTTTGCAAAGAGCAACTGCCCGATTGGCTGTTCTTGCAAAATGCGGAGACTGACCCCAATTCTGGTATGGGAAAAGGCTTGTTTAAGGTGCGAGACAAACAATCCTTGTTTATTGAGTCTTATGATTCCTTCTCAAAGGATTATAATCGTGGATTGTTTGTTGATGTGTACAAAGCAGTTACTATCCCCAAACGGCCAGAAAAATTGGTTGGCTATTTGTTGACTCGCATATCGTACGCATACAATTTCTATCGATATAACAAGCCGATAAACTTACACAATATCGTATGTTATTTTTTGTATCCTATTTCGTATGTTTGGCACAAATCTTTGTTGTGGTTGTTATCGCAAGGTGGAAAACCCTATTATTGCTGTCAACTCGGAGAGGGTATATATTTGCAACATCATCCAACACTTTACGATGACATTTTCCCTCTTCGAGAAATCGAGTTCGAAGGTCATAAATTGATGGGACCGAATAATCCTGATGGATATCTCCGCGCTATATATAACGACTATATGCGTATTCCTGCCCCTGAAAAACGCCGTGTACACGGATTTTACTATATTCCGGATGCAAATTCGGTTGCGTTGCGGTATGATGAGACAGAAAATAAGTGATTGACGTTAGAAGATGCATTGCAAGCAAATTATAGACACATTAAAGAAAAATCATATAATTTCATAAGACTCAAATCTCATGCGACCTATAAATCTTTACATTGAAAGATTGCAAAGGAAAGGCTTTGGTAAGTGTTTCTGTAATTTGGTTACCTACTTATGCGACCCCTCTCAACGCCTTTCAAGGAAACTTTATCGAAAATATAAAAATCAAATACTTGCACCTTTGTCTCCCCCCCCCCCCCACACACACACACAGCAAGTTCCCGTGTGGTTTTGTTGGTTGCAAGGCATAGAAAATGCACCAATCATTGTACAAAAATGCTATGCATCGTTACAAAAATATTGTGCAGACCGTCCTATTCATCTTATCACGAATGAAAATATGAATGACTTTGTTATATTACCAAACCATGTGATGCAAAAATATCAGGCGGGGATAATATCTAATACACATTTTTCTGACATTCTTCGATTGGCCTTATTGGTGAAGCATGGAGGCATTTGGATAGATAGTACGGTTTTACTGACAGATAAGTTGCCGGCATACATTTCCGATGAACCTTTATTCTTTTTTTCTCCTTCTGTACTTAAAAGTGATGTGCCATTGCCACACGCAGGGTCAAATTGGCTGCTTTGTGGTTATAAAGAACATCCGCTATGGCAACGACAATTGAAATTGTTGTACGACTATTGGGAGCGAGAAAACTCCTTGGAAAATTACTTTCTTTTTCATATTTTCCTATATTTACTTGTTACCTACAATCCTCAAGCCAAAAAGTATTTTATAGAGATGCCACATTTCTGTAATTCGAATCCTCATCTCATGCAGGTGTATTTCAATATGCCCTTTAGCAAGAATTTATGGAAGAATCTCCTTACGGAAAGTTCTATTCACAAACTCACTTACAAGCACAAAGACCCGACATCAAATGAGCATACTATTTGGAGTTATCTCATCAACGAGTACGAAGTGTAAAAACTACGATTATACAAATAACCATGCCATCGGTTCTTGTCATAGCCCCCAATTTCCATTATTTTGCACAAAGCATTAGTCATGCTTTTGAGCAGGCTGGGTGTTGTGTATATTGTTATATGTACGACAATCCGATACACCCGTATAATGGAATCAACTGCGTGCGATATAAGTTTGGCGATAAGGCGAAACTCAAGGAGCAGTCGCGGGAGCAATACAACCCCTTTATTCTGCAAGCGTTCCACGACCTGCAACCTGATTTGGTGTTTATCGTCAATGGCGATATGCTTTTGCCTGAAGTGGTGCAAGAGATGCACGAAACAGCTAAGGTGGCAGTTTGGATGTTCGACAGTGTCGAACGTTTCCCTATCGCCATGCCCAATCTGAAATTTGCGGATGCGGTGTTTTGTTATGAGCAAACGGATATCAGCTTTTTGAGAGAAAAGATGGGAATCGAGGCGCATTTCCTGCCTCAAGCAGCGGATTTGGAACTCTACCACCCAATGGAAATAAAGAAGAGTTTAGACATCGTTTTTGCAGGCGATCTGTGGCAGTCGGAGAAGCGCAAAAAGGTGATTCAAGCGGTTGTGGAACATTATTCTAATAAAAAAATTCATGTTTGGGGCGTGTACAAACCGTGGTATAAAAATCCAGTGCAATGGCTCACTCGTGAGCGACGAGATGTTTACACCAACTGCAACGCTACAGCTGAGCAATTGAATTTAGACTATAATCGTGCAAAGATTGTGCTGAATATTCACCACGAACAGCAGAAAGATGGTGCTAACCCGAAAGTGTTCGAAATCTGCGCTTCTGGTGCTTATCAAATTTGCGATGCCAATCCCTATATCGAGCAACTTTTCCCAAATGGGGAAGTCGGACTGTATCACAACGACGAGGAACTGTTTTCTCTCATTGATTATGCATTAGCTCACGATATGTTGGATTCTGCATCAGTTGCATATCAAAATGTTACGCAACATCATTCTTTTCTGAATCGAATGAAGACGGTGTTGCAAGTTGTTGAAAATAAATAAATTAACTCGATAATATTTCTAAATGAAACAATACGATTATCTAATAGTAGGTGCCGGACTGTTTGGTGCGGTGGTGGCTTACAGAGCCAAGAAGGAAGGAAAACGTGTGTTGGTGATAGATAAACGAAACCATGTTGGTGGAAATATCTATTGCGAGGAGATTGCAGGGATACCTGTGCATAAGTATGGTGCGCATATTTTCCATACGGATAATAAGGAGGTGTGGCAGTTTGTCAACTCGTTGGTGGAGTTCAACCGTTACACTAACTGTCCTGTGGCTAACTATAAGGGACATCTTTACAATCTGCCGTTCAATATGAACACTTTCTCGCAGATGTGGGGTGTCGTTACGCCTGACGAGGCACAAGCGAAGATTGACGAGCAACGGGCGGAGGCTCTCGCTGCCCTCAACGGTCGTGAACCTGCCAATTTGGAGGAGCAAGCATTGACTTTGGTGGGCAAGGATATCTACGAGAAACTCATCAAAGGGTATACGGAGAAGCAGTGGGGAAGACCATGCACGGAGTTGCCTGCCTTCATTATTCGCCGTCTGCCTGTGCGATTGGTGTTCGACAACAACTATTTCAACGACCCTTATCAGGGAATCCCAGTTGGTGGCTATAACAAGTTGATTGACAAACTGTTGGAGGATTGTGAGATTCGTTTGAATACAGATTATTTGGCTGACCGTGAGGCACTTAACGCACTTGCCGACAAGGTGGTTTACACAGGTTCGATTGATGCTTATTTCAACCATTCGTTGGGACGATTGGAGTATCGCACTGTTCGTTTTGAGACAGAGGTGATGAACACTGCCAACTATCAAGGCAATGCCGTCATCAACTATACCGAAGCGAGTGTGCCTTACACTCGTGTTATAGAGCATAAACACTTCAATTTCTTTGGCGCGGAGGTTTACGCCAATCCGCAGACGGTGATTTCGCGTGAGTACTCTACGGAGTGGCAACCTGGTATGGAACCCTACTATCCAGTGAATGACGCACGCAATTCTGCCCTCTACGCCCAGTATGCCGAATTGGCAAAAGCGGAGCAGAACGTCATCTTTGGTGGTCGCCTTGCCGAGTATAAATACTACGACATGGACGACATCATTGCACGAGCCTTGGCAGTGAGTTTGTAACTGATGACGAACCGATTTTTGTTTGTTTGTGAAATAGCTGAGTAAGTTGTGATCTTGGGATAAACTTGATATTAAGCGTAACTCGTTTAATATCAAGTTTTTGTAATTCTACTTTGAGAATTTTTTGAATGTAGATTGCGAATTTTCTGAAGGAGAATTGAGAATTTTTCGGAGGAGAATTGCGAATTTTCTCTCGGACTTTTGCGAATTTTTTGAAGGAGATTTGAGAATTTTCGGTGAGAGAATTGAGAATTTTCTGAGGAAGATTTGAGAATTTTTTGGTACATTTGCGTTTGTAAAAAAGTTGATATGTTAGAACGCAAGCAAAATACCATTCTCCTTGAACGATTGGCAGAGCCAAGGCGAACCATACAAGTCGTCGCAGGACCTCGACAGGTGGGTAAGACTACTATGGTCAAACAGGTGCTGAAGCAATGCTGTATCTCGTCTTTTTTCTACAATGCGGATGCAGTGGCAGTGGATAACGAAGAGTGGATTGGTGAGAAGTGGGCAGAGGTGCGCTCACAAATAATCTTCAACAACTATCCAGAGGCTGTTCTTGTGTTTGACGAGATACACAAAGTAAGTAATTGGAGTGAGCAAGTGAAACGCGAATGGGATAGTGATACGTTTCATGATGTGCCTATCAAGGTTGTGTTATTAGGCTCTTCTCGATTGTTGCTGAAGCGAGGATTGACAGAGTCGTTGGCAGGAAGATTTGAGATAATCAGTATGGGACATTGGTCTTTCTCTGAAATGCACGAAGCTTTTGGGTGGAATATCAATCAATACATCTATTTCGGTGGTTACCCAGGAAGTTCGACCTATATCGACAACGAGACACGATGGAGAAAGTATATGAGGGATTCCATTATTGCGCCTGCCATTGAAAAAGACGTGTTGCAGACCTCCTTTATCTACAAGCCTGCGCTGTTAAACCAATTGTTCCATATCGGTTGTGCCTATTCGGGAGAACTTTTGTCTTATAACAAAATGTTGGGTATGTTGCAAGACGCAGGAAATACAAGTACTTTGGCGAGTTATCTGCAATTGCTGACCGATAGCAAACTGCTTACGGGGCTGCAGAAATATGCAGTGGATCAATCTCGCAAATACAAGTCTATTCCAAAGTTACAGGTGTATAACAATGCGTTAATGTCTGCTATGTCGGATGGTATGACCTACGAGAAGGCTTTCACTAATCCTACATCGTGGGGAAGGTGGGTAGAGTCGGCAGTCGGATGTTTCCTGTTGGATAAAAAAGAGGAGTTCGAATGTGAGTTGTATTATTGGAGAGAGAATAACGATGAGGTTGATTTTATTTTAACCAGGGCAAATAAGATAGTGGCAATTGAAGTAAAAAGTGGAAGAAGACAAACCAATCAAGGGCTTGCTGTCTTCAATGAGAAATATCATCCACAATTCTCATTAGTTGTTGGAGGCGAAACTATGTCGGCTGAGAAATTTTTCTTGGGCGACTTGTCACGGTTGCTCTGAATATTACTATTATAAATAAAATCAATATAATGGTTGTTGATAAACTTATTTGCTTGCTTTTCGTCAAAAAAGACTTTCCAAATTCTTTTTTTTAGTGAAAAAAGACTTTCGGGGGTCTTTTTTTTGTTGACGATATTGAGGTGGGCAGTCGCCATCGCATTCCGCTTTGGTTGTTTGGGTTGATGTATTGATTGTCCAAAATTGTATTTTGTAATAAACACTTTTGATGAAAAATTGTTTATTTGAAAAAACACTTTTGTAACTTTGCCGTGTGAAATTAAAGAAGCAGGAAGTATGAGAGAATTGTTTTCATCGTTTTACCGGCGGTTGGCTCGCACAGAGTTGCGCTTTGAACGTTATCTGGCAAAGGAGATTAAGTGGAATGCACGCTTAATAGGAATCATGGGTGCTCGTGGCGCAGGGAAGACTACACTTTTACTGCAACATATTTTGCGAGAGTTCGGGAAGACACCTACTTGCGCACTCTATGTAAGTTTGGATCAACTCTATTTCACAACGCACACGTTGCTTGAATTGACGGAGGAGTTTTATAAAAATGGCGGAACGTATCTGTATCTTGACGAAGTGCATCGTTATGCCAATTGGTCTGCTGAACTCAAGCAGATTTATGACAATTATCCAGATATTCACGTCATTTTCACAGGGTCTTCATTGCTTCAGATTGAAACTGGGGAGGCGGATCTCTCGCGTCGTGCTACGATGTATTACCTCTATGGCATGAGTTTCCGTGAGTTTTTGGCTTTAGAAAATGGCATTGCGTTGCCGTCTTACGAGTTGATGGAGATTTTGGAAAACCATGTTTCTATCGCTGCGGATATCGTGCAACGTGTTCGCATCTTGCCTGCATTTCGTAATTATTTGAGGTATGGTTATTATCCTTTTTTTGTTGAGGATAGGGAGGCGTATCCCCAAAAACTGCTTGCAACCTTTAATCAGATAATAGAGCAGGACTTGCCGTCGGTGGTAGATATTGAATACGCCACTACGCAACGGATAAAGAAACTTTTCACCTTGATTGCGGGATTAGTGCCTCTTGTGCCTAATATCTCTTCTTTGAGTCGCGATTTGAACACAACTCGTCTTTCTCTGCTCAATTACCTCTACTATTTGTGGCGTGCTCGTGCCATTTTAATGATTGACAAGCAATCTGTCGGTCTGAAACCTATGGCAAAACCAGAGAAGATTTATTTAGGAAACACCAATTATGCGTATGCTTTCGCAGATGAGAATGCTAATATTGGAAATGTCCGTGAAACCTTTTTCGTGAGTCAGTTGGAGGTGAAACACAAGATAACCTATTCGCAGACTCGTGCTGATTTCTTGGCTGATGATCGCTATACTTTTGAAGTCGGTGGAGCCAACAAAACGACCGAGCAGATTCAAGGAACTCCCGATTCATACCTCGCTTTAGACAATATAGAGCAGGGGTTTGGCAGAGAAATTCCGTTATGGCTCTTCGGATTCTTATATTGAAATTGTATTTTGTAATAAACACTTTTGTGACAAAATTGTTTATTTGAAAAAACACTTTTAAGGATTTGATAGAATCGTATTCTAACCATTCTAAATGAGGTCTTGGTTAAAAGAATGTAATATGTTAATTTTGTAAAAAAGAAGTAATATGAAACAGTTCATTTCGTACATTGACTTGCAATCGATAGTAGAACCGATTGTCCTGGAGAAAGAATCGTGCGAGATGGAGTATAAGAGTGCGGCGGGAGGCTTTCCACAATCATTTTGGGAGACGTATTCTTCTTTTGCGAACACTAATGGGGGAACAATCGTACTTGGTGTCAAAGAACAAAACTCTAATTTTTATCTCGATGGTTTGACTAAGGAGCAGGCGGAAAAATATTTATCAGATTTCTTTAATATGTTGCATAATCGGGAAAAAATTAGTTTTCCGTTGCTGCAAGATCGGGATGTTCAGATAGTGAAGTCTAGAGAAGCCTATTTCCTGGTGTTCTATGTGCCTCGTGCAGGTCGGTCTCTTCGCCCGATTTATTGTGGAAGAGATCCTTATACAGGAACGTTCCGTAGAGATTCTGATGGAGACTACCATTGTGCTCCAGAGGAGGTTAGAAGTATGTTTGCTGATGCTGATGTTAGTTCTTCGGCAGATGGAAGAATACTTAAAAACTATACGATATCAGATTTAGATTCTGTGACAATTCGTCAGTATCGCCAATTGTTTCGTTTGTCGAACCCTGATCATGTATGGAATGTATTGTCGGACGAGGAATTTTTGTGGAAAATAAATGTTTTCAGAAAGAATAGAGAGACGGACGAGTCTGGAATGACTTTGGCAGGGTTGTTAATGTTCGGTACTTACGGCTCTCTGAGTGAAGGTGTCCCTAATTTCTTCCCTGATTATCAAGAAGTTGATGATGAGAATAGATGGACAAACAGAATATGTCCCGATGGAAATTGGGAATCGAATTTATTTCAGTTTTACAGAAAGGTTTTACCAATTCTGCAGGGCTTTCTGCCAAAACCTTTTGTTTTAGATGGAAACCAAAGAATTGATGAGACGGCGGCGCATATTGCTGTGAGAGAAGCTTTTACAAATGCACTTGTTCATGCAGATTATTTGCAAAATAGCTCTTTAAACGTTTATAAGTATCGTACCAAAATTGTTTTTTCAAATCCTGGGACAATGCTTATCTCCACGGATCAGTACTATAGAGGAGGAGAAAGCGTTTGTAGGAATCGATACTTGCAAACAATGTTTTCTTTTCTCGGTTCGGCGGAAAAGGCAGGAAGCGGTTCTGATAAAATAATTCATGGTTGGGAATCCTTGAATTGGGCAAAACCTTATATTGAAGAAAGACACAGACCGAATAAGGTTGTCTTAGTAATGAAAATGGAGTCTCTTTTGGATGATGAGGTGAAAACCATTTTAGAGTCGAAATTCGGTGGCGAAATATATTCGCTGCCTCGTTTCCAATTGCTAACTTTGGCGGCTGTCGCAACGGAAGAATATGTCTCAAATGAATCGCTACGACAAATTTTGGGGATACACAAGGCTGACATTTCGTCAATGTTGCATACAATGTGTGAAAAACATTTCTTGGAGTCGCAAGGTCATGGTCGGGGAACACTTTACAAACTATATAGTGCAACCCAGACGGATGGAAGTGCAACCTTGGCAGATGAAAGTGCAACCCAGACGGACGGAAGTGCAACCTTGGCAGATGAAAGTGCAACCCAGACGGATGGAAGTGCAACCATAGATTCTTCTTCCGCTGGGGAGACAAGAATGTCTTTGCAAAAACGGCAACAGATGTTGTTGGATTTTTGTGAAGAATGGCGTTCTATAGAGGAAATTTCCAACTATATGCGGTTAGAGAAAGCATATATAAGAAATAAAATTATTCCTACGCTCAAGGGCGATTTGGAAAAATTATATGGGGTGCCTCGACATCCTAATCAAAGGTATCGTAGAATTAAAAGACAATAATTTTCACAACAATGTCGAAAGTCCTTTTTATATGGTATAAACGCTCGAAGGGAATCTTGGAGGGCGGCGGACAGGTAAGCCAGAAGAATTTTGAGATGGTGTGTCGCACGGTGGGGCGCGAGAACGTCGACTCCTATTATGTGCATGACGAGACGAAAGGGAAGTCGCTCTGGGGGTATATCCGCGGTGCGTTTTTCTTCTTGTTTGGCTATTACTATGGTCTCTACCCTAAGCGGGTGAAGGAGATTGTGAATGTCGCTCAAAAATATGATTTTGTGTTTATCGACCGTAGTTTGTTTGGCGTGATCGCTAAACAGTTAAAGGAGAGCGGATATAAAGGTCAGATAATCACCTACTTCCATAATGTGGAAGCCCTCTATTTCGACGCGAAACTGCCAAAGATCCCTGGGCGTGGCATCATCGTGAAAACGGCAGATTTGAACGACAAATATTCGTGCGACTATTCTGATAAAATTGTTTGTCTGAACGAACGTGACTCGCAGGTGATTGCTGAAAAATATGGCAGAAAAGCGGATCTGCTGATTCCAGTGGCTCTGCAAGACCGACTGAAAGAGACACCGTCGGAGTCGACCCTTACTCGAGAAAAACCATTGTGTTTGTTTTTGGGAGCGTATTTTCCACCTAATAATCAAGGAATTCTGTGGTTTGTTGAGAATGTCTTGCCACACGTCAACATTCAGATGAAAGTGGTGGGTAAAGGCATGGCAAAATTGAAAGAAGAATCTCCGCAACTCAAAGATATTGAGGTGGTTAGCGATGCGCCAGACCTTCAGCCTTACTTGCAAGAAGCCGATATTATGGTGTTGCCTATCTTCTCGGGAAGCGGTATGAAAGTGAAGACGTGCGAATCTCTTATGTATGGAAAAAATATCATTGGAACGAATGAGGCTTTCGAAGGCTATGACGCTGATTATGAGCAGATTGGCGGTCGATGCAATACTGCCCAAGAGTATATCGATTGTTTGAAAGGATTTGAAAAAAATCCTCGACCACGATTTAATGCCTATTCGCGTCAGGTTTATTTAGAGAAATACTCGTACCCTGCCGTTGAAGGATTGTTTAAGAAACTATTAGGATGATGGATAATAAATTGTGTAATAATCTGAGAATCAAGATATTCTGTCGCTCGTTCGACTTGCGACTTTACACTTTGTCGAAAGGACTTTATGAGACGATGGGTTTCCCTTGCACTCGATTGACAGATCAGTCTGCCGATGGTTATTTCTACACGATGCTGAAAGATACTGAGTGCGACATTGCTATCAATGTGGATGAGGATTGTTTTGTGTGCAATCCAGAGGCAATATTGCGGTTGGTGGACTATGTTGTAGAGCATGGATACGCCAATGCAGGTTGTCCGGATGGCGGACTGAAAGGTGCGAGAGGACAGAATCCGATTGTTACGAATCCGTTCTTTAACGTGTTCAATCTTAAGATGATACGCGAGAAATTCTCAGAAGAGGCGGCCAAGAAATTTGATTATGAAGCGCACAAAGAGGAGTTGATTGCTGCCTTCCCGAAAGAGGTGCTGCAATGCGATAATTACACCTTTGGCAAGGTTGGTTTCCTCGAACCCTATTATCAGTTTTTCTTCTGGCTGGCGTACAATTTCAAGACGCTTTATTTGCCAAGTCAGAAGCATACCGATAAAATTACGACGGAACTGTTTGATTTAGAGGGACATTGCCTCTGCAAACACACTTGGTTCGCACGTTTTTATACAATGCCGAAAATCATGATTAAGTTGATTCACGGCGATATGCAGAATCAGAAAGAGCGCATTGACAACATCATCCACGAGGTATATGCTTTGCGAGGAATGATTGTGCCACAAGCCAGTTTCTCAGACAACATCCGCTTCTTCTTCGACCGTGTTGTTCGTTGGATGATCAAGATTCCGCAGAGGGTGGCAAACTGGCCTCGGAAGATAAAAAGGAAGATGGAGAATCGGAGAATGGGAAAGTGATGTTTTCTGTCGGTTATGGAAGAATGATTAGAGTATGGTATCGTTAGAAAGCACCTTTTTTATTCCATTGATGATTTGCTCTGCTCGTTCACGTTCAATACGGATGGATAGCCCAGCTTCGATCATGTCTTCTTCGGTGGGTTTCCCTTTACCCATAACGGAGGTGGCATGCTCGCCGTGGTAGCCTTCGGGGCAGTGAGTGAGGTCGTAGGCAGGGGCGAGTTTCCACTTTCCTTTAGAGCAGTTGAAACCGAAATTCTTGGCATGATCGTCTTTGTTTTCTATTAAAACATTGAAAACCATGCGTTTAAATAGTTGCTCAACTTGTTTCGCATCCTGTGTTAGAAATCCTGTCAATGCCAAAAGTATCTTATAATCGGTGGTCGGTGGATTGATGGATTCGTTGAGTAAGGCAGCTGCTGTTGCGATGTGGATTCTTTCCCCATCTTCGGTAATGTCAAATCGTTTTGTTGCAAAGTATTGATTGTCAATTAGTTTGAAGTCAGGAACGTCAATACCACATTCCCTTGCTAATTCATTCCAATGGAATTCATCCTTGCCCATATTGAGTGGGTCGTAGGTATGACGGAATTTCACGAGCCAATGTCCGTCATTGTCCGTTAATAGACATTTAGGACGACAACCTCCGCTATTTCCACTATTGAAGTAAAGCACATCAGCGTTTTGCACGTTTTTCTCATGGAAAATATCTAAAGCCATTTGTTGCAAATCGTTCAGTTCTGGAAGATTCATCTCTCCACCCATCAACATCTCTGGAACATAGCATAAAGCCCCCATACCGGTGCAACCGACGATGCTCAAGCGTTGCAGAGGGGATAAAGAGAGGTCGTCGATACCTTGATTTCGGAGCATGCGATTGAGAAGGTATCGCCCGTAACCGTCGGGCAGACTATCTTCAAAGATGCCGAAATTGCCGTAGAATGGTGTGGCTGGGGCGATGAAAACCTCAGCCTTGAGTGGCAGTTGCATCGGAGATATAGAGAAGCCGTTGTGCAACCATTCTTTATCGTATTCGAAGGTGCAGCAACGTCTGTCTGGTGTCATACCCAACGTGCCAACTATTCGGTTGTGATACAACACGGTCAATCTACTTATTGAACTGATTCCTACCATGTTTGCGATTCTGATTTTTGTTGATAATGTCGAGTTCCTCCATGGTTGAGAAGAGAGGCTCTTTCATCACCGATTTGAGTTGCTCTTTGTAGCCTAATGCTTTGCAGATGGCGACGTATTGGCGAAGGGAGATGACGTGCTTCTGCTCGAACTTGGCGATGGTGGGAACGGGTACGCCGCACATCATCGAGAGAGCCTCGCGCGAGAGCGTCCGTTCCAATCTCCGTTGCCGAAGTTGGTTGGCGAGGAAGGTCATCACCTCGTCATCTGTTTCTAATTCAAAGTTGTAAAGCAAATTCATACTATTGTATTTGAAATACGCAAATATAGCACTTTTTGAATATTATTATATTAGAAATTTTCAGATAAAGAAGCGAGGCGGATTGCTGTTTCCAACTGACCTGCGTAGTAATAAGGAAGACTTAAAAGAGTGAATTTCTTGTCTTCTAATTGGATAACATCCTTACGCATGGGTTTGTTCCAAAAGCGCACGGCAGTGTGGCATGGTGATTCGCTCATAAAGGCTTGGAGCGATTTTAGGTGTGCGTTGTTTCCTGCTTTCACTTCAATGGGTATCAGTCCGTATTGTCGACTGTTATATAGGTAGTCTAATTCTGCTTGCGAGTTTTTACTCTCCTTCACCCAAAAAGACCGTTTCATTAAGACTTGGTGGCTTAGTCCTAACAGTTCTTGCCCCACGATATGTTCTGCAATTTTTCCACGCCATGCATCATTGATGTTTTCTTTGCCGAATAATTCCGATTGTACGCCGGCTGCGAAATTCGTCAGTCCCGTGTCAAGCCATAGAAGTTTGGGGCGTTTCTTTTGGTCTGGAATGATTGGCAGACTTGTTTGCGCAGTAGGGTAGCAAAGCTCTAACAACATTGTTTTCTCCAGGGTTCGGAAGGCTTCACCCACTTCCCGACTTTTGTAATTAGATGAGGCAAAGTGTTCGAAAGAGATTCTTTCGTCTGCATATGCCCATCCGTTGGCGACGATGTGGCGGATGACGTTGCGACTCATTTCTGTGGTGGTGTATTTCTCCACATCATCCTGGTAGCCTACTAACAATGACTGATATACGTCATTCAGAGCCACAATGTCGCGAGTGGCGGCGTACTCCGACACGGCTTGAGGCATGCCACCTATCAGCGTGTATAGGTTGAACCATTTCTCCACACGGCTGTGTAACACCTCGGTCACTTGCACCTTGCGCACCATTTTTTGAATGTTTGTTTCACCCATTGCGCCTAAAAACTCGTCGAAGGAGCAGGGACGCAGAGCCAAATATTCGACGCGTCCGACGGGAAAACTCACCTCTCTGTTGTGGTATAGCATTGTCTCTAATAGCGACCCCGCCGCTATCACATGCACTTCTGGCAACTCCTCGTAGAAATAGCGTAGCATTTTGATTGCGTTGGGCGAGTTTTGTATCTCATCGATGAAAAGCAATGTGTCCCCTTCATTCCTACGTTTCCCTCGCACAAAAAGCAGCGTGTTGTACAAATCTTTTACAGATTGTACACCTTCGAAAAGGGATAAATCTTCTTCTACATCCAAATTGAATTTGATATAGCAGTCGAACTCCTGTGCAAAAGCGTTCACCAAGGAGGTTTTGCCCACTTGTCTTGCACCTCGTATGACCAATGGTTTACGGGTCGGCTTGTTTCTCCATTCACGGAGCCAGAATATGGCATTTCTCTCAAACATAATGGCTGTAATCTTAATACTATGCAAAAGTGTTGTTTTTCAGTGATATATGCAAATTTTGATTGCCTATTTGTAATAAATCCAAAGTAAAAATGAGTGTTTCTTGTAACAAATCCAAAGTAAAAATCGGCAAATTTTGTAACAAATCCAAAGTAAAAAAGAGCGTTTTTTGTAATGAATCCAAAGTGAGAAGAGGTTGTGATGGGTTGATTTCAAGATGGAAGAGATTGATTTTGCCGTCCTTGGTAAACTGCCTTTGAAAATCTACAAATTCGGTAATGAAAACGCTACAAATTCGGTAACGGAAATGCTCCAAATTCGGTAACGAAATGCCTCTAAATTTTTGTAAGTATTTAATTTATAAGCATTTAACTTTGATTCTATTGATGAGAAAATTATGTTGATTTTGATGCCTTTTCTAAGAGGAATGTGGTTCGTAAACTTGTTAATAAGTTGATTTTTTCTGAAAAGGATTTTTGTTGTCAATTCACAAAAATCTTATCCTCCCGAAAATAACAGCGTGAAAATTTTGAAATTTATATGTTTTGGCTTACTTTCGTAGTCCAAGAACCCGCCAAGCTTAGTTGTTCTAAAGACAATCGCTTAAATCGGTGGGTCGTTTTATTTATAATCGTATGGCAGATGCAGCATTGACAAAGAAATTGCAAGCGTATTTCAGCACGCAACCTGTGCTGAAAGCCTGGTTGTTCGGTTCGTTCTCGCGAGGGGAGGAGGCGAAAGACAGCGATGTTGACATCATTGTGGCGTTGGATAAAAGCAAGCCGATTGGTTTGAGTTTCTTTGGAATGTGGACTGATTTGGAGGAGTTGCTGGGAAGAAAAGTCGACCTTGTTTCGGAAGGAACATTGTTGCCGTTTGCAAAAGAATCTGCTGAAAAGGATAAGATTTTAGTGTATGAGAGAACAAACAAGTAACTGTCTGTAACTTACTGGAAATCACTTGCTTACGTATTGTTAGATTTTGTTGTTCTACCCCCATAAAAAGCTAAGTCCCACCGTGGTACGCATCGTTGAGAGGCGTGGTGGGATTTGTTGGTGCAAATGTAAAACAATGTTTTCGACCGAACAATTTTTCGAGACAAAAACTATTCTACCATAATGCTACTTTGCCTGCGATTCCCAAATCAATGGTTGCAGTGGCGACACCGAGTGCCTTGAATACTCGTCTCATTGTTGGAATCGTAATGCTATAACCTCTTTCTAAACGGGATATTTGCGCTCTTTTAACTCCGACACGCTCGCCCAATTCTTCTTGGGTTAGGTGTTGTTCAACACGAGCCTTTTTGATGGCTTCTCCCAATCGGTAAGCATGCAGAGCTTGGTCGACATCATTTTCAAAAGCATCTCTTTGTGGAGTGCCTGGTTTGCCGAAGTGGTCGTCAAGTACTTCGTCTAATGGAGTGAGATTCATTTGTGCCATGACTGTTTATTTTTGAAATACTCTTTTCTAATTGATTCTGCTTTCGCATTCTTTTTTTGAGTCTTATTGTATGATTCGTAAAAGAACACACGAAAATTTTACTTGTCCTACCCCCATAAAAAGGCTAAGTCCCACCGTGGTACGCATCGTTGAGAGGCGTGGTGGGATCTGTTGGTGCAAATATAGTCTTTTCTTTTGAATTAGAAAAGATTTTTCCTTCTATCTCTTCTTCTTTCCCCCTTCCCATTAAAATCTCTCCCCAATCTCCTTTTATTAAAAAAATTTCCATTAATTTTGCAGGTTAGGAATATTCTAATAGTACAACTTCGTGTGGATTGGGCCATGCGGGAAAAATAAAATGATATGAAACAAGTATACGATAACGCATATATTATGATTATTAAGAACCTTACGCAGACGGCGGTCTTTTGGCGACGCTGTCTCGCGCTTGTCGTTATGTCGCTGTGTGGGGTGGCGGCGTTTGCGGAAGTGAAGGTTACTATACCTGATGATGTGCATGAGGCGGAGCCAGGAGATGAAGTGTCGTTTGAATTTTCGGGAGATGATGGAAAAAGCAATCCGGAAAAATATTCTTCTTCTGATGGCGCTATGGCAACAACTAAAGGGTGGGTATATTCTAATAAAAATTTTACATCTTGTGAAATTTATAGGGGAATGTTTGGGTTGTATTCCTATGAAGACTGTTCCTCTGCCAGTGATTTGTTTAGTATTAAATCTTCGACGCAAAACCCAAAATCAGTGAATATTTCGAGTGATTATGAGTCTTCTGAATATACATTGTATTGGGGATATTGGTCTTATGAATTTTATTTAGTTGTTACCGCTGCAAAATTGAATAATATTGGGCATAAAAGTATTCCTGTCTACCAAGGCGATTTTCAACTCTCTTCAGATAAAACCACGGCGTGTCCAGGTGATACTGTAACGTTGACGGTAAAAGATAATAATCATAAAAATTATTTGACTTTTGAGGTTATCCGTAAGGATGGGGGTACAACGTTAACTCCGCAAATAACCCAGCCTGGTAAGGGAACGGTTACGTATACGTTGATTTTGCCTTCAGATTTGACAGATGGTGTGCAGATTACGGCGAAAGGTAATCGACATAATACCAACACTATAGAGATTAATTTGCCGGAGTTGGAAGTGGAGGATTTCACGGTAAATGGTACACCGTCTGTAGTCTCAAATAATGTGGACACTTGGTGTACCTATTCAATTCCTGATTTGACAGAAGAGGCGAAGAAACATGTTTCAAATTATTGTGGCGAGTTAGCTATAACGCAGAGTGAAACTGTAGGAACTCGGGTAAAGCAGTGTGATTCGGAACAAACAAAAGATGTAACGGTTACTGTAACCGATGGCGTTGGTCGTTCAAAACAGATGACGGCTAAGGTCGTTATTCCTGCAAGCACGTTCAAGTTGGATAATGTGACGGTAGACGAGGGATGTAGAGATTCGTTGGATGGAACGGTTACAATATCTTTTTCGGGCGGAACTCCGAATTATAGTATTATTTTTGGGTCTGAAAGATATGATGAAAATGATAATATAACAAGTCCGTACGTTGTAGATGGTGTGCCTGCGGGAGGCTATGCTATCACTCTCATGGATGGAAACTTTTGTGCGGTAACGGGAACGGGTGAGGTTACCCAGAACGACAAAGAAATAAAAATTTCCGGAAAGAAATTCACCAAACCATACGATGGCAAAGAGTTGACTAACACCGCTGAGGATTATGAGGTAACGGGAAAAGATGCATTGCAAGCTGGCGATAAACTGACGGTAGAGATGGAGTCGCAATCCATCACGAATGTTGGAAAGCAATCCGTGAAAGTGAAGTCTTATAAGGTGATGCGTGGTGACACGGCAGATGTAACTTGCCGGTATAACATTACTGCGGAAGATGGCGAGTTGGAGATCACGAAGGTGAAGATAACCATCGAGGTAACAGCCAAGGATAGTATAGCCACATACGACGGCAAAGAGCATAGTTTGAGCGGCTACACGTTGGTAGCAAAAGATTCGACCGGTGCTGTAGCGACTTTCTTCGATGGTAGCAAAGTAAGCTACTTGGGCGAGAAGACGGTTAGCGGCACGAACGCCGGGGATTATACATTGACACTTGAGGAAGGAAAGTTTAGCATTCCAGAGGATTATGCGAAGAATTTTGACGTTACATACAAATTCATTGAACCAACCATCAAGTTGACCATTGAACCTGCTCAGTACACGGTAACGATCACACCAGTAGACACCACGGTTACTTACGATGGCGAAGTACACACGTCGCAGAAGTTTACTGCAACGAGTGTGGCTACCTTTACTGATTTCGACGAAAAGAAGGTGTCTTATAATGGCACGGCGATAGCGAGCGGAACGAATGCTTCGGACGATGTCTACTATTCAGCTGTGTTGGATCCTAAAGACTTCTCTTATAGCGATACTAATTATAGCGTTACGTTTGAGATTGAGGGGGAGAAGAAGTTTGGCGTGAAGGTAGAGCCAAAGCCGCTCGAGGTGACGGTAACCGGAAACCACGCAGTCGAGACCTACGACGGAGCCGA
>CAVJCT010000035.1:0-27209 GCA_963648205.1 Flexilinea sp.
GTCTCTTTGAACGGTCAGGCATTGTCTGGAGTGGAGAAGTCGGAGTGCTTCAAAGAGTTGATGGATGTGTCGTTTGATGTTCGAGAGGAAACTCCTTGGTGCGGACGAGTGAAAGGAAAGTACTTTGTCAAGGGAGTGTTGGATGCGAAGGATGTCAAAGGACGGTGGATGAGTTTCCTTTTTCTTTCGGATGAAGAAGACGGAAAGAGTGCGTTGTTGCGAGAGTTGAATGCTTTCGGGTACAAAATGACGGCTGAGACTTTGGCTCGGGTGGATGCATGCGATAATGCCACGAAGAAAGGAAAAGTAATTTTAGCCGTAATTGCTGCTGTGATTGTGGCTGCAATTTTATTTGTGTATCATTTAATTCGAAAATAGATGGAAAACGAGAGAAGAGCAAAATATCTGCTCATAGATGAGACCGGACTCACAAAGTATGGTATCGAGAATGGGTATTATCCAGATTTGAATACCGAATTGAAAAATGGAGAATTAAAGATTGCCGACCATGATGAGGCGGTAGCACTTCGCAATCAAAATGCGATAGCGAGATATGAGGATGGTGGCTATTATATCTTGAATCCGTACAATCAAAGGTATGAATTAGCTGCTTCAGAAGATTTAGTTGCTAAGTTTGTAGATAATGAGATGGAGGCTGTAAGACACATCTTGCAGATGATGGGTGCTAAATCTATTGAGTTGGAGAAGATTGAGTTGACAGATTCTAATAAGAGTTATTTGGGAAATGGAAGTCTTAAATGGATGAAGCAAGGATTAGATTTGTCGGTTGATTATGGGAAAAGTATGAAAAATAGAATTTCTCAGAAAGTCACTTCTTATAATCCTCAAAATGAAGTGCGTGATTTGAGTCAGATTGAGTATGAGATGGTAAGAACAGGATTAATAGATGATCCTTATCTTTCCCATTGTTTGAATGATTTAAAAGCGACACAGAAGCCTTTGACGCAAAATGACCGTGTGGATTTTCATTGTTTGGACGATGTGAAGAAAGGTTTTAATATTGGAGCGAAGTTGAGTGTTCTGAAACTAAAGATGTCGGTTGACTATCAGCAGAAAAGTGAGGAAACACACGAGTTTAGCACAACCCTCAAAGTTTGTTTTGGACAGGCATCGGAGACTGCGAGAAAGGCATTGATGTAAGAGAGTAGAATATAAAAAAGAACGCCCCCAAGTCGAAACTTCGGGGCGTTCTTGTTTCATTTTATCAATATGGATATTGTCCGGCAGCTGCACCGCTCATGATGCCGTCCAAGGCTTTTGGGTGGAGGACGGAATTGTCGTCATTGGTGCTTGATCCTCTGTTGAAGAGACTGGCTGGTGTGTCCCAGAGGAATGGAACGATACCGTTGTTTTTGGCAACGCGGTTCAAGTATTCGTAGTAGTAGCCACGAGAACGCTCGAAGATGTCTTGATAGGATGTGCCTTCTGAGTTGTTGCCGTAGGATGTGAGGTTACGGTCGGTAACAGCATACTCTCCTAAGATGACAGGGTAGCCTTTGTCTACGAAGTTGGTCTTGAGACTTGCAAACTGCTTGTCGAGGTAGGCTTCGTTGCACCATCCGTTGACTCCTACAGAGCGGAGCGTGTCGTTTAAATAGATGTTGCTGAATTCTGTGGTGTTACCCCAGAAATATTGCATCGAACCCCAGTCTGCATCTTCTGTCATCAATGCGTAGGTGTATGGGTAGAAGTGAACCTCGAACATTAAACGGTTGCTCACCACGTCGGTTGGCATAACGTCGTAAAGCAGACTCTTGTCAATGTCGGTGCCAGGACCTTGGATGATCAAGTTTCTTGTTGCATTGTTACTTCCAGTGGCACGAACGGTGTTGACGAACGTCTGATGGTATGACTTCAGCACGTTGGCTTGCTCTTGATTTTCGACGGCTGGTTCGTTAGCACTTGCAAAGAGAAGATGCTCATCGTAGTCTTTGAAAGTGGTTGCGATTTGTTGCCAGAGAGCGGCTTGCTCTTTGTTGACTGCCTCTTGTTTGGCAGTAGTACAGTTGTTTTCCAACCAACCATTATCCCAGTGGATGTTGACGATGACGTAGAGGTCTTCTGCGATGGCATAGTCGACCACCTCTTTCACACGAGCCATCCAAGTAGATTTGATTTGGAAGGTGGTGGCGTCAGACTCTTGAGCGTGCCAAGCCACAGGAATACGGACAGCGTTGAAGCCAGCGTTTTTGTAGGCTTTTATCAATGCAGGAGTTACTTTAGAAGCCCCCCAGCAAGTCTCGCCGTCGGCACACCAGCCACCGTCGTTGTCTGTAGACTCTAACGTGTTACCGATGTTGATACCTGTGAAGATTTTGGATGCCAATGTTTTAGCGTCGCTTGGCATGTCTGCGGATGGAGTAACCTCTTCTTTAGTCGTGCTAAAGGAGAATGTAACACTGTCGACATTCGTCACCTCGTAGGTGGCAGAAGTGCCATTTTGCCACACGTGCATCGTCGCCTTATCTGCTCCGAAAGAGGATAAAGCCATACCGCTGACAAGTGCAGCAACTAATGAAAATTTCTTGTCCATTTAGTAATATGGTTTTTATTAGGTTAAAAGATTCAAGGTTTGTGTTGAATTTGGAATTTCTTCAACGAACGTACAATATTAGTTAAAAAAAGTGAAATGGCAAAATTGAAGTTGCCCCCGACCGCTGAAGTGAAATGATTTTTCTAAAAATGACACCGAAAAACGGATGAAAAGTGAGAAAAATGACACCGAAAAACGAGCGGTTTTTTCTAAAAATGACACCGAAGAATTGGTAAAAAGTGAGAAAAATGGCATCGAAGAATTTTATCAATGTTGTTTCTCGTTGATTTACAATGAATTAAAAATATTCTTCAAAGCATAGAGAGGAAACACTTTGATGTCATCATATTCGCAGAAATTTTCGAGGGAGGTGCGGATGCCCCAAGCGATGTTTTTTTGTTGCAAGAATGTGCGCATGCTTTGCATAGAACCTTTGGTGCCAGACTTCACTTCGATGGGGTGGATCTCATTTCCGAGTTGCACGACATAGTCGACTTCGGCGTTACTGCCGTTTTTCTCGCGGTGCCAGCAATAGAGCGGTGTGCGTTGGTAGACAGAACCCGATTTAATGATTTCATTTCCAACGAATGTTTCGGCGATGGCTCCACGGTTGATGACTTGCATATCCGAAGAGGGGTTGAAAAATTCAGTGATGTCAAGTCCAAGCACGCATTGAAGTAAGCCAGTGTCGGAGAAGATCATACGCTGGTATTTCTCGTTTATCTCTGCGCCCAAAGGAATACCGTTTGCAGAAGAATGCGTTACGGGGTGAACCAATCCGGCAAGGATGAGCGTTTCGAGGGCTTTGCGGATTTGTTCAGCGTTAGTCTCTAAGTTGACGCGACTGTAGACAAATTTCCCAAGACCTTGCTCGGCAACGGAGCGGAAGACGGCATCAATGCGCATAGAAGGAATGCGGTCGCGGTACTTGGCAAAATCATCACGAAACGACTGCACCAACTCGCTGAGGATGCGTTGACACTCTAAAAGGTCGCCTGTTTTGCAAAACTCCGCAACGACGGCAGGCATACCCCCCAACACCAAAAATTGGCGAAGCAGACGAACTGCTTGCTCGTGCAGTGCCTCAGGAATAGGGTTTGAAGGAGAGGCTTTTCGTATGAACTCAGCGAGGGCAGTGTTGCCTGTTGCCCAGAAAAATTCCTCCATACTGAAAGGGTACATGAAAATGCTTCGGATACGGCCGACACCATACGAAGGAAGACTCTCCAAAGCAAATTCGAGCAAAGACCCTGCTGCGATGAGATGTTGTTCTGGATATTTCTCGTAGAAATAACGGAGTCGGTTGATGGCAGAAGGGCATGCTTGTATTTCATCGAAGAACAAAAGCGTTTTGCCAGGTTCGATGGGGGTGTGCAGTTGCAAAGAGAGCAGACTGCAAATTTCCTGTGGAGAGTACGTTCCGTCGAACAGATAATGAATGTCTTTACGTTCGTTGAAATCGACTTCTGCAAAGAAATCAAAACTCTCAGCCAGATGACGCACTGCAGAGGTTTTCCCCACCTGCCTTGCACCGCGGAGCAATAGCGGTTTTCGCTCTTTTGCCTCGCTCCAATTTTTCAGTTCTATGTCGATATTTCTCTTAAAGTACATACACATTCGATTTTTCTGTTCACTTTCACGCACCTTTTCTCGCCACGGCAAAACTCATTAAATTGGTCTTTGCTCGTCTGGCTTAACGAAAATGTTTCACTGCAAATATCGTCATTTTTCTAAAAATGACACCGAAAAACGGATGAAAAGTGAGAAAAATGACACCGAAAAACGAGTGGTTTTTTCTAAAAATGACACCGAAGAAATTTTACGGAAGTTGAATTTTAACGTAATGTATTGATAATTAGTATTTTATTAATAATTGTAAATTTAATTAATTTTAAAGACTTGAGGATGGGAGAAAGAGGGATTTTTTAGACTTAAGTCTGCCGTTTTTTTGTTGTAGAGGATAGAAGAGAGTATTCTAAAAAGTGTAACTTTGCAAATCAAAAACTAATTGTAGATAGTATGGAAATGAAACGTTTTTCATGGATTGCAGTGCTGTTGGCATTGGCTATTCCTGCGGTGTTTATGTCATCATGTGGCAAGGACGACGATGATGATGAGAAGGAAGAAACATATGATGATGTTAAAAGCGTGAAGATTAGTTGGTCGTTGGAGATGGATTCAGCGATGTACGACCTTTTCTACGTTGAGTTTACTTTTAACGATGTTTATGGAAATGCTCGCACAGTTACGGCTAACATGGACGTTAGTGTGTTTTATACTTATTCGTATGCGGATGCTCCAGAGAAGGCTGTTGGAGCAGTGGTACTCAAGCAACGAGAAGGTGTTGAGTTGGGAACTGATTCTATTTACACTGGAGGCGGAAGTTTAGATTTCTCTGTTGTTGGATATAACGAAGACGGTAGCGTTAATAAGTATATGAACCATAGCGTCAAGTTGCAGAATTCCGTCAGAGTCTCAGATTCTAATTATTCAAAACTTTGCGGAGAAGAAGGCTATTCTTTTGTAGAGGCTAGGTATCAAGTCAAGTAATAATTTTATTCATATTGCATTGGAAGGCTCACGATGAAAGTCGTGGGCTTTTCTTTTGTTAATCTATGGGGAAAGTCCTTTTCCGATAGATTTTTTTCTATATATTTGTTTTTCGCTAATATTATGTTTAACACCTATATCGTTAAGGTATGAATAAATTTTTAACAAGTTTGATTTTGTCGGCAGCGGGCTGTTTTGCTTTGAACGCTGCGGACAAAGCCTCAACTTATATGTATGTTGGGGTAGGAGGCACGTCGACCAAGTATTTAGTGTCGGAGGTCGACAGTGTTTGGTTCTCTACGGATGCTGCGGATGGTGGAAGTACAGAGGAGGTTGATCCTTATCCTGGAACGTGGCGAAGCACGGCTCTTCCATCTCTCTACGAGACTTACAAGAAGCATTTCGACTATTTCGGTATTGCTGCCACTTACGGAAATTTCGGATTGAAGCAGGAGGGTGATGATAAATACACGGCGACATACAGTCAGCAGATTTGGGGTACGCCGGGTGAACTCTATTATGACGAGATTCAGCAAGGTATTGCCAAGCATGCCAATTCAATCACGTTGGGCAATGAGATGAAGCCTCAGTTTCTGTTGGCATGGTGGAGTGTTGGAAGTGGCGGAAATGTTACAACAGTCGACTTCACAGCCTCTAATGGAAAGATGATTAAAGTGCCAGCTGCGTTGCCAAACGAGAAATTGCTTTATGCGACTCTGAACGTGGCAAAGAAGATGGGTGTGCAGATTCGTGGTCATGTGTTGACGTGGCATTCGCAGACACCAGACGATTTCTTTGCTGAGGGCTATAGTGCGTCGGTAGGTTCTGACGGATTGCTCACCAACGCTGTGGATGCGGAGACGATGACGGCGCGCCATGAGTGGTATATCAAGACGGTGCTCGAGTGTGTGGCAAACTGGGAGGCTGCTAATGGATATGGCGAAGGCAACCACATTATTTGGGTGTGGGATGTTGTGAACGAGGCATGTGCCGATGATGCAACGACCACCTTGCCATATAGAGGACAGACCACTAATACAGCCAGCAAGAGTCCATCATCAGGAGGTTCACGTTGGTATCAGATTTATAACAGTAATGAGTTCATTATCAATGCGTTCCGTTTCGCGAATGCCTACGCTCCAGCGGATGTGAAACTTGCTTACAACGACTATAACGAGTATATGGATTATTCAGGAGGTTGGAAGACGACGGCTATTGAAACCCTTGTAAAGGCTGTTCAGAATGGAGCAGAAGGAGAGGTCAATGGCAAGAGTGTGAAGCCCCGTATCGACGTTATCGGAATGCAGTCGCACTTAGGCACATCATGGCCAGGCACGACATCGTATGAGAATGCGATCAAGCGATTCTTGGCGTTAAACTGTGATATCAACGTAACCGAGTTGGATTTCAGTGCGAAAAGTCAAGACGAGGCGGTAACTGCCTATACGAACTATTTCACCCTGTTCAAGAAATACGGAAAGAGTTACAGTGGCGACCACAAAATCACGAGTGTAACGATCTGGGGAATCAACAATGAGAGTTCGTGGATCAATCCATCGTCAAGTGGAGGTTCGAAGACCTATCCGTTGTTGTTCAACATCGTAGACAACGTAACGACCAGTAAGAACACCGTAACGTACGACACGGGAACGGAGGATTTGCCAGTCTATGATAAAGGAGACACCTACAAGCCAAATGCATCATTCGATGCGGTGATCAAAGTGGCAGAGTAGGAGAAGAGAAAAGAGAAAATACGAAAGAGAAAGCGAGGCGTGAGAGCGTCTCGCTTTTTTTATCGAATTTTTTGCTCAAAATTCCAAACAGATATGTTTTGGATGCCTTCTTTGGATGGAAGATTGATTTCGTCCATTGAGACGACGTATTTCTCGTAGTTGTCGTGGATTTGGAGGAGCGGGGCATATTCTCTGTTGATGGTCTCCTCGTCGATCAGCATATAGGAGACTTGCACATAGATTTTGCGGTCTTCACGTTCGGCGATGAAATCCACTTCTCCATTTTTGAGAACACCAACGTAGACTTTGTAGGCGGCACGGCGGAGTTCGAGATAGACAATGTTTTCCAGCAGATAGCCCACACCATAGTTGTAGCCACCGAAGAGGTAGTTGTGAAAGGCGGTGTCATTGGTGTAGTATTTTACGTTTCCACCAAGAGCTTCCTTGCCTCTGATGTCGTAGCGTTCCACCTTGTGGATTAGAAAGACTTCGGAGAGGTAGTTGATATGTTGTGCAACCGTCTCGTAGGATGTTTTTCTGCGTTTACTGCCGAGGTAGTTGACGATGTTTTGGATGGACGTGAGTTTAGAAGCGTTGTTGACAAGGTAAACGAAGAGGTCTTCGAGCAAGGCAGCGTCGCGCACACTATGCCGTTGGATGATGTCCTTGAGCAGAATTGTGTTTTTGAGTCCTTCGATGTACTGTCGTCGAGCCTCGTTGTTGTCGGGAAGATTGAGAAGTTCGGGTAGACCGCCATTTTTTATGTAATCGTTGAAATTCAACGCGTTATAGTCTAAACTTTTTATCTCTGCATATTCTTTGAAAGAGAACGGAAAGACCTGAAACTCCACAAATCGTCCGCTCAGTAGCGTTCCTAATTCGGAGGAAAGCATCTTTGAGTTGGAGCCACTGATGAAGAGTTCGTACTCGGCAGAACAGTCTTGCGAGTAGGAGTTGACGAAACGTTCCCATCCATCGATTTCTTGCACCTCGTCGATGAAGATGTAGATTTTGCCATTGGGTGCGATCCGTTTTTTGTATTCTTGAAACAGATTTTCCAAGTCGATATAAGTTCTGACGAAGTCGAAAGCGAGGTATTCTTTGTTGACGAAGAAGGTATTCTGTTTGTCTACACCGCTGTCAATCAGTATTTTAGCTATTTGTCTAAGGATATAGCTTTTGCCCACGCGTCGTTGTCCCGTCAACACTTTCACTAATCTATTGGAAGAGTAGTTTGCTATTTTAGAAGTGTAGGTAGGGCGCAGGACTCCCACGTCTGGAGTGGTGTTGCCCCAGAAATTATACTTTACTATGCCGTCAAAAAATTCGTCCATAACTGAAAAATTTGTGTAAAGATATGAAATTTTCGGTTATGGACGAAAAAAGAGACGAAAGATGAGAAATTTTCGGGTATAGACGAAAAATTTGGTTGAGATGAAGTTTTTTTCAGTTATAACCGAAAAAATACTGAGGCGTGTTTTGGAAGTGGAAGAGGATTTTTAGGCGAGTAGGGTGGTAGAATGGTTTATATGTTTGCGGAGAAAATTGTATCTTTGATAATTGTGAGTTAAGGTAGTAATTCTTGTGAAAAATCCCAGATAATGGGTATTATTTAGGCTGTAATATGGCAAATTTTTCTTCTGGACAAAGAATATCAGTGCGTGGCGAGGAGTTTCTCATCACCAATGTGGAACATGACCAGAACTATAATAATTATTTTCTTCATGCTTTGGGCATTAGTGAACTTGTCAAGAATCATCGTTTTATCTTTGACACGAGTATAGACAAGGAGATTGACATAGTAAGTGCTTCAAGCACGCAGCTTATGGCAGACACTGATCCTCGGTGGCGCAAGACTCGATTGCTCATCGAGACAGCCATTCGCAACAATGCTTTGTATTCGCAGAAGATAACGGTGGCGCAGAATGGAGCGTATGACATTGCCGAGTATCAGATGGAGCCGACGCTCAAGGCTCTTGAGTTGCCTCGCCCACGGTTGCTTATAGCAGATGGTGTGGGTTTAGGAAAGACGATTGAGGTGGGTATATTTTTGAGTGAGATGATTCGCCGAGGTAGGGGAAAACGTATCCTTGTTTGTGCGTTGAAAAGTATTCTTGCTCAGTTTCAGGAGGAGATTTGGAATCGGTTTGCCATTCCATTGGTTCGTCTCGACAGTGTTGGAGTGGCGAAGATTCAGAGTGAGATACCGCTCAACAAGAATCCATTCGACTATTACGACAAGACGATTATCTCTATTGATACGCTGAAGAATAATGGTCGTTTCCGTGCTTGGCTTGAGAAGACACGATGGGACATCATCGTCATTGATGAGTGTCATAAGGTGAGCAATGATGCAAGTCTGCGAGGCGACCTTGCCCAGTTTCTTGCCCAGAAGTGTGATTCGTTGATTCTCACATCTGCCACTCCGCATAACGGCAATGCGGAGTCGTTTGCCAATCTTATGCGTATGCTTGACCCTATCTCCATTCCGCATAATGGAGAATATTCGCAAAAGGATATTGCGCCATACTATGTGCGTCGTTTCAAAAAAGATATTGAAGATGAACGCATTCGCGGACAGTTTCAAAATCGTAAAGTTGTGAGCATTCCTGTACATTTGGCTGCTCAGGAAGAGGAGTTTTTGAAAGTGCAGCACACTCATTTTCAGTCGGTTAGCAATGCTAATGCCACGGATCAACTCTTCGCACTCAATCTTTTCAAAAGTTATTTGTCATCGCCACAAGCTGCGAAAGATTCCTTGGAAAAGCGTAGTGAGAAAGATGGTAGTGAAGAGGTCAGACAGTTGCTTGACCTTGTCAACTCCAATATCTCGCAGGGAATAGACACGCGATATACCGCTTTTAGTCAGCAACTTAGCAAGATTTGGAAGGAAGAAAAAGAAGCGCGCATCGTCATTTTCACCGAGCGCATTGCCACTATGAAATATCTCGAAGAGAATATCAAAAGGGAGTTTGGGTTGACAGATGAGCAGGTGAAGTGTTTCGATGGTTCGCTATCCGACACGGAGCAGGAGGAGATGGTGAGCGATTTTGCCAAAGAAGACAGTGAAATCAGAGTCTTCATCTCTACGGATTCGGGTTCGCAGGGTGTCAACCTCCACTATTTCTGCCACATTATGTTCAACTATGACATACCGTGGAGTCTTATCACCCTGGAGCAGCGTAACGGCCGTATCGACCGATATGGTCAAAAGAAAGAGCCTGTCATCTATTACCTTGTAGCTCAAGGTGAAGACGAAGATTTGCGCACGGACTTCCGTATTCTTGACAAACTCAAGGACAAGGAGCAGGAGGTGCACGACACCTTAGGAGATGCTATGAGTGTGTTGGAACTCTACAACAGCCAAAAAGAGGAAGACGAGGTGAAGAATGCCTTGAAAAGTGGAGATGAGAACTTTATTGAAAATTCCACTCGTCGCCGTCGTCGTGGAGGCTTCCGTGGTGCGGAAACTGTGCAAGCCACTCCTGCCAAGGAACATCTGTCGGAAAAGATATTTGAACGCAAACTTTCGCTTTATAAAAGTGATGAGGCGTTCTATTGCGACCTATTCAGCCAATTAGAAGATATTGGCTCTATCCATTCTGGAGATGTAGTGTGGAAAGAGGCGAGTGTGCCGTATGTTGAAGTGAAAAACAACGAGGAGCTCACGGATGTACTTTTCGACATACCTAAAGAGGCAATTCCTGCGGACAATATTTTCCGCCTATGTGCCGACAAAGTACAGTTGAATCGTAGTATCGCCGACTCGCGCAAGCAGAAAGGTGGTGAATGGAGCAAGTTCCTGCCCCTTTACGACCTACATCCCATCATCCAGTATCTGCTCACTAAGTTTACCGCATCCATCCCGAAGAGCCAAGCCTTTGTGGTGAAAGGTCAGCAGTTGACGGAAGGAATGAGTTATTATCTCTTCTATGGCAGTCAAGCCAATGGATTGGGACAGAACTTGCTGAGCGAGTTTTTTCTTATTCCACTTGATAAGGAGGGGGCTTTGCGTGAATTGCCTATTTCTCTTTCCGATTTTCTTGAGAAATACAACATCAACGATAGTTTCCTTCAAGGAGTGCAAGAGAGCGACATTGCGGTTTTACAAAAAAATTTGAAGTCTGCCATTGACTATGGCTTGAGTATGTATATGGCTCCGAAGCAAAACGAAATGGCTTCTAAAATGGACTCTCAACTCGTTGTCTACAAGGAAAAGCTGAAGCTTTGGGCAGACAATGCGCATCAATCACTTTTCCAAGAGGACGAAAATGTGCAGATTACTCGTCAAAATTACAAGAAAGAGCAAGAGGAGATTCAGAAGATAAGCGATGAGTCGAGTCAGTTCTATCAAGATATATGTGTACTCGACAAGGCAGACCCATATTTGCGGTTGCTCGCTGTGTTCTATAATTTTTAATAATGAGTTCGAGAAAAGTAACATGCGTATTTTTTTTGAGTATTGGTCTCAGTATCTAATTTGCTCGCCAACGGCGAGCAAATTACAAGTTGCTGTAAATGAGAATGAATATGTCATTCGTGACTACAACCACCCTATGGGCGTTGCTACCTACAAGACTGCAGATGAGATGAACGAGCAACTGCGCAAAGCTCTGCCTGATATGGACGAGATGCGCAAATTGCTCAGTGAGGAAAATAAAGACTAAATCAGTAAAAAGACTCCTATGGCAGACAACATTAAATACCGTTTCATACAGAATGTGGGAGACTATTTCCCCTCTGGCTATTTCAGCGACGACTTCTTAGAGAAGGTGCAGAAATGCGCTGGCGTCTCGAGCGACGAAATGAAGCAACTCAACGCACCGTTTGTCGCTTTGCAGAAGGTGTATGACGACTACAAGAACTTCATCGTCAACATGCATCCGCGCACGGAGGATGCCATCAAGCATACGCACGACTTCAACACACGCTTGTTGAAGATCCTGGGCTACCCAACTGATAACGCGTATACTGAGCCTATCGTGGTGAAAGACGAAGGCGACCCAGTAGAGATCATCCCCGTGCGCCACATCCTGCGACACGGCAGCCAAACCCGAATGCTCGTCATGGAGATGCAACATCTCATCTCCACCGACGAGAAAGAACCTGCCGGTCTCTTCGAACAACAGTATGAGAGTGAGCCTGAGCGCACTTCCAACCAGCAAAAATACTACGCAGGGCAGTGGCAATTCGTCTTCAAACTCGACAAGGAGAAATACAAGATTTCACCTTCTATTATCAATAAGGCCATCACCGCTATCTTCCTTCTTCCAGAGGAACGTCGCCCTCATTTTATCTTGATGATGGCAGGCAACAAGGTATTCCTTCTCGACAAGGATAAATGGGCGAAGGGTGCTTATTTGGAGTTTTCGCTCGATGAACTTTTTGCCCAAGCCCATCTTACCGCGTTTCGCAACTACTACGCGCTTTTCCATATTCTCTGCTCGAAACAGACGTTGGCTGCCGATGGCGAAATTGACTTGATGGACAGCATCATCGAAGAGAGTTATAAAAACGCCTACGAGGTGACGAAAGACCTTAAGGAGGGGGTCATCCTTGCCGTGGAGACACTCGCCAACGAGGCTCTCTATTGGTGGAATCATCAGAACTCACTGCCCGTGCCAGACTATACCGACGACACTTTCGAACAGCAGGTGAAAGACGACTGCCTCACCATCATCTATCGGCTTCTCTTCCTTTTCTATGCCGAGAGCCGTGAAGAGTTGGACATCCTGCCGTTGAACGACGAAACCTACCGTCGTGGCTATTCGCTCGAAGCCCTCCGCGACCTCGAGATGGTGCGCCTCAACAGCGAAGAGAGTCGCAACGGCTACTTCTTCGACAGTAGTATGCGCCATTTGTTCTCCCTGCTCTCCGACGGTCATACTGGGCATAGCAAGACGGGCGCAGGCAAAGGCTTCAACGTCCGTCCTATCGACTCGCCTCTCTTCAACGACAAGAACCTCCACCACCTTGCCTCCGTGCGCCTCCGCAACGTCAAGTGGCAGGAAATCATCCGCGCCTTGTCTCTCTCGAAGAAGAAAAACTACTGCGGTCGCATCAGTTACGCCAACTTAGGTGTCAACCAATTGGGTAGCGTCTATGAGAGTCTGCTCGCTTTCCGTGGCTTCTATGCCGAAGAGGATTACATCGAGGTGCATAAAGCCGGCGTACCCGAGGATGGCACGTTCCTTGTCCCCTACAGTCGTATGGGCGACTTCAATTTGAACGAGGTGCTGTGCGACCCCGAGACGGGCGACCCCCAGATTTTGCCTCAAGGCACGTTCGTCTACCGCCTGAACGGTCGCGACCGACAGAAATCGGCTTCCTACTATACTCCCGAGGTGCTTACTCGTAGCACCGTGAAATACACGCTCAAGAGCATCATCGACGAGGTGGCTGCCGGCAAGCGTCCTGCCACCGACCTCCTCGAACTCAAAATCTTAGAGCCTGCTATGGGTGCCGCTGCCTTCCAAAACGAGGTGATTAACCAGGTGGCTGAGGCTTACCTCACCTACCAGCAGCAACAACTGCACGAGAAAGGCCGTCAGAACTGTCGCATCTCGCCCGACCACTATCGCGACGAACTGCAGAAGGTGAAGGCCTACATCGCCACGCACAACGTCTACGGCGTCGACCTCAACCCTACAGCCATCGAACTGGGCAAACTCTCCCTTTGGCTCAACGTCATTCATAAGGATATGGAGACTCCGTTCTTCGCCAACCGCCTCACGGTGGGCAACGCTGTCATCGGTGCGTGGCTCAAGGTGTACAGTCGCGACGAGGTGTATGGCATCAAACCTACCAAAGGTAGGGTGTTGCTCGCCAACAAGTGGTGGGAGAAGTCGCCCCACAAGGTGAAATTCTTCTCCAACCGCGTCAACCGTTCCGCTGGCGAGGTCTACCACTTCCTCTTGCCCGACCCCGCAATGCTTGGGGTGCGCAACATCGCCGAACAGAAAAAAGAGAATAAAACGGCAGATGCCGAAATGGCGAAGATCGTGAAAGGTTGGACGGCAAGTATCGACGACACGGCGTTTAGAAAGCTTCAAACCCTTTCTGCCAAAATAGATATTTTGCTGAAGGAGTATTTCACCAACCAAATCGCGATCGACCAATACACCAACAACCGTCGCGAGGTGTGGGACGGTTCTAACCACACGGACCCCCGCAACATCTGGCAAGACAAAGAACAGGCAGAGACCTACGCCAACAAGCAGGAACTCTTCGACACACGCTATCGCCACGACAACGCCTACTTCCGCCTCAAGATGGTGATGGACTACTGGTGCGCCCTCTGGTTCTGGGAGTATGACGATGCAGCCTCACTCCCCGAACGTGATGAGTATTGGGCAGACATTGAAAAAATGCTCAACGTGAGCGATGAACTGTTGGACGCACGCACCCTCCGCGCCTTGGAAAAGGGCGACGGCTTGCAAGGCGACGAGAAGAGTGACGTGATCCAACGCTCGAAAGAGGAACTCCTGACCGAAGTGAAAGGCGACTACCGCACTATCTTCGACGACTCCGTGCGTTTTGCCATTGTGAAGCGTCTGTTCGACCGCTACCGCTTCTTCCACCCAATGCTGGAGTTCATTGAAGTGTTCTGGCTGAGGGATGGATTTGACATTATCTGCGGTAATCCGCCATGGATCAAGATGGAGTTCAACGAGGCGAATATCATTGCGGAGAAATATCCCGAGGTGGCTATCCGCAAGGTGTCGGCACCCGATGTGCGCCAGAAACTCTCGCTCTTCATGGAGAACCCTGCGCTGAAGTCGCTCTATCTTAGCGAGCAGAACGAGCAGGCATGCAGCACAGCGTTTATGAATGCCTACTGCAACTATCCGCTGTTGGTTGGCCAACAGACTAACCTATACAAGTGTGTGCTCGAAAACTGCATGACGCTGGCATCGGAGGAGAAGGGATATATTGGTATATTGTGTCCGGAGAGTATCTACGATGATCCTAAGGGACAACCACTTCGCCGAGAACTGTATAAACGTTTGCGCTATCATTTCCAGTATCAAAATGAACTTCGGCTTTTTGCCGAAGTTCATCACCATACGGTGTATGGTGATCAACTTCTCGGTCCACGCCGAAGTTCATCACCGCGCTTCGCTTCGCTCAGTAATTTGTTCCACCCAAGCACAGTGGATGCTTGCTTTGCGCACGATGGACATGGGGTGTGTGGCGGTATCAAAGACGAAAATGGAAACTGGAATACTAAGCCACACCGTGACAGAATTGTAGAGATAACGGATAAGGAATTGCAGGTGCTGTCGGATACATTTGAAGATGGAACTACGGGGGATTGTGCCCGATTAGTTAGCCTTCATAATAAAGAAATGATACATGCTTTGTCCGCTTTGCAAAGATTCCCTAATCATGTGTCAGATTATAATTCTATCATTAGTGAGGGACTGCATGAAACGAACGATGTTGATAGAGGTATCATGATTCGCAATACATCTTTTCCTAATTGGAACAACTGCGAAATGATTTTTAGCGGTCCGCATATTTATGTAGGAAATCCCCTTAACAAAATGCCTAGAGTCTCTTGCAAACTAAATAGTGACTATGATTGTATTGATCTCAATGGGATTGATGATATGTATTTGGTGCGCTCCAATTATATTCCTGCTATACCTTTCTCTCAATATCACTCCTACATAAAAGGATTTAAGTGTGGTCAAACCGATGATGGACAAGAAATCTATGATGATTGGATTGACTACTATAAAGTCGCTTTTAGACTAATGACTGGTGGTGGTTCTGGTGAGCGAACATTAACTGCTGCTATACTTCCTCCTAAAGCGTCCCATATAGTAACACTGATTTCAACTGTATTTAGGGATAAGAATTTGATAGTAGAATTCGAGGGGCTTTGTGCATCTATAGTTCTTGATTTCTTTATTAAAGTTATTGCATGTGGAGCGATTCATGCAACTCGTGTAGAATCTTTCCCCCTCGGCATCTCTGACCTCTACAAGCCAGCCCTCTTTGCCCGCACCCTCTTGCTCAACTGCCTCACCACCCACTACTCCGACCTCTGGAGCGACTGTTGGCGCGACTCCTACGCTGCCGAGACATGGAGCAAGAACGACGAACGACTCAAACCCTTCTCTGGCTTGACGGCAGAATGGAAATGGGAGACACCGCTGCGCAACTACTTCGAGCGCCGCCAGGCCCTCGTCGAGATAGACGTGCTTGCTGCCATGGCATTGGGCCTCTCGCTGCAAGACTTGGAGATGATATACACCATACAGTTCCCCGTGCTGCAACAGAACGAGAACGACACATGGTATGACGCTCGGGGCAACATCGTCTTCACCTGTTCAAAGGGTCTCACTGGCGTGGGCCTCGACCGCAAAAGCAACAGCAAGACAGGCATGAAGGGTTGGGAAGACATCCGTGGTGAGCAACTCGACGAGAACACCTACGCTGGTATCGCACCTACCCACACTCACACCATCGACCCGCAGAAGAGCGAACTCTACGGCGGCCAGCAAGTAACCTACTATGCCCCCTATACCCGTTGCAACCGCGTAGACGATTACCGAAGGGCGTGGGCGCACTTTGAGAAGATAATTAATGAGTAAGCGAACTATTTAAGAATACAAATGAAAATGGAAAAAACAGGCATACAATACGGTGACGCAGTGCAGAAGATAAAGTCTGCCATACTGCAAAGTCAATATAGAGTGGCAAGTGAGGCGAATGGCGAACTGCTGTCGCTCTTCTATGGCATCGGAAAGTATGTTAGTGAGCGGAACTTCAGAAATTATTGGAATAGAAATAAAACCATTACCCTATGTTACCACTACAACAAGCGCGCGAAGTGCGCGATTCCATCATAGAATATATCAAAGCAACCTTCAAATTTAAGGAGAAGGATGTCAGCGATGCTTTTTACCGTTTCATAGAAGACAAGGACGACGGTCTGTTCAAAGGTCCGTACATCTCTTTGAAGACTCCGTTTGTGTCTGCTTCAGAGGAGGAAAGCAGGAACATACCGCTCGAAATAGCCCCTGATTTTCCGCCGTACAAGCATCAGTTGCAGGCCTTCAGACAGTTGTCTATGCGCGACGGCCACCAACCTGAACCTACGTTGCTCACCACCGGAACGGGTTCGGGTAAGACGGAATGCTTCCTCTATCCGATACTCGACTATTGCTATCATTGCAATAAGTATGGGCGACAGGTGGGCGTGAAGGTCATCATCATGTACCCGATGAATGCCTTGGCAAGCGACCAAGCGAAACGTCTGGCTGAGACGATATGGAACGACGATCGTCTGCGTGGAAAGGTTACGGCTGGACTCTTCGTGGGCGAAGGCGTGGATGCCAAAGACTACCCACGCACAATGGGCGAACATAACATCATAGAGAACCGCGACGCAATCCTCGATACGGTGCCAGATATTCTGCTCACCAACTTCAAAATGCTCGACTACGGACTGATGCGCCAACGTTTCAGCACATTGTGGAAGGGAAACATCGACACCGACACAAAGGCACTGAAATTCATCGTCCTCGACGAACTCCACACCTACGACGGAGCGCAGGGAACGGATGTTGCCAACCTTATTCGTCGTCTGAAACTGAAAATCAATATGCCGAAGGGAGTGCTTTGCCCTGTGGGTACATCTGCAACCATAGGCAACGGTCCTGACAGCAAAACACGGTTATGCGACTATGCCACAGATGTGTTTGGCGAGAAATTCGACGAGAAGAATGTCATTGAGGAACACCGCATACCAGTAGACGAATATGTGTCTGACACAAACAACAACCTGCCAGACGCCAAACTGATAAAAACTTGCGAGTTCGGCTCCAACGACACGGTGGAAACCTACATGCGCAGGCTCTGCAAGACGTGGCTGAAGTCTTCGTCTATATCTTCGGTTGAGGCTGGGGTGCAGTTGCGACAAATGGGCATCGTAAGATCGCTGTTGCAAATATTGTCAGAAGGAATATTCTCTCTTGATGACATAAAAAAGAAATTAGTGGAAGGGGATGCCAATTTCCGTCGCCTCTACCTACAGGATGGCGATAAGGTTTGTTTGACGGCTCTCGAGAACCTATTGGCATTGATAGCCTACGCTAAACGACCACTCAACGATACTACAAGGACAGTACCAATGCTTTATTTGCAAGTGCAGTTGTGGCAAAGAGAACTGAGTGGCATATTGCGCTATTTTCAGAAAGAGCCTGAGTTCGTCTGGCGACATAGCCTGAAGAAAAACGACGGAAGGGTGGCGTTACCTATGTACTTCTGTCGTGACTGCGGTGCTAGTGGGTGGGTGTCGCGCAAACTGCAGACTGACGATTGCTATTGCTCGGATGTTGCCGTCATCAATAAAGCGTTCATGAACCACGACAAGGAGGTGATGCTCCTCAACATTGAGAAGAAGAATCACGAGCCTATAGACGAATACATGAATGAGACGGCTGTGAACGGCACTTGCCATCTCCGTATGAGAGATCTGCTCACGACAGCGGAGAGTGGGGCAGACACGCTTAGAGTGAGGGTTTGCAGTCGCACCACCTCCACCAATAATGGCAATCAGCGGTTTGCAACCAACTGTCCAGAGTGCAACAGTGAAGCCATTTGTCTGATTGGTGGACGAACCTCTACGTTGTCGAGTGTTGCGGTCAGTCAGGTGCTTTCAAGCGATTTTGACCACACAGAAGCCAACGATAGGAAGATGCTTGTCTTCACAAACAGTGTTCAAGATGCTGCACATCAGGCCGCCTTCTACGAAGCCAGGACATTCCGTTTCCTCTTCCGTCAGTCGATGCAGCAATATATCAACACGCTCGACAAACCAGTGAACATTACAGAGTTGCAAGAAGGGTTCAAACGCTATTGGAAAGGTCAGTTGACGGAAGACGACTATTACAACCGTTTCCTGCCAGCAGATCTTGCCACTCATATTGACCTACGCAAGAACTACCGTGAGGGTAGTGGTTATATGGAGTCTTTCAAAAAAGAATTTGATATTCGGGTTGATTGGGAGATTGTTAGTGAATTTGGTTTGACGTCTCAGTTGGGTAGAACCCTTGAGAAGACGGGTGCATCAGCCTCTTTCTTCAAAAAAGAAGATATCGTCCAAGTTTATGAAAGAATGAAAGGTTTCCTTCAAAATAACAATCTTGGATATGCTGACGACGAGAACAAATTCTGCCATTATGTGTACGGCATCCTTCAAAGAATGCGGCAACATGGAGCGGTAGACCATCCTTATCTCTATAAATACAGAAATGAGGCGTTGACTACTTGGGCTTTGAATTGGAAAAAAGATGAACACCATTTTCTGAATAAAATGTTTTGTGGCGGTGTCCGTTTCCCGAAATTGTTGGGCGTCGCCTACCAGGATCGCAGTGCTGAAATGCTCGATGTGGTGGTGCTGAGAAGGGAGAAAGCCAACTGGTACACCAATTATTTCTTCCAGTGCTTCAACTGGCCGATAGAAAAGAATAGCACGCTTTTCAACGACTTTATTCGCACGCTGCTTCAGACGATGGAAGAAGTGGGGGTGTTGAATAGCGCCCCTCTGGGTGGAGGCAATTATGCCATCAATGCCGACCATATATGGATAAGTAGGAATGTGAAGCACATAAAGTGCAGTAATTGCCAGTCTACGCTCTATGTGGCAAGGCAAGACCAATGGAGCGAAGACACGCCATGTCTGAACTATAAATGTACGGGTGTCTATTCTGAAGAGTCTAGTCCGGAATTGAACTATTATCAGCAGGTGTATAATCGCACCATCTCTCCTCGTGTTTATGCCCGTGAGCATACAGGCTTGTTGGAACGCGGAGACAGAGAACAGTTGGAACGCGACTTTAAGCAACACGCCCACTCCAACTCTGTAAATGTGCTTGTGGCAACCTCTACCTTGGAGATGGGCATCGACATCGGCGATCTGAACGTGATGGGCAATGCCAATATCGCTCCTAAACCAAGCAATTTTCTGCAACGTGTGGGACGTGCCGGACGAAAAGAAGGCTCGGCACTTATCCTCAACTATGCCCATGCCGGTGAGCCACACGACATGTACTATTTTACCTATCCTAACGAGATGATGGAGGGCGAGGTGACGACCCCTGGGTGCTTCTTGCAGGCGAAAGACATTTTGCGGAGGCATTTCTTTGCTTTTTGCATTGACTCTTGGATTTCGGCAGATTCTCAACATAGCATTCCATCTTGTATTGGCGACTTATGTCTGACCGAGGATGCTATGTCGTCCGACACTTTTGTCATCAATCGTATTATCGCCTTCATTAAAGAAAATAAGAGATCGCTGAAAGCTCGTTTCTCAGAACAATATGACGAGAAAACAGAGTACACATTGAAGATGTTGGCGGCAACTCTTGAAGATGAGTCGTTCTTCCAAATCATCATCAAAGCCTTTCAATTACTCGCAGATAAACTCTATAGTTTGAATGCTGAACTGAATGAGTATAAGGAACAAGAGAAGCGGTTGCAAGCGAATGACCCATCCATGGAGACGCTGAAAGACCTGATAAAAGTCTGCAAAAAGCAATACGCCACCATCCAAGGAGAAAGTGTGATAGAATACATGACCAATAGTGGACTGTTGCCAAACTATGCTTTCCCAGAAACGGGCGTTAAATTGGAAGCCAGCGTATACTCCAATCGTGAGAAAGAGGACAAAAAAGACAACGTCGCCGAACCTAAGGTCATAGAGTTGGTGCGTTCGGCATCGCAAGGCATCAAGGAACTGGCACCAGGCAATAAGTTCTGCACTCAGAAAATGCAGTTGGAGGTTACGGGCATACCAACGTTCGATTGGAAAGACAACCTAATCTCTATGCGCTACTGTTCGAAGTGCGACTGCATAGCGGAAGAAGGCACTCCAGAATATAATACGGCAGCTTGCCCTAAATGTGGCGACCCCTCGTGGGGAATCAATACTCACGATTATCTGAAATTCACCAACGCGCGTAGTGCTATGATGAAAGCCGACGCAGTGTTGGATGATGCGAATGAAGAAAGAACAAGGGAACAATACATTATGAAGAAACATTTTATGTTCCGACACAACGGCATTGTTTCTTCATTTGCCATGAAGAGCATCGGATTTGGAATCGAGTTCTGCAATAACTTAGACTTATATGAGTCAAATTACGGTATGTCGATGCAGACTGGTGGAAAGGTGGAGTTGAACAACGACGCTTCTATACCCGAACACGGTTTCATAACCTGCAAACATTGTGGTAAGTCGACTCCTTTAATGTCTAAATTGACCAAAGAACATAAGCCTGTCGAGCAACATTACCGTTTCTGCAACCATAAAAACGTGAACTTCGCTGACGATACGGCAGGAGAGGTGTTCAAGCAACTTTACCTGTATCGCCATATTAAAACAGAGGCTATCAAGATACTTCTTCCCATTCAAATCATGGATGCGGCATCTGCTGTCGAAATGTTCAAGTCTGGAATTGAATTGGGAATGAAGGAATACTATCATTCTTCCCCAGAACATATAAAGATAGACTCCTACACGGAGATGAACTTGGCTACGGGAATGAAGGACTATTATTTGGTGATGTATGATGTAATTCCAGGTGGCACAGGTTATCTTGCAAAACTGTACAATACAGACGAGTTCTCAAAGATGATACAGTTTGCATACGAAAAAATAAAAGACTGCACTTGCCAACTCGAAGGGAAGGATGGCTGTTACCATTGCATTATGACGTATGGCAACCAGTATAGCCGCGAAGACTTTAGCCGAGAACAAGCGGAATTACTCTTCGCAAAGTTGGTCGGTGGAGCAAAGGCTTGGGAGTCAGTCAACGGGTCTGTCGGTACGATTGCCACCAATGGTGCAGCCGAAGATAGCGAACTCGAATTAAAGTTCGTCCGTGCCTTGCAGACCTTGGCGCATAATAAAGGTTGGTCTTTCGAAAAGAAACTTGATGAAACGTCGTATTACTACAAGATTCATATTGAAGATGTAGATAATGATACGGAGTTGTCGTACCACATCAAGCCACAGTTCGAACTGACCGTGGCATACGGAGTTACGAAAGTAACCATCCCCGATTTCCAAATAATGTGTACATTTGCCAAGATTGACGGTCGGGTAATCTCGGATTTGTCCATTGTGCCATGGTTCTCAATCTATTTGGATGGTTATGCATTCCATGCGACTGACCCTAATATGAGGTTTTATGCTGACTTTGAAAAACGAGAAGGCATAAAGGTGGCAAAGCCGCAAAAAATGTTCTCATGGACGTTGACGTGGGAGGATATCCAACTTTTCGAACAGGGAAAAGAGGACGAGATTGGCATGAACTCAGTTTCCCGTTTGGGAATATTGTTGGAAAATCCACAAATGGGTGCAATTAAGGAAACCTGCTTTGGGGCAATTGCAGATATGGAAGCCTTCTTCGCTAATGATGGTCGAATGTACAAAGGAAGTATAACACTTGATGATGATTGTGATGCACTTCTCTCAGATGATTCGACGGATGAAGAGGTGGATGAAGCTTTTTCCCAGGGCGTCCATTACGATCTCGAAATAACAAAAGGTCTCCGTTCGGTAGATAAAAACGAATGGATCGGTTTTTGGAGAAGGTACAATCTGATACAATTCTTTGATTCGATTTCTTCCACAGAGCAAGAAGCCACCGTCGAATCTCAGGAGGATTGTGAGGAAATAAAAATGTTCTATCCTGGGTTGGAAGATATTGTTGATTTATTGTTAGACAATCATGTTCCATTCAGCCACGAGGGTATGTGTGAACTGACGAATGAAGACAATGAGGTTATTGCCTCTGCGGGCTTAATCATTGAAGATCCGTTAATTGCTATTGATCCAGTAGATGAAAAAGCAAAAAATGTTTTTACGGAGAATGGATATATGGTTATTAATAGGGACGATTTTAATATTGAAATAATAAGAAATATATAAGCGATGAGACTATTTCTTTCAGAAACTTTTTTGGAATCGATGTTAGAGTTGCCAAAGAAGATACAAGACAAAGTGGTTGCTTTTCAGCGTAAGTTTCGAGAAGACAACACCACAAACGGAATCCATTTTGAACCTATCGCGCAGTTTAAAGACTCTTCTCTTCGTACTGCGAGGATAGACGATAACTATAGGGCAGTGGTGGGTGTGCTTAATGGTGATAACTACTCTCTACTCTATGTGGCAGACCATGAAAAAGCGTATCGTTGGGGAACAAACAAACGATTTGTTTGGAATGAGCATACACAAGCTTGCCAGATTGTTTCGGTGGTGGAAAAAACAGAAGAGGTTGTTGTCCCTCAGAGTGAGAAAGACTCTTCTTTTTTTGCCAATGTCCCGGAAGAAAAATTGCTTAAGATTGGCATCCCTCAGGATTTGGTTTCACAGGTACTGACAATTCAAACTTTGGATGATTTGGATAAATTGGAATCGGTCTTGCCTGTCGACGCATACGAGAATATCTTCAATGTGATGGACGGCACAGACATAGATGTTGTTATTGCTGATGTCGAAGAGGGGCGTGCTCAAGGAGAAGAGGATAAACTGCTGAGTGACAACAATAAACGTCGATTTGTGGAACTTACTGATGATGATGCTTTGCAACACATCATTGAGCAGGGAATGGACAAATGGCAGATTTTCCTTCATCCATCACAAAGGAAACTTGTGTATGCCGATTACAAGGGAACTATGAAGGTTAGTGGAGGTGCTGGCACTGGTAAAACTATTGCTGCCATTCACCGACTGAAACATTTGTGCGAGAACTCTGCAGCTAATGTGCTTTTCACCACTTATACTCGCACTCTCAGCGAGAATCTCGCGGAGTCAATAGAAAAACTTGACGTTCCCATACAAAATTACACGCTCAAAAATATCGATCGTGTATTACTTGACACTGCCGAAAAATATAAGGTCAAGGAAGGGTATAAGGTGCTCGATTATAGTGGCGACGAAGAGTCGTTGAAATTATGGCGTGAAGTGTTAGAAACCGAGGTGTCTGAGTTCGATGAGCGTTTCCTCTACGACGAATATATCGATGTTATCGTCTACTATGGTAATAAAGATATGAAACAGTATATGCTTCAATCACGTGTAGGTCGTACAAAAGCATTGAGTAGGAAACAGCGTATGGAGATTTGGAATCTTACAGAGAAGTATGTCGCTTTAAAGCAAGAGAGAAAGGTGGTGGATCGACTCGAATTGTTTAACGAGACAACCAATTATTTGATAAACAATAACATACATCCTTATACAAATGTGATAGCGGATGAGTTTCAAGATTTTTCCAATCCAGAGTTGAAATTTCTTCGTGCTTTGGTTGCAGAAGGCAGAAATGATTTGTTCCTCACGGGCGACCCCATCCAGCGTATTTATACTGGGCGAAAGATTAATTTCGGAGAGGCTGGTATAAACGTGCGTGGGGTGAGAAGCAAAAAACTGAAAATCAACTATCGCACAACAGAACCCATCAAGCGGGTGGCTGTCAGTGTCGTGAAGGGTGTTGAATACGATGACTTAGATGGAGAAAAGGAAAATTTGAATGGTTACGTCTCTCTTATCCATGATGGCGAAAAACCAATGTATCAGATCGTTGGTGATGCCAATGCCGAAATTCAGCAAATCGTTGATTGGGTGAAGGAATGTCAGCAATCCGATATAAAATTGTCGGAAATTTGTGTTGCTGCACCCAATGCTAATCTATTGAAGGACATTCAGAAACGTTTTCATCAAGATGGAACGTCCTACCAGATTCTGAAAGGCTCTCAAAAGCAAGGCGATTCTAATGGCATAAATCTCTGCACGTTGCATTCTCTGAAAGGATTGGAGTTTCGTGTTGTCATTCTTATGGGTATAAATGAACGGAATCTCCCTTCAAAAGTAACATCTGGTTATCCATTTTCTGGAATGGATAAATTGGCGCAGAAAGAGTTCCTTTCATCCAAACGCTCCCTCCTATATGTTGCAATCACAAGAGCAAGACAACTCGTTTATATGGTCGGCGTAGGTGAACCAACGGGGTTGGTTGCGGAATGTAAATATTAATTTTATTGAAAAAATGTGAGTATGAACAAAAATGAAAAAACAGAATTAAACAATGTCTTTGAGAATCAAATGCCAAAGGCGTTAGAGTATGCAACGCAAGTCATTTTGGAAACGCAAGGATTCCTTGATTTTGCAGTCGCTTTAGTTGACTTTATGGGAGAAAATTTCATTCCATATTGTAAGTCGGTTTATCTGATGTTGAAAAACCTACCACATGCTGCTAATGTGCGGTTTGATGATTCTGATAAATTGGCTTCATACGATGAGGAAAAAATTTCTTCTGAGTATCAGAAATTCCTCTTGAATCAGGAAAATAAGGCAAAGGAGAGGGAAAAGGAGTTTAAAGAAAACATTGATGAGTTACAGTTCATGGTCAAAAGTTTTCGTGATAGTAGGGAGTTCAAGAAAGTACTCGATTTTGTGGGTCGCTTTCGTTATATAGCACCTTACAATGCGATGCTTATTCACATGCAAAAACCCGAGTCTCAGTTCGTTTTTCCCGGAAAAAAATGGCGTGAGTGGGGTCGAAGACCTAAACCGAATGCTCAAAAATTGATTATTTTGGTGCCATTTGGACCTGTTCAATGTGTTTTTGAATATTCTGACACAGAGCCTGATCCAGATGTGGAATATGCTAAGAGGGGTGCGGAATTAATGGAACAGTGGTGCGAAACGTTGACAAGGGTAAGTGGTGATGTTTCAGAACAAACTTTTGAAAACTTGTTGTATAATCTTCCTCTTTATGGCGTTTTCTTTGATGAGACATTATTGGCGACGAATGTGTATGGTGGGTATATTATGCGATATGAAGAGAAGCGTTTGAGTATTCCGTTGAAAGATGGATATTCAATTGAGGTCGGTTCAAAATATATGATTTCAGTCAATAAGAATTTTGAACGTGTGGCTAAATTTCATACTATATGTCATGAACTTGGACATTTGTTCTGTGAGCATTTGACTTTGGATAAAAATAAACGAAGAAATCTTTCTGTCAAGGAGCGTGAGTTTGAAGCAGAGACAACCGCTTGGTTGGTATGTAAACGATTGGGCGTTGATAATCCTGCTGAGGAATATTTAGCAACATTTGCTCCGAATGGTGAAATTCCAATTTGTAGTACAGAACGTATCATGCGGGCGGTTACAGATATAGAGAAAATGCTAAAATCAAAAATGGACGTAAAGGATTCTTTGTGGTATAAAAAGGATGGACATTTCAAAAAATTGGTTGATGACCGCCTTGAAGAAATAAAAGAGAAAATGTAGTTGGGTTTTAATTCCAATTTTATACATAAGCTCTTCGCTAATTTTCTGTATCTTTGATTATTATGTTTTTCAATCGTCATCTCGCTAAAACTCAGAATCATGGCAACAATCAATAAAAGACGACTTCCCGTAGGACTTCAATCTTTTGAGGAGATAAGAAGAAAAGGCTATTTGTATGTCGACAAGACAGACATGGTCTGGGAGATGGTGAATGAGGGTTGTAAATACAACTATCTCAGTCGCCCACGCCGTTTTGGAAAGTCCATTCTTGTCGATACTTTGCAATGCTATTTAGAGGGTAAGAAGGAACTCTTCGAGGGCCTAAAGATAATGGACTTGGAGACGGAGTGGGTGAAATATCCTGTCATTCACTTGGATATGAGTTGCGGTGGGGCAAATGCAGAAGAAATTAAATCATATTTCAGTAATGTTTTTCAAGAGTATGAAAAGGAGTATGATGTGATTTCGGATGATAGCAAATCCCTTGCTGTACGTTTTGATATGCTAATCAAGTCAGCCTACAAAAAGACTGGGCATCAGGTTGCCATCCTCATTGACGAATATGATTCGCCATTGCAACACTCGTGGAAAACCCAGGAACATAACGCTTGCACGGAAGTCTATCGTGAGGTCTTTGCCGTCCTCAAAGCAAACGATTTTTATGAAAAATTTGTCTTCATCACCGGAATCACCAAGTTCACGCAGATTTCATTATTTTCTGTGATGAACAATCTCTCGAATATCAGTTTCTTTCCTCAATATGTTTCATTATGTGGAATAACAGAGGAAGAAATCAAGGAGAATTTTGCGCCTGAATTAGAGAAAATGGGGCAGATGAATGGTTGGACACCACAAGAGACACACGATCGACTGAAAGAGTACTATGATGGCTACCATTTTAGTCGACGAAATATGATGGATATCTACAATCCGTTTAGCCTTGTAAACGCACTTGAGACTGGTGAGGTGGCGAACTATTGGGCTTCCTCTGGTGCCACATCGTTGCTTCCAAAATTCATCACGGATGCAGAAATAAGGATGCAAAATTTTGAGGGTTGCC
>CAVJCT010000036.1:0-7506 GCA_963648205.1 Flexilinea sp.
GAAGAACGGAACAGAGACATTATGAAGGCGTTCTATTCTACTTTGAAATTAGCAGATGAGGATTTGCAGTTCGTCTTTCTTACAGGTGTTACGAAATTTGCCAAAGTGAGCGTTTTTAGTGGCTTTAACCAGCCGATGGATATTAGCCTCTCTCCAAAATATGACACGCTTTGCGGTATAACGATGCAGGAAGAGGAGCAGTATTTCCAGTCGTCTGTGGCAGAACTTGCTATGGCGGAAGATATAACCGTTGACGAGATGCGTGCCAAACTTCGCCGTAGGTACGACGGTTATAATTTCAGTAGGCGATTGAGGGGAGTTTATAATCCATTTTGTCTATTGAACGCTTTCGCATTGGGGAATGTGGAAAACTATTGGTATTCGAGTGCCACTCCGACCTATTTAGTAAACCTTCTTGACCGAGATAATGTCAACTTGAATGAATTGGTAGGGAAATACTATGATGCATCCGACTTTATGGATTTTAAAATGGATCAAGATGCGCCATTGCCGATGTTCTATCAAAGTGGTTATCTGACGATTAAGGGTTACGATGCTAAGAGGGAACTCTATTTGTTAGACGTGCCGAACCAAGAAGTACAGAAGTCGTTTATTCCTCTTTTGGCAGACGACTATTTTCAAACAAAGAACTTGACGAGACCTTGGATTGTCTCAATATCGGATGAGTTAGAAGCAGGTAATTTAGAAAGTTTCAGACAAAAACTAACCTCCTTCTTTGCCAGTATTCCTTACAATTTGCGTACAAAGCAAACCTCAGAACGCTATTTCCACTGCGCATTCTATCTAATTATGCGTATGGTTTCAACATTCCACATCTACACGGAAAAATGCCAGTCCCAAGGCAGAGTAGATTGCGTCATTGAAACGGACAAGTTTATTTACATCTTTGAATTTAAATTGGATGGCACGGCAGAAGAGGCTCTTCAACAAATTGAAGAGAAAGGGTATGCTCGAGAATATTCATCCGACACTCGAAAAATTTTCAAAATCGGTTGTAGTTTCTCTTCGGAAACGGGAACGATTGGGGAGTGGATGGTGAAAGAGTAACGAACCCCTTATTCTTATATACGACACTAACGTGATCATATTCTCAACTGAACTGTCTACTTGATAGGTGCCTAAAAACCGAAACCTCCTTTGCCTATGCCTCGCATCAACTCTGGAATCTTCTTTCCTCCGGAAAATAATAATATTACAATCGCAATGGCGATTAATTCTTGTCCGTCAATTCCAAACATATTCTTAAATTTATTTATTCTTGATTAAATACTTGATGATGAAAAAGCCTCCGAACACTTCAGACTTTACAGTGATGGCTGGAACTGCGACGAGTGGTGGCATACTCAAGGCAGTCGCCACAGACAACGCACCGCGAATAGTTTATTAGAGGGTAAAAATGCGGACATCCGCACTTTTGCCCTTTAGAAAGCTTTTAAATGAAAATATTTAAAAATAATGCAGAACTCATTGTTAATCAGATGTTAAAGTATAAATTATTATATTTTTAGATTTGAAAATTCGATTGAAAATTATACCTTTGAAGGGTAAAAATGCGGATATCCGCACTTTTACCCTTTACAATTATGAGAATAGAACGTAAAAGAAACCTTCAGAGGTTGATAGACAGTCGCCAAGATGGTCAAATCAAAATCATTACGGGAATCCGAAGATGCGGAAAATCGTACCTTCTGGGTGTGTTGTACCGTGAATACTTGCTGCAAGATGGTGTGCAACCCGAACAAATCATCTCTCTCGAATTGGACAACGACTTCAATGCGCGTTACCGAAACCCTTTGGAATTGGGTAAATATCTCAGAGAAATGGTGAGTGACACCACGAAAGTTTATTACATTCTTTTGGATGAGATTCAAATGGTGGAGATCATCCGAAATCCCTATCTTCCTCCAGAAGCGGATTCTAAAATCACCTTCGTGGATGTGCTGTTGGGACTGAAAAACTTGCCGAATGTGGATGTCTATGTTACGGGTAGCAATTCTAAAATGCTGTCGTCCGACGTGGCTACTGCTTTCCGTGATCGAGGCGAAGAGATTCACATCACGCCTCTCACCTACGACGAATTTTATGCTGCCTATCCCATGGAAAAACGTTTCGCTTGGCGTGAGTTCATTACCTATGGCGGTATGCCGATGGTTTTGCAGAAAAGAAACCACGAGGAGAAAGCCAAGTATCTGCAAGACCTTTTCAAACTCACTTACTTGCGAGACGTCATCGAACGCAATCGTTTGCGCGCCGACACCGAATTGCTCGACGAACTGCTCAACGTAGTCGCCTCTGCCGTGGGCTCTCTTACAAACCCAACTCGGCTTGCCAACACGTTTCAATCGGTTAAAGGCTTGAAAATCAAGAACGAAACCATCTCGGCTTACCTCGAATGTTTCATCGACGCATACATTCTTGCCAAGGCGTATCGTTATGACATTAAGGGGCGTTCTTACATCGACACACCCCTCAAATATTACTTTACGGACATCGGATTGCGCAATGCTCGCCTTAACTTTCGTCAGCAGGAGGAAACGCATATTATGGAGAATATACTCTACAATGAACTTGTTGCCCGAGGGTTCAACATTGATGTTGGAGTGGTGGAGTACAACTACACTTCGGAGGGACGAAAAGTGCGCTCTCAACTCGAAGTGGACTTTGTGGTCAATCGCGCTGAAAAACGTTATTACATCCAGTCTGCCCTCACGGTAGCCGACGAGGAAAAACGCCAGCAAGAAGTCAATTCGCTCAACCGCATAGACGACTCTTACGCCAAAATCGTCGTGGTGCGCGACAATATCCTTCCGTGGACTGACGAATGCGGTGTGCATTATATCAACATTGAGGATTTCCTTCTTCAAAGGATTAATGAACTATAAACATGGTTTCTTAATTGTCTGAGTTTCTTAATTGTCTGAAAAAATATACTTATAGAGGGTAAAATTGCGGAAATCCGCACTTTTGCCCTTTTGAAAGTCCAATGTTGTCATTTTTATTGCTACCTTTGCGCTGCCGATTAAATGTTTGATTTTTTTAGTATGGGTTGAGTTTATCGGCGTGGCAAATGTTCGTAACTTTTTGTTTATCAGATATTTTGCTTTTGAAAGTCAAAAGTCGTTTCAGAATTAATAATCATCAAAAATGAAGAAGATTTTCACATCTTTATTGGTAGCGCTGGCTTTCTGCACGGTGCTATTCGCAACGGTGCAGACAGAACTGCGTTTGCATGTCTTCCAAGAGGGGAACAAAGGCGAAACTTATCTTGTTGTGCAAAAGATAGATAGTATGAAGTTCTCCTATGACACGTTGGAATACAAGGTTTCGTTCGTAGATTGGGACGGCACAGTGTTGCAGTCGGGCATTCTACAATCAGGATCGATGCCAGAGTATAAGGGCGAGGAGAATCCGACTCGCGAGCAGACGGCGAAATGCACATACGGTTTCAAGGGTTGGACTCCCGAAATAGAAAAGGTGCAGAGTGAGGCAACCTACACGGCGGTGTATGACTCGACCATCCGCAAGTATGGGGTTGTGTTCTTGGATATGGATGGAGAGGTACTCTCTACGGAGTTTCTTGACTATGGCACGATGCCAAGTTACAGTGGTGAACTTCCATCCAAGGAGAGTACCAAACTCTACGATTACGTAATTGCTTGGAAGCCAAAGTTGGCAGAGGTGACGTGCAACGTAAGCTATAAGGCGTATTTTGACAGCACGAAGCATAAATACACTTGTATTTTCAACGACTATGATGGAACTGAACTGTTCAGAACAGACTCTGGCACATACGACTATGTGTGGGCGACAAAACCAACTCGCAGTTCTTCATCAGACTACAATTATAAATTCAAAAGTTGGAGTCTTGATGAGAGTCAGATTACATCCAATATACTTATCTACACGGCGGTGTATGAAACAATTTTTAACTCAAGGCTAAATGGTGCTTTGATTCTGGCATCCTACAAGGTGTCCGACTCAACGAGCGTCTACTTCTCGCAAGGAAATTTGCAGTTCAATGCTGTGGAAGGAAAGCACGCTACGGCAAGCAACGATACGGTAAAAGGCACTTGGAAATTTGCTGATAACCAATGGGAGGTGATTGGAAATGGCAATGCAAACACTGCGGAAAGCTACACTGGTTGGATTGACCTCTTTGGATGGGGAACAAGCGGATGGAACAGTAAAACGACATGTTACCAACCGTGGTCTGCAACATCGGAATGTTCATATTACTATCCAGGCGGTAGTTATTCCAACGACTTGACCGGCACTTACGCTAATGCAGACTGGGGTGTTTACAATGCCATCTCAAATGGTGGCAACGAACCTAACAAATGGAGAACTTTGACAACCTCAGAGTGGCAGTATTTGTTCAAAAACAACAAATGGACGTTGGGATATATCAACGATAGCACTAATTCATACCTGTGCTTTATGTTGATTCCAGAGACGTTTGTTGCACCAGAGGGAACATCCGTGGAGGTCTTAGGCACAGCAAACCTGACGTCAACTTCGATGACCAGTTTGACAGTTCCATCAACGAACAAGTACACGACTGAGGATTTTGCCTCTCTCGAGAATTTAGGAGTTGTGGCACTTCCTTGCGGTGGCTACCGCAATGGTACGGCGGTGGCCAATGTTGGCTTGTACGGCCGCTATTGGTCATCTTCTGCGTACGACTCGTACGACGCTTACGAATTCTTCTTCTACTCTACGAATGTGTCTTCGAACAGCAGCAACTTTCGGAGCCACGCTAAGTCAGTCCGTTTAGTCCAGGATGTTCAATAATGTTGGATATATAGTTATTGAAAGGTAAAATGTTTTATAAATAAAATTAATACGACATGAGAAAAATTTTCACATCGTTAATGGCTGTGTTGGCTTGCTGCACATTGTTCGCTGTGGAGACTACGGGAGTCAAATTAAAGGTCTATCGGAATGATGGACAAGCGTATGAGTGTTTATTGTCAAAAGTAGATAGCGTCAAATTCATTGAAGCCGACGAGGAAACAGAGAAAAATACAGACAGTAGGAATTTCATTGTCAATGGAGCGTTGAAAGTAGCATCCTACAAGGTCTCTGCCACTAAGAGTGTTTATTTCTCGCAAGGAAATTTGCAGTTCAATGCTATGCTGGGTGAGCATGCAACGGCGGATAACGGTACGGCTAAAGGAACCTGGCGTTTCGCAGAGAACCAATATGATGTCATCGGAAATGCCAATGAAAATATTGACTCCACCTACACTGATTGGATCGACCTCTTCGGATGGGGAACGAGCGGATGGAGCAGTGGTGCGAAGGTTTACCAACCTTGGGCTATTTCTATGATGGAATCATATTATTATCCAGGCGGTAGTTATTCCAACGACCTGACTGACAACTACGCCAATGCGGATTGGGGAGTATACAACGCTATCTCCAACGGAGGCAACGAGCCAAACAAATGGAGAACATTGACAAATGCAGAGTGGAAATATCTTTTCCAAAACAACAAATGGACGTTGGGATACATCAAAACGACCGAGAAAGATTCAAGTCTGTGTTTCATGTTGATTCCAGAGACATTTACTGCACCAGAAGGAACGACCGTGACTGTCTTAAGCACAACCACGTCGTCGACTTACTTGTATAATCTTACAGTCCCATCTACGAACAAATACACTACTGAACAGTTCTCATCTCTCGAGAAACTTGGCGTTGTGGCGTTTCCGTGTGGTGGCCACCGCAATGGAACATCGTTGTACTATGTTGGCTCGTTCGGCTACTATTGGTCGTCTTCGGCGGACGGCTCGTACTACGCTTGCGATTTCTTCTTCTACTCTGTGCGCGTTGATTCGAACAGCCTCTACTATCGGTACAGCGGTAGGTCCGTCCGTTTGGTTCAGGATGTTCAATAATGTTGGATATATAGTTGTTGAAAGGTAAAATGTTTTATAAATAAAATTAATACGACATGAGAAAAATTTTCACATCGTTAATGGCTGTGTTGGCTTGCTGCACATTGTTCGCTGTGGAGACTACGGGAGTCAAATTAAAGGTCTATCGGAATGATGGACAAGCGTATGAGTGTTTATTGTCAAAAGTAGATAGCGTCAAATTCATTGAAGCCGACGAGGAAACAGAGAAAAATACAGACAGTAGGAATTTCATTGTCAATGGAGCGTTGAAAGTAGCATCCTACAAGGTGTCTGCCACCAAGAGTGTTTATTTCTCGCAGGGCAATTTGCAGTACAATGCTATGCAGGGTGAGCATGCAACGGCGGATAATGGTACGGCTAAAGGCACTTGGCGTTTCGCAGAGAACCAATATGATGTCATCGGAGATGCCAATGAAAATATTGACGCCACCTACACTGGTTGGATCGACCTCTTCGGTTGGGGAACAAGCGGATGGGAAAGTGGCGCGAATGCCTACCAACCATGGTCTAATTTGGAGTCAAGTTCTGATTATTATCCAGGAGGAGATTTTTCAAACGATTTGACTGGTAATTACGCCAATGCAGATTGGGGGGTCTACAACGCTATTTCCAATGGTGGTAACGAACCAAGCCAGTGGAGAACTTTGACCACATTGGAGTGGCAGTATTTGTTCAAAAACAACAAGTGGACGTTAGGATACATCAAAACATCAGAAAAGGATTCATGTTTGTGCTATTTCCTAATTCCAGAAGAGTTTGTGGCACCAAGTGGAGTGAATGTGACGGTGATAAGCACGAGCCTCGATTTGTCAAATAATGATGTCAGCAAAATTACGGCAAGCAACTATGCAGGCAACACTTATACAACAAAGCAATTTGCTTCCCTTGAGGAATTAGGCGTTGTGGCGTTGCCTTGTGGAGGTTACCGCTATGGCTCGGTGCACGAGGTTGGTTCTAATGGCTACTATTGGTCGTCTTCTGCTTACGACTCTGACTACGCTTGCCAGTTCCGCTTCAACTCTACGCGTGTGTCTTCGGGTGGTTATCATATTCGGCACTACGGTAGGTCTGTCCGTTTGGTCCAAAATGTTCAATAGGCGATAAGAAAATTGACCTTTACATGGTCTGCTCCTAATAAAAGAAAAGTGTGCCTCTATTGTGGAAGCACACTTCTTTTTATAATTTTGGCAAAACAAAATCTTCACAGTTGGAAACAATTGGGAAGTGTATGGTGAGCGAAGAACGAAAAAATAAGAATTTTCAAAGTAATCAAAAATGAAGAAGATTTTTACATCGTTATTGGTGGCGTTGGCTTTCTGCACGGTGATATTCGCAGCGGTGCAGACGGAGTTGCGTATGCACGTCTTCCAAAATGGGGACAAAGGTGAAAGTTACCATGTGGTTAAGAATGTGGACAGCGTGAATTTTACCATCGACACGTTGGCGTTTAAAGTGTCGTTCGTAGATTGGGACGGCACAGTGTTGCAGTCGGGCATTCTACAATCAGGATCGATGCCAGAGTATAAGGGCGAGGAGAATCCGACTCGCGAGCAGACGGCGAAAT
>CAVJCT010000037.1:0-16954 GCA_963648205.1 Flexilinea sp.
TAGAATACGTGCCTGTCACGCACGGGGTCAGGGGTTCGAGTCCCCTACACACCGCTCTTAGAGGGTATTCATAATTTTTAGTTTTTTGGGATGAGAGATTTCTGTGAAGAAGTCTCTTTTTTTTTTATGCCTATATGTGAGTTAAATGTCTAAACGTTAGAACATAGTGGCGAGATGAGTGTCGAAAATTTTGTTATTGTTAAGCATAAAAAAGCAGTCTCAGAATTGCTTCCAAGACTGCTCTTGTTCTATTTTCTGTTATTTTTTCTTACAAATCTCCTCAATCTCGCTCATGATCTTCTTTGCCAAGTTGTCGGCTTCGGCCTCGGTGTGGGCTTCTGAGTAGATGCGGATGATAGGCTCAGTGTTCGACTTGCGGAGGTGTACCCAAGAGTCGGCAAAGTCGATCTTCACTCCGTCGATGTCGTTCACCTGCTCGTTGGCGTATTTCTCTTTCATCTTCTTCAAGATGTTGTCTACCTTGATGTCGGGTGTCAACTGAATCTTGTTCTTCGAGATGAAGTAGTTCGGATAGGTCTTGCGCAACTCCGACACTTTCGTCTTCTTCTCTGCCAAAAGCGACAGGAAGAGGGCGATACCCACGAGAGCGTCGCGACCATAGTGTGCCTCTGGATAGATGACACCGCCATTGCCTTCGCCTCCAATCACTGCGTCGGTCTCCTTCATCTTCGTAACGACATTAACCTCTCCAACGGCTGCTGCGTGGTAACTGCCTCCGTGTGCGTCTGTTACGTCTCTCAAAGCACGGGTCGAACTGAGGTTGGAAACGGTGTTGCCTGGAGTATGGCTCAAAATGTAGTCTGCTACAGACACCAATGTGTACTCCTCGCCAAACATAGAACCATCCTCGCAGATAATCGCCAAGCGGTCTACGTCAGGGTCTACTACGAAACCGACATCAGCAATGCCTTTCTTCATCTCGTCGGAGATCTGAGTGAGGTTGGCTGGCAACGGCTCTGGATTGTGTGCAAACTGTCCTGTCGCTTCGCAGTTGAGTTTGATGACCTTGTCAACGCCCAATTTCTCAAGCAATTTTGGCAAAATCAATCCGCCGACAGAGTTGACACAATCGATCGCTACCGTGAAGTTGGCTTTCTTGATGGCTTTCTTGTTCACCAAGTCCAACTTGAGTACGTCTTTGATATGTGCTTTCGTATAGTCCTCGTGGCTGACACTGCCCAAGTCGTCCACCTCGGCAAAGGTGAATTTGTCTTTGGCTGCTAATGCCAACACTTCTTTGCCGTCTTTGTCGCTCAAGAACTCTCCGTCGCTGTTGAGCAACTTGAGGGCGTTCCATTGCTTGGGGTTGTGGCTCGCTGTGATGATGATACCGCCGATGGCTTTCTCTTTCTTCACTGCGATCTCGGTGGTTGGTGTGGTTGCCATACCGATGTTCACCACGTCAACGCCCACACCGACAAGGGTAGCCTCAACTAATGATTCTACCATCGGACCAGAGATACGCGCGTCTCGACCAACAACGATTTTCTTATTATCGCTCTCACTGTGCGCTTTCAACCAAGTGGCAAAAGCAGCGGTGAACTTTACTATATCTAAAGGGGTGAGGTTGTCGCCGACATTGCCGCCAATCGTACCTCTAATTCCTGAAATTGACTTGATTAATGACATAAAGGTTCTTATTTTTCTTGTTTTCTTCTTTGATATGTGTGAAGATTTCAGTCGGGTTGGATTGAAATTTCATTTACAAATATATCAAATTGTATTCTATTAATTTAATTCTGCTTTTAAGAATTTGCCTGTCAGACTGTTAGGGTTGCTGGCAACTTCTTCGGGCGTTCCTGTGGCGACGACTTGACCGCCATTTCGACCGCCTTCCGGACCGATGTCTATGATGTAATCTGCCACTTTCGCCACGTCTAAGTTATGCTCGATGACGATGACGGTGTTGCCTCTCTCCACCAAGCGGTTGAGTACGTCCAACAGAATGCGGATGTCCTCGAAATGGAGTCCTGTGGTAGGCTCGTCTAAGATGTAGACGGTGCTGCCTGTTTCGCGTTTCATCAACTCAGTGGCAAGTTTGATACGCTGACTCTCACCTCCAGAAAGGGTGGTGGAAGGTTGACCTAATTTGATGTAGCCCAATCCAATGTCTTGTAAAGTCTTGACTTTGTGATAGATATTCGGAATGTTCTCGAAAAACTCCACTGCCATGTTGATGGTCAAGTCTAACACGTCGGCAATGGATTTTCCTTTGAAACGAACCTCCAAGGTCTCTCGGTTATAGCGTTTTCCTTGGCAGGTTTCGCAAGGCACCAACACGTCGGGTAAGAAGTTCATCTCGATGGTGCGATAGCCGTTTCCTGTGCAGGTCTCGCATCGACCACCTTTCACGTTGAACGAGAATCGTCCCGGCTTGTAACCTCTCATCTTTGATTCTGGTAATGAGACGAACAACTCGCGGATGTCGCCAAACAAACCTGTGTAGGTGGCAGGGTTGGAACGAGGCGTTCTTCCGATTGGCGATTGATCGACATTGATCACCTTGTCTACAAACTCCAAACCTTCAACGCTATCGTAAGGCAACGGATCTTGCAATGAATTGTAGAAATGTTGACTTAAAATAGGTTGCAGGGTGGCGTTGATCAAAGTTGATTTTCCACTTCCCGACACACCTGTAACGCAGATGAATTTGTTGAGCGGAAATGAAACGGTAACGTTTTTCAGATTATTGCCTCTCACGCCACGAAGGGTGATGACGTTGCCACTGCCTTCTCTACGCTTTTGCGGAACTTCGATTTTCTTGATTCCGTTGAGATAGTCGGCTGTCATGGTGTGGGTCTTGACCATCTCTTGGGGTGTCCCCGAGAAGACGACTTGACCGCCTTTTCGTCCTGCAAACGGACCGATATCTACCACATAATCAGCCGATAACATCATATCTTTATCATGCTCCACCACGACGACAGAGTTGCCTATGTCGCGCAATTTCTTCAATGACTCGATCAAGCGGACATTGTCGCGCTGGTGCAATCCGATGCTTGGCTCATCCAAGATGTAAAGTACGTTGACCAACTGCGAACCGATCTGCGTCGCCAAGCGGATACGCTGGTTTTCTCCTCCAGAAAGGGTGGCAGACGCACGGTTGAGCGACAGATATTCCAAACCAACATCAATCATAAATTGCAGTCGATTCTTGATTTCTTTCAAAATTAATTCTGCTATGGTGAACTGTTGTTTAGTCATCTGCTCGGGAACTTTCTCGATCCACTCGAGCAGTTCCGCAATGTCCATATTGGCAAGGTCGGCTATGTTTTTGCCGGCAATGCGGAAATGTAGTGCCTCTTGGTTCAGCCTGTCGCCGTGGCAGACGGGACAAACGACTTGTTTGCTAAACTGACCTGCCCATTTCTGAGCGGTTGCCGAAGCATCGGTTTCTTGCTGCAATTCGATATAGTGAATGACTCCCTCGAAAAGGCAAGTCATTTTGCTGGCTCCTAATGATTCGTTGGTAACGCAGACACGCTCGTCCGTTCCGTTGAGGATGACGTCGAGAGCCTCCTCAGGAATCTCCGAAATAGGGTCTTTCAGTGAGAAATCGTAACGATCGGCAATGGCTTCCAACTGCCAGAAAAAGAGGTTCTTCTTGTATTTTCCTAATGGAATGATACCGCCATTGTAGATGCTGACGGATTTGTCGGGGATGATCTTGTCCATATCGAAGACGTTGACCATTCCGATACCTTTACACTTGTGGCAACTTCCGTGAGGGGAGTTGAACGAGAAATTGTGTGGTGCGGGTTCTTCGTATGAGATACCCGACGTCGGACACATCAGATGGCGACTGAAATGGCGGAGCAACTGCTTCCCTTCTTCTGCGTTTTTGCGAAGAACAACGAGTGTCCCTTTGCCCTGTTTCAAGGCTGTGCGGATAGACTCTTTCACGCGTTGCTCGTTATTTTCAGAAACGGTAAACTTGTCGATGAGAATCTCGATGGTGTGGTTTTTGTAACGATCCAACTTCATTCCGTGGACAATCTGGCGTAGTTCGCCATCCACACGCACGGTTAGGTAACCTCGTTTGCGGATCTGCTCGAAGAGTTCCTTGTAGTGTCCTTTTCGGGCTGTGATGACAGGGGCAAGTAGGTAGATGGGTTCTCCGATATATTCTTTCTCAATCAGTTCGATGATTTGGTCTTCGGAGTATTTCACCATCTTCTCGCCAGTAACGTACGAGAAAGCCTCGCCAGCACGGGCGAAAAGCAGACGGAGGAAGTCGTAAACCTCGGTGGTCGTTCCGACAGTAGAGCGTGGATTCTTATTGGTCGTTTTCTGCTCGATGGAGATGACGGGCGACAAGCCTGTGATTTTGTCCACGTCGGGACGCTCCATGTTGCCCAAGAAATTACGAGCGTAGGCGGAGAAGGTGTCGATGTAGCGACGTTGCCCCTCGGCATAGATGGTGTCGAAGGCGAGCGATGATTTTCCACTTCCGCTCATACCTGTGATGACCACAAGGCTATCTCGCGGTATCGAAACATCGATATTCTTCAGGTTGTGTACCCTCGCACCAAAAACTTCGATTCGATTGGTTTGTGAAGCCTCTATTTCGTTCTCTCTTTCTTGTGCGACTTTTTCTGTTTCCACCTCTTGCTTCATTCTAATCTGAGTTTATGGTAGCAAAATTAACTAAATCAGCGCAATATTGTGCGTTTTTTGTGGCAAAATCAGCCGACCGACGGAATCACACTCCAAACAGATCGTGTACTCATGCTCTCGCCGGGTTGCAGTGTCTTGTAGGGTGCGTGATACTCCAACTCCAAAAGACAGTTCTTAGGGTCTGCGCAGACGAAATTGTAGAGTTCGATCTCGGTCTGCTCGGGGTGGAGTTCTGCTTGTGAATGGTGCTCGAAGGTGAGTTTCAACCATTCATTGCCACATTGGGCGCCACATTGAGCGAAGATGACAGACTCTTCTGTCTTCAAATATGCCTTTCCTGTGCATTCCTCGAATTTGCCATCATAGTTCTCGGGTGTGAACGAGAAGAAACCGTTTTCTATTTTGTAGGTTGGTCTGCCTTGCCAAGGGTGCGATGGCTCGCCTAAATAGAAATCTTCAGGCGATTTGATTGGCACAAGGTTCTTGCTCATACCGTTGACTCGGGTGATGAGCCACAAATCCCAAGAGACGGGCGTTTGGCGTATGTTGGTGGCTTTCACCTCGAAAAAGAGATTGCCATTCTTTTCGATACGCATGGTTTTGGTGAACGAAATGCCACTGATGGGAGAGTCTTCTCCTTTGATAATCAGTTCGTTGCGTGTCTGATATAGCACTTCGTAGTTTCCGAAACTGATGTAGGGATCGGGTGGCCAGAAGAGGTCGGAGTCAATCTTCTCTTTGTTGAGTGTCTGCTGTTTCCACCATTGACTTTGCGGACCGAGCCACACTTCATGACCGTTATATCCACGGAAATCTAACATTTCGGGTGTAGGCTTGAGTCGGTCGGAATCGCTCTCGTTCCACATTTTCGGGTCGCTCTCCAAAAGGTTGGGCTGACCGATTCTATTGTAAGAAACGATTCGTCCGCCTACCTCTAATAAGACTTGCGCCTCGAATCCACCGTTTTCTATTTTAATTAATGACATTTCGTTTTGATGATATTTAGAAATCACCTCTTACTTGTTGAGATTTTCCAACTCTTCAGAGAGTAATTCCCATTCGTACATTTTCTGCTCCAACTCGTGCTTCTTCTTGCCATATTCTTGGAAAAGAGAAGCGTCGGCAGCGTTTTCGGGTTTCGACATTTTCTCTTCAAGAGCCTTGATGTCGTTCTCCAATTGGTTGACGGCATTTTCAGCATCTTGCACTGCCTTTTCAGCCTTGCGGATCTTCTTTTGCTGCTCTTTTTTAGCCTCGTAAGAGAGTTTATTGTCTGAAGGTGTCTCTGCAACGGCTGCTTTCTCCGTTTTGTCGTTTTTACGCTCCAATTCTTGCAAAGAATCTAACTTCTTCGTTTGAAGGAAATCGTAGATACCGCCGATGTGTTCCACCACCTTATGATTGGCAAATTCGTAAACACGATCTACAAGTCCGTCGAGGAACTCACGGTCGTGCGAAACCACGATGACCGTACCGTTGAAGGCTTTGATGGCATCTTTCAGCACATCCTTCGAACGCATGTCCAAGTGGTTGGTCGGCTCATCTAAGACGAGAAGATTGACTGGCTCGAGTAACAATTTGATCATTGCCAAACGAGTACGTTCACCACCTGAAAGCACTTTCACCTTCTTGTCTGATGCTTCTCCACCGAACATAAACGCACCGAGAATATCACGGATTTTCGTGCGGATGTCGCCTACTGCCACTTGGTCGATAGTGTCGAAAACAGTGAGGTTCTCATCCAACAGAGAGGCTTGATTTTGAGCGAAATAACCGATCTTCACCAAGTGACCCAACTTCAGACTGCCTAAATAGTCCACTTGGTTCATGATACATTTCACGAGTGTGGTTTTACCTTCACCGTTCTTGCCGACGAAAGCCACTTTGTCGCCACGCTTGATGGTGATGTCAATATTGTCTAAAATGACTTTGTCGCCATACGCTTTTGTGAGGTTTTTCGCCTCGACGGTGATAGAGCCAGAGTGGGGTGCAGGTGGAAATTTCAGGCGGAGGGCAGAGTTGTCTTCCTCGTCCACTTCGATGATGTCCAACTTCTCCAACTGCTTGATGCGCGACTGCACTTGGTTGGATTTGGTTGCCTTGTAACGGAAACGCTCGATGAAATCCTCCGTCTCTTGAATCTGCTTCTGCTGATTCTCGTAGGCGCGGAGTTGCTGCTCGCGGCGTTCTTTGCGGAGTTCCACATACTTGGAGTAGGACACCTTATAATCGTAAATTTTACCGCATGAAATCTCGATGGTGCGGTTGGTCACGTTGTCGATAAACGCACGGTCGTGCGACACGAGGATCACGGCACTTCCGCAAACTTTCAAGAAACTCTCCAACCATTGAATAGACTCAATGTCCAAGTGGTTGGTCGGCTCATCTAAAAGCAATACGTCGGGACGTTTCAGCAAAATCTTCGCTAATTCGATACGCATACGCCATCCACCACTGAACTCGCTCGTCTGACGGTCGAAGTCGGAACGTAAGAATCCCAATCCCAAAAGCGTCTTCTCGACATTGCCTTGAAAATCGTTCGCACCCATCATGTCGAGGCGTTCGTTGGCATGCGTCAACTGCTCGATGAGGCGAGCATACTCGGGCGAGTCGTAATCCTCGCGAGTCGCTAATTCGTTGGAGAGACGGTTGATTTCGTCTTGCAATTCGAAAATGTGAGAAAAAGCCTTTTCAGCCTCTTCGCGGACGGTCGTTCCGTCGTTGTGGATCATGTGTTGTGGCAAATAGCCGATGGTAACGTCTTTCGGAATCGAAACCGTACCCGAAGTGGGTGGCTGCAGACCAGCGAACACCTTCAACATCGTACTCTTACCTGCACCGTTTTTACCAACTAAGGCAATGCGGTCGCGAGGATTCACAACGTACGAAATATCGCTGAAAAGTGGGTCATTCCCGAAACGTATAGTAAGATTATTAACTGAAATCATTTTATATTGATTTTCTTTTGAAGAAAATATTAAAATTCAAGATCTTCTTTCGTAATGTGAGGGGGCATAAAGCAAGCCACTGGTTTGCCATATTTGAGGACATCGCGAACGACTGTCGAACTGATGAACGAGTGTTGAGGCTCGGTGAAGAGGAGAATCGTGTCGATACCTGAGATGCGGCGGTTTGCGTCGGCGATGGTCTTCTCATACTCAAAATCTTGGATTGAGCGGATGCCTCTCAGAATAAGGTTGGCACCGACTTCTTTGGCAAAGTCGACCGTGAGGCAGTCGTAGCTGCGCACTTTCACGCGGGGTTCGTCGCAGAAGGCTTTCTCGACGATGGCGATTCTTTTCTCAATAGGAAAGTAGGTCTTTTTGGCAGCGTTGACACCAATAGAGACGATGACCTCGTCGACGAAGGTGAGCGAACGCTTCACGACTGAGTAGTGACCAATCGTGAATGGGTCGAAACTACCAGGAAATATGGCTTTAGTCATTACGAGCTATATTTTAAAAATTTTTGCAAAGTTAGGGGATTTTTTCTCTTTTGCACGAAAAATTGCAGATTGCTTAATCTACCATTAAGTCTTCGAAAATAAAATCGGATATAAAAATGCCACCTTCCGAAAGAAAAAGTTGGTCACCTTGCTGAATGAGATGGCCATCCTTAATATAAGGAATTGCCGATTTTTTGAAAGAATCAATGAAATCAGTGCGGAATCTGCTGTTCATTTCTGCGATCGAAATGCCCTTGCTCCGACGCAGTCCGGTGAGAATGAACTCGTTGAAATGGTCTGCTTCCGTCAGATTTTCAATTTCAAAATAGGAAGATCCGTTGGCGATGCTTTCAATGTATTTTCGGGTGTTGGCGATGTTCCACTGCCGATTCTCACCGTCGAAGGAGTGGGCTGCCGGACCAACACCGAGGTAGGGCGTACCGTTCCAATATGAGGAGTTGTGCTTCGATTCGAAACCAGGACGGGCGAAATTGGAAATCTCGTAGGGAAGGATTCCTGCTTGGGTGAGTCGCTCTCGCAATGTCTTGAACATGTTGAGGCTCAACTCTTCATCTGCCTCTTGAATCTCACCCTTTTGCAGTTTCTTCGTGAGAATAGAACCCTCTTCGAAAGTGAGACTATAGGCGGAGATGTGAGGCACGTCGAGGGCGATGGCCTGCTCGATGTTGTCCACCCAACTCGCCATCGTCTGGTTGGGCAATCCATAGATGAGGTCGATGCTGATGTTGTTGAAACCAACTTCTTGAGCGTTGCGCACCGCTTCAATCGCCTTTTGTGCCGTGTGTCGTCGGTTGATCGCTTTCAGTTCCTCGTCATGAAAGCTCTGGATGCCGATGCTGAGTCGGTTGAAAGGCAGACGAGACAAATCTTGCAGATACACTTTCGTCAGATCTTCAGGATTCCCTTCGATGGTAACTTCCACAGGTTCGCAATTATATACCTTATATATATAGTTCAGAATGATTTCCAATTCTTGAATGGAGAGTTGCGTTGGCGTACCCCCACCGAAGTAGATGGTTCGGATTGGCTCACCTTTCAGATACTCCTTTCGCAGCGTCAGTTCTTTGCAGATGGTGTCAATCAGTTCCGCTCGGTTTCCTTTGTAGGTAGACGAGTAGAAATCGCAGTAGTAGCAGCGACTGGCGCAGAGGGGAATGTGAGTGTAGAGGGCGGACATAAGTGTGTTTTTCTTTTTTGCAAAGTTACAAATAATGACAAGGCGGAGATGTACGAAAACTATTTTATATCTTTGTAAAACGAACAAAAAATGTGCGAGTATGAAATTCCCAGTCGGTATACAGTCATTTGAGAAAATTATAAAAGGTGGTTTTGTTTATGTTGACAAAACGAACCTCGTATACGATTTGGTATCAGAAGGGAAAATCTATTTCCTGAGTCGCCCACGGAGGTTCGGAAAGAGTCTTCTCGTTTCCACATTGGAAAACTATTTTTTAGGGAAAAAAGAACTTTTCAAAGGATTGGCAATTGAACAGTTGGAGACGGAGTGGAAGACCTATCCGATTTTTCATTTGGATTTCAATGGAGAAGATTTTTTGAATGTGGATGCATTGCCCAATCGTTTGAACCTATATTTGGAAAAATGGGAGAATCAATATGGTTTAGTTCCCGACGAGAAGGCAAGTTTCGGATATCGCTTTGCGGAAATTCTGAGGACGGCTCACGAACAATGCGGTGTGCCTTGTGTCGTTCTGGTGGACGAATATGACAAGCCGATTCTCGACACGTTGGAGAAGGGAAAGATTTGCGTGGAGGACGGCGCAGAGATGACGCTGGCAGACAAAAACAGAAATATTCTGAAAGGATTCTTCTCGTCTTTGAAATTGGCAGACCAGGATCTTCAGTTTGTGTTTCTGACTGGTGTTACGAAATTTGCGAAAGTCAGTGTTTTTAGTGGCTTTAATCAACCGTTGGATATTAGCAAAGTTGCCAAATATGACACGATTTGTGGAATCACGAAAGAGGAGTTTGACAACTATTTCAAAGAACCTATTTCGCAGATGGCAGTTGCGTACAGTGTGACGACTGACGAGATGTACGAAATGCTCTTGAAAAAATATGATGGCTATCATTTTAGCAGACGGTTGGTGGGTGTTTTCAATCCGTTTAGTCTATTGTCTGCCTTTGCCACGAAGGAGATGGGTGAGTATTGGTTCTCTTCGGGAACGCCGACCTACCTTGTCCAACTCTTGAACCGCGACAACGTTAATTTGGATGAGATAGCAGGAAGATATTACGGTGAAAGGGAGTTCTTAGACTTCAAAATGGACAAAGACACGCCGTTGCCGATGCTCTATCAGAGTGGTTATCTGACGATAAAAGGCTACAATCCGAGAACGAACACCTACAAATTGGATGTTCCGAATGATGAGGTGAAGATGGGGCTTATCCCTTTGCTGATGGACACGTATTTGTCGACAACTGTCTCTTCGGAAAGTTGGATTGCAAGTGCGATAGAGGACTTGGGGAATGGTGAAATCGAGAAGTTTATGCAAGAACTTACAGCGTTTCTTGCAAGCATTCCTTATTCGATGCACGAGAAGCAGACGACAGAACGATTCTTCCATTATACATTTTACTTGATATTCCGTCTTGCAAGCACTTACGTTACTTTTACGGAGAAACAACAGAGTCAGGGGCGTGCAGACTGCATTTTGGAGACTGAAAAATATGTCTATATATTTGAATTTAAATTAGATGGCTCTGCCGATTCTGCCATGGAGCAGATTAAAGAAAAAGGTTATGCAAAAGAATATGTTGCGGATAAGCGTAAGGTTGTGCTGATTGGTTGTAGTTTCTCTTCTAAGACAAGAACTGTGGAGGAGTGGAAGGTGGAATAAAATTTTCTCCGAAAAAATCTCCCTCTCCCAACTCCTTTTTATATATTTGCGAGTTGAGATATAGTATATTTTTCTGTGTAATAGTGGGATAAATGCGACCTGAGGTTTTTGGAGCTTTATACCGTATGAAAAACATGAGATAAAATGAATAAATTTCTGAGATTTTTACTGTTGTGTGTAGCCGTGGTAGGCTGTGGCATCGGTGAGGTTTTGGCTGCGGACACTGATACTGATTACAAGCCGGAACTCTTCATCACGACCCATATTAACCAGGGCGACCCAGCGTGTCCGTTCCCTCAGTTCTTGGAGTACAAGGGTGGCGGAAAGTCCCTTGCTAAGTACAATGCCGAGGGTGTAACACACGCCGATATGGAGAAGGCGATGCGCGAGGCATATCAAATTATGATGCACCGCTGCCGTTACTCCGATTTGAGTCATGATGGTGTTCAGTATATCACCTTCAACTCTGACGATGTGGCAGGCAACTACGGCACGTTCGTTTCCGAGGGTGATGGTTATGCTTTGCTGGCTGCGGCTATCTTTGCCGACCAGAATACTTTCACGGGACTCTACATGTGGATTCACGATGTGCGTTTCTCAGGTGTGGAGCGTTTCATTGATGGAAAATCGCGTGGAACAGATGCGAATGATTATGCTGGTCCGTATATGGCAGCGTGGAAGGATAAAACCTTTGACGCTCCGTATGGTTCTGACAGTCACTCTGCTTCTGATGGTGATATGGATATTGCCATGGGTCTGCTCATCGCCTACAAACAATGGGGTGAGTGGATGAAGTATGATGGTAAAGTCGTTAAGGATTTTAATGGCAACCCTATCTCTTTGAAATATCATGCACAACGTGTTATTGGTGCGTTGGTGGATACGATCCCGCAGTACGACAAGGGAAGTGGGTCTTTAGCAGGATATCTTTCAGGTATTGTTGGTATCGATGGATATCAAAATAGAGGTAACTCGTGGGGCGAATTGACTCGATGGCGTTTTTCTAATGATGCGATTGCAAAATATGGAAACATCAACGGCCCTTATAATGGCGGACCGAACCTTTACTCTATCTATGGTGGTAACTATATCGACTACGATGGACCGTCCTATTTCGATGAGTTCTATCGTTGGTTGAAAGATGGTGACGGTGTCGATGAAAATAATAAAGACCGTGCAGAATGGGAGATGCACCAGTTCCGTCGCGCCTACGCTTCGGGTAACTGGTTGAATGCACAAGCCTACGCACAAGGTTATTACGCCTCTATTGGTAATGTTTCTATGGAGGGGGATGGTGATGGAACTCCAACCTTTGGTGTATATGTCGATGGTGAGGACTTCCGTTATGCTTGGCGTCACTTGATTGATTACTTGTGGCACGGCACAGCGCAGTATTCTTGGGATCCATCCTCTCACCAAATTGTGGAGGGCAAGACGGATGATTCTGAAAAATTGATGGCAATCCGCCATTGCGAGTTGTTGCGTGAACCGTCAGAAAGCGGAACAACACTTTGTTCTGCCATGGGTGCTTCTCCAGACCCTGGTCAACCTTATTGGAAGGGAGTTTCTCAGATTCCTCAGCAATATAGATATGATGGTGGAATTACTTCTGTTTATCACACTAACTACACACCAGGTTCGAGTGCTGCCGCTCCTGTCATTGCAGAAGATTTGGAGTTGACGGCAGATATTTACCGTCAGTGTGAGATTCTTTGGGATGATAACTCGGGTTTGGCAAAGTTCTCCAATCCAGAGCAACGTTACATCGGTAGTACGCCGAAGTACTTCCACGGATGGTTCCGTACGCTCGGTATGTTGATCTGCTCGGGTAACTTGCTCGCTCCAGAGGATATGAAGCCTATTGCCAATGTCAAGGTCTATATGTCTGTTGATAAAACCTACGCCTACGTTGGGGATAACGTAACCTACGGTGTGCAGTATCGTAACTATGGTACGTTGGATGCTTCAGGAACGACAATCACCACAAAGTTGGATCCTAACTACACGTTCGTAAGTGCTACGAAAGGTGGAAAATATAATGCTTCCAATCACTCCATCACTTGGAACATTGGTTCTATTCCTGGTTTCAAGTCGGATGGTTTGGCAGCAACGATGGACTCTGTCTTCTTCACCGTCAATGTGGCAGATACTCTGAATCCAAGAATCTGTTTGACAAGTACGATTTCAGGTTCTAATTTCGATGATTGGACTTCCAACGAATATCCAAACCACGCTACCTACACAATGGAGCGCAACTGCGTGGATATTCTCGCAAGCCGTACGCTTTATGTTAAGAAAAAAGCCAACCGTACGAAACTCAATCCTAAGGATGTGGTTACCTTCACGGTCGAGTTCGGAAATAAGTCGGAAGGTGAGGATTCGTGGATGAATGGTGGTCGTGATCATGTCCGTATTTCTTACGGAAACTACGTTCCAAATCCATGCTACCAATTCTATATGGATTATCGTTTCTGGAACGACTCCTACGAGGCTTATATCAACATGCATAATTACCGTGTCTCTTATTACATGTATGATGCGGCTGCCAAGGGATTGTATTCAGATGAAAACAAGACAGGTTGGACATTTGTGGTTGATAACGTGAACGACTTGGATAAATATGGTTACAACCCTGAAGAAGGTCCGATTTCGTTCTCTTACCAAAAAGTTCCACAAGGAGAAGATGAATATGGAAAATGGAATCAGCGTTTGATGATTCGCTTTGGAGAAACGTTGATGGCACCTTCTACGCATGTTTATGATAAATTGGATTCACAATATTTGCTTCATAAGGGAGTATATGGTCCAGGCTTTATCCGTGCTCGTTTGGCTTCCAATCCTGCCAGTCAGTTGGAAGAGCGTGTGAAAGACGATTGGTCTTACTCTGAAGATTTGAAGGTCAAAACAATCGATGCACAGGCAGAAACATTCGCATTGATTACGCCATGTTGGGCAAACTACGACAATCCTGGCTATGAGTTGGGCGAGACGGACTATTCGCGCAATGTGTGCGGTATCGGTCCAAAAGCAATAACGATGAAGCCATTCAGCCGTGTCTTGGTAGAGGAGTTTGATGGTTACACTTGGCGTCGTATTCAAGGAACAGGTCCGTTGCCAGGTCGTGAGGCATACAATGTGGTTGTGCTTGATACCATTCCATACGAGTTGGAGTGGGTAGGTTGGAAAGACAGCACCGCTTTGAAAGATGACAACGGTAACAAGATACAAGCAACCTATACCCCAGCTGCTAATCCGAAGAGCCAAAACTACACGGGTATCGTGAAGTGGACAATTCCAACGATGTTGGTGGGCGAAGAGGATAAGTTGGTTTACCTTGCCAAAGCACGCGACTTAGGTTGTCCAGATGTTGACGATGTGGAGTATAAGAATGTGGCTTGGATCTCTTCAGAGACCGATTCGCCAGACTCATCACAAGTCAACTTGCTCACCACTTGCTCAGAGTTGCCACCAGTAATCGAGGAGCAAGATGCCCTCTCGAAGATAGCCGACCGCAAGAAAGCGATGGTGGACGATGAGGTAAACTACACCGTGAAGTTCAAGAATACCATTGGAACGAGAGTTGACAATAAGTGCAAATCAACCGATAGTTTGGTTGCGTTGGGTTCAGGTTCACTTCCTGCTGTTGGTGCTTCAGGTTTGAAACTCAGCACGAATGGTTCAACAGCCTACTTCTTCGCTCCAGAGTATTCTTACGGAAAGAACGGTACGGTTTATGCTACCTTTGCAGAGTGTGCGCAATCTACGCAGGAACTTTACATTGTCTTCCGTTACGTCAGTGGAACACCAGGAAGCACAGACTTCAAGGGTGTCTGCATGAAATTGTTCATCAACAAAGATGGTCAGAACAATTTCGGATATCAATTGTATAATGATGGTACGTTGGTGGCAAAAGAGGGCGAGACTTGGTCGGATGCCCTTCAATTCCCAGGTTCATCTACATCGCCAACCTTCAAGTTCGTCTTGAACGATGAACATTTATATATGTATATCAATGACGAGGAAGACGAATGGACAAACGTTGTCAAGGATTGGAAAGGGTTGACCTCTGCCGGTCCTGGCTATTTCGGAATGTACGTCAACAGTAATGGAAACTCTTCTACACAGTTGGGCGAATTCATTACCGAGCTCGACTATGCGTTCAACATCACCCTCTACGATGACCTTCCAGAGGAGTTGGGTGAGGTAACGGATATTTCAGACGAGGGTGTTTGGAATGAGAAAACCAATCGAATCACTTGGCCAACCATTGCCACTACAAAAGAGACGGCTATGCCAGCCAACGATTCTATTGAATATACCTTCACTGCGAAAGTCGTTTCTTGTGAGAAATACATCAACAACACGGCACTCGCAACTGTCTATGGTCAAGATACTTTGAAATACATCAAGACTATTGAATGTGGTGAGGAGAATTGCAAGTTGGAAGAGGTAACCCTCAAGGTGGATGATGAAGTGGCATGCGACTCTACGATTCTTCGTGCTACTGCATTGCAAAAAGGTTCATACTATTACGAGTTCTATTTGGATGGCGAAAAGCAAACACCAAAGAACTACAAATATGACACTTTGATTATCAAAAACTCTGGTAAATGGCATGTCAAAGTCATCAACATGACAGACGAGACTTGCTACTTGGAGTCTAAGAAAATCACGGTTACGGTCAATGAAAGTCCAGTAGGCGAGGATTACGACTTGGACATCATCTGTAAGAATGTCAAAGTTGCTGAGAATGAGAATTATGTGAAGTTGGCAGCTGCCATTGCCACTAATACGAAGGCAGGCAACAGTATCACTTGGTTGGATGAAGCCAAAGAGCCAATGACTGAGATGCCAGACATCGACGCACTCTCAGCAGGCACTTACGATTACATGTACTTGATTGAGTCTCCAACTTGTGTGTCAGATACTTACCATGTAACCTTCACCATTGCCGACACGGTGGCGTTGGAGTTGAAAGACCTCACGCTCTGTGCAGGCATCACAGGTACGCTCGACGCGGGCGAAGGCACTGGCTTGACCTACTTGTGGAGCAACGGCGAAAAGACACAAACCATTGAGGTGGAGAAAGCCGGCGATTACACTGTCGAGGTTACCACTGCCGACGGATGTGTCAGCAAGGCAACATCAACCGTGAAGGTACAAGACAAGTTGGAGGTCGATTTGGGTAATGATACCACAATCTGTAGTGTCAATTTGCCATACGTTTTGGATGCGACAGAAAACTTCGACACCTACGAATGGGATGACGCATCTACAGAAAGCAAGTTGGAGGTTACCGCAACAGGCACTTACTCTGTCAAGGTAACCCAAGGAAAATGTGAAGGATCGGGTGAGGTACACGTTACTGTCTCTCCAAATCCAGAACCAGAAGGCACATTCGCTGTTACCTACTTGATTGGCGACACTACTGCGACAGGAGTCTTCAATAAGACCTTGTCGGAGTACGATCCAACCGTTTTGACAAAGGAAGAGGGTATCACCTATATCTGGTTCGATGCCAACAAGAAGAAACTTTCAGGCGAGCCAACACCTGATGTGCCAAAAACAGGTGTCATCACAGAATACCAATATTATGTGTTGGCAATGAACGAAAGCGGATGTACAAGCGATACGATTCCAGTATTGGTAACCGTCAGCGGTACGCCAGTGCCAACCGTTGAGGATGTGGCATATTGCCAAGGCGAAACAGCTACGGCATTGACCGCAACATTGGGCGAGTATGAGGATAAAACGATTACGTTCGAATTGCAATGGTACGACCCAGATAAAAAGGCGTTGACAGAAGCCCCAGTTCCAAGTACGGATGAGGCTGGTCTCTTCACCTACTATGTAACTCAGAAGGGTTCAGACGGCGGTGAAAGTATGTACGTTCCTTTGAAAGTGAAGGTTTACGGCGTTGCCACCCCAGACACCACGGGCAACCGCTACGACTATTGCGCAGGCGATACCCACGACGCACTCGTCGCTCTCT
>CAVJCT010000038.1:0-70481 GCA_963648205.1 Flexilinea sp.
ACCGGGGACACAAGGATTTTCAGTCCTTTGCTCTACCAACTGAGCTATGGCACCAAATTTCAATTTTTAATTTCTCTTTGCTTTCGATTAACATTGTTTGTTTCTCGATTGCGGTGCAAAGGTAGCACTATTTCCGACACTACCAAAATTTCAGAGCAATAATTTTTGATTTTTCTTAAACTTTTTTCACCTTTGCATCATAAAACGCTAATATTGTGGATATTACATTTTCAGATAAAGAGTTCGGAAATATCATTCTCCGTGAGAATGGTCGCCTAAAACGTGTCGGAATCTCCATCACGGCGTCTCAAATCATCCTAAAAAAGCCTACTTTCTACCCAAGATCAGAAGCTTTGATGTTTTTCAATGACCATCGCGACTGGATTCGAGAGAAAATACAACTCAGAAAAGCAAAAACAAAACGCATTCTACTCGCTCCCGACGTTCCCTTCTTCTGCAGTGCCTTCTCCATAAAATATCAGTCTCACGAAAAGAGCAATTTCAAGGCGCAACTACTACGTTCACAAAAAGAATTGCTGATTTTCTATCCTACACAAACCGATTTCAATGATGATGCCACGCAGAAAACGCTCGGCAAAATCGTCAGCAATGCTCTTCTTATTGAGGCAAAACAAATCCTTCCACCTTGGCTGAAACAAGTTGCCGAAACGCACGGATTTCAATATGCCGAATGTAAAGTGTCGCGCATGCGTTCGCAATGGGGCAGTTGCTCGTCGAGGAAGTCCATCCACCTCTCCTCGTCTCTCCTACTTCTTCCAACCGAATTAGCCGAAGCCATTATGCTCCACGAACTCTGCCACACCATCGAGATGAACCATGGTCCGCGGTTTCACGCACTGATGGCTAAACACACGCAAAACAAAGAAGCCGAACTCACACGCCAACTTCACGACTATGCCCATGTCTTGCACATCTAACTGATTTTCAGTCGTTTCTATTGGAATAAGACAAACCGCTAAACACATTTCTCTAAATTCGCCTTATTTTTAACCTTTTTTGTATCTTTGTAATTCCGTATTTTTGCGTTGCTTATAGCGTTTATATGCTGTGTAGCAACAAATTATGCGATTTGAAACAGGCAATATAAGAACCGATATAGATACTTTGAAACGTTGAGACGCTTTCTATTCATACTCTTTACGATAACCCTTCTGGCCACGCAACTCGTTGTGGCTCAGACGGATGCCGACCGTTATAGGGAGGAACAACGCCTTCGTGTAGAGCAGTTGAAAGAACGTCGTAAACGTGAGAAAGCGGAAGAAAAAGAGAAAGCGGAAGAGACGAAACAGGCTCTCGAGGAAGAGAACAACGCAAAGAAAGAGGCTGTCAACGCTTCTAAAGAGGCTGCTTCGGCTTCTAAAAATGCAGAAAAAGAAGCAACCGCACAGAAAAAAGAGGCTGCAGCCCAGAAAAAGCAAGCAGACAAAGCCAATCAGACAGAAAAACTCAAGGAATACGAGCAGATTCTCGAAAACGAGCGTCAGGCACGCGAACTTCGCCAACAGCGTGAGGCTGAAATGAAAAGAATCAACCAAGAGCGTTGGGCTGCAAAGCAGAAGGAAATCGACGAAGAGCGTGCGAAGGATGAGGCAGAGGCTGCTCAAAAGCAACAGAAATACGTTGAGGCTGTTGAGCAACAGAAACTGCAACGCGAAATCAACCGTCAAAAAGAAATCGAGGCTCGCGAACAGCAGAAAAAGGCTTGGCAAGAGAAGAAACAGTCTATCGATGCTGCCAATGCCGAAGCGTCAGCCGCTGAGAAAGAGCGTATTATGCAAGACTATCTCAAGTCGGTTGAATTGGAGAAGCAAGCTCGCGAAATGCGTCTTCGCAAAGAGGCTGAGTTGAAGAATCAGTACACCGAACTCTGGAATAAGAAGAAGTCGGAGATCGAAGAGGCTCGCAAGAAAGAGAAAGAAGAAAATCTTCGTCGCCAAAAGGAGTATGAGGCAATTATTGCCAAGCAACGTGAATCTCGTGAGGCTCGCGACAAACGTGATGCCGAAAAGGCTCAACAAGACAAGGAACTCTGGGAGCAAAAGAAGAAAGAACAAGAAGAACTCCGCAAGAAGCAACAAGAAGAAGAGGAGCAAAAAGCCTCAGAATATCGTGCTGCCGTAGCCCGCAACAAAGAGGCTGCCGAGCAACAACGCCAAGAAGAGGCAGAAAAACGTGCCAAAGAGAAGGAACTCGCCGAGCAACGTCAACAGCAGATTCGTGAACAACGTGAGGCGCAAGAGCAAAGGCGCAAAGAGGCTGAAGAGAAGCGTAAACAGGCAGTTGCAGCCCGTCAAGCTGCTCAGCAAGAGCGTTTAGAGCAACAAAAGCAGTTGCAGGCACAACGTCAACAGCGTGAAGCCGAGCGTAAAGTAGCCGAGCAAGAGAAACTTCGTCTTCAAAAGGAAAAAGAGAAACAAAAACGTGAAGAGGCAAAGGCTGCAGAGGCACAAAAACGTGAGCAAAAACGTATCAGCGAGCAGAAGAAACGTGAACTTTCTCTTCAACTGAAGGAGAAGGAAAAGGCTCGTAAAGAGGCTCAAAAACGCAAAGAGCAAGATATTGCTAATCGTCTGAAAGCGAAACGTTTAATCGACAAACAGAAGCAGATAGACCTTCGTCAGGCTCAACGTGAACGTGCAGCCGCCCAAAAGCAGGCTGAACGTGAACGTATCAACGCTATGCGCGAAAAGAAGAAAGAGCAACTTCTTATCCAGCAAGAGAAGCGCAAAGAGAACATGGAGAAGATGCAAGAGCGCAAACAGCGTGAGAAAGAGGCTGAGGCTCAACTCAAAGCCTACCAGCAACGTCAAGCTGAACTCGCAGAAGCTCAAGCCAAACTTGCAGAACAGAAAGAAGCCGACGAGAAGGAGAAAGAGCGTCTTCGCAAAGAACAAGAGAAGATAGAAAAAGAGACTATGAAGTTGGCGAAGAAGATCGTCAGCAACAAGGCCAAAGAGTATAAGAAACAGGATAAGGCGCAAGCGAAGTTGGAGCGTGAGCAAGACAAACTTGCCGAGCAGGCTCGCAAAGACTCCATCAAATTTGCCCAGATGGATGCTGAAGAACGTGCCAGATACGAAGAGGAAGACCGCATCGACAGTCTTCGTCACCTCTCTTCTAAGCAGAAGAAGGAATTGAAGAAGAAGCAAGAGTTGCAAGAACAACTGCTCTCGCAAGAGGCAAGCGACGCTGTCTTGCTCGCCAATGGTGATTTCGACCTCATCACTGGCGAACGCGACACGACAGACCTTCCTGAGGATGTTCTTGAGCGTCTGCGCAAGAAGAAAGAGAAAGAGGTTGTCGACTTTCCTATGGATGAAGACGAGTTGCCAGACTTTGCCGATTCTTTAGGGGTAGACTCCACCGCTGTCGACTCTGTCATTCCATTCTCTTCGACCATCGACTCTACTTTGTTGAAACAGCAAATCGCCGAGTTAGAGAAGGAGTTGGACAACGTTCGTGAAATCAACACCATCGAGCGGCAGAACAAGAGAAAAGGAAGAAAGAAGGAATATGTCTTGAACCGTATCAAAGTGCCAAACTGTAGATACCTCAACGACGTAATCTATGAGCGTGATAAATTTGAGTTCCGCTACGATCTTGATTTCTTCGTTCACTATTTTGACCACCGCTATTTCCACAAGAAGAAATTCTACGACCGCACCGACACCACTCGTTGGGTGGCTCAGAAGGTGATTCGTTTGGTGGGTAACACGAAATATCGCCACACGGATTTCAACAAGGTAGTCGACTCTATCGCAGGTATGATGCCATACTACCCTGTTCCTGAATATCTCGACTCCGTCATTTCCGAATTGAACCTCGAGTATCTGGCTACGGGTGAAATCAAGGTCAAATTCCGCAACACACGTCAGAAGTCCATCATCGCCAAAGTTAAACCTACGAAGATAGACGACAACGGCTTCGGTTCGATGGGAGACATCACCTTCTACACAGGCAACAAGCGTCGTATCATCGAGCAGTTGAACGCCTCTGCATTCGACTCTGTCATCGGTTTGAAAGACTCTGCCGAGGTAAAAGAGCAAATCTTAGCAGATTCGTTGGAAACTGTCATCGCAGCCAAGTCTGAACACGACGAGTTCGTCCACACACAGGATAGTTTGAGCAACTTGTCTGATAGTCTCTCCCTCACTGCCGAACAACGTGAGGTGGTACGCAAGAAATTGGACGCTATCTTCTGGGCTGATGATTCCGACTCGACCGCAACAGAAGACCATATTGAGGTGGAAGGCAACTTAGCTTCTAAGCCAGTGAACTTCGCCGACCTCGACCAGTTAGTGAAATTGGCAGAGAAAGAGAAGAAGGCGAAAGTGGCAGAACGTGAACGCGCTCGCCGTGCCGCCGCCATCAAGAAACTCCAAGAAGAGGAAGCTGCTGCCGAAGCAGAACTCCGCAAGGAAGAGGAGTTAGAAGGCGAAGATTCGGGTGAAGAGGACGCAGGAACCACACCTTCAATCGCGCCAACAGGCAATAGCGAAGAGGGCGTTGACGATATCGAAGACTCACCATTCGCAGAGCCAGTTGTAGCAACTCCAGAGCCTCAACAGACAGCAACCGAAGCTGAGCAACAAGAGGTGGCAACGGAAGAAGTGGCATCAGAAGAGAATACAAAAGAGGATTCTCGTGCATCAAAGAAAAAGAAGGAGAAGAAAAACAAAAAGGCAGAAGAAGCCCCTGTAGAAGAGAAAACAGAAGAGGCAACTGAGCCAGTTTCCGAAACCGCCCCACAATCAGTTCCTGAAGAGGTGAAGGAAGAACCCGCTGAAGAAGTGAGTGCAGATGAGCCTCAGAATGAAGGAAAAGCGAAGGCGAAAAAAGAGAAGAAAAAGAAAGAAAAGAAGAAGAAATCTGAAGAAGTTGCAGATGAAGCAGAGTCAGCCGAACCTACTCCAACGGAAGACAATGCCGACACCGCTGCACCTTCTGAAGAAGACGCTTCAACAGAATAATAGAGTTTTACCACGACCTTTTAATAACATTTTTTATGTCTGACAAAATTAAAAATCTCATCACAAGAGCATTATCTGGAGCAATATTCGTGGCCATCATGATTGCGAGCATCTACTGCAATGGAGACTTTTTCTCCATCGTGTTCTTTTTGCTCACCCTCGTCGGGCTGTATGAGTTTTACAAATTGACAAACGACCACTTAGAGGGTTGCGAGGTCTTCACCATTCCGTCTGTCATCGGCGGAGCGATTGTCTATCTCGCCACCTACCTTATATTCTTCAAGGATCAGTCTGCATTTTGGCTCGCAACGCCATTCATCGCATTCGCACTTTTGATGATTGTAGAATTGTTCCGAGAAAAGCAAAACCCTATCGTCAACATTGCCGTTTCTTTGATGGGTATCCTCTATGTTGCCGTTCCATTCTCACTTCTCTCGTATGTAGAGTCTACCGAGTATGGATCGCAGATGCTCATTGCTTTCTTCATCACGATATGGGCATCCGACACGGGAGCCTACTTAGTGGGTATGCTTTTAGGAAAGCACAAAATGTTCGAACGCATCTCTCCAAAGAAGACTTGGGAAGGTCTTGCTGGCGGATTGATATTCTCTGCCGTCGCAGGTGTTATTTTCTTCAATCTCGACTATTTTCCAGCCTTCACATTGATCTCCTGGTTGACGATTACCATCCTCATCTTCGCCTTCGGTGTCGTGGGTGATTTAGTGGAATCGCTCATCAAGCGTAGCCTCAACGTTAAAGATTCTGGCAAGTTTTTGCCTGGCCACGGCGGACTGTTAGACCGCTTCGATAGTGCCCTCATCGCAGCTCCGGTTCTCTTCTTCGTGGCACTTTTCTCTCTTATTTGTTAAATATTCCTAATAAGACGCATATTTCAACGCAAAATTTTTCTTAAATTTGCCGTTCAAACTCTACAAAAAATGAAAATTCATAAGGAAGGTAAAAAACTTTTGCTGAAGGTCTTGGTCGCGCTACTACTCGTCAACGGGTTGTTGTGGTACTATTGTGGTATGGAACACAAGACTGCATTAGTTGCATTTTCTACTATATCATTCGTCGTATTCATATTCTTAACCAATTTCTTCAGAAGTCCGAACCGTGTGTTCGAGAATTTTGAGGATGGCATGATTGTCTCCCCTGCCGACGGAACCATCGTCGTCATCGAGCCAACCAACGAAGACGAATACCTCAAAGAGCGTAGAATGCAAGTCTCTATTTTCATGAGCGTTTTCAACGTGCATGCCAACTGGTATCCAACTCATGGAAAGGTGGTCTACTACACCCACAACGATGGTCGCTTTATGGCCGCCAATCTGCCAAAGTCCAGCACTGAGAACGAACGTTCAACCGTCGTCATCGAACTGCCTAACAAAGTGCAGATCTTAGTCAGACAGGTGGCAGGTGCTTTGGCTCGCCGTATCGTCACCTACGCCAATGAAGGAGATGAATGCAAGGTGAACTCTCAACTCGGTTTCATCAAGTTTGGCTCACGTGTCGACCTCTATTTGCCTTTAGACGCTGAGATTCTTGTGGACATGAAACAGACAGTCCGCGGAAACAAAACCGTCATCGCAAGGTTAAAAAAATAAAACACAATCGACTTTTCTGACGAATTGTGTCTCATATTGCAGTTTCATTCGTAAATTGCACAATTAAAAATTAGTCTCAATGGGAATCAGAAAGCACATACCAAACACCATCACGTGTTTGAATCTTTTCTCGGGAAGCATCGCCTCAGTAATGGCCTTTAAAGGTTTCACTTTTTACGCCCTGCTGTTCATCCTCTTAGCTGCCGTATTCGACTTTTTCGACGGTTTGTCTGCACGAGCATTGCATGTTTCCTCTCCCATTGGCAAAGAATTAGACTCTTTGGCAGATATGGTCAGTTTCGGCTTCGCTCCGAGTGTCGTCATCTATACGCAACTCACCCTCTGCGATATGCCTGGAAAAGTCCACTGTTTTCTGCCTTTCATTGCCTTTTTGATTGCAGCCTTTTCTGCCTTGAGATTGGCTAAATTCAACTTAGACGAACGTCAAACTTGCTCCTTCATCGGGTTGGCAACTCCTGCCAACGCACTTTTCTTCGTAGGCTTGATCGCCACGACAGACCCTCTGATGCCAGTCGCAAGTTACATCGACCGTGGGTGGTTTGGCTTCTTGTTCAACCCTTACGTTGTCGTTGTGTTAATCATCATCTTCAGCTATCTGTTGATTTCTGAAATACCAATGTTCTCGTTGAAATTCAAATCGCTCAAATGGAGTGATAACAAAATACGATTCATATTCCTCGGCATCGACATCATCTTGCTCGCAGCACTTCAGTTGGTAGCCTTGCCATTTATCATCCTTGTTTATTTACTTCTCAGCGTTACCGCATACAAGGAGTAGGCGACACTGAGCATTTTCTGCCAAATCTATGAGTTTTTGGAAGTCTTTTTTTGCGTCTTTATTAGCAATTTTTGTTTCTGGCGTCATCTTTTTCATTGGCTCGATTGTCGCCATTTGCTTTCTCGTTGCCATCTTCTCATCCGATGATACAAGGACCGTTCAAGAGAACACCGTTTTGACCATCTCTTTGGAAGGTGAGTTGATAGACCATTCTCAAGAAGATATTTACAACACGATTTTAGACGAAGACATCACGCCCTCTTTGGAAGCCATCGTAGGAGCGATCAAACAAGCAGAGAAAGACTCTCTCATCAAAGGTATCTTCATCAAACCAGGCATCCTCTCAACAGGCTACGGTTCGGTAGAAGAGATAAGAAAAGCATTGAAACATTTCAAAGAAACCACGGGAAAGCCCATCATCGCCTACTCTGGCAAATATTCGCAAGGCAACTACTATGTTGCCTCCATAGCCGATTCCATCTACCTCAACCCTATCGGCGCAGTGGATTTTCGAGGCATTGCCACCTCTTCTATGTTCTACAAGTCGCTTTTAGACACTTTAGGCATCGACATGCAGGTGATCAAGATGGGAACCTACAAATCATACGGAGAAATGTACACCAGTGATACAATGACTGCTGCCAACAGAGAGCAAAAAGAGCAACTTGTCAACTCACTCTGGACTGAACTCAAAAAAGACATTTCCGAATCAAGGAATCTCTCCAACGACGAACTCGACACCATCGCCAACAGCATGCTCATCTACCGCACTCCACAAGAGGTGTTGGAGACAGGCTTAATTGACGGACTCAAATATGCTGACGAAGTAGAATCCGTTTTCAAAAATCTAATCGGAATCTCCGAGGATGAGGACATGAACTACATTAGCGTAACCGACTATTGGAATGGCAGTTACGACGGTTCTGACGAAAGCACAACTGAAACTGACCAGATTGCGGTTCTCTACGCAGAAGGCGAAATTGACAATGGTTCGACCACAGGATTAAGTTCTTCTAAAACCATCAAACAACTGAAGCAATTGGAAGAAGACAGCACCGTAAAGGCTGTTGTCGTGCGTGTCAACTCACCAGGTGGAAGTGCCTACGGTGCAGAGCAGATGTGGCACGCCATAAACCGTTTAAAATCCGTCAAACCAGTGGTTATCAGTATGGGCGATTATGCTGCGTCGGGAGGCTACTATATGTCTGTCGCAGCCGACCATATCTTTGCCGAGAGCAAAACCATCACAGGTTCTATCGGTGTGTTCTGCGTCATTCCAAACATTTCAAAATTGACTCATAAATTAGGTATTCACCAAGAATTTGTGAAGACGAACGCCAACGCCGACATTCTCTCTACCCTTCTCCAACCTCTCACCGACGAGGAGAAAGAGGTACTTCAAAGTCACGTTGGAAGTGTCTACAACACCTTCTTAGACCGTGTTGAGGCAGGCAGACCGAACCTGACAAGAGACGAGATAGAGAATTTGGCAGAAGGTCGTGTATGGAGCGGTGTAGACGCACTCCACAACGGTCTCGTTGACGAATTGGGAACGTTAGACGATGCCATCCACTATGCTGCTCAAGAAGCCCAATTAGGCTCTTCCTACAGTGTTTACACCTACCCAGAAGCAGAAGATTGGTGGAAGCAGATGAAACAGTTGCCCAATATCGGTTACGAAAAGATCAAAGCCACCCTCTTCCCATCAAAAGTACTCTCGTGGGAACAAAATTTGATTCTCCGTTTGCAAAATTTAGATCACGACCAGATGATTATGCCTTACGAAATGATGGTAAGATAGCAATTCTTCCTTTCATTTTTTTATATTTGCAAGTATGAAAAAATGGATGATTGTTGTCTTGACCATTGTAATGGCAGTTTCCTTTTTCAGTCTGATTGGCTTGCAGGCTTACTACCTCAAACTCAACGTAGACATGCGAGCAGACCAATTCAGCGAAGAGGTGAAACGCTCCCTCTATGAAGTCGCCAAACTTTTAGAGGAAGAGGAGACTATGCAATACCTCAACAAGAACCTTTCTACCCCTTCACAACGCACTCGCATCACCACCAAATCGTCCGTCTTCCTGACCAACGAAGAGGAACAGATGCAACAACTCAAAACAATTGGCGACTCCGTCAAAAAATACTCCACCGTGCGTGTGAAACCCAACGTCTTCATCTCAATGAAGCATGGGTCAAACTCCATCTTAGAGTCGTCTAAGATTATCCAAAACAAACTGAAAGAGCGTTTCTTGCACAACCGTGCTTTGCTCGACGATATTCTCATCCGTTTGTTGAGCGAAACCTACATCAAACCAATCGAAGAGCGTGTAGACTTTGCCCTACTCAACGAATTGATAGACAAGGGATTCGAGAACAATGGCATCAATGCGAGACACTATTTCTGCGTGATCAACAACGAAGGGAAGGAAGTCTACCGCAGTGCCAATTTCGACGATGAGGCGACAGACATGGAGAGTTATTCTCAACTGCTCTTCCCGAACGACCCAGCACCGCAAGCCAACTACTTGAAGGTCTTTCTGCCAACCACGCAGAAATTCATCACCTCGAGCAGTCTTTTCTTGCCCTCTGCCATCTTCACGGGATTGCTACTCTTCACATTCATCTTCTCGCTCATCATCATCTCGCAGCAAAAGAGACTTTCTGAGATGCGCACCGACTTCATGAACAATATGACGCACGAGTTGAAGACCCCAGTCTCCACCATCTCGCTTGCCGCCCAAATGCTCAACGACGACGGTGTAACGAAGAGTCAAGAAATGATTGGCCACCTCAGCAAAACCATCAAAGACGAGACAAAACGACTCTCGCAGCAGATAGACAAAGTGCTGCAAATGTCCATTTTTGAGAAAGAAAGCAGTGCGCTGAAACTCCAAGAGATGGACATCAACGAGTTGATACTCACCATAGCCGGAACGTTCGCCATCAAGGTGGAAAACACAGGCGGCGACATCCAAACGGAGTTAGACGCTGAAAATGCCATTGCCAACGTCGACGAAGTACATTTCACCAACATCATCTATAATCTGATGGACAACGCCGTGAAATACTCAAACGGACCACTCATTTTGCGACTAAAAACATGGAACGAGAAAAAAAAGTTGTTCATTTCGATAGAAGATAATGGAATCGGAATCAAGAAAAACAATTTAAAACGTATATTTGATAAATTTTACCGCGTACCGACAGGCAGCATTCACAATGTGAAAGGATTCGGATTGGGATTAGCATACGTCAAGAAGGTCGTACAAGACCATAAAGGGACGATAAAGGTAGAAAGTGAGTTTAACAAGGGAACGAAATTTATCATTTCGATACCACAAAAACAGAACAAATAGGAACAAAATAACAATAACGAATATGGACGAAAAAACAAGAATACTACTCTGTGAGGACGACCAAAATCTTGGTATGCTTCTTCGCGAATACTTACAAGCAAAGAACTATCTGACAGACCTCATGCCCGATGGCGAAGCTGGTTATAAAGCATTTATGAAAGAGACGTACGACATCTGCGTGTTCGACGTCATGATGCCGAAGAAGGACGGATTCACCCTCGCCCAAGAGATTCGCCAAGTGAACACGGAAGTGCCAATTCTCTTCCTCTCTGCCAAGACATTGAAGAATGACATCTTGGAGGGCTTCAGAATCGGTGCAGACGACTATATCACCAAGCCATTCAGTATGGAAGAGTTGCTCCTCCGTATTGAGGCTATTTTGCGCCGTGTGAAGGGCAAAAAGGTGAAAGAGGAGACAGTATTCCAGATGGGTAAGATTCTCTTCGACAAGCAAAAACAGCAGTTGGTTATCAATGACGAGATTGTCAAGTTGACCACCAAAGAGTCGGAGTTGCTCGCCCTTCTCTGCGCCCACGCCAACGACGTGTTGGAGCGTAACCACGCCCTCCGCACCATCTGGGACGAGGACAACTACTTCAACGCCCGCAGTATGGACGTCTACATCACCAAACTCCGAAAACTGCTCAAAGCCGACCCAGAAGTCGAAATCATGAACGTCCACGGCAAAGGCTACAAAATCATCTATCCGAACTCGGAGAAGAGCGAGGGGGGTGAGTAAGAACTCAGGAAGCCACGATAAAAAAAATCCCAGCGAAGAATAAACTCCACTGGGATTTACTTTTTTATATTTCTTCAATGCCTACATCACGCTTCCACAATACTTCACCATCTCCGTAAACAACGTTGCCAATTTGTCTTGTGCCAGAAGAGTGTTTTGCTGCACTTCCTCATGGGTTACGTTGCTGAGGTTGGCATCACAACCGACGTTGGAGATGACAGAGACTCCAAAGACGGACAAACCTGCGTGATTTGCCACAATGACCTCTGGAACAGTCGACATTCCACATGAATCGCCTCCGATAATGCGGAAATAGCGATACTCAGCGAGCGTTTCAAAGGTTGGTCCTTGCGTACCAACATACACGCCTTTTTTGAGGTTGAGGTTGCATTTCTTACTGATTTCCTCGGCTGCCACAATCAACTTCTTATCGTACGCATTACTCATATCTGGGAAGCGTGTACCCAACTCCTCAATGTTTGGTCCGTGCAGTGGATGCTCAGGGAAAAGATTGATATGATCTTTGATAATCATCACATCGCCAGGGATATAGTCGGGATTCAAGCCACCTGCCGCATTAGACACCATCACCACTTGCACACCCAACGCTTTCATCACACGAATCGGGAAGGTAATGTCTTGCATTGAGTAGCCCTCGTAGTAGTGCAGACGGCCCTGCATTGCCATCACCTCTACCCCTTCCAAGCGTCCGAAGAGCAGTTTGCCAGAGTGCCCCTGCACCGTACTCGTCTTGAAATGAGGAATTTCCTGATATGGAATCGTATCAACAACATCTATTTTTTTAGCAAAATCGCCTAAGCCAGTGCCTAAGACAATAGCGATCTTTGGCTTCAAGGCTGTCTTCGTCATCAAAAAATCACGCGCCTCATTGATCGCCTTTAAAAGGTCAAAATTTGCATTCATGGTATTACGTTTTTAATTGTTATTCATTATTAGATTTCTTCTCAGCATCCAAAAGTTGAGAGAAATATTTGTTTTTCCTTAAGAAACTATGAATCTTCATATTAAACTCCTCCCCTTCCTCTTTTAAGAACTTGATTTGCAATGGAATATAGAAGATATACGCTTTCAAACTCTCTGGGAAAAGATTGGAATTTTTGAGTCGAACGGCATCCTTCTCCGTCGTCAAAATGATTTTCTTCGGATTAGTGATTGCATTGAAAGTCTTCTCGATCTCCACCATATCCGACTTCTTGAACGTATGATGGTCGGCATAATTGAGCGAGGCAACCTCATTCACCAAGGTATGAACATAATCTTCAAATGGTTTCGGAGCAGCAATACCTGTGAGAGTAAGTACCGTTGTGTCCGATGTCAAATCACAAGAAGAGCCTTGAAAAACAGGCTGAGGCTCGTCGTATGCAAGAGACGAGAAGTAGAGAGCCTGATAAGGATAGAGTTTCAGATTTTTCCGAATGATACGAAACTCAATCGACTGCAAGTTTGTCGGACATTTCGTCAGCACGACAATATCCGCACGCACAGTCGAAGAGATAGGTTCACGCAAATTACCCACAGGAAGCAAATGATCTTCCGTAATCATTCGATTATAATCAATCAGCAAGATGTTGAGGTCAGGAGAAACATAGCGGTGTTGATAAGCATCGTCGAGGATGATGATGTCGGGACGATTGAAAGCCTCTTTCTGCATTTTCGCGATTCCCCGTGTGCGTTTCGCATCAACGGCAACCATAATATCAGGAAATTTTGATTTCACCTGATAAGGTTCATCTCCTATCGTAGCAGGAGTCGATTTTTCATCTGCCAACTGAAAACCCTTCGTCTTCCGTTTATAACCCCGAGAGAGAAAACCAACGTGAAAATCCTCTTTCAGAAGTCGAATAATATATTCAGAGAAAGGCGTTTTTCCCGTTCCACCCACGGTAATATTACCAATTGAGACGATAGGAATCTCAAACTTTTTAGAGGGCAAAATTTCCCAATCGAAAAGGACATTACGAAGGGTAACAACCAATCCATAGACTGCAGCGAAGGGCCAGAGGAGAATCCTCAAAAAAAGTGGTTTTTCATTTCTCATAATCGGAGACATAATGAGATTTGACAATCAAGACACGCGCTTGTAACTCAAGCACCGTTAAGGACTTATAAATTTAGTCATATATTTAACGTATGCAAAAGAAAATGTGAAAAAAGGTAAAATCTTCAGCAAGAAATGTGAAAAATAGATGTTATACAACACAATTAGCAGATAAAGTTCTACGATTGTTTGTGAAATCAAAAAAAAGACGTACCTTTGTAACGTAAGGTTGAAATCGGGATGGATGGGGGCTTGCGGAAGTCTCCATTTTTTGTGTTTTGAAGCCGAACAGAAACAAAGTCAAACAAAAAAGACCAAATGATAGAAGAGAAGAAAATCTATGAGATAGTTGAGGAGTGCATTGCAGATACTCCCTATTTCTTAGTGGGAGTAGAAGTGAGTGCAGACAATGTGATATCTGTGGAGATAGACTCTGAAGAGAGCGTCTCGTTAGACTATTGCATAGAACTCTCGAAGAAAATAGAGTCGAAGTTAGACCGAGATCAAGAAGATTTCGAGTTGAACGTAGGCTCAGCCGGACTGACATCTCCATTCAAAGTACTTCGCCAATATAAGAAGTATGAAGGAAAGGAAGTGGAAGTTCAAGTGAAAAATGGTCCGAAATATGTGGGCGTGTTGGTGAACGTGACGGAGAACGATTTCGGTGTTGAGACGACCAGAAAAGAGAAGAAAGAAGGAGAAAAGAAAAAAGTTGATGTTACAGAGGTGATAACGATAGCGTACGACCAAGTAGCGGAAGCAAAATATTCATTGAAATTTAAATAAACTAAAATATGGCAAGGCAAGAAGCAGTTAGTTTGAGTGATACCTTTGCAGAGTTCAAAGACCTCAAGAATATAGACAGAAGCACGATGGTGAGTGTCCTTGAGGACTCTTTCCGTAGTGTTATTGCTAAAATGTTTGGCACAGATGAGAACTATGACATCATCATCAATCCAGACAAAGGCGATTTCGAGATTTACCGCAACCGTATGGTTGTTGAGGATGACGACTTTGAGGATGAAAACACCGAGATTTCGTTGACAGATGCGCGCAAGATCGCAGACGACTTCGAGATTGGCGAGGAGGTAACAGACAAAGTAGACTTTGCTTCGTTTGGACGCCGTGCTGTATTGAATCTTCGTCAGACTTTGGCATCCAAGATTTTGGATTTACAGAAAGACACGCTCTATAATAAATATAAAGAGAAAGTCGGAACAATCGTAGTTGGTGAGGTTTACCAAGTATGGAAGAAAGAGATTTTGTTGTTAGACGATGAGAACAACGAGATGTTGCTTCCTAAGCAGGAGCAGATTCCTTCAGACTTCTACCGCAAGGGCGACACTGTAAGAGCCGTTGTAGCCAAGGTAGACAACCGCAACAACAATCCGAAGATCATTCTTTCAAGAACCTCTCCATTGTTCTTGCAGAGATTGTTTGAGTTGGAAGTGCCAGAGATCAACGACGGATTGATCACGATTCGCCGCATCGCACGTATTCCAGGAGAGCGCGCCAAGGTAGCAGTAGAGTCATACGATGAGCGTATTGACCCAGTAGGCGCATGTGTCGGAATGAAGGGATCACGTATCCACGGAATCGTGAGAGAGTTGAGAAATGAGAATATTGATGTAATCAATTATACAAGCAACCCATCTTTGTTCATCTCGAGAGCGTTGAGTCCAGCGCGTATCTCTTCCATCCATGTGATTGAAGAGTATAAGAGAGCAGAGGTGTTCTTGCAACCAGAAGAAGTTTCGTTGGCTATCGGAAAGAGCGGAATGAACATTCGTTTGGCGGGAATGTTGACCGACTATCAGATTGAGGTGTTCCGCGATGTTGACGAGTCTATCGAGTCTGGAGATATCTTCTTGAATGAGTTCCTCGACGAGATCGAGCCATGGGTGATCGATACGTTGAAGGGAATTGGTTGTGACACTGCAAAGCAGGTTTTGAACATTCCTCGCGAAGAGTTGATCAGAAGAACTGATTTGGAAGAAGAGACAATCGACGATGTATTGCGTATTCTAAGTGCCGAATTTGAGGGATCCGAGAACGAGGAGCCAACAGAGCCAGCACAGGAGGATGAGAATCCTATTCAGGCAGAGAGTGAGGAAGAACAGAACTAAACAACTTAAAAGGTAATATGTCCATTAGATTAAGTAAAATAGCAAAAGAACTAAACGTAGGCGCAGATAAGGTTGTGGATTTCTTGGCCCAGAAGGGACACCAGATTCCAGCAGACAACCTCAACGTTACATTGACAGACGAGCAGGAAAAGTTGTGTTTTGATGGGTTAGGAGATAATTCAAAGATAAAGATTGACTCACAGAAGATTACCAAACAACGTCAAGAGAACAGAGGGCCAAAAGAGAGTGTCTCTATCGAGGGATTCGACGATAAAAACAAGGATTCAAAATCTTCAAATGGCGAAGTTCGCGGTCCTCATATCATAGGAAAGATCGATTTGAACAATGTTGGGAAAAAGCCTGCTAATCAAGAACCTAAGAAGGAGGAGAAGGCAGCACCAGCACCAAAACCTGAAGTTGTTGAGGAGAAACCAGTAGAGAAGCCACAGGAGAAGGCTGAGGAGAAACCACAACCAAAGCCAGAACCGAAGAAAGAGGCTGCACCAATCGCTGAGAAGCCTGCTACAACTCCTGCCTCTGAGGAGAAAAAGCCAGAACCAGCCCCTACTTCTTCTGCAGAGCCTAAAGAGAAGGGAGACGAGATCTTCTCAATCTCACACGCACCAAAGACATCCATCAATGTCATTGGCAAGATCGACTTGTCTACTATCAACCAACAAACTCGTCCAAAGAAGAAGACTAAGGAGGAGAAGAAGAAGGAACGCGAGCAACAACGTGGTCCAAAGCAAGGTGGAAACGGTCAGAATCCAAGCAACAACGGTGGAGATGCCAACAACGCCAACGGTGAGCGTCAAGGCAAACGTAAGAGAATACAAAAAGAGCGTGTTGACATCAACGACTTCAACAAGTCAGACAATAATAACAACAACGGTCAGCAACGCAACAACCACAACGGCGGTAACAACAACAATAACAATGGTGGTAAAGACCGTCGCAATGGTAATAACAACAACGGTAACAACAAGGGTGGCAATTTCAAAAACAACAATCGTCAACCAGTTGTTAAACAAGAAGTTAACGAAGAAGAGGTTCAGAAACAGATCAAAGAGACTTTGGCTCGCTTGACCAGCAAGGGTCAGAAGACCAAAGGTTCTAAGCACCGCCGCGACAAGCGTGAGATGCAAGCCAACCGTTTGCACGAGCAGGAGGAGCAAGAGAAACTCGAATCTAAGATTCTGAAAATCACCGAGTTCGTTACCGTCAGCGAGTTGGCTACGATGATGAACGTATCTGTAACAGAGGTCATCAGTACATGTATGAGTTTCGGACTCATGGTGTCTATCAACCAACGTTTGGATGCTGAGTCAATCAACATCGTGGCAGAGGAGTTCGGATTCCAAACTGAATATGTGAGTGCCGAGGTTACGGCAGCCATTCAGGTGGAAGAAGACAAAGAAGAAGACTTGGTAAGACGTCCACCTATCGTAACTGTGATGGGACACGTCGACCACGGTAAGACTTCATTGTTGGACTATATCCGTCAGACGAACGTGATTGCTGGTGAGGCTGGAGGTATCACTCAGCACATTGGAGCATACAATGTAACGTTGAAAGACGGTCAGCAGATTACCTTCCTCGATACTCCAGGACACGAAGCGTTCACCGCCATGCGTGCCAGAGGAGCCAAGGTTACGGATATCGCAATTATCATTGTCGCAGCCGATGATGATGTCATGCCACAAACCGTTGAGGCTATCAACCACGCCTCTATCGCAGGTGTGCCTATCATTTTCGCAATCAACAAGATTGATAAACCAACTGCCAATCCAGATAAAATCAAGGAGAAACTCGCTTCTATGAACTATTTGGTGGAGGAATGGGGAGGTAAATACCAATCACAAGACATTGCTGCCAAGAAAGGTATCGGCGTACCAGAATTGATGGAGAAGGTACTTTTGGAGGCTGAGATGTTGGATTTGAAGGCCAATCCAAACCGTCGCGCAGTAGGTTCAATCATTGAGTCTCAGTTGGATAAAGGTCGTGGATATATCTCAACTGTGTTGGTCAGCAACGGTACACTCCGTGTAGGAGACGTTGTCGTAGCAGGTATCAACTACGGACGTATCAAGGCGATGTTCAACGAGCGTAACCAACGTGTGCAAGAAGCAAAACCATCAGAGCCTGTCGTAATCCTCGGATTGAACGGTGCTCCACAAGCAGGAGATAACTTCAACGTTTTGGAGACAGAGCAAGAGGCACGTGAAATTGCAACGAAACGTGAGCAATTGCAACGTGAGCAAGGATTACGTACCACGAAGCACCTTACATTGGAAGAGATTGCACGTCGTCGTGCCTTAGGAAACTTCCAAGAGATGAACATCATCGTAAAGGCGGATGTGGATGGATCAGCAGAGGCACTGAAAGACTCTTTGGAAAAATTGTCAACCGAAGAGTTCGCTGTCAACGTCATTCACAAGGCAGTCGGTCAGATTTCAGAATCAGACGTTATGTTGGCATCCACAGCAGATGCGATCATAGTCGGATTCCAGGTTCGTCCGTCAGTAGCTGCACGAAGAGTAGCCGAGAAGGAAGGTGTAGATATCCGTTTGTACTCTATCATCTACGATGCAATCGAGCAGATGAAAGACGCAATGGTCGGAATGCTTTCACCAGAGGTCAAAGAGGAGGTTACAGGTACTGCAGAAGTACAAGAGACCTTCAAGATCAGCAAGGTGGGAACAATCGCCGGATGTATCGTTCGCGACGGAAAAATCAAGAGAGGCAACAAAGTGCGTGTCATTCGCGATGGTATCGTGGTGTTCACGGGCGAGTTAGCATCTTTGAAGCGATTCAAGGACGATGTCAAGGAAGTTGGAAACGGCTTCGAATGTGGTTTGAACATTGCCGGATACAATGATTTGCTCGTTGGCGATATCATCGAGAGTTTCGAGGAGATCGAGGTAAAACGTACCTTGTAATAACGACAGATAAGAATGGCAGCAATCGACATTGTATTAGTGGCCGTAATGATATATGCTATCGTACGGGGAGCGATGAAAGGCTTCATCGTATCGATAGCATCTATGTTCGGAGTCTTCATAAGTCTCTTTGTAGCAAAGAATTACGGAGAAGATGTAATGCATTTCATACTGTCGAAAGTAGAGTGGACGGCAGAGACGAACTACATAGTCTCGTTTGTTGTCGTTTTCTTATTGATGATGATATTGGTGCGATTTGGAGCGATTGCGGTGTCAAAATTAGCGAACATGGTGATGTTAGGCTGGCTCGACAAACTGTTGGGAGCAGTCTTCACCTGGGTGAAATATTTAGTCATCCTAAGCGCGTGTTTGTATGTGTTTGACAGAATAAACAATCACCTACACTTCGCCTCGGAAGAATATCTGCAATCATCCGCCTTGTATCAGCCAGTCAAGTCGATCGCCGAGTATTTAGTAGCACAAGACTTTTCAGACACCAAACAACCAGAGTAGAGACACAAACAACGGTTTCTACTCTATAAGGATATTGTTATAATCAGCGGAAACTTCGATTTTTCGATAGTTTCCGCTGATTTTGTTATATCTTCATATAGGGAAGGAAAAGCGAATCTAAGGTTATAACTTTCTGAAACTCATCAGAATAACCATTACTTACAACACCATTCGCACTAACCAAAACAAGATGAACAGCCTTTTGAGTTTTAGTCCTTTCCACAAAGACAGCACGTTTAGACAAAACATCATCAATAGATTCTGATGAAACGCGAAGAGGCTCTTTCGTAAATTTCATTTCACAAATGTCAATGATGTTGTCATCGCGGTCTATTAGCATATCAATTTGACATCCAGTTATATCGTCAGAAGCCACGGAACGCCAAGAACAAACATTGCTAACGACCCCCGTTATTCCGAGAGCCTGTTTAATTTGGTTGATATGGCAGAAGCACAAATTTTCAAATGACAGGCCACACCAGTTGTTGTAGAGAGGAGAACCCTGATTATGCGACCAGAAGCGTTCATCCTCACGCCTGTTCTCCTTTATAAAACGGAAATAGAATAACGTATAGGCGTCAATTAGCTGATATACAGCATTATTCGATTTATAGCCATACGAAGCATATTTTCGAATAAAACCACACTGCTCTAAATCATCTAAGATTTCAGAAAGTTTTCCATTGTCCAACAATCCGTTTGCAATGATTTCATCTCGAGTCATACCGATTTTCTTTTTTCCAAGAGCAGAAATCACCTTAATATAAGGCTCTGGAGTTTTAAAGAGAGAAGAATAAAGTTCAGCATACTCGTTGTAGAGTTCGCCGTCGCGAGAGAAGAAAAGATTGTCAATATTTTGAGCCAAACTATACTCACGGTTAAGGAAAGACCAATAATAAGGAATTCCACCCATAATCATCGCACACTCAGCAATTTGCCTACGAGTCATACCTAATTTAGCCATTTTAGCAAAACTCTCACATTCTGCCAAAGAGAAAGGTTGAATATGAATCTTCGTCGTTACTCGTCCCCTTAAACCAGCCTTATTACGAATAAGTTTATTGATGATCCAAGAAGTCGCAGAACCACAAACAATCAAAGTAATATCTTTTCTTGCAGAAGCCCACCCGTTCCAAAAATGTTCCAAAGCAGGGATAAATCCCGAGCGAGCAGTATCCATCCAAGGCATTTCATCTATGAAGAGCACCTTTCTTTTTTCTTTTGAAACAAGAATAAAGTCCTTCAACTGATCAAATGCTTCAAGCCATGATTTCGCACATTTTGTATCATATCCACTATATTTAAGAGAAGATTGCCAAGCCAAAAGCTGTCCTTTCAACCCACTCTTTGCCAAACCAGCATGTTGAAAGGTGAATTTGTAGTTGAATGTTTCTCTCACAAAGAAAGTCTTTCCGACACGTCGTCTGCCATACACAGTAACGAATTGCGAATATTCAGAACTGTTGGCATTCAATAACTTCTGCTTCTCTTCAATGCGACCAATCATCATAGGCTTTAAAGTTTTGTTGAGTACAAAAATAGGAAAACAGTGCGTTATAATCAGCGGAAACTATCAAATTTTTGAAGTTTCCGCTGATTATAACGTATTTTAAACACCAGCATAGACTTCTTCTGCCACGTTTTCTGCGCACTTTAATTTTTGCATTATCAGAAAAAGTATTAACTTTCGTGGGTTATTTTATTTTTACTTAAAACACTATCTATGGTAGGAGAATCCTTTTTTAAATCAGTAGCAGATGATTTAGTTAAGAAAGCCCAAAGCAAGGGCTTGTCTTTGTCTGACTATGTTGTTGTTTTTCCTAACAACAGAGCGCAACTCTTCTTTAACAAATACCTTTTGGAAGCGTATGGCAAACCCACCTTTTCGCCTTCCTACGAGACGATTTCCACCCTTTTTCGCTCGTTAAGTTCTTACCGCATTGCCGACCCTATCAAGTTGGTTTGCGAACTCTATGAAGTCTATATTGAGGTTCTAAAAGAAAACCCCGATCCCGATTTTCATGAGGAAGAGGAGACGCTCGACAACTTCTATAATTGGGGATTGGTGTTGCTAAGCGACTTTGATGATGTCGACAGCAATATGGTCAATGCAGAAGACCTCTTCAAGAACATACAAGACACCATACCTTTCGAAGGCAGATACGACCATCTGAGCGAGGAGCAGAAAGACATTTTAAAGCGATTCTTCAGCGTTTTTCAAAAAGGCGAAGAGACGGAACTGAAGAAAAAATTCTTACGCTTATGGTCCGTTTTAGGCGAGGTTTACAATCGTTTCAAGAAGAAGTTGGAAGACGATGGAGAAATGAGCGAGGGCATGCTGAAACGCCATGTGATTGAATCATTAGACAACGGCAAAGTCGCGTTGCCCGATAAGCAATATGTCGTTGTCGGATTCAACGTGTTGCTTGAGAGCGAACGTCGCCTTTTCAAAAAAATGTCAGATGCGAAAAAGGCAATATTCTATTGGGATTGCGACGAGTTCTACATGAACAATACCATGCAAGAAGCAGGGTTGTTTATGCGCAAAAACATTGACTATTTCAAGAATGAACTGACTACCAATGATCTGCTAAAAGAGAAGAAGAAAGTGACCATAATCGAGTCGCCTACCGAAAACGCGCAAGCAAGATACGTGGGCGATTTTTTGAGTAATCCAGAAGTAAAAAGAGAAGACACTGTCGTCGTTTTGTGTAACGAATCGTTACTTCTACCCGTACTCCACTCTATTCCTTCACAAGAAGGCGAAGAAGCACACGTCAATGTCACAATGGGATTGAATATTCTGCAGACCCCTATCTTCGGCTTAGTTCAAATTCTTTTGAAATATCAAGAGAAATTAGAGTTGTTGAAAAAAAACAGCAATGACGGGGAAATCCACTCTATTCTTAGCACGACAATTCTTCCGTTGCTACGCAATGAGTATCTGCGAAAAGCGTTCCCTTCATTGAAGGACGAAGATAAAAAAATCAGAAAGGACAACTGGCGTTTCTTTAAATATTCTGACTTATGCAATAACACAGAATTCGGCAGCTTATTTCAGAAATGCGAAGATGCAAAAAGTGTGATTGTATGGACACAAGAGATTATTGGGAAAGTTGGTCAGGATTTCGCTAAAAAAGACGAGCAAAACGGAGGGGAAAAATCCGCTGACCCAGATTCAAAATCCGAAGACAAAGAAGCCTTATACAACGAGCTGTACAAAGAGACGCTATATCGAATCCATGCGTGCTTGACAAGGCTCTCGACATTGATTGACGAGGGATATCTGAAGGACGTACAGTTGACGATGATGTTGCAATTAGTCGAGAAGGTTCTAAGTTCGTTGGCAGTACCATTCACAGGTGCCGAGGCAGAAGGTTTGCAGGTGATGGGATTCTTGGAGACCAGAAATTTGGACTTTTCAAATGTTATCTTGCTGTCAGCCAATGAAGGAGTTTTGCCAAAATCGGGCAACGAAAGTTCATTCATCCCCTATTCACTGCGTGTGGGCTACGGAATGACAACGATAGAGCATAAAAACTCGCTCTACGCCTATTATTTCTACCGTCTGTTGCAACGAGCAGAGAATGTAACTGTTATGTACAACGGATCGACAGATGGAGGCTCTAAAGGGCAAATGAGCCGTTTCTTGCTACAGTTGTTGGTGGAGACGAAGTACGACTTCACCCGTAAACTTATCAACTCTGCTGCGCCATCGAAGGCTGATTATTCTTTAGAGGTCGAAAAGACGCCAGAGATGGTGAACAAGATCAAAGACATGTATGAGGCCGGAAGTATCGCACGGAAAGAGAAAGACAATCCTCTAAAAGACGAAAACGGCAATCCAAAGAAGCGGACAGGATTGTCTCCTTCAGCCATGAACACCTTCCTGAACTGCTCTTTAAAATTCTACTTGAGCTACATTGCCGGCATCAAGAAGGAAGAAGAGATTACCGACACCGTCGAGGTGAACGAGTACGGAACAATATTCCACTCAACGATGCAATCTTTTTACGATAGTAGAAAGGGAAAAGTACTGAATGCAAGCGATTTTCCAGATGAAAAAAATTTGGAAGTAGAGATAGAAGATTGGGTGAAATTAGCATTCAAGAAAGACTATTTTAAAATGAAAAATCTTGCTGATGGCATGCCAACAATGTCTGGTCCACAACTTCTTCAATATGACAGAGCCAGACAGATGGCAAAGAAGATGGTGGAGTTAGACAAGAAATATGCGCCTTTCAAGGTGATTGCTAACGAGTTGAAGGTAACGAAAGAGATTGAAGTAAAGATGAATGAAGACGATCCGAGCGGAAAACCGATTAAATTCTTGATTGGCGGTTCAATCGACCGTATGGATGAGAAAGAAGGCATTGTGCGCATTTTCGACTATAAGACTGGAAAAGACAAATCAGGTGATGTTGCCCCATATCATGACATATCAGAGCTTTTCGAACCCGATGCTGATATCGACAACGACAAAGAACGTTATGGCTATGCTATGCAAGTATTGGTGTATTCCTACATTTATGGATTCGGATTGCCAAAGAAAATAAAGCCCGCCTTAGCATACGTCAACTCTGCCAAATCAAACGACGACATTTGCGTACTTAGATGGCAATCAGAAGTAAAGAAACCTAAAAAAGAATCAATCTCTTTAGAAATAAACGACTCACAATACACCGTTATAGAAGAGGGCGTAAAAAGTGTGATTCGCGATATGTTGGATATGAGCAAGCCATTCAAAGCGAATAAAAAAGAGGCGATTTGTAAGTATTGCGATTTCAAGTCGTATTGTGGAGTGAAAGAGGAGAAAAAGTAGGATTACTTTGATTTTGGTTTTATCAAAGGCACAAAAAAGAGTGTACCTCCACAATGGATTTTGATTATTTTGGAAATTTGCCAAAATTATAAAAAAGTTTGACTGCTATCAGAATATAAAGCATGCTATTCGTCGCATTAACGCGCCCCAGTTCAAGAGCGAAAATACTGATACACAGACGATTCCGTTCAAGAATCCTGCGATCAACTGCATCGGTGTATGTCGGTTGAGTTGCAAACGTGCTGCCGCCAACAAGCCTGCACAAATGATAGCGATACTAATCACCAACGATGAATTGACACTGGTGGAGAGACTCACCATAAAGATACTTGCGATGAGTCCACCGATGCCTGTCAGATGGGCACTAATCTTCCACTTAATACTGACAAACGCTGTGATAAGTATGGCAATAGAAACCGCACTGAGTAGGTTGATGATGAAAAGTGGCATCGCATACCGACAGAGCATAAAAGCACACCCGAAGAAGAAAAGTGCCGTTACAAACATCGGAAAGAAACGATCTTTCTTATCCAACATCTTGGCACTGCTGATGATATTGAGCTTTGCCATCAACCAATAAGAGAAAAATGGCAATAAAACGCACAAGAGGATGACAAAATAGTACGATATAATGACATATTGCCGTGGGAAAAAGGAAAACAACGGAATCTGAAAAAGCAACGTCAACCCATATAGGGGCATGAAAAGTGGGAAAAACAGGAACGAAATCGCTCGTGCAGCGATATTGAGTATAGTTTCTTTCATCATATTCTATAGTTTCTTACGAAGTCGAGCCACTGGAATATCTAATTGCTCACGATATTTTGCCACTGTTCGACGGGCCACGCTGTAGCCTTTCTCTTTTAATATTTGTGCTATCTGATCGTCGGTTATCGGATTTTGCTTATCCTCTTTCTCGACAATTTCAGAAATGATTTCTCTAATTCTTCTATAAGTAACATCTTCACCATCAGCCGTTTGTGTTCCTTCTACAAAGAAATATTTGAGAGGGAACACGCCGAAATCTGTCTGCACATATTTGCTATTGCTGACACGCGAAATGGTCGACATATCATATCCTGTTATGCCAGCAATATCTTTTAATCCAAGCGGTTTCAGTTTCGAACTATCGCCCTCAAGGAAAAACGCACGTTGTTTTTCTACAATAGCAGACATCGTACGGAACAAAGTCTCATGGCGTTGCTTGATCGAGTCGATAAACCATTGCGCAGAGTCAATCTTCTGCTTGACGAACATAATTGCATCTTTCTTGTCTTTGTTCGCCTTTTTGTCCTTCAGATAATCCTCAAGCATATTGGAGAACTCTGGACTAATGCGAAGCGATGGAATATTGTCGTCATTGAGCGAAACCTCCAAATTTCCATCGTGATTCTCAACGATGAAATCGGGTATCAGTTCGTTGCCAATCATCGAACTACTCTCCCAAGAATTGCCTGGTTTAGGATTCAAACGAACAATCTCGTCCATTGCATCTCGGATGTCATCTTTCGACAACCCCGTACTTTCTTCAATCTGATTGTATCTTTTTTGAAGGAAATCCTCAAAATTGTTAGAAAGGATTTTTAGCGCATGACGAATCGCGTCTGTCGGTTCTTTGCGTTGGAGTTGCAAGAGAAGACACTCTCTGATTTCGTGTGCGCCAACTCCTGGTGGGTCGAACGACTGCACGATCTGCAATGCCTTTGCAAAATCATCATCCTTCACAAACTGTCCATGCTGAAAGGCAAAATCATCCGCCAGAGACTGAAGGGTGCGACGAAGATATCCGTCATCGTCCAAATTGCCTATGATATACTCCACAAGGGGCTTCAAATCTTCTGGTATCACCCGAAGGTTCATTTGTTCCAAGAGGAATTCCTGCAACGTAGCAGAATAAGCCATATTGAATTCAGGCGAGGTCGTTCCTCCTTCTCCTTGATCTTGATAGGTTTTGTAGTCGGGAATGTCATCATCCGAACGATAATCATCTAATGTGATATCGTCGTCTGAACGGTATTCTTCATCGCCTTGATCATCGTCCCCCTCTTTTGGACAATCGACAGAATCCTCGTTAAGGCCATCGTAGACTTCGAGAGCCGGATTAGCCTCAACCTCCTGCTTAATCAGTTCTTCTATTTCCATCGTCGGACTTTCCACCATCTTAATGGCTTGAATCTGTTGCGGAGATAGTCGCTGAAGGAGTTTCTGTCGAAATACTAATTGTGATTTGCTCATAGACCGTTTGTTTCTGTTTTTTTTACAAAGTAAAGGCAGCGTCGATATTTTAGATTTCGAAATCCATGCAGACTCTCAACTTTGTATTTGGCTTGACAGCGGTATTGGCTACTGCAACATGCTCAGGATGAACAGCATAGCCCTTCAACGCCTCGAAATCAGTCAAAGTAGAGTCTAACATCACATCGGCATTGGAGGTTTCCAAACCATTAATGTTTACTTTGATTTCGACAAGTCCTGGCACACGACCTGCCAATCCTTCAAGTCCTTTTTTGATGGCAACTTTTGCTGCTTCTTTCTGCTCGGCAGTAAGTTCGTCTTTCAACTGCCACAAAATAACGTGTTTTACCATATTTCCTATTTTTCAATTGATACTATTTTCGATTAACGCAATTTATGCGTCTCATAAAATTTCTTTACGAGGAAGAAGAAGATCGCTACACCCAACATATTGACTACCCAAGCGCACCAAAACGCAGCGGTATAGTCATAATACCGAGAAACGACGCCTCCTACCAAGATTCCCAAACCGACACCGACATCCCACGACACCAAGAGGGATGAGCTGGCAGTGCCTCGTTGGTTATGTTCTGCAAGATTGATAAACATAGTCTGATAGGCTGGGAACATGTGTCCATTTCCTAAACCGACGATCAACGCCGACCCGAAATAGCAAATTTCATTCTGCCCTGCTGCGAAAGCGAGATAGCCGAAGAGCGAAATGCAGCATCCCACAGCCGCATTTTGCACCACCTTGCCATTGCGAAGGGAGCGAGACCCAACCAAACGAGACAAACCCAAACCGATGGCGAGAAGGGCAAAGAAAAAGCCTGAGCCACCTGTGATTCCCAATTTCTCTTGTCCGTAGATGGCAACGTAGGTCGACACAACACCATACGAGAACGAGAGGCAAACCAAACTGGCTGCAATTCGCCACGCAGGCAAAAGGAAAAATCTATCAAGAGAAATCGGTGCTTTGTTAACCACCAACTCCCTCTCTGGCAACTTAACAGAGTAACTGGCAATCAGTCCGATGGCAGAGGTTGCCAACGCCAAACCGAAAATGAGGTTATAGTTCTGCGTAGCATGATAAATCTGAATCGCCACAAACGGACTGATAGCGGTGGCAATGTTATTGCTCAAGCCATAGAACCCGATACCTTCTGCCCTTCTGGATGGATGAAGCACATCGATAGCGACTGTACTATTTGCTACGGTTGCACTACCAAAAGGCACGCCATGTAGGGTACGAATAATGGCAAAAAAGAGCAATGATCCAGGGACAAGGTAACCTGCGAAAAAGAGAAAGAAAAGGAAGAAACTCAGCACCAACACCTTCTTACGAGGCAGACTATCTACCAAATAGCCACTGAAACTTCTGGAGATAAGAGCCATCACCACATAGCCAGAAAGCACTACTCCAATAAGGTCATTGTCCGCATTAAAGGTTTCTTTGAGATATATCGGCAACAAAGGCATCAGCAACATAAAAGAGAAGAAAATCGAAAAATTTCCGATAAACACTTTTATGTATTCACTGTTCCACAATTTCACATTTTCAGCACTCATCACAATCGGTTTTTAAAAATCGTCCATTCCTCCATCATCGTCCGAAGAGAAGGAGTCAGATTTTCCTTTCTTCGCCTTTTTCTTCATATTTCCGAAGTTGTAGGAGATATTGAGGTTGATTGATCGTCCGTTCCATGTCGTTTCTGAATATTGGTAGAAATCATCGTTCCAGGTCTCCGACTTTCTTTTTCTGGAGTTGAGAATATCGCGAACAGAAAGGGTGAGGTTCAGTTTCTTATCTAAGAACGATTTCTTTGCACCAAAATTGACGAAATAGGTGTTGAGCGTCTTTCCTTGAGCAGTCGCCTTAGGTGAACGATAGTTTCCTGTCAACTCCAAACTGATATTCTTTGGAAGAATGAAAGTGGATGATATTTTGGCAGTCCAACTCAAACTATGTCGGTCATCGACGTGTATGTCGATATCCGAGGCACTCTCAGCATTATGCACCGTAAAGTCTCCGCCTGTCAACTTGTAGTAATAGAAATTGACATTGGTGGAAAGGTCAACATATTTCCAATGGTTTTTCAAAATCAACTCCAATCCAGTGGAATGAGATGTCGACATATTCTCAAAAGTATTCATCAACACATCACCCGATCTCCAACTATATTTCTGGATAATATCCTGCATTAATTGATAGTAGATGGAAGTGATGAATGTATGCTTCTTCTCGCAGAAGTTCTTAACGTAACTGAACTCGAAAGAGTTGGTAAACTCTGGATCCAAATCGGGATTACCGAAAGAAATATTGGTAGAATCCTCCACATCTTTGTAAGGGTTCAATCTTCTGCTTCTCGGACGAGAGATTCGTCGTGTATAACTCAACTGTAATTCATCATTGTCCGAAGCGGTGTATGAGAGAAAGACCGTCGGGAAGATATTCGCATACGGTTTTTTAGTCGATTTATCCCCATTGGTATGGAGTGTCCAATCGACATCGGTCAACTCACCTCGAAGTCCGAGTTGTGCTGCAAATCGTCTGAATTTGTTACCATACGAAGCATAGATGGAATAGACGTTTTGTTGCATTTCAAAGTCATTGTCAAGTTCCGTTTGAGCCACAAATTCATCTGCCCCTGTCATCTTCTTCTCCGTAGTAACATCACTGGATTGATGGTCTAATTTGATTTTCGCACCAGCCTCCAATTTAGAGGTGGACGAGAGCGGATTGACATAATCCACTTGCGCCTCCCACGAACGATTCTTATTGAGGGTTGCCTGATTCTGATCATAGTCGTTTGCAGGCGACGAGATACGCAACGAGTCGAAATTGCGTTGGTAATAATTTCGCTCGTTGTCATTCTTATTGGCAGAAAAGTCGACCACTGCTGTAAGGGTATGACTCTCGCTGAAATTATGGGTATAGTTCACCTCTCCATAGCCTGTCAGACGGTCATTATCGGTTCTCGAGTCTCTACTTTGATAGGAACTAAAAAGTCGGTTCCCTCCATTGATATAACCATGTTCATAATCGATAAACTGTCCTCTATATCTATCTCCGAACATGAACATACCAGCAAAACCAAACTGATTGCTCGAGTCGGCTTGGCAACTGGCTGTCAGACGGACAAAGGCAGAGTTCATTTCAAACTCAGTGTCGTTATATTGATTGATGAGCGTCGTGTCTTCTCCGTAGTATTCTCGGCGACTCTCGCCTCCTCCATCATTCTTTCTATTGCGGTATCCGATACTGGCTCCTGCCGTCCATTTGTTTTTGGTGAAATTGATATTGGCACTGGCATTGCCACCCAATCTGCCACCCCAAGGATAGGTCAATCCCGCCGAAACGGTTCCGTAGTAAGAGGCTTGCATTGCATTCTGCTTCATCACAATGTTGATGATACCTGCAGAACCTTCAGCCGAGAATTTTGAGGATGGATTGGTGATCACCTCCACTCGCTCAATGCTACCGGCAGGCAACTGTTCCAACAAATCCGCCTTATTGTCTTCTGTCATTCCAGACGGTCTTCCATTGATGTATATCTCAACATTCTCATTGTTGCGCATAGAGACATTTCCCTCTACATCAACGGCTACCGACGGTATCTCTTTCAGCACTTCACTGGCAGACATTCCGTCGGACACAGCACTCTCATTGACGATAAAGGTCTTCTTGTCAATGTCTACTTGCAAAGAGGAGCGTTTCGCCGTTACCTCAACAGCGGAGAGCAACGCAGCGTCTTCTTGTATGGTGATTTTTTTGAATCTTCTAACGGGTGAGGTCGGGGTAAGCGTAACATCAAGGATTTTCGTTTTAAACCCCATAAAACTGATTTCAAGGCGATATTGTCCCTCTGAAAGGTCTTTTAAGACAAACTTACCATCTAAATCAGTAGCATCTCCCTTATATTGTGTCTTCTCGTTTCCTTTAAAAAGTAGGACTGCGGCAGACGGCAATGATTCTCCATTGTCGTCTACTACAGTTCCCTCTATTTTATAGTCTATCGCACTGATTGTCAGCGCGCAGAAAAAACTCAATACTACAAATAATAATTTTTTTCTCATATAAAATTAGGACAAGGTGAAGTGGTTTTATTGAGCAGGCTTCTCCTCCGACTTTTCATCCGACGAGTTGCTTTGGACATTGGCTTCATCTGTTTTCTGTTCAGCCGTTTTCGAGTCAGAAGCAATCTCTTCCACTTTGACTTCTTCGATCTTACCGTCTACAGTTGCTTCGCCAGACTTTCCATTGTCTGTTTTTTCCTCATCAGCCTTTTTCTCACTCTCCTCGCTTAATTCATCGGCTCTTGATTTCCAAGGTCGTTTGCCAAAGATGTGTTCTACATCGTCTGCAAAAATCACCTCCTTCTCCACCAAGATGGATGCGAGTTCCTTCATCTTATCTAAGTTGTCGCTGAGAATCGTCTTCGCACGCTCATACTGCTCTGCGATAAGTCGTTTCACCTCCTCGTCTATCACTTTCGCCGTCTCATCACTGTATGGGCGAGTGAACGAGTAATCCGACTGACCTGTAGAGTCATAGTAAGAGAGGTTCGCCAATTTATTGCTGAATCCATAGTAGGCAACCATTGCGTAGGCTTTCTTAGTAGTCGTTTCAAGGTCGTTGAGCGCACCAGTCGAAATCTCGCCATAGACGAGTTCCTCGGCTGCACGACCTGCCAAAGTAGCACAAATATCATCCAACAAATGCTGAGTTGTGATATGTTGATGTTCCTCAGGCAAATACCACGCTGCTCCTAACGCACGACCACGAGGCACAATAGTAACCTTCACCAACGGATTGGCATATTGAAGCATCCAACTAACCGTCGCATGTCCGGCTTCGTGAATGGCAGTCGACTCTTTTTCGGCTTTCGTCATGATGGCGTTCTTCTTCTCCAAACCACCAATGATACGGTCTACCGCATCCAAAAAGTCTTGCTTCTCAACACTCTTCTTCTCTCTTCTGGCGGCAATCAACGCTGCTTCGTTACAAACATTGGCAATGTCCGCTCCCGAGAATCCTGGTGTCTGACGTGAAAGGAATTCAACATCAACGCTGCTGTCAATCTTCACATTGCGAAGGTGTACATTGAAAATCTCTTTTCTATCGTGAACATCCGGAAGGTCAACGGCAATCTGTCGGTCGAAGCGTCCTGGACGAAGCAACGCCTTGTCGAGGATATCGGCACGGTTGGTGGCTGCCAAGATAATGACTCCACTGTTCGTGCCAAATCCGTCCATCTCAGTGAGCAACTGGTTCAACGTGTTCTCTCGCTCATCATTCGAACCTGAATTGATTGAACGACTACGCGCACGACCAACTGCATCAATTTCATCGATGAAGATGATGGAAGGCGACTTCTCTTTGGCTTGACGGAACAAATCGCGCACTCGTGACGCACCCACTCCGACAAACATCTCCATAAAGTCAGAACCTGACATTGAGAAGAATGGCACATCTGCCTCTCCTGCAACTGCCTTCGCCAAGAGGGTCTTACCTGTTCCTGGAGGGCCTACCAAGAGGGCTCCCTTCGGAATTTTACCTCCCAACTCTGTATATTTCGACGGATTCTTCAAGAAGTGTACAATCTCTTGAACCTCCTCTTTCGCTTCTGAAAGTCCAGCCACATCCTTGAAGGTAATCTTATTGTCTGAGTTCTTGTCAAAAACGCGCGCTTTCGATTTACCCACACTGAAGACGCCCATTCCGCCGCCTCCGCCATTGCCGATTCTGCGCATCATGAATATCCAAATCAGAATCATGATAACAAACGGACCGATTCCCCACAGCAGATGACTGGAGTAATCAGGATCTTCAATATAGGAGACTTTTATCTTCGTCTTGCTGTCTTTCTGCCAATCTTTCAAGTCCTCAGTGAACTGATCGGCTGACGGAATCGTGATGGAAACGACTGGCGTCTTAATCGCTGCAGCAGAGTCTTTTCCAAACACGTCAGCAATTTTCTCGGGGAGAATAACAAGTTCTGCCGTATTCTTATTGGTCGTAACACGGATGCTCTCAACATCTCCATTCTCTACGAATTTCTGCACCTCTGTGTACGAGAAGGTTCTGCTCGTCGCACCAAAGTCAGAAAAACTAATGAAGATGAGGAAGATGGCTATGATAATATAGACCCACGTCAGATTGAAAACGTACTTTTTTCCTCCCCCATTATTAGGATTTTCGTTTGCCATTTACATTTCGTTTAATGTTTAAAAATCGGGAACTACAAAAGACTACAGAAGGTCTGGAATCTCCTCTGTCTTCGCATCTTCCCACAAGCCCTCTAAGTTGTAGAAACTACGCAACTCGGGTTGGAAAACATGAACTACCACTTCTCCGTAATCCATTGCGATCCACTGTGCATTGTCATAACCATCTACAAAATAAGGCTTTACCTTTATCTGCTCTCTAACATAATCCTTGACGGAATCAGCGATAGAGGCAACGTGCGTGTTGGATCTTCCCTCGCAGATGACAAAGTTTCTGAAAACGTAATTGTCGATATGCGACATATCTACTTTCGTGATTTTCAATCCTTTAACATCCTGAATTCCTTCAACGATCTTGTTGATCAATAAGTCTGTATCGTTAATGATTGTAGCCATTCTCTTTACTTTTATTTTTTCAATAATTTATTAATTGCGTTCTCCACCTTATCGAAGTCAAACTCCTTGAGTGTGGAGTTCATCAACTGCTCGATTTTGTCGTTGCAGAGATTGCCAATACTTCCCTCGTGTGTGTGGTGAATATCCTTATTTGGCTTGAACGTTCCTGCCTCACACTCCAATCCCACTTGCTTGTAAGCGTCGCGGAACGGTGTTCCATTGAGTGCCAAACGATTAACCTCTTCAACGCTGAAGATGAAATCGTATTTTGGATCGTCCAAGATATTATCTTTGATCTTCACTTCTCGCATGATGTGAGAAGTCATCTTCAAGCAATCGCGCAATTCATCGAACACTGGAATGTAAATTTCCTTGATGATCTGAAGGTCTCTGAAATAGCCCGATGGCAAGTTGTTCATAATCATCATAATCTGCTGTGGCAAGGTCTGAATCTTATTACACTTTGCACGAGTCAACTCAAACACATCTGGGTTCTTCTTGTGTGGCATAATGCTCGATCCTGTCGTACACTCGTCTGGCAACTTAATAAAGCCAAAATTCTGACTGGTGAACATACATGAGTCGAAAGCCAACTTAGAAATCGTCGAAGCGATACCTGCCAATGCAAAAGCCACCGTCTTCTCGATTTTACCTCGTCCCATCTGCGCATAGACAACGTTGTAATCCATTGAGTCAAAGCCCAATAGGTCGGTCGTCATCTGTCTGTTGAGAGGGAAAGATGAACCGTAACCTGCAGCCGAACCCAACGGATTTCTGTTCGTCATTCTCCACGCTGCCAACAATAGCATCATATCATCCACCAAACTCTCAGCGTATGCACCAAACCACAATCCAAAAGATGACGGCATCGCAATCTGAAGGTGCGTATAGCCAGGGAGCAACACATTCTTGTATTTGTTACTCTGCTCGATGAGAATCTCAAACAACTCGTGCACCGCCTCCGTGATCGATTGAATCTGCTCGCGAGTGAAAAGCTTCATATCGAGCAACACTTGGTCGTTACGCGAACGTCCACTATGTATCTTCTTTCCTAAATCTCCTAATTTACGGGTGAGCAACAACTCTACTTGCGAGTGTACATCCTCAACGCCATCCTCAATCGTAAACTTGCCGTCTATGATTGTTTGATAGATTGACTTGAGTTCGTTCAACAAAATGGGAAGTTCCTCTTTTCCCAACAGACCGATAGATTCTAACATAGTGATGTGAGCCATAGAGCCTAACACATCGTGCTTCGCAAGGAAAAGATCCATCTCGCGGTCGCGACCCACAGTGAAGCGTACGATCTCCTCATTCGTCGCCTTACCTTTATCCCAAAGTTTTTGAGCCATTTATCGAATTTTAGTTGAAATATAGTTTTTAGAAAGCAAATATAACTTTTTTGAACGACTTTCTCTCTGCGTTTGCGTTAAACTATGTTATAGAATGGACTGCAATGACTGCGATTTCCTTAAATTGTGTAGAATGTGGACAGAAACCCTCTACATCACGTTCTTCACCTCTTTCAACTGTATGCGGAATGTTGTTCCTTTTCCTACTTCTGATTTCTTAACAAAAATCTTTCCGTGATGATACTCTTCGATGATTCTCTTGGCCAACGACAAGCCCAATCCCCAACCACGTTTTTTGGTTGTGAAACCGGGATTGAAAACGGCAGAGAAATTGGATTTGGAGATTCCTTTTCCAGTGTCCGCTAAATCGATGTTGACGGTTCCGTTGTCCACCGTGATCGTTGCTGTGATTTTCCCTTCTTTCGAGATGGCATCAATGGCGTTTTTGCACAAATTCTCAATCACCCACTCAAACAACGGTGGATTGAGATTGACGTTTATCTCTTTGTCTGTTTTGTATTCTGCACTGATGACAATCCTTTGCGACGTACGTTTCTGCATATAAGCTAAAGTATTGTCTAACACTGGTTTAAGCAAAGTTGGCTGCAACTCTGGATTAGAGCCAATCTTCGAGAAACGCTCGGCAATCACTTGCAATCGCTTAACGTCTTTCTCCATCTCTGGCACCATATCCTTGGGCATCTCTCCCTCCTTGATAATCTCCAACCACGCCATCAGCGAGGATATTGGCGTACCTAACTGGTGCGCCGTCTCTTTCGACAATCCTACCCACAAGCGGTTCTGCTCCGATCTTTTCGCACTTGAGAAAAAGAAGAAAAGTATGCTGAAAAATCCGACAATCAAACCAAATTGAATGTAGGGATAAAGTGACAACTGTTTGAGCAAGATAGAATCGTCATAGTAGATATACTGGTTATAACCGTCTTCTATCTCTAAGACAATGGGGGCTTGTGCGTTCTTGAGTGCTTGCAGTTTCGCTTGCAAAAACTGCAGGGTGTCGTCGGCTTGACGTATATGAAAATTTCTAAAGGAAATAACCTCATCGCAATCGTCTGCTATCATAACGGGTATGCTATGATTTCCCTCAATGACCTTTAAAGCGAACGACAAATCTGCATCCGAAGAGGCATTGGTAACAATCAGCTTTGTTGCATCTGCCCACAACTCTATACGATGTCGCTCCTCGTCTGCCATCTCTCGCACCAACCGATTGGTGAAAAAAATGGACGCTGTAACGATGATGATCGCCACAATCGAAAATCCTATTCGGACTTTATAGAAGTTATCGAACGTAATCTGCATAGGCTTGGTGCATTAGTGCAAACGTTGTCATCTATACTTGCCCTCATCGCAATCATCTAAGATGCTGAGGTAACTGTTATAGCGAGTCTCACTGATGTAATGGTCTTCCAATGCCTGACGGACAGCGCATCCTGGCTCTTTGATATGCAAGCAATTGCCATATTTACACTCCGCAGAAAATTTGAAAATTTCTGGGAAATAGTGGTCTACCTCCTCTTTCTGAAAGTCTATCGTCCCAAATCCTTTGATGCCTGGCGTGTCAATCAGGTAACTGTCTTTCTCTATCTCATACATCTCCGAGAAGGTCGTGGTGTGCATTCCCTTATTATGAACGTCCGAAATTTGTCCGGTTCGTGCCACCTGCGTCGCAGAGAGTGCGTTGATGAGTGAAGACTTGCCGACACCTGAATTTCCTGAAAGCAAGGAGGTTTTGCCTCGCATAATCTCTCGCAACTGTTCTATGCCTTCTCCTGTTTGTGCCGACACACAAATCGAATGATAGCCTACCGTTTCATAGAGATATTGCAATGCCTTCATATACTCTTTTTCATCGTCTGTATAGAGGTCTATCTTGTTGATAACGAGGATAGTAGGCACTTGATAGGCTTCGGAGGTCGCCAAGACACGGTCGATAAAGACAGTAGAGGTTTCTGGGTGATTGATGGTGATAGTGAGCAACAACTGGTCGAGGTTGGCTGCGATGATATGCAGTTGCTTCGACAGGTTGGCTGGTCGTCTGACGATGTAGTTCTTGCGATCTTCTATCGCTGTTATCCAGCCTATTCCATCTGCCATCACATCAAAACGAACCCGATCGCCTACGGCAACCGGGTTGGTACTTTTTATGCCTTTGATGCGGAAATTGCCTTTGATACGGCACTCGACAAACTCACCTTCAGCGGTCTTTACCCAAAAACTGCTTCCTGTGCTTTTTACGATAGTTCCTGTCATTAACAAAGTCTTGGTATTTCTTAGACTGTCATGATTTCTTTCTCCTTGGCAGCCAAAACCTCCTCGACTTTCTTCACATACTTGTCGTGGATCTTTTGTACTTCGCCTTCAGCGTCCTTCTCAGCGTCTTCTGCCAAACCATTCTTCATCTCCTTCTTCAATCCTTCGATGGCATCACGACGTGCGTTACGAATGCTGATTTTTGCCTCCTCGCCCTCAGCACGTGTCTGCTTAACGAGTTGCTTTCTTCTATCCTCTGTCAACGGTGGAATAGCCAAACGAATGAGCTCACCGTTGTTTTCTGGAGTGATTCCTATTTCAGAGTTCATAATGGCTTTCTCGATTACTGAAATCATCTTCTTCTCCCAAGGTTGAATGGCGATAGTACGCGCATCTGGTGTGGTGATAGTAGCAACTCCCGACAATGGAACGACACTTCCGTAGTAGTCTACTCGAATTGGATCCAAGATGCGTGGATTAGCCTTTCCTGCACGGATGTGTGCCAAAGAGTCGTCTAAGTGAGCCACTGTCTGTGCCATCTTATCTTCTGCTGCTTTGTAATATTCTTTTACTTCTGCCATTTTCTTTTCAATATTTAATTGTTTTTACTATGAGTGCGCAAAAATAGTTTTTTTTGTGAATTTTTCACCTATTTTGCCTCAACTCTCAACGTTCCTTCTTCGATTGATGCCCATTCTGCTTTCTGCACGGCTTTCGTTCGTGGCAAAATTGGCTCTCCTTTCACGTCTGTCAAACCTCTCTTCGCCAAGATTCTGACCGACACAACGCCATCGGCTATAATCTTCACATCTTCATAGATGCACGGAATGACAATCTTTCCATTCTTATCAATCAATCCCCAACGATTCACAATCTTGACTGGCGCATAGCCATTCTTGAACGAACCTACCTGGTCGAGGACATACGCCGTCAACGCCTTGCCATTGTTGTTAATCAAACTGTATTTGCCATTTTTCTCCTTCACCGTTACAAATGATGAAAGATTCTTCAATGACAAACTCTCGCCACTGATCGAATAGTAGAACTCTCCATTATTGGCATCCAGAACGTTGTCTTTCAACTCCACTGTTTTGAACCGACATTCTACTGCCATCTTCTTCTCCGTCAGATTATAAACTCCTTTCACTCCATTCTTGGTGATGGTACAGAGTTGCTCTGTTTTGCCATCTTTCTCTGCCGTGAAAAATTCAATCGAACTGTACTCGCAAGGCAACAAGAATTTGCCATCTGCGTAAATTCCTTTCTTATCTGCTTTCGAAATAATGGCTATTTTCTTGCGATAATCATACTCAATCTCATCGTAGAGGGCTGGCAACACTTCTTTGCCTGTTTTGTCTATCAATCCATATTTGCCACCTTTCTGAATGCGTGCAGAACCCCAAACAAAGGCAGACGCATCCTCAAATTGTGGCTTGATAATCTCTTTTCCATCTAAATTGATGAAGCCGAATTTTCCTGCTTTCGACACTGGAATGAGGTCTCCCTTCTCTGAATTGCGGTACGACCAACGTTCATGGTCATCAGAGAAACTATACTCATATTTTGGAGCGAAAAGCACCAAGTCTTGCGCTACAAATCCCCATCTTCCTTTATGCACTACCGGACAAACACCATTCTGGAATGTCGACGCATCGTCATACTCTGGTCGAGAAACGACTTTACCCGTCTGATCAATGAAATTCCATACCAACTGGTCTTTATCTCGCATTCCAACGCATGTATAGGTGTAGTTGAATGGTTTTGCAGCCTCAAACTTGCATGGAACGACCACCTTACCTGTAGAATCTGCGAATCCTACCAAATTATTCTTTTTGATGTAGAACAACTCCGTACCTTCTTTGCCAATTTCATCATATTCGCATGGCAAAATCTGAGTGCCATCGGTCTTGTAAATACCGTATTTGCCATTCTTCTCAACCACAAAATACTCTACCGGACCTAAATACGGGCCCTCGATGTTATCAAACTCACATGCCAAGATTTCTTTTCCTTCCTTCGAGAAAACACCGTCTACGACACGAATCATTCCATATTTCTTTCCACCATTGTTTGGTCGTGCTGTTACGATGGAATAACCATTTTTGAACTCGCCAATCGACTCGTATGGGGCTTCTGCCAAAGAATACATTCGTTTTGCAGTGAGTTTTTTCAACTGCTCTGATGTTTTTACAACCTCTGCCACTGCCGAATCTTTCTTCACCGAGTCTACTGTCAAATTCAAGTTTGGATAGGTCTCCTGATACTCTTTTATGGCCTTTTGTTCATCTTTTCCGTAAGAATTTCCATCTTTATCAATGAAGATCCACGCTCCATCTTTATGTACCTTGCAAAGTCCGTTCTCTTGGAAAGATGGCGTACCGACATTGTCATATTCAAAAGGAATGGCAATCAATCCATACTCATTGACGAATCCAATCGAGTCTGACTCATTGATCACCGCTGCCATACCATTCGAGAAAGGATATACTTTCTTATAACCGAAAGGTACAACCTGCTCGTTGTTATAGTTGATATAGCCCCAAAGTCCATCTTTCTTTACGGAAGACAGACTGTTATGGAAATCATTCGCCTCATCAAACTGACAAGGAATCACCTCCTCTGCCTTTTCGTTGATAAAACCATATTTGCCATTCTTCTTCACCTTCATTCTGCCGTTGTAGAATCGGTAAGAATCCACCGCGCCGTCCTTCTCGTAGGTTGGCTCTAAAACGACCTCACCATCATAATCGACAAAGCCCATCAACGCTCCCTGAAACACTGGTATGATACCCTTGGCAGGCAAACCAACTTCCGTATATCTCACTGTGGCTACTCGCATACCCAACGTAATAGGAACCGTCTCATATTGCTGCGCATAGACAGTCGTCGACGCTGCCAATGCTAAAAAAAGAGTTATCTTCTTAAATCCTTTCATTTTATATCTTGTGTTTACTACTTGCTTTTCAATTCAAAACTCACAACTGACAAATTTAATTAAAACTTTTTGAAATGTAGATAGTAACATAAAATGGTTAATTTCAAACAAAATTCTATTTTTGCACTCAATTTGGTGGTAAGGTTACCACCATTTTAAGTGGTAAATAGAATATGGAAAACAAAAAACTACAATTAGCACTTGAAAAGTGGAAGGCATTACAGCCTTTATCTGAAAAAGACCAAGAAAGGTTGAACAGAAAGTTTACTGTTGAATTTAATTACAACAGCAATCATATTGAGGGCAATACGCTTACTTACGGACAAACAGAATTGCTTCTTTTGTTCGGAAAGGTTATCGGAGAAGCAGAGTTCCGTGATTACGAAGAAATGAAAGCGAGCAACATCGGATTAAAAATGATGTTGATGGAATCAACGGAAAGTAAACTTCCTCTCACTCAGAATTTCATCAGAACTTTACACCACACTCTACTGCGTGAAGATTACGTTGTATACCGAACACTGCCTGGTGGAGTTCAAACCAGTTACACTATTCACGCAGGGCAGTACAAAACACGGCCTAACAGTGTAATCACTCGATATGGCGATCGTTTTGAGTATGCTTCTCCAGAGGAGACTCCTGCATTGATGACAGACCTCGTAGACTGGTATAATGAAGAGGAACAAAAAGGTGATTTGTCTCCAGAAGAATTAGCGATTCTTTTTCACTATCGTTACATTCGCATTCACCCTTTCGAGGATGGAAACGGACGTATTGCCAGACTTCTAATGAACTATATTTTGGCACGCCACAATTACCCAATGATTGTTGTTCGTAGTCGAAATAAGCAAGACTATTTGGAAGCCTTGCACAAGTCAGACCTTAATGTCGGGCAGACACCAACCGATGGCGCACACGCTCCATTAAACCTAATCAGACCTTTCTACAAACACATGATTGACACGATCTCTCACGAAATAGAGATGGACACCTTGTTTGTTTCCGAGAAATCCGAAAATGTATGGTGGTATGACGGAGAAAGGATTGTATTTCGCACTCCAACATACAGCAAAATCTTAAGAGAGTTACAATTGGAAGAGACTGCGTCGTACGCTTACCTTCAGCAAACATTATCAGTAAATCGTTCTGCTCTACAAAAAATGATTGAAAAACTTACTAAGAATGGGTATGTTGAAAGAGACGAAAAAACAGGTCTTTGGCGTGTTTTCATCACCCCATCCATCTAAAAAGTTGCTTAAAAGGTGGTATGCATACCACCTTTTAAGCAAAATATTCTAAATATACCCCATCCAAGAGAGTACGTAGGGTGTAAGAATGGAGGTCAAAATTCCATTCAGAATCAAGCCTAAACTTGAAAAGGCTCCATAGCGCGCACTGATTTCCAACGACGCTGATGTGCCGACCGCATGGGCTGCCGTTCCCATCGAGATACCCTGCGCTACGGGATTCTTTACGAAGCCCAACTGCAATATCTTATATCCTAACATCGCTCCTAATATTCCTGTGATGACAACAACCGCAGCCGTTAAAGAGGGTATTCCACCCATCTGCGCCGTAATCTCCATAGCGATAGGCGTGGTAACCGACTTAGGGGCTAACGAGATAATCACCTCCTTCGTTGCACCCAATGTTGATGCCACAAAGACAACTGACACAATGCCGACAAGACAGCCAACCAACTGCGATAACAAAATCGGAAGGGCTTGTTTCTTGATCGCCTCAAACTGCAAATACAAAGGCACGCCCAAAGCCACAACCGCGGGTTTCAACCAAAACTCAATGTACTTGCCACCCTTCTCGTAGGTGTCAAAGTCTATTCCGAAAATCTCCAAATAGATGATGATGACGGCAATCGTCAGCAGAATCGGATTGAGCAACACAGAACCCGTCTTCTTCTGCAACATCTTGAAAACATGATAGACACCAAACGTGATGGCTATCAAAAAAAACTCATTTCTTAGAAAATCCATTGAACTTCCTCGCTAACTGATGAACCCAACCTGTAATCACTAACACCAACACCGTACTCACAACCGTTGCCACCAAAATCGGCAGCACTTGCGCCTTGATAATGTCAAAATACAACATAATCGCCACTCCTGGTGGAATGAAGAAGAATGCCAAATTGGACGTCAAAAAATCAGAGATTCCCTTCACCCACTCCAATTTGACAATGCCAGCTTTGAGCAACGCCGTCAGCGTGAGCAGTCCGATGACACTCGAAGGCAGACTAACACCCGTCAGGTAAACCACCAACTCACCAAAGGCTAAACAGCCAAAAATGATGAAACATTGTAGAATAACGCCTTTCATATTCGTTCTCGTTTAAGAAAACTCATTTACACGATTTCAAATCAAACAGGATAAAATAAAAATGGAGAACAGCCTCCGACCATTCTCCATCTATTCTTTCAGGCTTCGATTCTTATTTTTCTAAGAATTGTTTGTTCAAGAAAACATACAAAATGACTCCGGCTACCATCAAGAAACCAGAAGTTAACAATGCTGAGTTTGAACTAAACGCACCGAAATAATACAACATAAGGATGACTGCGCCAATGAGGACAACAAACACACCCAAATATCTCATAAAACTGCCCATATTCTATGTATTTTTTACTATTACTATTTTCTTGATACAATCACTTGCAAAGAACGGATATTTTTTTCGTTAAAAAAAATTTTGTGAGGGTAAAATCGTACGTTTTTTTTAGGATTTTATTTGATATTCCAGATTACTCGGCACTCCTCCACAATTTCTCGCTATGGAGATTTTCTCTTCGTCAGAGTCCGTTGCAATGATGTGCAAATGTTTTTTCACCAAGGCTGCCAACAACGTTTTTTCACCATAACCACAGTCGTTTACGGTGATTTCGCCTTCATTTGGCAAGCTGTCCACCCACTCGAGGGTCGACTGTGAATAGAGACTCTTCTTCACCGCTTTAGCGACCTCCGCTCCTTTGTAGAGGTACTGATGATAAACGTAATCTTGGAAATATGCTGCTGTCTCGATTTCATCAGAGATTTTGGCATATTGTTCAATGTAATATTTGTGTACCGCTTGACTTGCCTTGCGTGGGTCTTTTCCTTTTATCATTTCGTTCTCACTCGTGATTGGTGGCAATACTCTGACATCAATGCGACCTTTTCTCAACAAAAACTCTTTCTTCGGGAAAACATGGTTGATTCCATGAATCAAAATCGGCACAACGTCCACATTGAATTTCTGCGCTAAGTGGAACGCTCCCTGATGGAAACGCAAAATCTGACCCGTCTCCGACCTTGTCCCCTCTGGGAAAATGAGGATGGAATAGCCTCTGTCAATGGCAGATTGCAGGGTTTCAATACTCTCCTCGATACCATTACTGATAGGATAATACTCGGCAAAGCGGATAATGTTACCGTAGAATGGACAGTTCCATACCCATTTGTTGGTGAGGCATATAATCTTCGGATTAAGCAACAACGTGTACATCAAATCTAAATGAGACTGATGGTTGCAAATCAAGATGGATGGTTTTTCGAAATTGTAATTTCCACGGTTCTCTACATGGTATTCAACTCCTGGCATCCACTGTGCAAACTTTCTGAAAATCCACGAAATCATCCGATGGAAGCGCAGTTTATTGGCTTCGCTCTTTCCTCCTATCACCAACAAGCCGAATCCCGCTACCGTGTATATCAAACTAAAGAAGATGAACACAGAAAAGCTCATAATCGTCTTCAGTAAATTACTGAGCGTAATCGGCATAATACGGTTCTCTTTTCCATTCATCGTCAACCATTTGAAGAGCAAAGGAGGGAAAAGATAAGTCATCAAGATAACTGAACTCATACCGACAATTGTTACCTCTGCCAAAGATTTCAACGCTGGATGTTTGGCAAAAATCAATGCACCTATTCCGATGAACATAATCAACGATGAAAGGGCGACCGATCGTTTGTACGATGCCAAAACTTTCTTCTTGTGAGCATACTCGTACATCAAACCTTCAGTAACAAAAATGGTGTAATCATCACCCTGACCGAAAATGAACGTTGCCAAAATGATATTCACAATGTTGAATCGTATATCGAACAAGTCCATCAAGCCCAAAATCCAGAACCACGCCACCGTGAGCGGCACCATCGCAATAAGTGTCAACTCTATTCTTCCAAAGGAGAACCAAAGGAAGAAAAAGACGATGAAAGCGCAAATAAACAGCACTAAATTGAAGTCAGCCGACAGTCCTTCTAACATCTCATCAAACAAGAACTTGTCATCGAACGAGAAGGCTTTCGGAGTGAGTTGGTTGAGAGCCGTCTGCACTGCCTCCGTGCTATCTTTCTCACAACTCAACGTGGTGTAGACTAAACATTTTTCATCTGAATCAAAGACATACAAGTCGGTCAGTGTCTTTTCTATCACGGAGAAATCAGGCACTACCGATTCATCTATCGCAGTGTCAATTTTAGCGATGAAAGCGGAGAAAAATTCTTGTGGCAAGCCTAACTCCGAGCCTTCTTTTTCCATCAAGGCTGATGCTTTTTCTTTGTTCTCCGACCAATAGCGATTCCATCTTTCAACACGCTCTTTTCGCAGATTTCGAGACGGTGAGAAGCAAGAAATACCAGAGACTCTCCTCACATTATATTTTTCACAGATAGAGTCAAGTGATTGTCTAACAGACTCATACGTTTGCAAAGTCTCCTCTTTGTTCGTTCCTTCGCATACGAAATAGGTCTTTTGCAAGGTATCGCTCGTCTGCGCAATGAGTTTCTGCAATTCCGTCCGTTGCGCATCCGTCATATAGTTGATTTTGTGCAAATCGGCATCGAAAGAGGTTTTCATACTCAAAACCGCAAGCGGAATCGTAAGAATCACCACTGCCAGGACAATGTATTTATTCTCTTCTAAGGCGAAATTGGCAAATTTTGTCAGGAATTTTTCTTCAGTAACAGGTCGTTTGAAAAGACTCTTTTTGAAGAGATGGGGCATAAACACCAGCACAAAAATGATGGTTCCAACGAGTAAAACAGCAGCGAAAATACCCATATCCTCCATTGCGGTGGAGTTGATGAAAGTGATACTGAGAAACGCGCCCACCGTTGTGATATTTCCAATGACCAATGGTGAAGCAATCTCTTTCATCGTTTCCTCTCGTGTTTTGCCCTCTCGCAAGTGTGCCAAGAAATGCAGAGGATAATTAGCGGCAATTCCAACGATGATAGAACCGATTCCCACTGCAATCACCGAAATGTTTTCTCTACAAACTGACAGCAATGCTAATGCCATCAACGCACCGAAAGCAATGGAGAAAAGCAGCAACACGATTGAACGTAGGTCTCTGAAGAAATAAAGCAACAACGCAATTATCAACACCAAAGCCAAAACAGAAGTTACAATCGTGTCCGTTTTTATTTGGTCTGCATTGCCTATCGAAATGTCCGACGCACCAATATGGCTTATACTACAACAATCATTTTTCTCGATGGAATGGGCAGATTTATCAATAGCAGCAATCCACTGCTTATTGAGCATAGTCTCAGTAGAAGGGACAAGAGATGTCAGGGTAACAATTGCCTCTTTGCCCTCTTTATCAAACACATAGCCATTATGTTGTTGGAAGGTATTCTTCTGATGCGCATTCTGTAAATTTTTCAGAATCGGTGCTGAGATATGCAAAGGGTCATTCACCAACATATTTTGCAGCATTCCACCTGTAGGAGAATAGAGCAAATCACGAGTCCACACCAATTCATTCCTTAAACGAGCAGTATCTGCAAGCAATGTGTCCAATCGCTTATAATCGGATTCCTCCATAAAATAAGGCAAATTTTCCACGATGAAATCGGACATTTCTGTAATTTCATCTGTCGACACCTTATAGAAAATATCGCTTGTCAGATGGGTCGTATCATTCTTCTTCAGTTCTTCAACAAACTGGTCAACGTACGAGCAAAGAGTGTCTTGATTGCATTTCGCACTATCCTTCGAGGCAATAAAAACGACAATTTTATTGGTAGTGTTCTGGTGCTGATAGGCATAGACAATGCGATCTGTCTTTTCGTTTTTGGGCAGAAACGCACCAATATCCTCCGAAAACCTCGCACATTTAAATACGGCGACGAGCATAATCGCCAAACAGGCAAACAAAACCAACTTTGCTTTGCCAGGCGAAGCCTCAAAACTTTTATAGATCTTCAAAAGGAGTTCCTTCATTTCTTCGATTTTTTAATTTTTCTAACTATCCATCGTATCGCCATCGAAGGGTAACCATAGACTATCGCAATGAGGCAAAGGAAGGTGTTCAGCACACTGATTCGGAAGAAATCTTTGCCTGGACGGAAATGGGACACTCGCTCTTCTTTCGGTGGGTAATAGACGTGTATCGAGATAGGTTTAAGTGGCACTAACTTCCAGGCGCATCTCACCAAAATTTCCAATTCAGCCTCATATCTTTTGTTGAAAGGTGTGATGAAACCGATGTTTTTTAAAGGATAAAGGCGATACCCTGTCTGCGTGTCGGGCAGTTTTTGAAGCGTCTGAATATGAAACCAGAAATTGGAAAATCGGTTGGCAAAATTGTTTCCCGAAGGCATGTTAGGATTGTCGAACGAGCGACTGCCTATGATAAACGCTTTTGGATTTTCTTTGTGAGCCTCAACGAAAAGGGGCAAGTCAGAGAATTTATGCTGACCATCAGAATCTAAAGTGATAACGGATTCTATTCCTAATGTCTTCGCCTTTAGGAAACCCTCTTTCAAGGCATTTCCCTTTCCTTTATTTGGGGAATATGATACCAATTGTAGTTTTTCTTTCCAACGAGATAAAATTTCAGCGGTTTCATCGTTAGATCCGTCATTCACCAAGATGACCGTTTCACTATACTGCACTGCCTCTGCGATAACCGATTCTAATGTTTGCGCATTATTGTAAGTCGGTATGAGCAATGCAATCTTGTTCTCTTTCAAATAGTTTTTTACATCTTCTGGTGTCATTGACTGTCTCTTTTTTATCGTTCTACAAAGATAAGTTTCGCCTTGCAATGATTCTTTCCTTCTGAGGTAACCGTTGCATTAACTGTCCATTGGACTTCTGACTCTGTCATCTTCAATGTCAGATTATATTCTACGGTTTCATCGGGGAATATAGGACTAATAAACTTCATCATTGAAACATTGGAGATTCGCATACGCTTTCCCAAACTATCTTCCACCGCTTTGACAACGATATCAGCCAAGCAAGAACCTGGCAGAATGGGATAAGTTGGGAAATGGGCAGCAAAAAGGGGATGTTTCGGATCTAACACGAAAGAATAGGCATTCTCTGTTTTTCGAAGATGAAAGAATGAAGGTTTCGACATAGTCAGCGATTTATTTAATCATAAAATAAGAGCCTGCCATTATAAAAAAAACGCCAATCCATCGGGAAAATGGAATGGTTTCATGCAGGATAAAGAAGCCTAACAGCATACCAAAAACGTAACTCAGGCTGGTGAGCGGATAGGCAATCGACAATGGGTAATGTTTCAGAATATACATCCACAAGAGCGTTGCCGACCCCATGGTGAGTCCGACTAAAGGCCACCACCAGTTGGTGAGTTGCTCACAAATCTGACTCCACGTCCACGAGAAATTTTCTGCTTTCTGCACCGCCTGTTTCAGGCACAACTGTCCCGACGAGAGCAAAAGCGACTGTAAAGCGGATAGCAAGAGAAGTTTTACCATTCTTTGAGGAGCGTTAGTGAATATTCTGTCTTATTATATTGATTGACCACCAACAAGGCTCGTGGTGTCTCTATCGCTTGTTGATCTGAAGTGAGGAACGCTGGCACATATCTTCTATACAAACACTGCGCCGCCACATATATTCCCATTGCCGACATCGTAAACGAATCGCCAAATAGGTGCTTGTAAAGGATGATTTTCTCGTTGAAACCGAGCACTTTCAGAATTCTGTCATACTCCTCTCCATTCTCTTTGTCGCCATTTTTCCCGACCACAACGCCCCCGATATCGTCTCTTATTATTCCAGCCTCTTTTAGCAACAAATTCATATCAGAGCGAAGATTATCGTCCGTAGGAAGATGTCTTATGCGAATGTCAACTACCTCGCAAACCGTATGCTCTGTTCTTCTATTTCGCAACAGCAGACTCACAGCGTTCTCTCCAGAAAACGTGCCTGTACTTCGATTTTGATTATAGTCTTCTATGGCTGGAATCGTCTGCTTCCATCGTCCTATCTGTCGATACATCTCGAAATAGGCATCGGTCATTTCGTCCACACCATTCACAAGGGCTGATTGGAAATTTCCACATTGCATCTGCATTATCGCATCCATCAAAGCAGAATCAAAGGAAATGCCACAATGCGAATAGGTCGTATTATAACTGTGGCATTTCAAAGCGATTGCCACCTGCGACCCCACCGTATTATGGGTGGAATGGATGAAATTAGTTGGCGAGAGGTTTTGCTCTTGATCGTCAATCATCGCATTCAAAAATTTCTCGGTGCTACTGATACAACCCAAACCTGTTCCCGTCAACACTGCATCTGGAACAAAATCTCCTGCCTCTTTCATACACGAAAGTGCCGATGAAATGGAACATTTTAAAAGCATTCCCATTCTTCGCGAGACATTCGGTACGATGAAATTTTTGAAATCGGGAGCGACAAAACGGCTATGGAGCGAATCTGTCCACTGCGGATTCGTCATCCACTCGTCAGAGAGTGGTTGCTGATTGGAAATTTGCTTTGCACAGTCTATATAATAACCCATAGCCTATTTTATCGTTTTATTGTCAAAACTTTTCTGTCTAAATCATTCAACCTTACCTATCAATGTATTTTGAGAAGATACACGTTGAGTCGTTGCCACCAAAGCCAAACGAGTTGGACATCACATGCATCAAATCAACTTTCCGACACACTTTCTCAGGACATAAGCCTGTCTCTTCAATCGGATTTTCGAACTCTGGATTGCCAGGAATAAAGCCATACTGAAGAGCGAGAATTGAGAAGACTGCCTCTAAACCACCTGCCGCACTCGTGGTGTGTCCGGTATATGATTTTGTGGATGAAAACGGAGGAATTTGATCACCAAAGATTTTCTTAATAGCGATACTTTCGTGCAAATCATTGTCTGCCGTTCCAGTTCCGTGAGCGTTGATATAACTGATATCCGAAGGGTATAATCCAGCAAGATTCAACGCTTTCTTCATAGCCAAACACTCGCCCACACTCTCAGGTGAAGTAGCAGTCTGGTGATAAGCATCGCATTGGTTAGCGTAGCCAGTCAACTCGCAAATAATCTCTGCGCCTCTCTCTTTTGCCACATCTTCTCGTTCAAGAACGATGTACGCTGCGCCCTCGCCCAAGTTCAACCCTGCATTGTCTCTATCGAACGGACGGCATGGTTGATGCTCCAAAATCATTAACGAATTGAAACCATTCAAGTGAAATTTGCTGATGGATTCGGATCCACCGACAATGGCAGCCTTCACTCGTCTATTTTTGATGAGTTCTGCACCCAAGATAATTGAATTGGCAGCAGAAGAGCAAGCGGTTGATATGGTCGTTACGAAATCGAAATGTCCGAAAGCACGACTCGCATAGTCGGTTCCGTAGCCACAATCATGCGCCTTAATGTATTCTGTATGTTTACCTTCAAAGAAATCTCGGTAGTACTGCTCGCTCATTTCCATTCCGCCCACTGTCGTTCCACTGACGAAAGCAGTTCGAACAGCGTCCGTGAGTTTCGACCTTTGAATGGCTTCTTTTAAGGCGATGATTGCCAAGAGCGGATTGCGAGTAACCAACGCATTCGAAGAGACACCTGCTAATTTTCGCAGTTGCGCTTCGTCCATTTTGATCTCCCCACACGGGAGTTCCCGATGGCACGTGTCAAGATAGGCAATCTTATCGATTGCCTTCCGACCCTCTAAGAGTGCTTTTTTATTAGCCTCAACGCCGACGCCCAAAGAGGAGATGATTCCGTATCCTGTAACTACGATTCTTTCGAGCATTCTTTTATTTTGTTCTGTTCTTTGTGATGTACTCTGCCATCACACGAATAGATTTGAAAATATCTTTTCCCTCTTGCGCATTTTTCAATTTGATGCCATAGTTTTTTTCTAACAAGACAATCAATTCCAATGCGTCAATAGAGTCTAAGCCTAAACCTTCTCCAAACAAAGGTGCGTTTTCATCAATATCAGCAGGAGTCATCTCTTCCAAATTCAACACTTCGATGAGTTCCTTCTTTAATTCAAGTATAAGTTCGTCCATTTCTATAGATTTTTTTGTTTTTCTGTTTTTCAATGCTATTTCTACAAAAATAAGAAAATTATTTGCTTACAATCGTAGAGTTTGCGATTCAATAGAATTTTTCAATATTTTCTTTCGTCCACAAGGCGATTCCCTCATTCTCCTCTTCTACTGAGACATGGAACAACAGGGTGTCGCAAACACCATCTAAATAGTTCACCCAACCAATCAAAAGATTGTTGATTTGCTTTTCGGACAACAAGCTGGTCAGACCAACCTGACACATCTCCTCCACATCAAACTTCGGGAGGATATACGAGCAACTCTCACCTTTCAGCTTATGGCGAATGGCGATTTCACCCGTAACGATGTTCGAGAGCGTATAGACGAAAACCGACGGACTGGGATAATAGTTGTCAGCGTCTTTTATTGTCTCTTGATAGGCTTTATCATTGTCCAACGACGAACAGTTGTTGAAGACGATAACCGACCAATCAGGATGACCATCTTCTTCAACCTGCAAATCACTTGCTCGCACCGCAAACTCGGATGCCAAGAAGCCAGCCTTGCAAAGATTATCCATTTTGAAAAACTTCGGATATTGAATGCCTAAATGCCGGTAGATACTGGTCAGCCAGCCTTCGTTTCGTGTAATTTCAATCTTATTCTGATTAATCATCACACTGTCCGACGTGATTCTCACCGCAGTTTGTATATAAGGCGTTTTGCTCATCTTTCCAACATTCTGTTATTTCTCGAACGCAATTTCTATGGTTTTATATCCTAATGCGGCAAACATACTGCGGAACTGATTCTCTGCATTTTCTTTTGCTGCTGTGATATTTTCCTCGGTCAAAGCGTCGATTTTCATCTTCTTCTTGGCATTCTGATACATTCCCTCTTTCAATGTTGCCGACACTTTTCCTGACTCATAGAAAACCTTCGTTTTCGTATCGTCAATAATGTTTTTATCCAACAAACTGATTTTAGGGAGTTGTATTTCGGCAGTATCACCGTGGCAGTTGAGCCAACTTTTCTTGACATCTTTCATATCGATACCTAAGCGAGCCGTACCCGTGTAGATACGAGTTGACTGAGTGCTTGAGAAAGTTTTCTTCAATGTCGTGTCTACCACCTCTTCCAACTGCACCGTGAGGAACTCCCACTCTGCCACCTCTTGAATAGAGGTAATTGTGGTTGGAGTCTCTTGAATCTTCTCTTCTTTCACTTCCTCCTTGCCTCTACAATTATGCATGAAGAGATAGAGGACAAGACAAACAGCCAAGAGAATCCAAAACAAAGGAGTCTTCATCATCTCAACCGTGAGTTTCGTAGACCCTTGCGAACTCTTTCGTGTCCTCGTCGTAGTATTATTTCTTTTTGTTGCCATATTTTTCAGTATTTTCCAAGTCTACATTAATTCTTTTTCGGAAGAGAAATCAAACCATGAATAGTCTGCTCTGATTTCTTATTTTCTTCGATTTTATCGGGAAATTTCAATGTTATATTGGCAGCCTTATAACCTGCAGCCTCCAAGATGGGGAGCAACACATTATATGCTGAGACACGGCTCTTGTCGATGATATCACTTTCAGCCATACTCTGCAAAATACTTGCTCGTCCCTGCTGAATAAACGACTCTTTCTCTTCATTAGTGAAATCAGATCGATTCCATGAAACGAATGCCTTCTCATTTTCGTAATCTATCTTCGAAGAGGTCATTTCGATATTAGGCTGTGGCAAGGTGATGGTTATCTTTTCTCCCTCAATTTTCACGTTTTCATCGGAGAAATTAGAGAAATCGATATAGGCTTTCACCACGGCATCGACTGGAATCAAGATCTTGCGATCACCAGGAATTGGAATGGAGAACTCCTCGTTGAACACAGAGCCTTTCAACGCATTGGCATCCTCGTAGGTCAAAATCTTATGCACGTTATACTGCGTGGTGTAGAGTTTTGAGCAACTCGAAATTTGCTGTGTCAGCGTTGGCTTTTCTTGCGTTGCTTCTTCCTCATTTGAGTTGTTACCACAACTTGCGAAAAGAGCGACAAGCGACAAAGATGTTAATATCGTGTTTCTTAATATTTTCATATAACTATCTTTTATTCAACACATTAATATTCATTTTATCCATAGATGATAGCAGCATTGCTACCTCCGAATCCAGAAATGATTTTCAAAAAGGCATCTCCTTGAGTTGAATCCGTAAGGGCTTGTGCCACCGTGATTTCCTTGACCGTACCTGCTTCGTCAAATCCGTAGGTAGGCAAGATTTTTTTCTCTTGCAAGGCATAGCCCGAGAGAATGCACTCTAAAACGCCAGCCGCACCCAATGTATGTCCGAAATACCCCTTCAAACTGTTAGTTGGCACATTTTGAAAATCACTTCGGAATATCGCCCACGACTCCATATCGTCGTTGTAGAGAGTGGCTGTTCCATGGGCGTTGATGAACGAAAGCTTTCTTCCTTCAACATTCTTATTTCTTAAAGCCGACTGAATGGAAAGGAACAAGCCCTCACCCGTTCGCGACGGACCAGAAATGTGGTTGGCGTCGTTTCGGTTGCCCGTTCCTAAGATCGACAGGCAACCTGCTATCGGTTCTAATGATTTCTCAAGAACAATCGTAGCAGCCGCCTCGCCTAAGTTCAATCCGCAACGATTTTTATCGAAAGGTTTGCAACGCTGTGGAGACAAAGCCTTAAACGACTGAAAGCCAGAGACTACAAATTTACTCAACATCTCCGCTCCCACAACCACTGCGTATTTATATTTATCGCTTCTCTTCAGTTTTTCATCAGCGTATATCTGCGCAGCCACTCCCGAAGTGCAAGCATTGCTCACCACCATCACCTGATTAGGATTTCCGAAAAACTGACCAATCAGCTGAGCAGAAACGCTCATATCAACCCTATTTTTGTCGAATCCATCGGGATTTTCCAGCAAATCAATATTACCTTTCGTCGTCGACAACACAAAGAAAAGATCGGGACGGCTCGGGTCTATATTCAACTTCTCCAATGCGCAAAATGCCGATAAAATCGCTATTTTTTCAAAATAAGTGTAACGAATCTTCTTATCGGGCAATGTCAAGAACAAAGAATCAATACGTTCCCGGTCCAACAGCGACCCAAAGAAAGGTTCAGGCAAGCCAAACGTGTGCTCGTGCAATTTCGCCATGCTCTCCCCTCGTTTCACCGCCTCGTAGACATCCTTCGAGGAATGTCCCAACGGAGAAACAATGTTATCACCAATTTTATATGAACGATATTCTGACATTTTCAACTAATTTTCTTTATTGACATTTCCGATTGGCAAATCAGATAATACGACTTGCAACTCACCTTGAGCGATGATTTCATCACCAACTTTTGCCACAACATTATACGAACTCATATTGTCAAACACGAACGTCTCCTCGGCTTCGGTCGTCAACTTCTCTCCGACTCTCACCCTTCGGCGAATCTCGCACTGTTTCACCGCGCCTACCAAACCGATATTGATTTTATTGCTCTTCCGAATATGAATCTCTACGAATCCGATATGCGCTGCGCAAGTCTGAGCCAAGTTCTCCAACAATCCGCTCTCCAACAGTTCGCCGTCATCCACCGTTACAATTTCGTCCGTAACCGTGAGTTCAGTTGTGCATTTTTTCTCGCTTCCATCGCAGATTTTATCCACCAAGATGAAAGGTCGCTGCTGAGGCAGATATCGGCTGATTGGGAGAATTTTTATCGATTCCATCTGGATTTTCAATTTCCGTTATTTTTTAACCTTACAAGCAATCAGACTATGACCTTGACCTAAGCCGTCGTGAATCGTCTCAATCTCCAATCCTGCGTTTTCAATGCAACGGAACAAATCTTCGGAATAGAACATCTTGCTGTTTCCGTTTGCCATCACCGTGAAATAGATGCTAGTTTGAGCCAAACAGTAGGATGCTGTCTCGAATCGCTGACGATCCCAGAGAGTCTCCATAATATAAAGACGAGCGTTTTCATCCATACTTTTAGAGGCTCTCGAAAGGATACTCTCCACTTGCACCTCACTGAAACAGTCTAAGAATTGACTCATCCAGATCAAGTCAAATCCCTTTGGAAAAGCAGTGTTAGGATCCAATAGATTACCAGGAATGCCATGGATTCTATCTTTTCCAGCGACATTCTTAACCGCCTCTTTCATCAATCCCAACTGCTGAGGAAGATCCATAATAGAAACCTCCACATCCTCTTTGAAATTGACACACTCCGTAGCAAATCGTCCTGTGTTTCCACCCACATCCAACAAAGTTTTTGCTCCATCCTTGAAAATGATATTCAAGGCTTGCTCGAATGAACAATCGGAATAGTAATGGTCGAAACCAAACCAACTTTTCTGCGCATCAGCAGGCAAACTTGACAAACCCTCATAGATGGTTGGCCAGTTGCCAAACACTTTCAATCCAGCAGGTTTGCCCTCCTTGATAGCCTCTTCCAAATGAAACAACCCCAAATAGTTGACATCATGATTGAAATCCAAGTCAACTCTCGTCATTTCATTGTTCAGTAAAAACCAACCTGTTTTAGAAATGAAGAATTTGTCCTCCTTCAAAAGGATGGTTCCAATCGTGAGGGAAGACTCTAACAGACATTGAATGCCGTAGTGAGACAAGCCAGATTTTTCTTCGATTTCATCGAAAGAAAGTCCGTTTTTGTTCTCGTCCAACATCTTCAATATTCCAAATTTCAGCATCAAGCGTGAAACCTGAAACACTACCGGTCCGAAAGCAATTTCCTCTGCTCTACGCTGTGCTTCGAGTGCAGAGAATCGTTCCTTCCCATACATCTCTTTTTGTGGAGAATTTAATTTTATCTTCATATTTCAATAACGGTTTTTACTCGTTTTTATCAGCATTTTCATTCCAGAAAGGGAAGAAATTGAACCACTGTGTCGGGTATTTCTTCACCACCTCCTGCAACACATTCACATAATCGTGCGTCATTGCCTCCGCTTTCTTAGTCGAATTAGGCAATTCCGAATGAGTATCAATCGGTTGCTCGTGGATTTTGTAGGTTGTTCCGTGTTCTTTCATAATAAAAAGAGACACCACAGGAACATCCAACTGTGCAGCCAATCGGAATGTGCCAATCGGAAAATTAGCGGTTCCATCCAAGAAATCACAAGTAACACTCTTCGGACTGCCGAAAAGTCGATCGCTCGGAATCACCACGATTTCGCCCTTTTCAATCACCTCTTTAATAGTGAAAAGATGAGACATATCTGGCATCACAGGAATCAAGTTGATGTTCGATGACCCGAAAGCATCGTCTCTACGTTTCTGGAAAGCAGCACGTTCCGACATTGAGATAATCGCATTGATTCGCTTTTTCTGAACTGGATAACACAAACCCGAAAGTTCCAAATTGCCAACATGCGCCCCCACGATAAAGAATCCCTTCTCTTGATTCATCATCGGTGGAATATAATTGCTTTCACCGACAATTTTGAATTGTTTTCTGTTTCCTGCCAACAAAGCAAATTTATCTAACACCACCTGTCCGAACAGAATATGGTTTCTGAAAGTCGCCCATGCCGCTTTCATCGGAGAATAATGATGTCTTTCTCTGAAATATTGGTAAATAGCCTGACGACCTTTTTTACCAAACAAGAGATAAAACGGAATCGTCAAGTAGAGAATCGGGTACAAAACACGAACATTAGCGAAGCCCAAGAACCAAAGCAAAAAACTTTGGCCAAACGCTCCACCGCCCGTCTTGCCGTCCCATTTCGGGCTATCCGAGCCATTCACTTTATTTTGTTGAGTCTCTTCCATTATATTTCAGCGTCAGGGGTTAACAAATCACGAATCTCGCCGAAAGCACGCTCTAAATGGCTCATCTCTTTTGAGAGGAAGACATAAAAATCGTGCCATTGCTCCTTCTTATGAATATCCAAGCCCTCCTGCATACGATAAATGCGAGACACCATTGTACCACAAGGCTTTTCAAAGTCGTGCTGCCAAACAGCATCCGCAAAATACTGGTCGAACACAACCCGATATTTCTGCACGATGCCAAACATCTCTTCCCGGCGACGTTGGTCATTAAATTCCAAAATCACGTATGCGCCATCACGAGTAGCGTCAAATTTCATCTCCACACCTTTGATTTTCGTGTTGTAAAGAATCCACTTCTTTTTACGGTACTTAAACCTTGGCAGATTCTCGCAAAAAGCGTCAAATCCGTTCCAAAAATCTCGTTTCAGCTGTTTTGCTTCCTCTCTCGTATACATTGTAATGGCGTTTTACTTGCAAAAATAAATTTATTTGTCTATATGGGAGTAAGTTTTGAGTTTAATCCGATAAAAAATTTTAAATTCGCACGGTAAAGCGGACACACAGTCCCTGTAATATTTATAATAGTATATTGAATGGATAAAATTAGTTACGCGTTGGGGCTTTCGATGGCATCGAACCTTCAAAACTCTGGTTTCAAAAATGTTGATTTGGAAAGTTTCATGAACGGAATGAACGCTGTTTTTCACCGTTTTCAACCAGAGATGAGTCTCGACGAGGCACACCAGATTTTGAGCCAACATTTCGCTAAAATGCAAGCAGAGGCAGACGAAGCCAACAAAGAGGCTGGAAAGAAATTCTTGGAAGATAACGCTAAGAAGGAAGGCATCAAAGTTACGAAGAGCGGTTTGCAATATGAAGTTTTGACGGAAGGTAAGGGCGACAAGCCTAAAGAGACTGACACCGTTCGTTGCCACTACGAGGGTAGATTGATCGACGGCAATGTTTTCGACAGCTCATTTAGAAGAAACCAACCTGCCGATTTCCCTGTCAATCAGGTGATTCCAGGATGGGTAGAGGCTTTGCAGTTGATGCCTGTAGGTTCAAAGTGGAGATTGTACATTCCTTCAGACTTGGCATACGGAGAGCATGGTGCAGGCGACATTATCGGTCCAAACATGACTTTGATCTTCGACGTTGAGTTGTTGGAGATTTTGAAATAATTCGAGAGATATTAAACATTTACAATATGCGAAAAGGTATTTTGATATTGGCGGTTTTGTCCGCCGTGTCTTTTGGTCCTTCAGCAATGGCGAAATCATCAAAAAAGGAGGCTGCCCAGTTGACAGAGAAAGACACTGTCAGTTATGCTATCGGTGTAGCGTTCGGACAAAGTGTTCGTGAGAACTTACAGCGTTTGCCTGGAACTCCTTACAACGAGACTTTGATGATGGAGGGACTGACAAAAGCATTTAAGAACGACACTGCTTCGATGATGGTTCCGCCCTCTTTAGCACAAGCGTACGTTTCGACTTACTTGAAAAAGGCACAAGAAGAAGCTGCGAAGAAGGCACAAACCGAGGGCGTCGCTTTCTTGGAGGCTAACAAAACGAAGCCAGGGGTGATAACCACCAACAGCGGACTCCAATACTTAGTGTTGGAACAAGGAAAGAGCGATGTTCGTCCAAGTGTTACAGACAAGGTGAAAGTCCACTACAAAGGAACATTGATCGATGGCACCGTCTTCGACAGTTCTATTGATAGAGGTCAACCTATCGAGTTCGAGTTGAACCGAGTGATCAAAGGATGGACAGAAGGCTTGCAGTTGATGACTGTCGGATCAAAATACCGTTTCTTTATTCCACAAGAATTAGGTTACGGTGCACGTCCAACAGGTACGATTCCACCCTATTCAACTTTGATTTTCGATGTTGAACTTTTGGATGTAGGAAAGCCAACCACTGAGCAACCAGCCAGCAACGGTCCGAAATTCCAATTTCCAACCTACCAGAAATCTGGCAAATAATTATTTCACGAAAGAAAAAACAATAAAATAAACAAAAAGAAATGAAGAAATTATCCTTAATGGCAGCAGCAATTGCTTCTGTCGGATTCATGGCCTCATGTGGTTGTGACATTGAAAATGCGAAGGTTGTATCACACATTGACACAGCATCATACGCTTTAGGTTTGAACCAAGGTTCGACGCTCCACCAGCAGATTGAGACATTGCCAGGAGAGAAGATCAACGTTGACGCATTCTTGAAGGGATTCGTTGCAGCAATGAAGAGCGACGATGCCAACATCACGATGAATGAAGAAGAGTGCGTTAAGATTCTCCAGAATTATTTCGGAGAATTGGAATCTATCCGCCGCGATGAAATGGAGAAAGAGGCAATCAGAACAAAACTCCAAGCAGATAGCGCATTGCAAGCCAACAAGGCAAAAGAAGGCGTTGTCGTAACTGAGAGCGGTTTGCAATACCGTGTCATCACTGAAGGAACAGGAATCCAACCAACAATAGAGGACACAGTTCAAGTGTTGTACACCGGTAGAACAATCGACGGAAAGGTATTCGACTCTACAGACCTCCGTGATGGACAACCTGCAACCTTCCCACTTGCTGGCAATATTCCAGGATTCTCAGAAGGAGTTCAGTTGATGAAAGAAGGTGCAAAATACGAGTTCTTGCTCCCTGCAGAGTTGGCATACGGCGAGCGTGGTGCCGGACCAGAGATCAAGCCAAACTCAGCATTGTTCTTCGAGGTTGAGTTGGTAAAGGTTCTTCCTGCAAAGAAACAGAAATAGACTAAGTAATAATACGGGACAATAAGAATCCTATAGGAATTAGGGAGTGGCATTCGACGCTGCTCCCTTTTTGTCGATACGATATAGTTAGATAAAAAATTACAGCAAATTGATAAAAATAGAGTGTCGTATCGTAGAAAAACTATTATATTTGTGTCAGATTGTAAACTTAAAATATGGATAAAATAGATGACTTAGACCGGGATATCTTGATGATTATAACCAAGAATGCTCGAATTCCATTTAAAGATGTTGCAGCTGAGTGTGGAGTCTCAAGAGCGGCGATTCACCAACGTGTGCAGCATTTATTTGACTTGGGCGTTATAATCGGATCTGGGTATCATGTCAACCCTAAGATTTTGGGTTATCAGACATGTACCTACATAGGTATCAAATTGGAAAAAGGATCTATGTACACAGAGGTGGTGCCAGAGTTGGAGAAGATTCCTGAGATTGTTGAATGCCACTTTACGACAGGTCCTTACACAATGATGATTAAACTCTATGCAAGAGACAACGAACACTTGATGCAGTTGTTGAATGGTAAGATTCAGAGTATCAAGGGCGTATCTGCGACGGAAACGCTTATTTGCTTAGAGCAGAGCATTAAAAGAGAGTTGCCTATCTCTCTTTGAAAAATCACTCCGAAAGGAGGTTATTCACATGTCCTTAAGATGGTCGGTATTCTGTTGATGCCGACCTATTTTTTTGTCAGCATACACATTGCAAAACAAAAAGAGTAGCAGAATTATCTTCCGCTACTCCTCATTATACATTTCATCTACTGTGATAGTACCGCCGCCACTATCATTCAGTTTATTTGCGGCACTGCTTATGCCAGCCTGCGCCAACATAAGTAGTCCCACTGAGATGGCAATCATCATGGCGATATTTCGCTTGACTCTCTGCATATCCCGAAAGTTTTATTTTTTAGTGAATTTCAAGTATGATTTCTCAACCTCGAGCAAGTAAACACCAGATTTCATTGCGCTTGCATCAATATCCGCGCCATTCTCAGTCTTACCCGACTTAACAACGCCACCCTTCAGGTTGTAGATTGTATAAGCAAACTCACCCTCCAAGTCGGTCTGCAAAGAGAAAACATCCACTACAGGATTAGGATAAACGGCTACCGAAGGAGAAGACGACAAGACCTTCTCATCTCCTAAGCCAGAGACCTCGACTGTGGCAAATGTGATCTTATTCACCTTGCTAAGGGCATTAGAAGAGACACTTGCGCCATTTCCCGTAGCATCCACCACAATATCATCACCAGAGAAATACATCTTTCCACCGTCATACATTGTATATGCCTGTGTGCCTGTTGTCAGTTCCATAGTCACCTTAGTGGCAGTTCCTGCATTAACCGCCATAGCAGTCAACATGGCTACCGCGCCACCTAAGATTCTCGCTACTATCTTCTTACTTTTCATATCCATCAGATTTAAAAAGTTAATACTTTGTTTACACTGCACTTCCTCTTTTGTGCGTGGTAAAATTATTGATAGCAGAGGGTAAGCGATACTTATTTCAATGAAAGAGATTTATTTCCGTCAGAATTACCTTTTTTATCGTTTAGTAACGATTTTAGGACGATATTCTTCAGCGAATAACGCATAAAGTACAAAAAGCAAGTGCCTTACGGAGATCCGCAAGGCACTTAAAAAGAGCTATTTTAATGTTCTTTATTTAATCACAACCTTCTGAACAGAGTCATTTGTACGTACGACATAGACACCACGAAGCGAACCGTTCATCCTCGTTACATCACGACCAAGGAGGTCGTAGATGCGGAAGTCGCCCTCGCAGTAGACATAGCCTTCAGCAACATACAAATTATTAATTTGGACATCGCTCACCTCCGATTCCTCACCAGGAACTGGAATGGCAGGCGTTGAAACCTGACTCAAACCATTCTTGAAGTGATAGCCGAGAGCCTTGTAAGTGCCGTTGGTCTCAGCGAACCCGTCAGGATTAGGACTACCATCAGCGTTTCTCCATACTGTGTGGAAATCAGTTCCCATCGCAGGGACGCTGAGCGTCATGAACTCCGAATCCGTTGGGGTAACCACATCACCAAGTTTCGCACCATTCGTCATAGTGGTCGAACTCTTTGCATAGTAGTATTTGGAGTTGTAGTAGATGGAGTTCGCCATAGTGCCAACGAACTTATCGTTAGAGACTTTCAAGCCCGACGCACCGAGACTTGACACCTTGTCTTTGTTATAGTACGAAATGACATAGTCGAATTTCGTATTGCCATCCGTGCAACGATAAGTCATGAAGTTCGACTTGCCATTGCCACCCACGCCATTGTTGTAGGCGGTGCAGTTTTTCAGGCTTCCCAATTTTGGGTTGTTATTGTCGGTGAATCCACTATTGAGGTTCTCAAATGCAAGGCAGTTCTCCACTACATGGGCAGAACCAACGCCTGAACCACCGAGTTTGAAGCCGTTACCATCACAATCGCCGTAGCCCTCGCCAAACTCCGTGAAACCGTTACGGAAGGCGATACAGTTTCTGAGCGTAACAACTCCGATTGGACCCGTTGCTGATTTTGCGAACAAATCCCAACCATCGTCCGAGTTGTTGTATGACATACAACCATCAAACACGTTACCCTCACCACAAGTGAGTTTTGCAGCGAATCCGTCAGCATTCTCCATCGTTGCGTCATCACAGTTGTTCTTCGACGTACAGTTCTTGATAATGTTGTTAGACGGCCATTCCGAGATGGATGAAGCCGATGTACGATAACGCGAAAGTTGGAGTCCCGAATCTTGGTTGTCGTTGAACAGCATCATCTCGATGATGTTATTGTTACCAGAAAGCAACATTCCGTTATCGGCAGCCTTTGTGATTTCAAAGCCGTAGAAACGCCAGTAGTTGCCATCCAGCACTACGCCACGCTTTGAACCGTCGGCAGCACCCTGACCAGAGAAGTTCCATACCACCTTGGCATTGTTGTATGGCATAATCGTCTTGTAGCCCGACGACGTGCCATAGTTGTTCTGGTCGATGACAATCGTCTCGCTAAACTTGTAAGTTCCCTCGAGAAGATAAATTGTACCTCCAGCAGTCACATTAGAGATTGCGTCAACAACACTTGTTGGTGAACTCGCTGTTGAGCCATCGCCACCTCCATTGGGTGAACAATAGATGTCCGAAGACATTGCCGAAACACTGGCTACCGTTGAAAAAAGCATAGCAACGGTAGGCACAAAAAATTTTGTGGATCTAAGCATAAAAATGGTTTTAGTTAGTAATATGATATAAATGCAAGTCTTAAAAGACTTTCGTGTTCGTGTAATGGTCTAAACGTCCGCAAAAATAAGAATTATTTCAACAATTCAAAACATTACATCAAGAAAAATTACAACTATTTCCATTTTAACATTTTTCGCCCTATCTCACCTGATTCGCATAGATTCCTAAAAAGATTTTTTCAATGTCGCTTCTATCCCCTTCCAAATCCAATGCATCCAAGCCGTTCTTCATATATTCAACAAACTTTTCCTTGTCTTCTTTTGTGTAGAACTCGTTGAAATTCACTGCGTTATTCAGCAAATCATGGGCAATGAAATTGTTTTTGAAAAGTTTATGATGACCGTTGATTCGCTCGTCGATGATTCGTCCCAACTCCTCAAATTTCTCCTTTTTCTCCTTCCTGTCGCAATGTTCCAACTCTGCACGAGTGATCGGTGGCGTTACAGACAAGTGAATTTGACCCTTCTTTTGTCTGATACCCGTCAAAATACTGTTGAAATCCTCACCTTCACTCTTCTCGTAGCGTAAATGACGAGAGATATACAGCTCTGCCGTTTTGTAGAAATCGCACGGTTCATACTCGTATGAAATAGAAATCGGTGTGATGTGCAGTTCGTCCAAATTGTCCACAAAGTCTTTTTCGCTACTCAACGAGAACATTTTCAGCACACCAATTTCAGTTTGGTCAATACCATTTTTCGTTCGTCCATTTCGTTGAGCGATCCAAACAGACTCATCTTGCTCCGTTACGACGTGGCGCATGTAGGCAGAGACTTCCAATGAATTTCGATAGAAATCGCGTGCATTTCCCCCTCTGATGATTCGGAACATTTTGTTCAATTTGCCGACATTCACCACCATATCACCCTTCATCAAATTACTTCCAAAAGTGATTTGACAAGTGTCTATGCCATGCTGATAAAGAAGGACATCCAACAACGCAGCATCCAACATAATATCGCGGTGATTGGCAATGAAGATATGGCGAGTTTTATTGTCTATATTTTCAAAGCCGTCGCTTGTCAAACCGTCTGAGGTCTTCTTCACAATTGCACAAATTGCCATCAACATAACCTGCTCTTGAAACTCCTTCACGGTTTTAATCTGAAGCAGACTCTGTTTCACCATCTCCACATCCGCTCCTGGTTGTAAATAATTGACTACTAAAGGGAAATAGGCATCATTCACAACCGTTGATATGGCTTGTGGCACCTCCTCATCACGATAAGGGCGAAGCGCATCAAAATCGAAACTTTTATCCATCTACAATTTGTTTTCTATATTTTCAAACTAATCTTGACTTCTCAAATCCACGAATTTCATCGGTTTACGTTTGATTTCAGGAAGGACAATCTTCTGAATCTCATCAATATCCTTGAAAATGACATCTGGAGCCACACGCAGTCTTGCTCTGAATCTATCCTTCATATCCTTAATCATCTCATCCTTAGGCTCTTTCACACCGATGTAGGTTGTTACGTGATCCATACCGATTTCGTTGTTGCTCACCTCCACATAGTAGTTCACCACATAATCCGTATTGTCCAAAACGTCGAAAATAGAGGCAGGATAGAGGGTAGTACCCTTGAACTTGATCATCTGCTTTTTTCTTCCAATAATCGGACTGATACGCATGGTTGTTCTACCGCAACTGCACTTCTCGTAGTGGAAACGTGCGATGTCTCCTGTTTTGAAACGGAGCAAAGGCATAGCCTCTACACCCAAGGTCGTTACGACCAACTCGCCTACTTCACCCTCTTTAACTGGCTGATTATTCTCATCCAACAATTCGCAAATAATCAATTCGGGATGATGGTGACCACCTTGACCAGCAGAACACTCGCAGAAAGAAGTTCCCATCTCCGTAGAAGCGTAGGTTGAATAGAGGTCGATGTCCCATTTCTCCTTGATTCTCTTTCCTAAAAGGTTCAAGCTGAAATCGTCGTTTCGAAGATTCTCGCCAATACAAACCGCCTTCTTGATGCTTGATTTGCGATAGTCGATACCATGTTCCTCCGCATATTTGACAATACGCAAAATAAACGATGGCACACAGATGATGGTGTCAGGATTCAACCGTTGAATCGTGTCCCATTGCAACTCTGGAATACCATTGCCGACACGAATCAAGCCGCAACCCATCTTACGAATACCCAAACAATAGGCATAGCCCGCCATGAAACGTTTATCGAGGGTTGTCATCAACTGATAGACATCGCCTGCTTTACCACCTGCCGTAGCAAAAGAGATGGCTTCATTGTAGGCTAAACGATCCAAATCTTTGTCCGTGCAAACGAACGTGGTAGGGTCGCTCAACGTACCCGAAGTGGTGATGTAATCTCTGATTTCGGAAGCAGGCACGCAGATGAAATCCTTATTGTATTTCTGGAGATCCTCCTTTGTAGTAACAGGAATCTGCGTAAGGTCTTCCAACGTTTGAATCTTGGAAATATCAATATTATTTTCCTTGAACATTCGCTGATAGAAAGGCGATTTTGCCTTCAGATAAGCCAAATGTTCTCTCAATTTCTCTTCTTGAAAAGCCTTAATAACCTCACGAGGTTGAAACTCTATTTCTGGTTCGAAACTATTCATGACTTTGTGTGTTTATTCGTATTAATCAATCTTTTACTTCAAAAAATCATTCTTTAACATCCACGTTTTCAAGATGTTATACCATTGAAGGGTCTCTTCGCTTCTTGTACGAATGAATCCAAATCCATGTCCGCCACAGTTCTGCAGATGAAATTCACAACGAACACCCTGACGAACTAAAGCCTCGTGCAAGACTACACTGTTTCGATAGTCCACCACATCGTCGTCTTTACAAGCCAGTAAAAATGTGGGAGGCATATCTGTTGGAATATGGTTTTCCAAAGAAAAAAAATCTTTTTCTTCTTTGCCATATTTATTGCCGAAAAAATTAGCAATCGATTTTTGATGTGCTATTTTTTCATCTGCCGAAACTACAGGGTAAATAGGACAAACGAAATCTGGACGAAGAACCACATCTGCAATGTTAATGCCCCTCTGCGCAAGATAGTTTTCGTGTGTTTCTGCGCCCAACGTAACCAAATGTCCACCTGCGGAGAAACCGATCGCACCAATCGTTTCTATTCCCCATTCAGAAGCATGCTCATGAATCAACTGCATGGCACGTTGGAAATCCTCAATCATTGCAGGATGATGATTTCCTCGGGAAGAGACTCGATAGCGAAGCACAACGGCAGTAACGCCCCAAGAATTGAAAATTTCTGCCACCTCAGAGCCTTCATTATGCAGACCTAAATGATGATAACTGCCACCAGGACAAATCAACATACAGGTTTTCTGTTTCTGAACGCTGTCTTGAGGGAAGAAAACTCGCATTTCAGGACACATCTCGAGTACGCTATGTGTATGTTTCCACAGTTTCACCTTCGTGTATTTCCTTGCAGAAAGGGAACACAAAGGAAGACACGACAAAAGCGCGAGAACAAAAATGCGAGTCAACAATTTCCTCAAATCCACCACGAACAGAAATCAACGATTTGCAACTAAACGGACAATCTCAATCAACATCTCGGAAGCCTTCACCATCGATGGCACTGGAACATACTCGTAACAACTATGGAAATTCTCACCACCAGTGAACAGATTAGGACAAGGCAAGCCTTTGAATGAAAGGTTCGCACCATCTGTTCCTCCACGGATAGGTTGAACTTTCGGGGTTACACCGACGTTCTCGATCGCTTGTTTAGCAATATCGACCACATGCATAACAGGTTTTATCTTCTCCAACATGTTATGATACTGATCTTTTATGTTGATTTCAACCTTTGCGTCTTTGTATGCTGCGCAGACTTCGTTGACGACACGCTTCAAAGTCTCCTTTTTCTCTTCAAACTTAGCTGCGTCATGGTCTCTGATGATAAATTTCAGTTGCGCCTGTTCCACATTTCCTTCGAAAGAGGTAAGATGAATAAATCCCTCGTAACCCTCTGTGTTCTCGGGAGTTTGGTTTTGTGGCAAAGTCGACACAATCTGCGAAGCCACTCTCGAAGCATTCACCATCTTATTCTTCGCAGAACCAGGATGAACATTTCTTCCGTAGATGACAATAGTTGCAGCAGCCGCATTGAAATTCTCATACTCTAACTCTCCGATAGAACCACCGTCGACTGTGTAAGCCCACTCCGCACCGAAAGATTGCACATCTAAGAGGTCTGCTCCTCTTCCGATCTCTTCGTCGGGGGTGAAGGCAATACGAATGGCTCCGTGTTCGATTTCGGGATGTTGCAGGTAATATTCTGCCATCGTCATAATTTCAGCAATTCCAGCCTTGTCATCTGCGCCCAAAAGGGTGTTTCCATCCGTTACGATGAGTTCTTGTCCTTCGTAGTTCTTCAGTTCGGGAAACTGTGAAGCAGACAGAACCTTTCCACTTTCTGCGCTTAGCAAGATATCAGCACCTGTGTATTTCTCAACCCGTGCCTTCACGTTGTTGCCAGAAGCATCCGGACTGGTATCCAAATGGGATATGAAGCCTATTGTCGGAATTTTCTTTGTTGAAGTAGAAGGAATAGTAGCAGTAACATATCCGTTATTGTCCACCACAACATTCAGTGCACCCATCTCTTCCAAATCAGTCTTCAAGGCATTAGCCAAAACGAACTGACCGTTGGTGGTAGGCGATTTGGTTTGCGTTTCATCCGAGGTCGTTTCACATCCCACATAACGCAAAAAACGTATTACAATAGATTCCATAACTGTTTTTATATAATAAAAATAGGGTCTCATTTCATAAAAAACAAGACCATATTTTAAGATTCATTTGATTAGTCAACTATTCGCTCACGTCCGATTTTTTCTTCTTCGTGGCAGTGGTTTTTGTTGTTTTCTTAGTCGTTGTAGTGCTTTTCTTGGTCGTTGCCTTCTTTTTCGTTTCTGTAGATGCCTCCTTGGTAGCACTCTTTGTCGTTGCCGTTTTGGCTTTAGAGGTCGATCGTGAACGTTTAGGCTCTTTCACGCCTTGTTTCTCGATTATCTCTTTGCACTCTTCAGCGGTCAACGCTTTAGGGTCGACATCTTTCGGCAGTTTGTAGTTTGCCCCATTGAAGGTGAGGTATGGTCCGAAACGGCCGTTGCACACCTCAATTCCTTCTGCCTCGAAAGTTTTTATGTATTTGTTGGCATCACGTTCACGCTTCTCCTTGATCAGTTCGATAGCACGTTCTGCCGTGATAGTCATCGGGTCATCGTCTTTCTTCAGAGAGACATACTTAGAATCGTGTTTGATGTAAGCACCAAAACGACCATCGGCAACAGTCATCGTTTTGCCTTCAAACTCACCCAAATCTCTTGGCAATTTGAAGAGATCCATCACCTCCTCAAAAGTTACCGTTTCGATCGACTGATTTTTGCGCAATGGCGAGAATCTCGGTTTCTCTTCGTCCTCTGCCGTACCGATCTGAGCAACTGGTCCGAAGCGACCAATCTTCACAAACACTGGCTTTCCACTGACTGGGTCGACACCCACCTGACGCTCGCCCACCTTTCGGTCGGAGTTGTGTTCGGCATTCTCCACCGTTGGATGGAAGGTCTTGTAGAAAGAATCGATGGAGGCTGTCCACTCCTCTTTTCCCTCTGCCACCTCATCGAATGTCTTCTCTACATTCGCGGTGAAATTATAGTCTAAGATATCTGGGAAATACTCCTTCAAGAAATCATTCACCACAATTCCTGTGTCTGTAGGGAACAGTTTTGCATGCTCTTGATTGACATTCTCCGTCTTGATTTCGTCTTTTATCTCATTATTACAAAGCGTAACCACATTGTAGTTGCGAGCAGTTCCTTCACGATCTTCTTTCACCACATAGCCACGATTCTGAATCGTCGAGATCGTAGTGGCGTAGGTTGAAGGTCGTCCGATACCCAACTCCTCCAATTTATGTACCAAACTGGCTTCTGTGTAGCGAGGTGGACGTTGCGTGAAACGCTCGCAAGCCTCGATAGAACTTACTTCCGTCAGTTTATCTCCAACAGCGATTGGAGGCAAGAGTTTTTGGTTATCCTTGGTGTCTTCATCTTCAGTCGACTCCATATAAACCTTGAGGAAACCATCGAACAAAAGCACCTCACCTTCGGTAACGAATTTTCTATCGTCTCCACTGACAGAGACGGTGATGATGGTCTTTTCCAGCTCAGCATCTGCCATTTGAGAGGCGATAGTACGTTTCCAAATCAACTCGTACAATCTCTTCTCCTGTGCCGTACCCTCGATCTCGTGGTTGTTGAGGTAGGTTGGACGGATGGCTTCGTGCGCCTCCTGTGCGCCTTTCGACTTCGTTTGGAACTGGCGAGTGTGAAGATATTTTTCACCTGCCATATCTATGATTTCCGTCTTTGCTGCGCCTAATGCCAAAGTAGACAAATTGACGGAGTCGGTACGCATGTAAGTGATCTTTCCAGATTCGTAGAGACGCTGAGCCACCATCATAGTCTGCGACACCGAGAAGCCCAACTTACGAGAAGCCTCTTGTTGCAAGGTTGACGTAGTGAACGGAGGTGCCGGACTACGTTTTGTAGGTTTTTTCTCAACAGCATCGACAGTGAAAGTGGCGTTTTTACAAAGTTCCAAGAAAGAAAGAGCCTCTTCTTTGGTTTTCAAGCGAGTAGCCAAATCGGCGCCCATCTCTGTAATCTTTCCATTTTTATCTTTCACACGGAAGATGGCACGAACACGGTAGGACGATTCAGGGACAAAATGTTGAATCTCCCTTTCACGATCTACGATAAGACGAACGGTAACCGACTGCACACGACCTGCCGAGAGCGAAGGTTTAACCTTACGCCAAAGGATAGGTGAAAGTTCGAAACCCACGATACGGTCGAGCACACGACGCGCCTGTTGAGCGCACACAAGGTTATTATCGATTTCGCGAGGATTCTCGATAGCGTGCAGAATAGCATTTTTGGTAATTTCATGGAAAACGATACGACGAGTATGTTCCTTATCCAAGCCCAACACCTCATAAAGATGCCAAGCGATAGCCTCTCCCTCGCGGTCCTCATCGGATGCGAGCCAAACCATCTCAGCACCCTTAGCCTGCTTTTTAAGTTCAGCCACAATCTCTTTCTTGTCGCTCGGCACCTCATAGTCTGGTGCGAAATGATTTGCAATGTCAACGCCAATCCCCTTTTTCTTCAAATCGCGGATATGACCGAAGCTCGACATTACCTTATAATCACTCCCCAAGAATTTCTCAATAGTCTTAGCCTTTGCAGGAGACTCTACTATAACCAAATTTTTTTGCATGTTCGTCACCGATATCGTAATCGTCTGCAAAGTAAACAAAAAAAAGCCACACTATAAAAAGAGAATTGTTTTTCAGAAAGAAAATACTCTTTCTATTGTTTCAAACAGCCAATCGGAACAACATAAACACCATCTTCTCTCCGAAGAGCATACCTTGAAGTTCCAGTCAGAACCATCAAGAAAGAAGGTTCTTGCATTTTTTCAGAATCAATCTTTGCAGCCAATGCCTTTAAGTTTTTTGCGCCTTCCTCTATGTTTTTATCTCCACCCAACTTCACTTCTATCAGTCCATATTTCCCATTATGAAGATGAATCACAGCATCACATTCCAGTCCTGTTTTATCTCTGTAATGGTAAACATCTCCCTCGATAGCCTCTGCATAAACTCGTAAGTCTCTGATACACAAGGACTCGAAGAACAATCCCATTGTATTGAGATCGTTTATTAAATCCTGTGGACCAACACCCAAAGCTGCCACACCGATGGATGGATCCGAAAAATATCGAGTTTCAGATGTTCGAATAGCGGTTTTACTTCGCAAATTCGGATTCCATGCAGGCGAATCTTCTATCACGAAAATTTTCTTCAGAGCATCAATGTAAGACGATATCGTTCCCTGACTGGGTTTCTCAGCCTCATTCAGCTCTATATCGGCACAAATCGTGCTCATTGGAATCTGAGCGCACTGATTTCTCGCCAACGAACGCAATATGCGTTTGGCTCTGTCAGTATCTCTTTTGACATCATCCACCCGCGACAAATCGGAGTTTACCACTGCCTCATAATATCTTTTTGCCATATCCAAAGAGACGTCTTCATCGACGAGTGTCGACTGAGGCCAACCTCCACGACATATCACATAGGCGATTTTATCAATGTTTAAAGCATTAGTGGAAAATATATCAGTGTCCTTGTTTTCAAACAAGTCTTTCAGACTCACTTCTCCATTCGACTCGCCCGACTCGAACAGACTCATTGTCCGCATCATCAACCAGGCAAATCTTCCCGTTCCACTATGATGTATCTTGCTGATATCCGCAGGCACAGCAGAACCTGTAAAGATGAATTGCCCCATTTCCCCTCTATGATCCACCTCAAAACGAGCTGCATCCCATAATTGAGGAGCCAACTGCCACTCATCCACCAATCGTGGAGTATCACCAATCAACAACTTTTTCGGTGATAAACTTGCCAACTCTATATTTTGGTCAATTATCTCAGGGTCATCCATATAGACGATACTCTTAGCCTGTTGCTCAGCTGTTGTCGTTTTTCCACACCATTTAGGACCTTGAATCAACACCGCTCCAACGCTTCGCAAACACCTTTTCAATATCTCATCTGCTATCCTTGCCTTATAAGTCTTCATAGGAAATCTTTTTCTTGCAAATATACTGATTATCAACAAATAAACAAATCCATTGTGTAAGTTGGACCATTTTCATTGTGTGAGTTGGCTGAATTTCATTGTGTGAGTTGGACCGATTTTGTTGTGCAAGTTGGCATTTTTTCCAATCAAGATAGCGCAAGACCACAAGAAAAAACGCCTCACATTTCTGCGAGGCGTTTTCCATTAGACTTAAAAGAACTTTTACTTAACCCAACTTTGCAATTTTCAACTTTAAGTTCAACCTTATCAGCGATTTAGCGTTGACCGTTTTGTTTACTGTGTACTACAAAGTTGGATTT
>CAVJCT010000039.1:0-4896 GCA_963648205.1 Flexilinea sp.
TTACTTCTCACAAAGGTAACGATTAAAATTTCTATTTAAGAAATGTTTTTATTCGTAATTTTGCAGTGAAGAGTGTTAAATTAAAAAATTACATAATTAAGTTTGTAAAAAATAAAAGAAAAAAAGCGTATGAAGCGATATTTACTTTCTATTTTAATGATACTGGCGGTTGTTTCTGCGGTCTCTGCAAGTAAGAAGGAGGAGAAAGCGGCGGCAGAAGCAGCAGCAAAGGCGCAACGAGAATCGGCGTATCGAGCAGATCAGATAGCGAGGAAGAAAGCCATTTTAGGATTCAAAATGGTTTTTGTTGAGGGAGGCTCTTTTACGATGGGTTGCACGATGGAGCAGGAAGGCGACTGTTTAGCGTCGGAAAAGCCAGCGCATCCAGTGTTTGTGAGAAGTTATGCTATATGCAAATATTGCGTTACGCAAAGACAGTGGCGAGAGGTGATGGGCAAGAATCCAAGCACCTATCCGAATGATGACGCGCCTGTATCGAATGTGACGTGGCAAGATGTGCAGAAATTCATCGCTAAGGTGAATTCTTTTATGGGTACAAATTACAGACTGCCGACGGAGGCAGAGTGGGAGTATGCTGCACGAGGTGGAGCGATGACTGAAAATATGAAATACAGTGGCGGTACAGACATGTATATGTTGGGTTGGTATAAAGACAATGCAGAAGGCGGTCCCCATCCGTGTGGAAAACGCAAAGCCAATGAATTGGGACTCTACGATATGAGTGGAAATGTTTGGGAATGGTGCTCCGATTGGTATGCACACTATTCAGAAGACACTGAGTTAGAGCAGATTAACCCAGAAGGACCAGAAACGGGAACCGAGAAAGTTTGTCGAGGAGGCTATTATGAGGCTCCAGTGGAGTTTTGCCGAGTATCTTGTCGAAGCAAGGGAAAAGTTGATTATTCATCTGGCATCATAGGGTTCAGATTGGCAGAAGATAGAGACGGAACGGAGTAATAACCGTTTCGTGGATTCAAAGAAAAAGCCTCGAGCATTTCGAGGCTTCTAAGCACAAAATCGGATGAGGTTTTGTGCTTTATTTTTTCATGTTGTCGCACTGAGTGGTGTTCTGCTGTTGAACTTTCTCACCTGGCGCAACTTTAGTGGCTTTGTAGCCGAATTTCTCAAAACTTTTGAGGAGTGCCTCTTCCGTGTTCTTATCAGCATCGAAAACGATGGTAACGGTTTGGTCAGGGACGCTTGTCTCGATATCCTTCACACCCTTTTCGAAGCGGAGATTGCCTTTGATTTTATTTTCGCAACCCTGACAATGCATTTGAGGTTGTGTCGTCGCTACGAGTGTTTGCAAGTCTTTTGCAAAACCCATAGTGGCGAATAATGCAAATGAGATGGATAGAATCAAATTTTTCATTGTGAAATCTTTACTTTATTGATGAGGTAAAATTAGGGATAAAAAGGAATGCGTGGACTCAACCGACGTTAAAGATTGTTAAATCAGAAATTGTCTCTGCCGATGATAACCCTCGCGCCCAAGTAGAACATTCGACCATGAACAGGACCCCAAATCATGGTGGGGTCGAATTGGTTGCTCCAAGGGTTGTCTGCGCAGATGATAGGATTTTCCTGTTTGAAACTTGTGAGGTTCTCGCCTCCGATGAAGACTGACCAGTGGCGGAACCAGCGAGTAACTTGAAAGTTGAGTTGAGGATACGCGTTGAATCGTTTGTTCCATGACAGAGAGCCATCCTCCAAAGTGTAAGGGTCGGGCATTCTACCACCACCGTTGATTTGGAGGGTCGCGTCGAACTGCCAAAGATCTAATGGCGTTTTGTAAGAAGCAGATACCAAAACTTTGTATTTATTGGTGAGCGGTTTTTCTCTTAGTTTGTTGTTGTAGGTGCATTTCACATCGTTGAGGCGATAGGCGGCGGAGAGAGTAAACCCTTTGAAAAGCAATATGCTGGCTTCCGCTTGGATGGTGTGCGAGTAGGATTTGCCGTCTAAGTTGCTGATATAGAGATAAGAAGGGTCGCTGTCGTAGTCGATGACGGCTTGCTCACTGAAGGTGGTGTAGTAATATTCTGCACTCAATTTCAAGGTTTTAGGACCCATAGGAATATTAAAAGCAGTGTTGATACCAAAGTTCCATGCCTCCTCTTGGTTGAGTGGGTCGATGATTAACTGTCGGCCACTTGAAAGAAGATTGTTGTTTTCTGCCAATGCGTGTACCGTTCGGTAACCCTTACCTGCGGAAAGACGAAAACTTGCGTAGTAGTTGGGTGCATATTTGATATGAAAACGAGGCGTAACAAAAAATCCATATTCCGTGCTGTAGTCGGCTCTAACGCCAGCCATTGCAGTGAATTTTTTGTCTAAATTGAAGGTATATTGAACGTATGCGCCAGGAACCGTTTCTACCTCTCTCGTCTTATCCTCGTTGAGTGTGGAATTTTGTTTGATATTATCGTAGTTGACACTTAATCCTACTGATAGGTTGTGTCTTTCTGTCAAATCTGTTTCGTAGAAGAGCGAACCATAGACATTCTGTTCGTCGGCATTGTAGAATTTACGTCCGTAGTTTGCGTCTGTTTGGTGGTATGAACCAGAGACGATGAAGGCGATGTTAGAACCTTTCAGAGGGTCGAGAATGAAAGCGTTTTTCGTATATGCTTCGTAGCGGTTCGTCTCTATCCCGATGATGTATTTCTCGTTGTTTGTGTTGGCAGAATGAGAGTGTTCGGAAGTTTGACCTCCATCTCTATCTTCTCGAAGAATGTCAAAACCACAGTGAAAAAGATATTTGCCAGATTTATATTTCCAACGATTCTGAAGATTGTACTGTTTCAGCTTCGGACTGTCCATAAAGCCGTCGTCGTTCTCATCGTGATTGACGATTTTATTTTCATAATGGAGCAATAATTCAGTACTTAATTTCTTGTTTATGAGAAAGTTGACATCACCAGTTGCTTCGATTTTTGTTTTGGAGTCGCCCGACACGTCAATCTCAGCCCCTTGTTGGTCATCTGGTTTCTTGTATTCCACGTTGATTTGTCCCGTGATAGATTCGTAGCCATTCTTCACTGAAGAACTACCTTTCGACACTTGAATGCTTTTCATCCAAGAACCTGGAATGTAGTTGAGGGAGAAGGGGAGGGCTAATCCTCTGAAATTCGGAATGTTTTCGGTCAGCATTTGGACGTAAGTGCCAGAAAGACCGAGAAGTTTGATTTGCCTTGCACCCGTAGCGGCATCATTGTAGTTGACGTCGACGGATGGGTTGGTGGTAAAACTCTCGCCCAAGTTGCAACAAGCCGCTTTGAATAGTTCGCCACGCGTCATCTCGGTGGAGTTGGTGGTAACATTCATCTGACCAGAGGTGGGACGTTGAACAGACACTTCGACACCATCCAATTCCTGTTCGTAGGCGATGGTGTCGGCTGTCGATTGAGCGGATGTCGAACACAGTCCTACTATCAGCAAAAATTGTGCTATAAGCAACTTGGCACGCATAGAGTTTGGATTGTTAAATTATGTCCTTAAAAGTTATGCATCATTGTTTTTAGATTGCTCGTATTCTTCGATTTCTTTTCTGCTTTTGCTGATGGTGACGAGATACACACCACCAAAGATAAGTATGATGGCGATGGCTTTCGTGATGTTAAAAGAGTCCATTCCCCAGTAAACAGCGATTGCGCAGGCAACGATAGGTTGAATATAGTTGTACATTCCTGCAACCGTTGGACGGAGATTTTTTTGTCCGAATCCCAAAAGCATGTAGGCGATGAATGTTGCAAAAACAACGCAATAGGCTAAGCCACAGATTTCTTTCCAGCCGAAAGCGTTCCATTGAGTTGCTTCGAGAGAAGAGGCAGAGAATGGAATGGTGCAGATAAAGGCGAAGGTGAACATCCACTTCATAATGGTTACGAGTGAATATTTAGCCACGAAGTTTTTGAAAAGCACGATGTAGAGGGCATAGCAGAATTCTGCGCTAAGCACAAGAAGGTCGCCCCAGATGGCAGTGTCTTTGGCTGCGCCAGTGTTGATGTTATGTCCACCGAGGATTAGCAATAGTGCGCCGCAAGCACCAGCGGTGATACCCAGCACCTTTTTGCCAGTGATTGGTTCTTTGAGTATGATGGCGGCGAGCAACATTGCCCAAAGAGGCATACTCGTGGTGATGATGGAGGCATCGCCAGGACTACTAAGACTAACACCAAAGATGAATAATCCTTGGTTGAAGACAATGCCGAGGAGGGAGGCGAGGAATAGTTTTCCCATGTCTTTGTGGCTGACATGCTCTGGTTTTTGGAAAAACGAGATAAGCCAAAAAAGCACCATTGCTCCTCCAATACGCATATCTGTTACGACTAAGGGAGAGATAAGTCCGCCTACCATTAAAAATTTTGACACGGGGGAGAGTAGTCCCCACATCACATTCGCGCCTAACATCGCGGCGTGACCTTGAAAATGGAATTTACCCATGATATCAGCTGTTTAATTCTTTTATTTCGTCATCAGTCAGACCCGTATAGGCTCTGACTTTTTCTATTGATTCTCCGTTGGAGAGCATAAGGCGTGCAACGGCTAATTTGGTCTGGTTTGCTCCTTCGGCTCTTCCCACAATTCGTCCTTCTTTCAATCCTTTTTCCATTCCTTCTGCCAAGCCTAACTCTCGACCTTCCTTCAGCCCCTCTTCTCGTCCTTCTTCAACGCCAGTTGTGAGGACACTCCACTGATGGCGGACTGCCTCCATGTGGCGAACGTATGCCTGTCGCTCTTCTGGACTCAGCGTGTCGTAACGCAAGATTTCACGAGCTTCTTGCAGTCCTGGCACTTTCGTTTCAGGTTTGATCGTTGCGTCTTTCAAGAAGCAAAACCACTCGTCTAATGGTGTGGTGGCAACTTTGTCGA
>CAVJCT010000040.1:0-20339 GCA_963648205.1 Flexilinea sp.
TTCAGAAGACTGAATGGGTTATGAACGCCTTTCAATCGAATACTGAAATGGTAGCCGTCGAAGCGTTTCCTGAGCATACTGCGCATCTCTGGCACGCTCTTTTTCTTCTTCTCTGCTAACTCCGCAACAGACTCGCTGAAATAAGTGTCAATTTCTTCGTCAGTGATTCCACAGAGCGTGTCATATTTCTCCACCATGCTGATGTCGTTCGGTTGGTTGAAACCACTGAAGACGCTGACTTGCGAGAATTTCGTCACACCCGTCAAAAAAACAAATTTAAGGTCAGAATCTGCATCTTTGAAAGAAGAGTAAAACGATTTGAGAATCTCTCTATTGTTATCTTCCAAGGAAATCCTTCTTCCATTTCGTTCTATTGTTTCTCCCGTATCCAGCACGTCAAGGATTGGTTTGTCATATTCATCCACCAAAACAACACAACCCATACCCGTTTTTTTGTGGGCTGCTGCTAAAACATCCTTAAACCGAAGTCCCTCATCATCATACTTTCTTTTTACCTCATACAACTCCTCCCAATCCTGCAATAATCCATTGAAGACTTGAGACAACATATTTGGTTGGGTAAAACGACCCGTTCCAAAACTGACACGAAAAACAGGATATTTCTTCCACTCCTTCTCCAATTTCTCAATTGCCAATCCCTTGAAAAGTTCCTTGTTTCCAAGGAAATAATTTTCAAGAGTGGATATAAGAAGGCTCTTTCCGAATCGTCGTGGGCGACTCAGAAAATAGATAGGGGAACTAGTGACAAGAGAATAAATCAAATCCGTTTTGTCAACATAGACATAGCCTTCCTTTATGATCCTTTCAAACGACTGTATTCCAATAGGGTATTTCATGACAACCAATCTTTTGTTCCTTAGCAAAGATACAAAAGATTAGAGATTATAGAGAAGTATTACAAACTCTTTGCTTTCCTTTACAAATGTTATAGGAATCCACTATGCATAATTTGAGGTTTCTTTTGGGGTTGGATTTCTCATCAAAGAATTATACCTTTGTCGTAATGAGAAACAAAAAAATATAAAGATGAATTGGAACGATTTTAGGTTTATCGATTTGTTTGCTGGTATCGGGGGAATCCGATTAGGATTCGAAGCAGCCGGGGGACATTGTGTTTTCTCTTCTGAGTTTGATGAAGATGCCTGTAAAACCTATGAGGCAAACTTCGGAGAACATCCCTCTGGAGACATCACGAAGATTGATGCCAAAGACATTCCAGATTTTGATATTCTATTAGGGGGGTTTCCATGCCAAGCTTTCTCAATTATTGGGAAAAAAGAGGGATTTGCAAACGAAACTTGTGGCACACTTTTTTTTGAAATAGAACGTATTCTGAAAGAAAAAAAACCACAAGCCTTTATGTTAGAGAACGTTAGAAACCTAACTGCCCATGACAATGGCAACACATTTAAAGTGATTAGAAAACATTTAGAATCTATGGGCTACACGGTTTATGCAAAAGTTCTTAATGCATTAGACTTTGGCGTACCTCAGAAAAGAGAAAGGATCATTATTGTAGGATTCAAAGATCCCATCCTGTTTGCGTTTCCATCGCCAGTGTCAGAAAATGAAAAATTTTCTTTAAAATCAATATTAGAAGAAAATGTTTCTGAAAAATATTATGTAAAACCCGCTATTCGAGACTCTCGACTGATGAGGTTAAAGGATCCTAATTACCCGAAACCCTATATCTCACACGAAAACATGGCAGGAAGCGTAACACCACATCCATACTCTTCGTGCCTTAGAGCAGGAGCCTCTGCAAATTATATTCTTATCAACGATGAAAGAAGACCTACAGAACGAGAAATGCTTCGACTGCAAGGATTTCCTGATAATTTTAAGATAGTCGTTCCATATTCGAAAATTAAACATCAAACGGGAAACTCTGTTGCTGTCCCAGTCATAAAGGCTGTCGCTAACCAGATGATATCTGCACTAAAGAATTACGAATTAAACAAATAATATGAACAAGGAAACACAAAAAGCAAAAGAAGCATTGGATCTTCTAATCAAGAAATCTCGTGTTCACTTATACAAACCTATTCAGATTGGAGAAATATTGTACCATTCAAGAGTCTGCAAAGATTTGAATCTCAATGATTTAGAATCATATAGAAATGCAAGTAAGCATTGGAGAGATGAAGTTTCAAAGTCCCTTTTGGGGCGTGTTTGCACAAGTAGCGCACGATTCCAAGATGACCTCTTCAACAGCAACGCAATGCCTCCTTCTATTATAAAGATATTGGCAAAAGAAAATGAAAGGACAAATGGTGCTGTTGAAGCATACATATACAATCGTTTTTCCAACAAGCACAGCCAGCTTTCAGAAGCCTTAGAAACGTGTAACGGAGCAACAAAAGAAACCTTTAACGTCAAAGATTTCATTGATTCCTTTTGGAGTGAGCCAGGTCTAAAGCGAAGCATTGACAAAGTTTATGAAATTGTTGTCTACGCACTTTTCTCAACTCTTGTTGAAACTTTGAATATGCAAGTTGAAATCTCCGTCAACCCATCAAAGAAATCCATTCTTAATGATTTTAAGAATTTTGCAAAAATGGTAATGGGAATAGAGGTCAATAAATTATCGAAAAAACAAGATGCAAAAGTTTACCGAGTTGGTGTAACAAATGCAGCAGACAGAGGCTTGGATATGTATTCAAACTGGGATCCAGCCATTCAAATCAAACACCTTTCCTTAGATATTGAATTAGCAAAGTCTATCGTTACAAGTATCTCAAGCGACCGTATCATCATCGTTTGTAAAGACGCAGAAAAAGCTGTAATTGTTTCTCTTCTAACACAAATCGGATGGAAGAGTAGAATACAAAGCGTTGTTACAGAAAAGGATTTGGCAAATTGGTATGAAACTGCTTTACGAGGAAGAAACGCCAACATCATCGGAGATAAACTGTTGGATAAGATGAAAGAGGAACTCTCGAAAGAATTTCCTTCTATCAAACGAGTCCCTTCAATTCTGAAAAACCGTCATTATGACAAAATCAAAAATTCAGATTGGGTTTAGTCCGTACTTTGCAACCTATTATAATGACGTTCCAACACTTCCTTTTAACAAATTTTACAGCGCATTCCCCCTCAATATCCACCATTTTAAGTAAATTTGCACCCTAATATGTAATTTCTATAGTTTTAGAATCAATTTGTAACAGAAACAGTTTCAAAACTTAAAAAAACAATGAACGAGAATAACAATGTGCTAAACACCGTCGTGTGTTTCCTCCTTATCGGTGCAATCCTCGTGGGCTTTTATTTCATAAATAGACCTTCGGCAGAGCAAATCGAAGCAAACCGCAGATACTATGATTCCATCGCCGCTGCTCAACAAAGGGAAAAGCAGAATGAGGCTAATATCCAAGAACTTAAGGCTGGCGACCTTTTCAACGAAACTGATTCTGATTCCGCTAAGTTAGATAAGGCTTCTCAACGCTTCGGCGAGTTTGCCGCTGGTGCTCTCAACGAGAAAAAAACTGTTTCTCTTGAAAACAACTTGATGAGCATCGAGTTCTCTACGCTCGGCGCGAACATCGAGAAAGTCGTTCTCAAAGAATACAACGATTATAAGAAGCAACCGCTCACGTTAATGGACGGCGACAACCATTTCTCAGTCGACCTCCCTACCGTCAGCAATCGTGTTATTCCAAGTGAGACGCTCGTCTTCAACGTAGCAGCGAAAACAGATAGTTCCGTAACTTTCTCTGTAGCAACTACTAACAACGGAAGTTTCGACTTCACTTACACCTTGCCTTCCAACTCCTACATGTTGGGGTTGGAAATTCGTGAGAATAACCTCGGTCAGGTGCTTCGCAACAATGGTTCGCTCAATGCCTCTTGGAAACTCTCCCTCGCACAACAGGAGAAGGGTCGCACATTCGAGAACCGTTACGCTCAGATCTTCTACCACACCTCCGACGGCGACACTGACTATCTCAGCGAAACAAGCAACGACGAGGAGAAAATGGACGAGGATCTTCACTGGATCGCTTTCAAGGATCAGTACTTCTCAAACGTCTTGATTGCTGATACTAAAATCGACAGCGCATTGATGAAATCTACCTTGGCAGACGACTCTTCAAAATACTTGAAACACTACGCAGCCAACTTCTCATTGCCTTTGAAAAATGGTGATACCTCAGTGGGTCTTCGCTATTTCTTCGGTCCGAACCACTACAAATTGTTGAAGTCATACGACGAGAATCTCAAGGGTGATGATAAATTGGAATTGGAAGACGTTATCTCTTTGGGTTGGATGATCTTCCGTTGGGTGAACTTGATTTTCACCATTCCATTGTTCAATCTCCTCGGCGGATTCTTGAGCAATTACGGTATCATCATCTTAATCATGACCATCATCTTGAAGGCCATCATCTTCCCTCTCACCTACAAGTCATACTTGTCTACTGCGAAGATGAAGGTGTTGAAACCTCAGATCGACGAGATTAACGCTCGCATTCCTGCAGAGAACTCAATGGAGAGAAGTCAAGCAACCATGGAACTCTACCAGAAAGCAGGTGTCAACCCAATGGGTGGATGTTTGCCAATGTTGCTCCAAATGCCATTCCTCGTTGCCTTCTTCTACTTCTTGCCAAACGCTATCGAGTTGCGTGGCGAAAGTTTCCTTTGGGCTGAAGACCTCTCTACTTACGATGCCATCATCTCTTGGGGACCAAAGATTTGGTTGATTGGCGACCACATCAGTTTGTTCTGTCTCTTGATGACCGTTGCCAACGGACTTTACACCTATTATAATATGAGTGTAAACAACCAGTCGGAACAGATGGGTCAATTCCCTGTGATGAAATATATGATGTATTTCATGCCAGTGATGTTCTTCTTCATCTTCAACGACTACGCTTCTGGTTTGAGCTACTACTACTTCATCTCTCTCTTGATCACTATCATCCAAACCTACGTCATCAAGAACTTCTGCGTTGACGAAGAAAAATTGCTCAAGAAGATTCAAGAGAAGCAAAAGCAGCCTAACAAACCTTCAGGTTCTTCTTGGTTGAACAGAATCGCAGAAATGCAAAAACGTCAACAAGAGATGATGGAGGAACAGCAACGCGCTGCAAACAACAAGAAATAATAGATGATTCTCATCCTTTCCATCATCGCCTACTTAGCCCTTTTGCTAATCGTGGCGTATTTCACAACAAAAGGAGATAATCAAAAGCATACGAACGTCGACTTCTTCATCGGAGGTCGACGTTCTCCGTGGTGGACGGTCTCATTAGGCATGATCGGAGCCTCCATTTCGGGGGTTACCTTCGTCTCCGTGCCTGGGTGGGTCACCTCCATCCACTTCACCTACCTGCAAATGGCGGTTGGTTTCATCGTCGGCTATGTCATCGTCGCCATGGTATTGTTGCCTGTCTACTACGCTGCCAACACCGTCTCCATCTATGCCATTCTTGAGAAGAAATTAGGACGAATCGGTCGTCGCACCGCCGCTGTTTGTTTCTTGCTCAACAAGGCGCTCTCTTCGTCTGTCAAACTCTACGTTGTGGTTTTAGTGGTTCACAAATTGGTGTTTGCACAATATGGCATTCCCTTCTGGGCGGTGGCATTGGGTTCTCTGCTAATGGTATGGCTCTACACTTGGAAAGGGGGCATTCGCACTATCGTATGGACGGATTTCTTGCAAACAATCCTATTGGTCGTCGCTCTCATCTTGCTTATCCACGCAGCACTGAAAACATTAAACATCAGTTTCTTAGATGCCGCCAAATTAGTCTACGACTCCCCCCTCTCCGAAACCTTCGTGTGGGACGATTGGATGAGCAAGCAGCATTTCGTCAAACAATTTCTAAGCGGTATCTTCATCGTTTTGGTGATGACCGGGTTGGATCAGGACTTGATGCAGAAAAACCTTTCCTGCAAGAATCTGAAGGAGTCGCAGCGCAACATGCTCTCGTATGGTGTTCTTTTCGTACCGCTCAACCTTCTATTCCTTGCTTTGGGTGTCTTAATCGTTACTATCTACACGAAGAACGGCAACCCTCTACCTGCCATGGGAGATAATCTCCTACCCTACTTTGCAAAGGAAATGGGAACTTTCGGAATGGTTTGTTTTGTAATTGGTATGTTGGCATCCTCGTTCTCGAGCGTCGACTCTGCCATCGCAAGCATAACGACCTCAATATCAGTTGATTTCAGCAAACAAGAGGCGGATAAACGAAAGCGAATCATCATCCACATCTTAGTAACACTTGTCTTTCTTCTTTTGGTAGTCGGACTGCAACAGGCTCGAAATTCCCACGCAATCGACCTCATCTACACCATCGTATCATTCTTCTACGGACCAGTTTTAGGTCTCTTTGCTTTCTGTTTCGCTCAGAAGACAGTGAGCCAGAATCTTCGTTTCATTCCGCTCTCTGCCGTTCTTTCCATCGCTTTTGCCTATCTCATTTCAACCCTTCTAAAGCAAGAGTTTGGCTATGCTATGGGCTACGAACTCCTCATTCTCAATGGATTACTGATGTACGTCGGACTTTGGATCGAAAATAAAATCTCCCTTGAAAAACAGAATCATTAGTCTTCCAAGGGAGTTATGACGATTCTCTATTGACACTCAGAATTATTTGAATGTCAATGAGTTAACGATATGCTCAACCGTATCTTTTTCAGCGGCGGTCTCGTATGTTCCATCTACACCGTAGAAATAGTCACCATGACGAATGATACGCATTGTCGTACCTAACGTTTCCTCGTCGCTCACATTCTGATAGCAAATCTTCGCCTCATCACCGTTTACCTCTTTCGAGATAAGTTTGAAGCCCCACTGCTGCTCCTCGTAACTATGAATACGCTCTTCAACGAAACTATCCAACGATTGATCAACCACACGTGTGCCAACCGCTACAATCAAACGATCAGAAGCACATGAGAACGGACGAACAGCATAAACATTGGTCTCCACCTCCCAAGTCTCCGGATACTCAATCGTAAAGACATCCGTCTCATACTTTGTATAAGATACCGTTTTTCCACCATCACATGACGACATAATCACCATCAAGATCGCAGCAAAAGCCAAAATTATTTTCTTCATATTATAGTTTTAATTAATGTTCAGTCTCTTCTTTCTCACGCTTCAGAAGTTTCCCCCTAAAACGTAACAGCACAAAAATAGAGAAAAGAGATTGACCTTTCAATTCTTTACTCATATTTCACTTTTTTTCACATTTCACCGATTACCACTCGATAGGAGTCTCGCCATGTTGCGTCAGATAATCGTTGGCTTTTCGGAAATGTCCACAACCGATAAAGCCTCGATAAGCCGATAATGGAGAGGGATGTACAGCCTTCAGTACCAAGTGTTTCTTCTCATCAATCACCAGTCCTTTGCGTTGTGCATACGAACCCCACAAAAGGAAAACGACATGCTCCTTACGATCTGAAATCTCCTTAATCACACGGTCGGTGAACTCCTCCCATCCTTTATTCTGATGAGAGCCTGCCATTCCCTGACAAACCGTCAAGGTAGCGTTCAGAAGGAAAACGCCTTGATTCGCCCAACGCACCAAGTTACCACTCTGTGGCATCGGCTTACCATAATCACGCTCTATCTCCTTAAAGATATTGACCAACGATGGCGGAAACTTCACCCCATCATTCACCGAGAAACACAAACCATGCGCCTGTCCTACCTCATGATAGGGGTCTTGACCAATAATCACCACTTTCACCTTGTCGAACGGACAAAGATTGAAAGCATTGAAAATCAACGATGCAGGCGGAAATATCTGCTTCGTCTGATACTCTTTTCTTACAAACGAGGTCAACAGCGAGAAATAGGGTTTCTCAAACTCATCTGCCAACACTGCCTTCCACGAAGGTTCTATCTTAACATCCATACCTTATTTACTATTTAAGATAACCTGCCTCTTTAAGATACCTCACAATGAAATCCACCGTTCCGTCCTCTCCCAACGTGGCAACATTCACCGACAGATTATAGGTCGACGCCATTCCCCACGTTTTGTTGGAATAGAAATTATAATAGGAAGCACGACGGCGATCTTCCACCTCCATCAGGTTCTTCGCCTCCTCAATCGACATCTGCGAACGAGTCGAAATGCGTGTCGCACGGTCTTCTATCGTAGAATGCAAAAAGACACTCACACACATCGGATTGTCGCGCAGAACATAGTCGGAACAACGCCCCAAGATAACGCACGACTTCTCCGTTGCCAACTTTCGTATCACACTCGACTGCATCTCAAACAGTGAATCTTGCGACAGATAATTGTGCGAGTGAAAGCCTCCCGTTACGAGACTGCTCATCCACTGCAACACGTTGCCCGACACCACAGTCGACTTCTCATCGGTCTGGTCAAAAACCTCTGGCGCAAATCCATACTCTCGCGCCGCCTCGGATATCAACTCCTTGTCATAATAGTCGATACCTAATTTCTCTGCCAACTTCTTGCCAACAGACCGTCCGCCTGCGCCAAATTGTCGACCTAAACTTATTATTAAATGTCCTTCACTCATAATCTTAGTTTTTTTATTTTTCTTCCTTCGCAACCTGTGCCAAAGGCTTATCTTGCAACTTCGAGAATGTCTTCATCTCCCTTCTCAAAAGGATAAATGCTAACAAGGTTGAAACGGCATCCGACACTGGCATACTCGCAAAGACTCCCTCCAATCCCCATATATTAGGAAAGATCAACAGGAATGGCACCAAAAGCAACATCTGCCTCGTCGATGACAATAGAACTGCCATTGGGGCTTTTCCGATAGACTGAAAAAAGTTCGACACCACCATCTGAAAGCCTACAATCGGGAAGGCAGCACAACAAACTCGCAATCCCAACACTGTCAGTCGTATCAACTCCTCATCCGAAGTAAACATGCGCGCCAACAACCGTGGTGTAGCCTCCGAAACTACAAACGCAATGCACATGAAAATCGTCGCATACAATATCGTAACATTCAACACTTTACGCACTCGCGAATATTGTTGCGCACCAAAATTATATCCTGCAATAGGCTGCATGCCTTGGTTGAGTCCCATCACCAACATTCCGAAAATCATCAGCAGACTGTTCACGATTCCATACGCACCAATCGCCAAATCGCCACCATGACTATACAACGCTCTGTTGATCAGAATCACCACCAAACATGCACATGCATTCAGCATAAACGGAGCCATTCCGATAGAGACAATCGACTTGCAGACACGCCAGTCGACCTTGAACATCGCACGCCCAAAACGCAACGATGATTTCTTATTCGTAAAATGATTGACAACGACAATCAGAGCCACCAACTGCGCCAAAATCGTCGCCAATGCTGCTCCGCGTATTCCCCAATCCAAGATAAAGATGAAAATCGGAGCCAACACCAAGTTGATGCCCACCGTCATCATCGTTACCAACATCGCCTTCCGTGGATTTCCCGAAGAACGCATCACGTTATTCAATCCTAAATAGAGATGCGTGATGACATTACCTGCCAAAATCACCTCCATGAAATCACGAGCGTACTGAAGCGTCTCCATACTCGCACCAAAAAAGAGGAGTATCTCGTCGATGAAAGCCAAACCCAACACCATGAAGACGATACCCAAGATAATGTTCAGAATCGTAACATTCGCCAACACCTTGAGCGTTCCTTCATAGTCTTGCTGACCCATCTTGATAGAGGTCAACGTTGCACCGCCCGCACCAATCATCGCACCAAACGCTGCCGAGAGGTTCATCACAGGCATTGTGATTGCCAAACCCGATATTGCCAACGCCGACACCCCCTGACCGATGAAAATACGGTCGATCACATTATAAAGAGCCGAAGCCATCATCGCTGCAATCGCCGGCCCAGAATATTGCAATAATAACTTTTTAATGTCGGCAGTCCCCAACAACTGAGAAGCCGAACTTGAACTATTTGCCATACCTTATATAATACTTGATTGCAAAAATACGAAAACTTTCTGCCTTGTAAGACTACTTCTTTTTCTACCTTTGTAAAAAACAGATAACGATGACACAGACTAATAAACCAAGCCTTCCCGAAGTTGCTTTGGGCAATCTTTTGAAAGAAAAACACCTCACCATCGCCACTGCCGAAAGTTGTACAGGTGGCACAATCGCTTCCCTTTTAGCACGCCACGCAGGCAGTTCGGAGTTCTTCACAGGCGCAGTCGTAGCCTATTGCAATGAGGTGAAACACAATGTGTTAGGAGTGAGCAGTGAAACTTTGGAGACTAAAGGAGCAGTCAGTTCCGAGACAGTCGACCAGATGGTGAGAGGTGTCTGCAAACTGTTGAAGACAGACATCGGTATTGCCGTCTCAGGAGTAGCAGGTCCTGGTGGAGGAAGCGCAGAAAAACCCGTCGGAACAGTCTGGATAGCAGCCGGAACGAAAGACAAAACCATCACGAAGAAACTCAACTTGACCGAGTGGCGCGACCAAAACATACAATTATCTGCCATAGAAGCAATTTTTCTCGCAAAAGAATTTGTGGAAAAGAATTTTTGAGCGTAAATTTGCAACCCGATAAAGACGTGTGTTGGAAGGTGAAATCAGCCACGGTTTATCGGGACAAAGGAGAGGTAGCATTTAGTTGTTTTTCTGATAGTTACGCTGCTTTCATCGACGGTAATCGATGAGGGATCAGAAGCGAAAATGTAACCCTGCTTTATGAGTAATAACTTTTGAATTTAAACAGCAATGTCAAAAATTTGTGAAATTACTGGTAAGACAGCGATGAATGGAAATAATGTTTCCCATTCAAAAAGAAGAACAAAGAGAAAATTCGATGTGAATTTGCACACAAAGAAATTCTATTGGCCAGAGCAAGATTGTTGGATTACTTTGAAGGTATCTGCAAAGGCTATCCGTACTATCGACAAGAACGGTCTTAACGCAGCTTTGGTTGCTGCAGCTAAAAAAGGAATTATTTAATGGAGGGCTAAAAAATGGGAAAGAAAAGTAAAGAAAGCCGTGTGCAAGTGATTTTGGAGTGTACTGAACACAAAGACAGTGGAATGCCAGGAACTTCTCGCTACATCACCACTAAGAACAGAAAAAATACTCCAGAGAGATTGGAACTTAGAAAGTACAACCCAATCTTGAAGAGATACACTATCCACAAAGAAATCAAGTAATAATAATAAGTATCAACTATGGCAAAAAAAGTAGTCGCTACCCTCCAAAAGGGTGAAGGTCGTTCTTACGCAAAGGTTATCAAGATGGTTAAGTCGCCTAAGACTGGTGCTTACTACTTCGATGAGAAGATCGTCCACAACGATGATGTTAAGGCTTACTTGGCTAAGTAATTCGCTCTAAGCATCACACAAAATATGAGGGAGTCCTTTGGGATTCCCTCTTTTTTTTACCAATGTCTCTGACAAGATTTTCCCTAAACCGCTTCACAATTGACAGTCCAAACAAAAGCCCCAGACAGTGTCCGGGGCTATCAATCTCAAGGTCTTACCTTGGGTATTTTGTTCAAAACCGATTAAAGGAACTTTGCTGCAAACTCGGGAGAAATATAATTGTCTAACGTGGTGCAGACGTATGATGAGAACTCAACCGCATAATTGACTACTCTCGCCCACCGCTCCGCTGGCATTGGTTTCTTCAAATCATCCAACAAAATGTTCTCTTTGATGAGTCCGTAGACAATACCGGCATTGAAATTGTCGCCTGCTCCCACCGTGCTGACTGGCGTAATGCTCTTCGCCGCATAATCCTGCTCCGTCTCGCCATTGAACACCTTCGCACCATTGCTTCCCATCGTATAGATGAAATTATTACAATAGAAACTGATATGGTCTTTGTAAATCTTGGCAGGATCATTCTCTCCGTAGATATTGACAAAATCCTCGTCAGAGCCTTTGACTATGTCTGCATATTCAAAATTCTCCAACATATTCGGCATCAAGAAACGAATCTCATTCCTGTGCGTATTTCTGAAATTCACATCGTAGTAGATGATTGCCTTCATATCTCGAGCAAACTCCAACAACTCCGTTACACGCTCGCGCAACACTGGATTTAAAGCGAAATATGAACCCACCAGAACAATATCGTCGTGTCCAATCTGAGGCATAATATAGTCCAACCGTTCATTCGGATAATCCTTATAGAAGAGATAGTCAGCGTTCTGATTCTCGTCCAAGAAAGCCAGAGCCAATGGCGATTTTCCTTGATCGAACGAGTAGATGTATTTCGTCTCTACATTGTTCTCGACCAGAAAATCACTAATGATTCCACCGATTTTATCATTAGCTATCTCACTGATAAAGATAGGATTCTGCTGTAATCGACCTAAAGTGATCAGCGCGTTGTAGACCGATCCTCCCGGCTTTGCACTGACCGGTTGATTATTCTTAAAAAGTATATCGAATACCGTTTCACCAATACCAATTATCTTCCTCATATTCAGATATTTAAGTTGTCGTTATGTCGTTTTTGTTCAGTATTAATCTTTATAGTTCAATTCTTCTTCTGTTATCTTATTGAGAACGCCTTTCCACACTTTTGAAGAGGCTTTTCCATCTTTATTTCCTCCAACAATCAGAAGCTCACCTTCATCGGAAGTTACAAACACACCCGATTTCTCAATACCTAAGAAGTTCTCTCCCAAGTCTTTATGCCAATCGTTGCTCCACGAAACACCTGAATTATAAGAGGCGTAGCATTTCTTGGAGTGAGTGCCATCGAGCGACTTTCCTCCAACGATTCCCAAGGTGGTTGAGTAGATGTAGAGCATTGGTTCTTCCAAATATGGGATAGAGGTGTTTGCCGTTACCAACTGGTTAAAATTACCCTTATAGTCGATTGACCACACCACACCACTCTCGTCTTGCGTGCCATAAACGTAGCCCACCTGCGTAAAGCCCGAAGAAGCCGTGAATGGAAGGATATTCTCCGTCGAGAAACCATCTGGCAACTCCGAAACCACCGCAAACGAATCGCCCGTCATATTCATCAATGAATCGTCCTTGATTGCCCACAAAGTTTCATCTAAATTGAATAGCAAATATGAGATTGAACCCAAACTCTCTTTCTTCTCAAATGTTTTATAATCACTTGACACATAGACATTTCCATCAGCATCCTGCACATAAAGCACAGCATCCAACAAGCAGAGAGATGTCCACTCCAAAGCCTCTGTATTAGAGATTGTTTGCTTGCTCCAACTCTTTCCATCATTAGAAGAATAAGAGAGATTTGAACCATCGGATAATCTGCAGAACCAGAAGTAGTTATCGTCAATTTTCAGAGCCTTCTGAGAGACAACAGAATCAGAGATTTCAATTTGTGAGAACTCCTCCCAAGTAAAAGCTGCGACATCGAAAGTATGGACTCTCAAATCAAACTGATACTCCTTTGTGTTCTTGCCATCTTCGGAGGTTGCAAGGATTCTGAGCGAAGAAGTGAAATCCAACTTTTTACCATTTGTGAAGGAAGTCCACTGCGTGTCGCCATCTTTCTTGTATTGAATCGTAGGCGAAGAGGTGAAACCATAGAACTGCGTCTTCACGGCAGAGACATCCGTTCCGTAAGCCAACGAATCGTAGTTGTAGATAACACATTCAACATCGTTCACCACGAAAACAACATCCGTATTCTCGAGGAAAGTAACCGCACGAATGCGAGGATCTTCCAAGTTATAATCTGTTGATTGGACATCATCGTCATCCTTGTTACAAGAGAAAGAGAGGGCGGCGAGGGCCATCAACAACCCATATTTCAGACTTTGCATACGAACATTCACAAACATATCGTTCAAATTACTTATTACACTTTCAAAATAAACACAAAAGTAACGAAATTATTTTTTTTGCGTAGACAAATCTTTCAGAACGCACTTTTTCACGAAGAAATAGTTACCTACAAGTCCCCAAAGCCACATTTATAAGAAATTTTAGACATTTAACACAATACATATTTGAATGTTAAAAAATCTTTATTAAATTAGCCTTTGCCTTTCTGCGCTACGCATTTTTCACATCGAGAACATCGCTGTGCAGGGGGGCGCAACTTAGAGATTATAATCATATTATCACCGAATTCGAAAAACATTATAGATCTATGAAACTAAAAAAACTAACAAAATGGATGGCGACGCTGCTCTCCGTCATTTGTTGTCAGTCTGCTTTGGCTGAGATCCAGATTACTGCGTGGTATCCTAGTGGTGCTGACGCTACCTACACCATTGATAGCACATTCTCATGCGGGAAATACGCAAAAATCAGTGCTAACTACCTTCAATGGTCGCCAGCACAATTTCAGTTACATGACGAAAACGACGTAAATATTCCTATCTCTGATATTGACAGAACAACGTACGCGAGTGATAAGTTCACCTTATCAACAATTGTATCAGGTAAGGACACAGCACTCAAAATCGACTTCAGCAATGGAGGAGATCCCGATCACCAGCAAGTCTGGTCTACCACTTTTTATGTAGATCTTTCTGGCAAACCATACAAATTATATAGTGCAGTTCCACACTACAGAGCGGCTATGGCAGAAGCTGACTTAGATGGAGCCACTGAGTTGACAACTCCAAGTCAGAACTTTGCCCTCATAGGATCGTTCTGTGCTAGCAATTCATCAATAACCCCAACCGGGTATATATGGGAGACGAGTGACAACGGCGTTGATTGGATGCCATTAGGCTATAGCACCCAAACAGTTCCAAGTCATACTCAGAATACTGATACCGCTTATTACAGACTAACCATTAATTCAGCAATTGTGTCCATTGACGATGATGGCAATGAGCAATATGACTCCACCTACACGGATACGTCAAAAGTTCTTATGGTAAGGTACAAAATGCCTACTGTAAAGTTGACGGCAAGTGCAGCGGATGAGGACGCAACCTATTTCACCAGCACCGAGTTTGAGGTGAAAGAAAAAAGTGGAAATGTGAACTTCAGAGCCGTCCCTACTGGCTTCGGTACTGATGTTACCTACGAGTTGCAATACCGTCCTTTGGAGGGTAATGGAACATTGAATACAGAGTGGGAAAAAGTTGAAGGAGTAACTTTTGACGCTACCACCAAGAAATTGGAAAACTTCCACCCTTCTATCAGTTCTGAATACCGTCTCAAAGCAACGGGTACTTCAGCCTACTCAGGCAACAGCACCTCAGCCTACTCTGAGGAGGTTATCGTTATCCGTAAAACATACGACCTCTCGGAAGGTGAGTTGGAAGCAATGTGGAACGAGGATTTTGGTCGCTTTACAAACGATGTAACCTATATCACAAGTGATGGAGAAACATTCAAGAGTTCAATGACCGACGATGCGGGCAACGAATACCCTATCGAATATTTCTGGGCTCCTGACCTTCACAATTATGTTAAGGAGCATGTGTATGCAACAGAAAGTGATGTATACAAAAATTATGGGAAAGCTAATACGGACTACAGCAGTTGGTTGAAGAATAAACACCGCTTGGAGGATGGTTACTACATCATCACAAGCAATCCAACAAAAGGTGATAACAACAATGAAAAAACAGACTATCAAAATGCACCAGACCACACAGGCAACACCAACGGTGGTATGCTTTTTGTAAACGTGAAAGACGGATTGCAAGGTGTATTGATTTACGAGCGTTCAGTTGATTTCAACTGTGATGTAAGTTCAGCAGGTATCACTATGTTGTTCACTTCATACATCAACAACGCCTCTTTCAACGCTACGACACCAGTGAACTTGCGTTGGGAGTTATGCGAGGTTGTAGGTCAAAAAACAACTACTGTTTACACGGTTGCTTCAGGAGATATTAAAAACAGAGAGGATTTTGAGTCAAAGTGGGCGAACATGTCATTCCGCTTCACTGCCAAATCTCAACACTATGTTTTGAGACTCTACAACAACGCTCCTGGAGGTGCAAACTGGGGTAATGATATCGTAGTAGACGACATCTCAGTGAAGTTGAGTTACCCAACAGTTGATGTCAACATCGACAAAGAGCCTTCTTGCTTAGGACAATCTCTCGTTATCTCAGCAACCAGTCCTGAAGGCGACTTCTCAAAATATTTCACGGATCCTAAGTTCGCATACCTCTATAAAAATGCAGGTACAAACGGCAAGTGGGCACCTTACAACAGTACTTCAAGCACGAAAGACCAAACCGTCAATATCACAAACGATATGATGGGTACGACTTACTATCGCGTTGTCGTTGCTCCAGACCAAACCATCTTGGACAAAATCGTAACGGCAATCGTCAACGGCACTACATTGCCAGCAAGAGACTGTGCGAACATCTACGCAATCAGTGATTCAATCCCTGCGACACACAGCCGTCAATTCGACTCTCATATCTCAAAAGAGAGTTTGGCAATCACCGAGTTCTGTCAGAACACCGACCAAGAGCTTTCTGTTTCAGTTGAAAACGATTTCGACTTCGCTGCTCCTACAAAATACTACTGGTATTACAAGAAGTTAGGAGAAGGTGCTGTGATTCCGCTCGATTCTACAACCACAACATCTCACACCTACTCAACTGCCGACGGTCTCTTCAGCGAGCCAGGACAATACCTCTTATATGTGCGTGCAGTTGATAGTTTGTGTCAGACTTCTAATGCTGAAGATGCAAAAGAGTGGAACGACGCATGCGACACCATCACGGTTGTTCGTCGTAACCAACTCGCCCTCTCATTGCCAGACACAAGTTTTGCTCACGTTAAATACCTCACTCCGGTAACAATCAACGTGTTCAACGACGATTACACTGGCGACACGCTCATCTGGAAAGACAGCAAATCTGGCGAGATGATTCGTAGTAATGATGCATCATCAGCCACCTTTACGGAACAGTTCGTTCCAAGCAACGAATACATCGGCAACGTATGCTACCATATCGAAGCCCCTGAACAATACACTTGTGTTGATAAATCAGATGAGATTTGTGTAGAGATTCAGAAGATCAAATTGCTCTTGACGAAGCCAGACGGCGAGTTCTCTGTTAAATACAGCGAAACGACAGACTTCACCATCGACAAAAACGGATACACAAGAGATAGCGTTATCTGGAATGAGACCTCAAACGGTACAGTGCAAGTTGCCCCAGAGACACTCGTAGACGGCAACCAACAGTTCAACCATACCTCTAACGAGATTGAGTATGACGTTTGCTACTACGTTTCTGCACCTGAGCAGTACACTATCGGAGTAGATCCATCAGACAAGGTATGTATCGAAGCTGACCTTGGCGTCATTCCTAGTTTGATCACTCCAACAGATGACCCATTAGGAAGAGCAGCCAACAACTATTTCTTGTTGAGTTCAGACTCGAAAGAGGCAACTATTCCAGGCGTTCACGTTAGAATCTTCAACCGTTACCAACAAACCATCTTCGAAGGTGAGGATGGATGGGACGCAACCTACCGCGGAGGAATTGCCGAGCCAGGAACCTACTACTACATCATCACCTTGAAGAACGGTGAGATGAGAAAAGGATATCTCGAAGTAGGAAAATTCAATTCCAAATAAATAAGTATAACATCTAAGCATATAAAGATATGAAAAGGATAATATTATCGGCAATGCTGGTAGGACTTGCGGCGAGCGGCTACTCTGTCGAGAGTAGACTGACAGGGGAATCGTCCTACTTCGAGTCTGCAGAGATCAACACCTCTGCAAGCGAATTGCCAATGTCCCCATACAAAGATGGCACCATCGCTTTCTTCCGCAATGATACAGCCTACACCTTCAAACCTAATATGGAGGCAGGAATCGACACAATCATGATCTGCAAGGAGTTGATGGGCTTGGGCATTGAAGGAACGTTTGCCTTCGATTCTAAATCGAACAAACTCTACTTCTCTAAGAAAAACGGTGAAGACAACGACCTCTTCGAAGCCACTTGGAAAGGTGACAAATGGGGAGGCGTCCAGATGATGCAGATTCGCGGTGTGGCAGTGCAACGCCAAGCCTTCAAGAACTCATCTTTGTGGATTTCCCGTTATGTACAGACAGGTCGTGGAGCAACAGGATTCTACAACCCTTCTCTTGGCAAAGACGGCAAACGTGTCTATTTCTCAGGAGAGTTTAAGGCTGGCGTCGGAGGTCGCGACCTCTGGTATATCGAACCTGAAGGCGACGGAATCTGGTCTCGCCCACGAATGGTCAGCGAAAGCAACATGACAGTCTCTAAAGAAGACTATCCGTTGGTAGTTGGCGATACCCTACTCTACTTCGCATCCGACCGTGCAGGCGGTCTTGGTGGATTGGATATCTACTACGCAAAGAAGGGTGTCAGAGACACTACATGGGGAGAAGCAAAAATCCTCAGCGACGTAGTCAACTCATCAGCCAACGATTATAACGTAGTATTCGGAAAACAACAAGGTTCAGCGTTCTTCATCTCTAACAGAGCAGGCGGACACGGATTGGACGATATCTACGCATCAGTCTCTTTAGCTACACAACCCGATGTCGATTTGCCAGTGCAAAGCGCACTCAGCGAGCCTAAGGGCTTCAATTGGATGTTCTTCTTCTTCGACTTGAACAAATACGATATGAAACCTGAGTATGAGGTGCAGTTGAACGAGTTGATCTCGGCAATGGCAGAATATCCAGGCGCAGTGTTTGAAATCAGCGGACACACTGATAGCCGTGGAGACGACAACTACAACATGAAACTCTCTAAGAGCCGTGCCAACTTCGTTCGCGACTTGTTGATCAAACGTGGTGTCGACCCTAACTCTTTGGTGGCAGTCGGAAAGGGTGAAACCCAACCAATCATCAAGGATGCACAGACAGAATCTGAGCACGAGCAGAACCGTCGTGTTGAAATTAGTATCATTGAAGAATAAAAAGGGAGGAACTGAAGATGAAAAAATTATTAGTATTGATTAGCTTCCTTTCATTAGCATGGATGGTTAGCGCGCAACAAGAGTTGTTGCTGACGCAACAGTTTTACTCTCGTATTAACAAGAACCCTGCCGGTATCGGTAACGTCGAGGATATAGATGTCTTTTTGTTAGGTCATTTCCAGTACGCCGGATTGGACGACTCTCCAAAGACCTTCGTATTGAACGGACACACCTACGTTGACAAGCTCAACTCTGGATTTGGTTTTACCGCATCCTACGATAAATTGGCAGCGGCTCGTAGTTTCACCAATATCAAAGTAGACTATTCGTACGGATTGCGTTTCAACGATGATATGATGATGTCGTTAGGACTCGGATTCGGAGTTTTAGTCTCACAGATGGATTTTGGCAAATACACCGTTGAAGACCCAACCGAGTTGGATGCACTCGACGATGAAGACGGAACCAAAGCGAAACCCGATATGGATCTCGGTGCTGAGTTCACTCTTAAAGACAGACTCTTGGTCGGTGCCTCAGTAACCCACTTGATCAGTGGCAAGACAAGTACCTACGTTCCAGGTCAGCATATCTATGTCTACGCACGTTACTTGATTCCGTTGACAGAGCAGTGGGATTTGGCACCAATGTTGAACTATGTGCACCACAAAAAGACCAACGTGTTGGAGGTCAATGTCTCAGCCGCCTACAATCGTTTTGTATGGGCAGGATTGACATGGCATCCAGATATGTCGGACGGTTTCTCATCTAACCCATTGGCAATCAACATCGGAGCAGAGTTCAAGCGTTTCCGTGTAGGTTACATGTTTGATTTAAGTTTAGGAAATGTCAATGACTTGGCGAAGACCTCGCACGAGTTCATGATTTCCTACTCAATCCAAAGAAAGAAGACAGCAACCATCTCAGCAGACGGCGACTTCTTCGAGTAAAAGAAATTTTTAGTTAGCATAGAGCAAGGAGGGTAAGACTTCGGTTTTATCCTCCTTTTTCGTTGCATTTCAGATAAGAGGAGAATGTTCTTCAAATTACGACTTTTCAAAAATATCCCTACAAATAGGGATATACAAACAAATTTTTTCAGTGAGAAATACCCACAAATAGGGATTGTTTTACTTAGATAAAAATCTTAGATTTGCATCGTTAAAAATTAAACAAATTATTAAATTAAACGATGAGAAGAATTTCAATCATCATCGCAGCGTTGGCGGTAGTTGTTTCAGCCTCTTTATCATGTTCAGATGATGTTGATGAGTGTGTGGAGAAATCTGTAGAATATAGAATTGTTAATAATTCTGGTCTTCTATATACATAATGTCCACAACTACGCCATTGAGCAAAACTACAAATACATCTTTTCGTCAGACACATTAGATATTGCTCGCTACGTCATCACAAACGATGACTATCAATATGCTGTAGAACATAGATTACAATAAACACATTCAAAATGGTTAACAAAAGCATTTATAGAATGCTGATTAA
>CAVJCT010000041.1:0-23562 GCA_963648205.1 Flexilinea sp.
ACATAATATAAGTTATAAAACAATTACAAAATATAATTATAATGTTCGATTGTTATATTTGCATTATCAAAAAATTGATAATGCAAATACAAATTAACGATATTACAAGTATAATATTGAAAAAAAATGCCAAAATTTTTAAATTAAATTTGGAAATAAACGATTCTGCATCGTATATTTGGAAATAAAAAAAAGCAAATATGAGTAAAAAAGGACTTGGAATGCCTCTTCCGTATGATAATCATCAGGATGTGGTTGATTTTCTTTACGGAAACTTAAGGCTAAAATTGAAAAAAAGCGCGCGACCGTTTTTGAAGCAAAATCGTACCGCTGACAGTGTCAAAGGCAAAGGCGAAGTTGTTCCAGACATTAGTCTCTTCAGCAAAATGGATTTTGACAAAGAACGTGACTGTTGGCAATACAGCGATATTGTAATGAGTATCGAAGTGGTTAGAAACTATGGCGTTGACCATTCTGTAGAAAGTATTGAAAAACTTTTCAAACGTTGCGCCACGTTGCGTGAGGCTTTTCTCTACAACTACGAAAGTAAGACCTGGACACGATATTCACGACAAGAAGATGGTAATATGGCACCAGAAGAATCTGATTTTTCTGAGATTTTCAACCTGCATTTGGATAAATTTGCTAAAGTTGGTGACTCAATTGAAGATGTATTAAAGTTATGTTAAATAATTGAATAATAATATTTTACAATGAACACAAAGGAAATAACAGAAAAGTTATTGGAGAAATTAAAAGCGAGAAACCGAGCTTTTTATGGTGGACTTGGTATGCCAGCACCTCGAATGAACCATTCTATGGCGTGTAAAACCATTTACGACGAACTTTTTTCTCGTTTAGCGAAAAGCGAAAAATTGGACTGCCGACATTTGGACAGAGAAGCTCCTGTTTTCAATTGGGGTGAAGTTGGTGAAATCAAACCGGATATTGTCTATTTCGACATTATGAAATTCGGATCAGGTAAAAACCGATTTGCAAACGTTGAATACAGAGATCCTCTTGTCTTTATAGAAGTAATCGATAAGGCGCATCGTACTCGACCCATAAAGAACATCACAACAGCCATCGAACATAAGGAAACTATTCGTGAAGCTTTCTTATACAATTACGAAACAGACCACTGGACAAGATTTTGTCGTGATATCGTAGGTAATGTAAAAGAAGAGCCTAACAATGACTATTCTGAGGTGTTCGAGATGAACTTAAGTGATTTATTTAATGATTATTGATTTTTATATAAATTTTCTAATTATGTACAAAAGAGGTTTAGGAATGCCGCTCCCGTGCGACAATCATCAAGATATCATCTATTTTTTATTCAAGAATTTGGAAAAGAATCTTCCGAAGAGAGTTCGCCCATTTCTAAGACAAAACAGAACCGCGGACGATGTAAAGGGGAAAAACGAAATTGTTCCAGACATCAGTCTCTTCAAAAAAATGAGTTTTGACAAAGAGAAAAGTTGTTGGCAATACAGTGATATTGTGTTGAATATCGAAGTTGTCAATAATAATGGTACAAAATACTCCAAAGAAAGCATAGAGAAACTTTTCAAGCGATGCGACTCCCTACAGGAGGCTTTTCTCTACAATTATGAGAGTCATATTTGGGTACGCTACTCTCGTCTTAACGATTTTGAGCCCGAAGAGTCGGACTACTCTAGCCTACTTCGCCTTCATCTCAACGACTTAGCCCAAGTGGGTGAAACTTTCGAGGACGTGCTGAAGTTGTACTAAAATCGTAGATTACGACAACTTATCCAACGAAAAACTGTCGTAATCTTACAAAAAATCTAAGATTACGACAGATTTTAAATCGCAAAGTTGTCGTAATCTCGTAAAAAATGGCAGATTACGACAACCTATTCTAAAATTTCTGAGTTACTCCCCTTTGCATTTCCGCTCTATATCCTCTATAATCAAGCCTGAAATGGTTAGTCCGAAGATGCCTGTGATGTGAACTAACGAGCCATTGATGGCTGCTTTTTTCGTATTCCAATCGTGGCCGACCAAGTCGGGATTCTGATTTTCTGCCGTTTGTGTCAGCGCTTGCGTTGCCCCACTCGGATTCTCGGCTCCTAAGTTCGGACGTAGTTCATCACTGAAAACGCACAAGAATTTTTTCTTGGGGAACAAGTGCTGTTTCTTGAATTTCTGTCGCACCGCACGCGCCAACGGACAGCCTTTCACTTTCCAAAACTCTGCCACCTGTATGCGCGTAGGGTCAACCTTCAACGCAGCCCCCATCGACGAGTAGAAGGTCGCCTTGGTTTCGCAAGCATTTCGTATCAGCAATGCCTTGTTCTCCAAACTGTCAATCGCATCTATTATATAATCGTATGTCTCGATATGAAAACTTTCCGCTGTCTCCTCACTATAAATCTCTTGAATAGCCTGAATTTCAGCATTCGGATTGATGGTGAGCAGATGTTTTTTCAGCGCATCAACCTTCACCTGACCAATCGTTTCGCAAGTTGCCATCATCTGTCTGTTCACGTTCGATGCACAAACACAGTCGGAATCGACAATCGTCAAATTTCTTATTCCTGAGCGAATCAAACCCTCGGCAACCCAACTTCCTACACCTCCAACTCCGAAGAGAATCACACGCTTCTCTGCCATCGCCTCCATAAAGCGTTGACCTAAAAGCAATTCCGTGCGACTAAAAATGTCTTTCTCTATTGACATACAACAAAAATTTGGGAAACAAAATTATAACCAAATCAATAGAAAAAAAAGAGCAAATATTTTTCTCATTTTGATTTAAAATCTATATTTGCTATGTCCGATTCGGTTGTTGTGCCGACAAGGAGTTAAACATTAAGTCTAATTTAAATTTCACATAGACATGGGAAAATTCGTTATCAAGAAGGCAAAGGATGGAGTTAAGTTTGATTTGTTAGCAACAAATGGTCAGGTGATTGCCACTTCTGAGGTCTACACAACAATGACAGCTTGCAAGAATGGTATCGCAAGTGTGCAGAAGAACAGTGTTGCAGGTCACTTGGAGGATCAAACAGTTGAGGGATTCGCAACTGAGAAGAACCCTAAGTTTGAGGTCTACAAAGACAAAGCAGGCAAGTTCCGCTTCCGTTTGAAAGCAACTAACGGTGAGATCATCGCAGTAGGCGAAGATTACGAGACCAAGGCAAATTGCTTGAACGGAGTTGAATCTGTAAGAAAAAATGCTCCAGACGCTCCTATTGAAGATCATTCAAAGGAGTAATTATAAGACGTAATAGAATCTTTTTTTCAAGTTATACAATGGGTCAGACGGGTGCGTGAGTTTCCGTCTGGCTTTTTCTTTTTTCTAAAAATGCGTCATATTTCGCAAGAATAAACTACCTTTGTGAAAATTTTCTAATTAGATTTTTAATGTACTCACAAGGAAAAAACAGAGAGAAAAAGACTTCTTTTAAAGTGAACGAAGAGGCTCTACTATTCGATTTTGCCATGCGAAAGATGGGAAGCATGAGCAAAACCTCTCTGAAAAATCTTTTAGCGAAAGGTCTTATTACCGTGAATGGAAATACGGTGAAAAGGCCCGACCAACCTTTAGTGAAGGGCGATGTCGTTGAGATAAGTTTCAAGAAGGCAAGCGTTGGCTTGAGCAGTTCAAAACTCTCCATCATCTATGAAGACGACTATATCATCGTTGTCAACAAGGCGGCTGGTGTGCTTTCTGTGGCGACTGACAAGAATGAAACTGACACTGCCTTCCGTATTGTGATGAATCATTTCAAGAAGGAAGACCTGCGAAACAGAATCTACATTGTTCATAGATTGGATCGTGAAACTTCTGGAGTTCTTCTTTTTGCCAAAAGCAAAGAAATACAAACCGCTCTGCAACAGAATTGGCAGTCGTGCGTTTTAGAGAAAAAGTATTACGCCATCGTTGAAGGTGTCATCGAAGAAGAAAATGGCACTATCCACAGTTGGTTATACGAAGAGCCTAAATCTAAAAAAGTCTACTCTTTCAACTACGATAATGGTGGTTTAGAGTCGTTTACGGACTTTAAAGTGGTAAAACGCTTTGCCAATTATACCGCTTTAGACGTGAACCTTCGAACGGGCAGAAAAAACCAAATTCGTGTGCATCTACAGAGTATCGGTCATCCTATCATCGGTGATAAAAAATACGGTGGTTCGTCCTCTCCTATCGGACGAATCGGATTGCACGCCGAGCGTTTGGTCATCCAACACCCTGTAACTCATAAGACACTCGTGTTGGAAGCACCATTGCCAGAGAAAATGCAAAAATTCAGATAAATAAAAATAATCCACGCAAATCTTTATTGATTTAAAAACCTATAAATAAAAAAATATGGGGTTGTTACAAGATAAACTCTCTAAGTATAATGAGCCTCAGAGAGTCAAAAGTTTGGGTATATATCCTTATTTCCGTAAGATTGAGAGTGAACAGGATACAGAGGTTGTCATCAACGGAAAGAAAGTATTGATGTTTGGTTCTAATAGTTACTTAGGACTTACCAACCACCCAAAAATCAAGGAAGCGGCAATTGAAGCCACAAAAAAATATGGTACAGGATGTGCAGGTTCTCGTTTCTTGAACGGAACATTAGACATTCACGTTGAGTTGGAGCAGAAATTGGCAGAGTTCGTTGGAAAAGACGAAGCCATGATTTTCTCCGCAGGTTTCAACGTCAACATGGGTGTTGTCTCCAATTTGACAGGTAGGGAGGATTACGTTCTTTTCGACGAGTTAGACCATGCTTCTATCATGACTGGTAAGCAACTCACCTTCTCTAAGACCTTGAAATTCAAGCACAACGATATGCAGTCTTTGGAAGAGAAGTTGCAGTTGTGCGAGCCAGACAAGGTGAAATTAATTGTTGTCGACGGCGTGTTCAGTATGGAAGGCGACGTTACAAAATTGCCAGAAATTGTTGCTTTGAGTAAGAAATACAATGCGAGCATCTATGTCGACGAAGCCCACAGTTTGGGTGTCTTCGGAAGACAAGGACGTGGTATCTGCGACCATTTCGGATTGACCAAAGATGTTGACCTTATCATGGGTACGTTCAGCAAGTCGTTGGCTTCAATCGGAGGTTTCATCGCTTCAGATTCTATTACCATCAACTGGTTGAGACACACCGCTCGTCCGTACATCTTCAGTGCAAGTATCACACCGGCAGCTACCGCATCTGTGTTAGCAGCCCTCGAGATTATGAAGAATGAGCCAGAAAGAATGGAGCATTTGTGGAAGATCACAAAGATCGCTCTTGAAGGATTCAGAAATCTGGGCTTCGAGATTGGTCACACCGAAACGCCAATCATTCCGCTCTTCATCCGAGACAACGAAAAGACATATCTCTTCACAAAATTGTTGTTTGAAGAAGGTATTTTCGTGAACCCAGTTGTTAGTCCTGCCGTTCCTTCCAACGACACTTTGATCCGCTTCTCTTTGATGGCGACCCATACAGAAGAGCAGGTCAATACTGCCTTGGAGAAGATTGGAAGAGTTGGAAAACAATTAAATATTATTTAAATATAATGTTTATTCCGCAACAATATGAGCGTTGACTTAGTACCACCTTTGGCAGAAAGAGTTCGTCCGAAGAGTTTGGACGAATACGTTGGTCAGAAGCATTTAGTTGGCGATGGGGCGGTATTGCGCAAGATGATAGATTCTGGGCGCATAGCTTCGTTCATATTGTGGGGACCTCCAGGGGTTGGTAAAACCACTTTGGCAGGGATTATTGCAAAGAAATTAGAACGTCCGTTCTACACGCTCAGTGCGATCAGTTCGGGTGTGAAGGACGTACGCGAGGTGATAGACAAAGCAAAGGAGGCAAGGCTGTTTCATCCGCAGCCTCCTATTCTTTTTATAGATGAGATTCACCGCTTCTCGAAGGCGCAACAAGATTCGCTTTTGGGGGCAGTCGAACAAGGTGTCGTTACATTGATTGGAGCGACAACAGAGAATCCGTCGTTTGAGGTCATCACTCCCCTTTTGTCGCGTTGCCAAGTCTACGTGTTGAAACCACAAGACAGCAACGACTTGATGGAGTTGGCGAACCGAGTAATCAAGACGGACAAGATTCTTAAAGAGAAGAAAATATTCTTTGATGAGACCGAAGCATTGCTGCGTTTTGCAGGAGGCGACGCTCGTAAGATGTTGAACATCATCGAGTTGGTGGTCAATGCAGAAGAAAATGAAGCAGAGATTCACTTCACCAATCAGAAGGTAACGGAGCGACTCCAAGAGAATCCCAATGCGTATGACAAGAATGGCGAGATGCATTACGACATCATTTCAGCCTTCATCAAGTCGATCAGAGGAAGCGATCCAGACGGTGCGATTTATTGGTTAGCACGCATGGTGGATGGTGGAGAAGACCCCAAATTCATTGCTCGACGTTTGGTTATCTCTGCATCGGAAGACATTGGTTTAGCGAATCCGAATGCTTTGCTTTTGGCAAATGCATGTTTTGAGACGATACAGAAAATTGGATGGCCAGAAGGTCGCATTGCCTTAGCAGAAGCCACTATCTATTTGGCAACCAGTCCGAAAAGCAACTCTGCCTACAACGCCATCAACACAGCCCTTGGATTTGTAAAACAGACTGGAAATCTGCCCGTTCCACTTCATTTGAGGAATGCACCAACCAAACTGATGGAAAATCTGAACTACGGCAAAGACTATAAATATGCACACGACTATCCCGGTCATTTCGTGGTGCAAGAGTTTCTGCCTCAGGAGATTAGTGGCACTCAGTTTTGGCAAGCACAAGAGAATCCTGCTGAGAAAAAAATGGCAGACCAGATGAAAAACCTTTGGGGTAATTTGAAAAAATACTAAATTCGTACTATACGGCTTCTTTATACGTTAAACATAAAAAAGACATTCAATATGAACAGATTTTTTAGCCTGATAGTCTGCTTGGTTGTTCTTTCGGGAACAGTTGCAGCAAAAAGTTCAAAAAAAACACAAACAGACAGCGTCGACAATCATTATGAGGCGATGGCTCGAAATTTGGATCTGTTCAACATTCTCTATAAGGAACTTGACATGTTCTATGTCGACACGATAGATGCCAAAGAAACCATTCAGAAAGGCATTGACGCAATGCTCAGTGAGTTAGACCCTTACACGGTTTATATTCCAGAAGAAGATGAAGAAGACTTCAAATTTATGCTTACTGGCGAATATGCAGGAGTTGGAGCGACCATTGGCAAAGTGAAAGATACAATTTCATTTATCGAGATTTACGATGGAACACCAGCGTTCAAGAATGGTATCAAAGCAGGAGATCGTTTGATTGAGATTGATGGAAAATCAACTAAAGATTTGACAGTCAGTGATGTAAGTGATAATTTGAGAGGTGAAAATGGCACGCAAGTAAAAGTCTTGATTGAAGATGCCATCACCCACAAGCAGAAGAAACTGACCATTACGAGAGAGAAAATCACCTTACCCACGATTGAATACGCCGACACTTTGAAGAATGGTATCGGCTACATTCGTTTCTCCAGTTTCACAGAAAATTCAGCCGACCTTTTCAAGAAAGCGTTTTTGAATTTGAAAGAGGAGAAAAAAGCAACATCGCTCATCGTAGACCTCAGAAGCAATCCCGGCGGACTCTTAGACCAAGCCGTTGATATTGTTAACTTGTTCGTTGATAATCAGTCGACTATCGTTTATACGAAGAGTAAGGTGAAGCAGTTGGACGAAGTTTACAAAGCCAAGAAAAAGCCATTAGACAAGGAGATCCCGATCGTCGTTTTGGTGAACGAAAATTCAGCCTCTGCGTCTGAAGTATTTGCAGGCTCTTTGCAAGATTTAGACCGTGCTGTCGTTGTAGGAAAAACAAGAACGTATGGAAAAGGATTGGTGCAAACCACCCGCGAATTGCCATTCGGAGGAAAAGTCAAAGTTACCATCTCGAAATATTACATTCCAAGTGGAAGATGTGTTCAAGCCATCAACTACGCAAAAAGAGATGAAAATGGCAAGGTTCAGCGTATTCCAGACAGTCTGACAACCGAATTCAAAACAAAAAATGGCAGAATCGTGAGAGATGGCGGAGGAATCACTCCAGACATTATCTCCCCTGCAACCCCCAATGTGCCAACCATCGCCTATAAACTCTACACAGACAATATCATCTTCAATTACGCTAATCTCTATGTTGCTACACACAACAAAATTGCGCAACCTAAAGAGTTCATTTTCAATGAGTATGACCAGTTTGTCGAGTATGTGAAAAAACAAAATTTCACCTATAAACTAAAGACAGAAGATGTGTTAGCCAAATTGAAAGAGATCACCAAAGAAGAAGGATATGCAGACATTTCAAAAGCCGAATTCGACTCTTTGGAAGCCAAACTTTCGCATAATTTAGACAAAGATTTAGTTCATTTTCAGGACATTATCACACGTTTGATAAGTACCGAGATAATGAAACAAGTCTACCTTCAGAAGGGCTATATCATTGAATCACTCAAGAAAGACGATGATGTTGAGACTGCCATTCAGACATTGCAAGACAAAGAAAAATACAACAATGTCTTCAAGGTAGAATCTAAATAACGAATAGTTTAATTTGTTGATAGAGAGATGAAAGCGATGATATTTGCGGCAGGTTTAGGCACACGCCTCAAGCCAATAACAGACACGTTACCCAAGGCGTTAGTGCCTATTGCAGGCAAAACGCTGTTGGAGCATGTCGTAACAAAATTAGCCGATGCAGGCTTCGACGAACTCATCATCAACGTGCATCATCACGCCGAAATGATATATTCTTTTTTAGAAGAAAAGAAGAATTTCGGGTTGAAGATTGAAGTCTCAGATGAGCGAGAGATGTTGTTAGACACAGGCGGAGGAATCCGCAAAGCAGCACATTTCTTTGATGATGGCAAACCATTCTTAGTACATAATGTTGATATCATCTCTGACGTTGATTTGAAAGCGCTCTATCAAAAACATTGCGAGAGCGACAATCTTGCCACTCTGCTCGTAAAGCATAGAGACACAGCCCGTTATCTGCTGTTCGACCAGCAAATGAAGATGAAAGGATGGACTAATATCAAGACAGGAGAGGTAAAATCCCCTATCGAAAATCTGCAAGTCCAAGACTATGACAAATTAGCCTTTTCTGGCATCCACATTATTTCGCCAAAGATTTTTTCGTATATGACAGACTACCCCACCAAATTTCCAATTATGGATTTTTATATTGGCAGTTGTGGTAAAATCAACATTGGAGGTGTCGTGAATGACGAGCAGAAAATGATTGATGTCGGAAAGCTTGAAAGTTTAGCACAGGCAGAGGAGTTGGTAAAAAGTTTGATGGGAAAGCATTGATAAACAGACAAAAAGAAAGGGGAACACTACTGCTCCCCTTTTTATTTCCGTGCAAGTATAAACTACATCAATTCATTGGCTTTAGGGTCTGGACCATACTCATTTTCACCTTCCGTACCTGGAAGAACCATAAAACTAATAGAACAATTGCTCCGATAATAGGGACCAAAGCAATCAAAAGCCAACAGCCTGATCTATCAGTATCGTGAAGTCGACGTATAGTCAAAGCAATTCCTGGAACTAAAAGTGCCAAAACGTACAAAAGGGAAATCACATCAACAAAATTCAATGTTGACAAATCGCTACCTATCGCCAAAGAAATAATATTCAAAGCCACAGAGACGATACAATTCGCCAAATAAAATAGCCAATACTCTCTTCTGCGAGCTCTTCCCTCAAAATTTGCATAGTTGTTTAATACAACATTTTTAAAATTCTCAATATAAAATTAAACGTGGCAAAGATAGTGGAAAAATTACTATCTTTGCATAAATTTTGTGAAATCGTATTTGTAAAAAATATTACAATGCATAAGGCTGGCTTCGTAAATATAGTTGGAAACCCTAATGTGGGTAAGTCTACGCTGATGAATGCGCTCGTGGGTGAGAAAATCTCTATCATCACCTCAAAAGCGCAAACAACCCGTCATCGTATTTTGGGTATTGTGAACGGTGAAGATTTTCAAATTGTCTATTCCGATACACCAGGCGTGTTGAAACCCAACTATAAATTGCAGGAGTCTATGCTCAACTTCTCGACCAGTGCGTTGACAGATGCCGACATCATCCTCTACGTTACAGATATGGTGGAAAAGGCTGATAAGAACGCGGATTTTCTGGAGAAGGTGAAGAAGCAAAAAGCCCCTGTCATTCTAGTCATTAACAAAATCGACTTGACCAATCAAAAGGATTTGGAGGCACTTGTCAAGAAATGGAGAACAGAACTGCCTGATGCAGAGATTATTCCAATTTCAGCAAAAAATAATTTCAACTTAGACTATCTGCTCAAACGCATCAAGGATTTGTTACCAGACTCCCCTCCTTTCTTTGAGAAGGATGCCCTGACCGACAAACCCGCACGTTTCTTCGTTACAGAGATTATCCGAGAGAAGATTTTGACTTCGTATGATAAGGAAATACCTTATTCAGTGGAGGTTGTGGTTGAGCAGTTTAAGGAAGATAAGAAACTGATCAGAATAAACGCAGTCATCTATGTAGAGCGCGATTCTCAAAAGGGAATCATTATCGGTCAAGGCGGTAAAATGCTGAAAAAGATCGGTATCGAAGCCAGAAAAGACATAGAGAGTTTCTTCGACAAGAAAGTCTTCTTAGAGATTTTTGTCAAGGTAGAAAAAGACTGGAGAAACAGAGATAAAAAACTAAAAGAATTTGGTTATCAGCCTGAATAATAGTGAGTTATTCAGAAGATTTCCAAACGACTCTTTATCCACGTAAAGAATCAACAACTAAATCCTAAATATAAAAAACATTCAAAATGAGTAATTTAGTTGCCATTGTCGGTCGTCCGAATGTAGGAAAATCGACATTATTCAATAGATTGACCCAGACACGCCGTGCCATCGTCAATGAAGAGGCAGGAACGACGCGCGACCGCCAGTATGGAAAGGTGGATTGGAACGGACAGGAGTTCTCTATCATCGACACCGGAGGTTGGGTGGTCAATTCAGATGATATTTTCGAAGAAGAAATCCGCAAACAAGTGAAGATAGCCATTGAGGAGGCAGACGTGATACTGTTCGTCGTTGATGTGATGAGCGGTGTAACAGACCTTGACGCTCAAGTGGCCCAGATTCTTCGTCAGAATAAGAAACCTGTGATTTTGGTGAGCAATAAAGTCGACAACACCGAGTCGCAGTACTACTCTGCCGAGTTCTACCGCTTAGGTTTGGGCGACCCTTGCAATATCTCTTCTATCTCAGGAGCAGGAACGGGCGATTTGTTGGATCTTATCCTTGAGAAATTGCCTAAAAAGACAGAAGAAGACGATGTGATGGAGTTGCCACACATTGCGGTTGTTGGAAGACCAAACGCAGGAAAATCGTCTATTATCAACGCTTTCATCGGAGAAGATCGCTATATCGTTACAGACATTGCTGGTACGACGCGCGACAGCACCAACACACGCTTCAATAAGTTTGGTTATGACTTCGTGTTGGTTGATACCGCGGGAATCCGTAAGAAAGGAAAAGTAACTGAAGATTTGGAGTATTTCTCTGTCATCCGTTCTATCCGTTCCATCGAGAATTCCGACGTTTGTATTTTGATGATCGATGCCACACGCGGTATCGAGGCGCAGGATATGAACATTGTGCAGTTAATTCAACGCAACAAAAAAGGAATCGTTGTTTGTGTCAACAAGTGGGATTTGATAACGGAGAAAGACGCTAAGAGTACACTTATCGTCGAGAAAGCCATTCGAGAGCGTTTAGCACCATTTTCAGACTTCCCTGTCGTATTTACCTCTGCCATCACCAAACAGCGTATTCTGAAGGTTTTGGAGGCTGCTAAAGAGGTGTATGAAAATAAGAAGAGAAAGATTTCGACAAGTAAACTCAATGAGTTCTTCTTGCCGTTGATTGAGAACTACCCACCACCAGCCAACAAAGGTAAGTATATCAAAATCAAGTATGTAATGCAGTTGCCAGACACGCAGATTCCTTCTTTCGTGTTCTATGCTAACTTGCCACAATACGTGAAAGAACCCTACAAGCGTTTTTTGGAGAACAAACTTCGTTCAGAATGGAATTTCACAGGTACGCCGATCAACATCTTTATTCGTCAGAAATAAAGTTTGAGCAATAACAAAAAAGGAAGCGCAAAATCCTCATTTTGAGAGTTTTGCGCTTCCTTTTACTATTGATGACTTTATCGTACTAAAGTTTACATTTTTCCTGCAACTACCTGATAGAGAGATTGTTTCTGAAGATATTTCTGAGCCAAATCACGAAGTTCTTCTGCGGAGACACTACGGAAAGCTTCCGAACGCCTTTTATGAATCTCAGCAAAATTCAGATTGAACAGATCATAGCCTTCGTAGCATTGAATTAGAGTCAGAGGCTGTTCTGTGATACGAAGCATAAGACCAGAGCCGTAGTTTCTCACTTGAGTAAGTTCATCTTCTGGAATCAATTCGTTTTGCAACAATTCAATTTCATGGTAAACCTCATCAAGCAATGGTTTGACATACTGACTGTCCGCTTCCGTTGAGACGCTCCAAATCGCATCATTAGCAATGTCTGTTTTACCAGAACTGATACCATACGTGAAACCCTTCTCTTCTCTGATATTTTTCATCAAGCGACTACCAAAATAACCTCCTAAGACATAATCCAATACCGTAAAACCGTCATCTGAAGGATCATTCATTTGAAAAACACGACAACCAATCCTGATACCAGACTGAACAGAATCCTCCTTAGGTATGAATAATTCATGGTCTTTATGAGGATTCTCGACGTAATCATATTGAGGTTTCACAAAGTCATTAGACAATGGAACAGACCCAAAAATATCATCTATCATCTTGAAATCAGTATCAGAGATTTTCCCTGAAATATAAATTCGCATATTTTCAAAACGATAATTTTTGTGATAAAACTCTTTCACCCAGTCTAACTGCAAATTATCAATATCCGACAAAAGAGGAGTACGGCCGAAAGTTCCGTCATCACCATAGATGCAGCGATATAAGCCACGAGTAGCCATCGTATCAACCGTACTTTCCTGTACCTCAAAACTTTGGCGAAAACTTTTTCTTTTTAATTCAAACTCAGATTCTGGGAAGAGAGGATCCGAGAATATTTCAGAAATCAAAGGTAAGACCTGCGGTAAATATTTGCGTAGAATAGAAAAACCAATTATGGTTAAATGACGTTTTTCAGATATTCGCATTGAAGTTGCATGAAAGTCAAAGAACTCTGAAATCTGTTTTGACGAATGTTTGGAAGTACCCTCCAAGAGCATCTTTTTAACGAAATTATTGACAAAAAAATGCTTTTGATGAACAGAACCCACCTGGAAAGCAAAATCAATAAAAACCAAGTCTTGAAGGTCGACTTCAATAAATTTTACTGGAATTTGATTTGATAATTTAGAACTTGAGAAATTAGGATAAACAAAATTTCCTAACGGATGAATGGCTGGGCGGTTTGTCATTTCTTATCAGAATTTCAAAATATTAGGCTTTTTGCGCTTCATAGAAACTATTGCTAAGTTAGGCTTTTATGGTGAGAATTTGAAGGAAAAGAAAAAAAATTTCAAGTTTAAAAGTCATATCATAGAGAGCAGAAACCTTGGTAACAGAAAAAAAATGCCATTTTTTTTAAAAAAAACACGAAATAGATTTGCAGTTCTAAAAAATAGCCGTACATTTGCACTGTTAGTTCCGGCCGAGCCTCTTAACAATGCTTAAATAGGCTGGGCTTTTTGTTTTGTTAGTTTTGTGGTGTTTTGTTTTTCACTATGACAAAAAGAAATTACAGAAAAGAGTTTAAGACTCCAAAAGAACTCGTCGAGTTGATGATTCAACGAGGTTTAAAGTTTGAGTCTTGGCTATCAGTACTCACACTAACTCGTAATTCTTGTTGCCATCACTCACGAGTTTGGAATAAAGTAAACAAAATCATTCCTAACGATATGCGTGGAATGACACGTCCTTGGATTACAATACCTTCTGATAAACGAAGAATATATTATAATCTTTGTATCATTAAATACTTTCTTGACATAGTAACTCCTCAGAACGAATTTTCTATGAAACTGAAGCACTTATTTGCGACATTTAAAAATATAGATATCAGTGCTTTAGGATTTCCTCAAGATTGGGAAACGGAGATGCTTTGGCAAAAAAGCCCCCTATGATTCAAAATCAAGAATAGGGAGCTTCTATCTTCTAACGTTTACAGTGCGTTCTTCTTCAAAAAGGCTTCTGCACGTTGCAAGTCTTCTGGCGTATCGATTCCGATAGTCTCGACATTGGTTTGACCAACTTTGATTTTGTAGCCGTTTTCAATCCACCGTAATTGCTCTAATGACTCTGCCAATTCGAGAGTTGATTGAGGCAATGAAGTGATTTCTGCCAAGACATTTCCTCGGTAGGCATACATACCGATATGCTTAAAGTAAGTGTGGAGATTTATCCACTCATCTTGCTCTTTTCCACGAAGATACGGAATCACATTTCTACTGAAATAGATCGCTTCACTATTCTTGTTAATCAACACTTTTGGGGAGTTTGGATTGAAAAGAGCAGCCGTTCCATCAGCGGGAGTGAAAGGCTTAACAAGCGTTGCAATCTGTGTGGTTGGATCGTCAAAACATTGACAGATAGTCTCGATTTGGGAAGTTTGAATGAAAGGTTCGTCTCCTTGGATATTGATGACCACCTCTTTACCCTCACCCACTTTTTGGAACGCTTCGAAAACACGATCAGTACCACTTTTATGATTGGAAGATGTCATCACCACCTTACCACCGAAAGCCACGACAGCGTCGAAAATACGTTTGTCGTCTGTTGCAACATAAACAGTGTCGAGAACCTTAGAAACCTGTTCGTAGACACGTTGAATCATACTTTTACCTCCAATCAGTTGCAAAGGTTTGCCAGGGAAACGCGAAGAGGCATATCTCGCAGGAATTATTCCTATAAATTTGCTTTTATCCATATTTTTAATGTTAATACACTACAAAAACAAGGCAAAATTACATATAATGAACGAAAAAGGCAACTGACAAATTTGTCATAAATCAAACACAAAATCTGACAAATTGACTGACATCGACAGAATGGCAAACTATTTGAGGTACATATAGATAAAAAAAAGAAAAATAAAAAAAACAATAATATGGAAGATCAGAAGCAAGAGAATCAAGAGCAAAATTCTGTGAATGAGGAAGTTACAGAAAACAAGGAAGAATCTCAAGCAAAGGCTGACGAAACAGTTAACACAGAGGAGACTGACAAAACGGCAGATTTGCAAAAAGAGATTGATGAGTTGAAGCAGAAATGCGAGACAATGCACAATGACTATTTGCGTCTTTACGCCGATTTTGAGAACTACAAGAAGCGCACATTGAAAGAGAAGTCGGAGTTAATCAAGTCGGCTGGAGAAAATATCTTCACAGACCTATTGCCATTGATAGACGATTTTGAGAGAGCAGAGAAAGCAATGAAAGAGGCGACTGAAGTAGAGGCCGTGAAGGAAGGTATGCAACTGATTTACAATAAGTTCGTCAAGTTCTTAGAGCAAAAAGGTGTGAAGGAGATACAGACGGAAGCACAAGGATTTGACACTGATTTCCACGAGGCCATTGCTAAGATTCCTGCTCCAACAGACGACTTGAAAGGTAAGGTGATTGACTGTACGCAAAAGGGTTACACCTTGAACGAGAAGGTCATTCGTTATGCCAAGGTAGTCGTTGGTGAATAAAAAAGACGAAAGGAAAATACGATGGAAAAAAGAGATTATTACGAGGTATTAGGTGTCTCAAAGACAGCGACTGCCGACGAAATAAAGAAAGCATATAGGAAGAAAGCCATACAGTATCACCCAGATAAAAATCCGGGAGATAAGGAGGCTGAAGAGAAGTTCAAAGAGGCAGCAGAAGCCTACGACGTGTTGAGCGACCCACAGAAACGTCAGCGTTACGACCAATTTGGTCATGCAGGCGTGAACGGCGCAGCAGGTGGTGGATTCAGCGGTCAAGGAATGTCTATGGAAGACATATTCTCCAACTTTGGAGATTTGTTTGGTGGACACTTTGGCAGCTTCTTTGACGGATTCGGTGGCGGTTCTGGAACAACTTATCGTCAGACAAGGAAAGGAACCGACCTTCGTGCTCGTTTGAAACTTTCACTGAAGGAAGTTGCCTCGGGTGTTGAGAAGAAGATTAAAGTCAAGAGATACGTTGCATGTTCGCACTGTAATGGAACAGGAGCGGACGGCAATGAGTATTCAACTTGCGAAAGATGTAAAGGAACAGGTCGTATCACGAGAGTGCAGAACTCTATTTTCGGAGCAATGCAGACGCAATCCACTTGTCCAGACTGTGGCGGAGAAGGAAAAATCATCAAGAAGAAATGTACCTACTGTAACGGTGAAGGTATCGTTATGTCAGATGAGGTAATTTCCGTAAAGATTCCTGCCGGAGTTTCAGATGGAATGCAGTTGTCTATGCGAGGAAAAGGAAACGCAGCACGCCATGGAGGTGTCGATGGTGACCTTTACATTGTGATCGAAGAGGAGCAAGACCCTGAGTTGATTCGTGATGAGAACGACTTGATTTACAATTTGTTGTTGCCAGTAACCACAGCAATCAATGGTGGAACAGTTGAGATTCCAACCGTTGATTCAAAGGTGAAAGTCAAGATCGATCCTGGAACACAACCGGGCAAGGTACTTCGTTTGAAAGGCAAAGGACTTCCAAGTGTAAATGGCTATGGCACAGGCGATTTGCTCGTCAATATTGGCGTTTACATACCTGAGAAGTTGAGTAAAGATGAGAAGAAGATTTTTGAGGATTTGGCAGACTCAGCCAATGTACAGCCATCGGCAAGTGCAAAGCGTGAGTTTATCAAACACTTCAAAAATATGTTCAGATAATTATCAGTTTTTTGATAATAACACAATACGAAAAGGGCGATGGAATTGACCACCGCCCTTTTATTTTGCCTATATTGATTTAATCAGTACCTTCTACTATTGTTTCGACTATTCTTATATCGTCCCTCTTCCCTATTTCCCCTGTTCTTTTCTTCTTCGGTAGTGAGGCGAATACCATTATCTGTGATGACGATGGCATGTTGGCGATAGAGAGTTCCGATAGTTTTTTTGAAACTCTTTTTGCTACATCCGAAAGTGTTGTAGATAACCTCAGAGTCGGTTTTATCGCTGTATGGAAGAGAGCCGTTATTCTTCTGTAGAGCCTCGAGAACCTGTCCGCTCAACTCATCGACCACCTTGTAGCCTTGCGGTTGAAGAGCAACGTCTATTTTGCCGTCCTCACGAACATTTTTGATGTAGCCGACGGTGCGCATGGCGAAGTCGATATGCTCAAAAACCTCGTTACGATAAACCAAACCGAAATATTTATCATCAACAATGACTTGATAACCTAAATCAGTCTCTTTCGTTACCAGAATATCCACCTCGTCATTCATTTGGTAAGGAGGAAAATCCTTTGACAGATACTCTTCCAAGTGCATGGTGGCAATCATCTGCTTCGATTGTTCGTCGTAGTGGACGTAGACCAGATAGGCACGACCTTCACGCACTTTGGAGGTCTGATGACGATTAGGCAAGAACAAATCGCGGTCAATACCCCAGTCGAGCAAAGCCCCGTATGAATTGACCTGTTTCACAGTCAAAAAATCAAACTCACCATCGACAGCGTATGGAAGGAACGTACTCCCCACGATTTCGCTCTTAGCGTCGGGATAGACGAAGACCTTGACCTCATCACCCTCTTCAGGCTCTCCTTTCACGTTACGGTTGGGAATGAACAGTGTCTCGTGCGTGTCCATCTCCTCGACCGTGATACCACGATCGGCAGTTGAAACCACTGTCATATTGTTTATCTTACCTATATTCATAAAGATCAGAATTTATTCTTAAAAATTTGCAATGAAAAAAAAAGCGGAGATGACGTTCTAAACATCACCTCCGCAAATTTACGGAATTATTTTTTCTTTCTCTACGAAATCAATCGCAGAGGCGTTTTATTTTGACGCAGCTTCAACCAAAGCATCACCCTGTTTCTCAGCTTCAGAAACCAACTTATCGCCAGATTTTTCAGCCTCAGAGACCAATTTATCACCTTGACTCTTAGCCGCTTTCACAGCAGCCTGAGCAGCAGCCTTCTTGAGTGGGTTGGTCACCTTGTCTGCCTCGGCTTGAGCCTTAGCCACCAACTTGTCTGAGTTTTCTTGAGCAGCAGCCACCAATTTTTCCTTTTGAGTCTTGGCAGCAGCGATCAATTTCTCTTTCTGTTCCTTAGCAGCAGCAATAGCCTTTTCTTTCGCCTTATCAATCACTTCGGTTACCTTCTCCGTAACTTGCTCCTTCAATGAAGAAGCACTGAAAGTAATTTTTGGATTAGTGAACGTACCGCCAATGTTCATATCAAATGCCAAATCGATGGCTTTAGAGATGTTCTTAGGCAATTGAATGTTTGCCACATAATCCAAAGTTTGATCCAATCCAGATGAACCAGAGAAATTGAACGTTGTATTAGAAATGATTGTTTGGAACGGATCAATATTCAAACGACCATCTTTGACAACAAATGCGATGTTGATATCCTTCAAGTTAGGCTTCTTCAAGAGGTCGATACCCGTCTTTTCTGCCAAAGCGGTGAAGGCTTTCACATTCTTGATGGAGATATCCTTTGAAGAGAACTTTCCTTTAGCATTAACCGTGTTCAACACAGGAGAAAGCGTGTTATCCATATTAGAAGCAAAACGCATAGTCAAAGAGAACTGGCCATCGGCATCTGATAAGATTGGAGCGATTTTATTCGCTGTCGTAACGGTTGTGAACACTTCGGAGATAGTCATTTCTTTCACATTCATATCAACGTCAACCGCAGGATTCAAAGTGTCTTGTGTGTTATATTCGCCGTTGATGCTAACTGAACCGCCCATCGTGTTAGCGGACAAAGATTCAATCTTAGCAATGGCATCCTTCACATTTACGACACCCTTCACATTCTTCAAATTGATAGCGTCGTAGAGAATCTCGTCAACTCCGACGTTCAAAGCGAAATCGATGTTGTTTGGAATTGCAACAGAAGAAGATTCAGAAGCAGTCTCCGTGGTAGTTTCCGTTGTTTCGGTAGTCTCCGAAGATTGCGTGTCTGAAGAACTATCCGCACCGATCAACTGTGTAACATTCAATTTTTTAGAAGACACATTCAAAGAACCCTTGATAGTCTCTCCACGCATAGCATATTGAATGAAATGTTGAAGTTTACCCTTAAGAGCAAGGTCGCTCTCGCCCAAAGCCAAAGCAGCATCAACATTCACATTCTCGGAGGTGAAATTCATATTTGCCTTGTTGATATTGACATCATAGTCCAAAGAATTCATCTTCAAAACGAAATCTGACAAATTCAAATCACCAGCGATATTGAAGAGTTCATATTTCTCTTGATCAATGTAAGACATTTTTCCGTTAGCCTTCAAAGCAGCGGTGAAGATACCCTTCAAGTCCATATCTTGCAATTTGAGAACCTTTGAGACATTGCCCAAGTTGAGCGTACCGTTGGCAGTTGCAGCAAAGTCTGGATCAGAGATTGGAGTCTTCAAATTGAGGGTCAAGGCAAAAGGATTGTCAATCATCTTAAAACTGAATTTAGGTACAGAAACGACCGTCAAATCAGTTGCACCACCAGGGTTCGTAACGTTTGCTTCAATGTTGATGTCGGATACAGAACCAGGCAAATCAGGGTACTTAAACATTGCATTTGCGATAGCCAATTTGGCATCGATAGCAGGCAACGTGTCGCCCTCTAAACGACCCTTCGCTGTTGCAGACAATGAAACCTCTCCTGAAGTTTGGATAGAAGCGAAATCGTTTGCATAGATGGCAGGAATCAAAGAAAGAATCTGCTTGAAATCAATCGAAGGGGTATTCAAAGTTAAGTCCATATCGGTCTTCGTAGAGTCGACCAACTGCACATAACCAGCGAAATTAGCGACTATCTCATTGAGACTCACACTGTTATCACCGAATGTGTACTTGTTGTTATCCAAGTCAGCCTCCATTTTGATATCCGATGCAACCTTAGCCTTTGTCAAGTAAGGAATGCCCCCCATACTCAAAGAAGTAGAGTCCACATTCAATAAAAGTTTCAACTGAGAAACGTGATCGCTGACAGCACCATTAAAATCTAAATCAATTTTTTCTAATGTAGCCACCATATCAGAAGATGAATTATCGTGATAAACCACCTTATCAATCAATAATTTCAATTCATCAATGTTCACCAATGTCTGCAAGTCCATTGCGATGTCGCCACCCAAGTTAAGGTTCAAACCATCGACGGTAGCCGTCATGCTATCTGGCACACTTTCGTAGGACACCTTCAAGTTTTCGACAGTAACCGTGTTAAGACTGAGGCTGAGAGCAGAACTCTCTTCAGTTGTCTCCTCCTCTACCACGGTAGTTGTATCACTCTTTATGATATCCCAGTTGGCGATGCTGTCGGCGTTGACCTTAACATGCGCTGTTGGGTTGATAAGGGCAACCTTGTTAATTTCGTAGTTGCCAGAGAAGAGGCTACCCAAGTTGATGACAACATCCAATTCGCCCACATTGACCAACGTATCACCTGCGAAAGGCTCAGCGTTGACAATACCGAAATTCTCGACAGAGAGCGTCGCATGAGGGAAATTTGAGAAGAACCCGAGAGAGAAATCACCCAGATAGAGCTCCGCATTCAGCATTGAACTGACTTGCGACACAATCACATCCTTCACCTTATCCTTGAAAAGTGCAGGAATAATCAGCAAGGCTGCGAAGAATACCACCACAACGATGCCGACGACTTTTAAGACTTTTGTTACTTTCATAACTATCTATCAATTAGACATATAATTTATTTTCAAATTGCTTCCACAATAAAATCGCTGTCACATCATAACATTATGACAGTAGCGCAAATGTAGTCAAACTTACCTATCTGACAATCAAAAATAATCCATAAAAGGCACTTTTCAAGACGAGTTCGATGACTGTTTAGCAATCTTTAATGAATATTTAGACACATTAACAATTCACAGAATTTTGCAGAAAGGAATCTTAAAAAAAGTGATTTAAGCAAGAAAAACATATCTTTGTAATACGTTTAGTTTGTAGAGATACGTTATTAAACAGTGAAACTTAAAAATACATTTACCTATAATACTGAGGCATAATGAAAAATAATTATTGCGTAATCATGGCTGGCGGAGTTGGAAGTCGCTTTTGGCCATTTAGCACAGAAAAGAAACCAAAGCAGTTTTTGGACTTTTTCGGAACGGGACGTTCGTTGTTGCAGATGACGTTCGACCGTTTTTCAAAGTTTATTCCAAAGGAGAACATATACATAGCGTCGAACAATCAGTACAAAGACTTGATTTTGGAGCAGTTGCCAGAGATCACAGCACAGCAGATTCTTTTAGAGCCTGCACGTCGCAACACTGCCCCATGCATTGCGTATGCGATGAACAAGATTCAAGCGTTGAATGAGAATGCGAACATCATTGTAGCACCATCCGACCACCTCGTATTGAAAGAAGACGAGTTTGTGCGTGTGGCAAAGTTGGCGTTAGACTACACGAAAGACCACAACGAGATTCTTACGATGGGTATCAAGCCCAACAGACCAGAAACGGGTTACGGCTATATTCAGATTGCTGAGAAATTGACTGACGACAACTTGTATAAGGTGAAGACCTTCACGGAGAAGCCGAATGCAGAGTTGGCGAAAGTGTTCTTAGAGAGTGGCGAGTTTTTGTGGAACTCTGGAATGTTTATATGGAATGTAAAGACGATTCTGGATGCGTTCGACCAGCACATGGGCGAGATGAGCAACAAGTTCCGCACTGGAAAATGCTTCTACAACACGCCAGACGAGCAGATGTTCATCGACAGAATCTATAAATCATGCACCAACATCTCCATCGACTATGCCATTTTGGAGAAAGCCTCGAATGTCGATGTATTGTCGGCAGACTTTGGATGGTCAGACCTCGGCACATGGGGTTCGATTTACGACCATTCACCGAAAGATGAGGAGCAGAACGCCACGTTGAAATGCAAGGCACTCTACTACGACAGCAAAGACAATGTTGTAGCGATGCCAGAAGGCAAGTTGGCAGTTATTCAAGGGTTGAACGATTATATCGTAGCCGAAGCAGACAATGTGTTGTTGATTTGTCCAAAATCAGAGGAGCAGAAGATTCGCCAGTTCGTAAACGACACACAGGTGAAGATTGGCAAAGAATACATCTAAAAACATACTAAGATAGAGTTAAAAGCAATGCCCTGGATAATCTCTGGGGCATTTGTTTTTTTGAATGGACAAGGGGAAATTGGAGAAAAAAGGTTAACTTTACGAGTTAATTTACGAAGTGAAATTTAAAGATTGACAAGAGAAAAACAAATTAGAAAATGGAAAAAGAATCATTACAACTGTTTGAAGACAAGAAAGTTCGTTCCGTTTGGGATGAGCAAGAAGAGAAATGGTATTTCTCGATAGTAGATGTCTGCGCGATATTGACTGAAAGCAAAGACGCAGCAGCTTATTGGCGAAAACTAAAACAGAGGTTGAAAGAGGAAGGAAATGAAACCGTGACAAATTGTCACGGTTTGAAACTTCGCGCCAACGATGGTAAACTTCGACTAACGGATGTTGCTGATACTGAGCAACTTTTCCGTCTCATTCAGTCCATTCCTTCGCCTAAGGCAGAACCTTTTAAGCAATGGATGGCTCAAGTGGCAAGCACTCGATTAGACCAGATGCAAGACCCTGAAAAGAGCATCGACCAAGCTGTGGCAGACTACAAACGCTTAGGTTATTCCGATGCTTGGATTAACCAACGGATAAAGTCCATTGAAATTCGGAAAGGACTGACGGACGAATGGGCCCGCACAGGAGTGCAACAAGGCATGCAATATGCTTCTCTCACCGACATCATCACGCAGGAATGGAGCGGAATGACCACCAAGCAGTATAAAAACTACAAAGGACTGAAAAAGGAAAGTCTACGAGACAACATGACCAATATGGAGATTGCCCTCAATATGCTTGCCGAGGCATCTGCCACAGAACTATCGAAACAACGCAACCCTGAAGGATTTGATGAACAGAAGGGAGTAGCCAAGGATGGAGGAAGTGTGGCAAAGGTGGCTCGGAATCAGTTGGAAGAGAAACTTGGGAGAAACGTCATTTCGTCTGAAAGGGCAAGTGATTATTTGGAAGGAGCGGAGACCGAGGCATTAGGAAACGAATAATCAGGTATTAAAAAATAATGACCTATGGGTCAATTTGCAGGATGGAATCAGCCTCCAGCCCAATAAACAAAGGGGGAGTAGCGTGTTCAAAACTTTCAGAGCAAAAATTGAGCTTTAAAAAGCGTCAATAGGTCAATTTGCAGGATGAGACTGGCTCGCAGGCCTTGAAAACATTAGCCTTGCGAGCCTTTCAAAATGCAAA
>CAVJCT010000042.1:0-13194 GCA_963648205.1 Flexilinea sp.
ATTTATTATTTATTATTTATTTACACTAAATTTGCAAAAGGAAAGAATGACATCATAATTAACTTAATTCCAAGGAAGTATATATGGAAGAGATACTTAGTAGTAGGTCAGAGCAAATGACTCATAATCATTAGGTCGCAGGTTCAATCCCTGCAGGATCCACAATTATTTATTATATTTGTACTAAAATTTCAGAAGAAATGCCAACAAATCAATATAACACTCAGGCGAGACAGCAGGTTAGCAGTCAGCCTAAATGGTATCAATATATATCCCCCTATATAGACAAAGCATCCAGAGAGATGGATGACATCAATAAGAGGAAGGAAGCCTATATAAAGACATTCAAAGAATATGCCTCAAACGCCGCAGAACAGGCGAAGAACTATGCATCAAATGCAAAGGAACAAATTAAATACTACACGCCAATAGCAAAAGACAGAGCGAAAGAATATGTTTCTAACGTATGGGATAAAGTGAAAAACTACGACTATTCAAACATACCAAAGGACTTAAAAGAGGTCTATGATGAGAACATGCCTAGTTGGTTAAGATATGACGCACCCCCAGCTGAGGCACCACACAAACCTGCAAGACCATATAGAAGGGAGACTTTACCAGATCCCATATGGAATACAGGAGGTGTTGGACATGTACTTTTGCAGCCTGCAATGACTGAGTTGAAAGATGATGCAGTTAATAAGTGGGGTTATGTAAAACCTATGAATGCTATGGGATTTACACCGCAAGCAAGGACACTGACCAACAAGGATTTCGGAGAACCAATGAAGCAATTTGTAGACTCCGTTAATGTAGCAACATTTGACCGTTTAGTTCCCAATTGGAGAGAAAGGACTGCAAATGGGGACACTGTGAGAGTTCTTGTGAGAGGAAGCGACTATTCACCTAACTACGGAGGACGTAGCAAAGGGATACCATACATGCTTATGAATCCACAAGGACAAGCAGAATATACTTTGGGTTCATGGACTGCGGAAACCACAAAAAACGACATTACAACTAAAGATGTCTATGACTTCAGAGACATAAATATGAAACCAGGAACATTCTATGCTTGGTGGAGATCCAACGCTGTTCCTGTACTTAACACAATGGAAGATCGTCCAGAAAATGAGAAACTAAAAATAGAAATAAAGAGAAGGAGGATACCCGAGTGGGTACATACACTACTTGGGAATGAGCTAGCTCCTCCATACAAAAATAGTACTAACCACTAAAAAGGAGGTTTATATGAATAATTTTGAATTTTTTGCGTTTTACACTTGTTGTATGGCAATGCCAACACTAATATTCTTTGTGTCTTCAGTAGTGGCAAAATTGAAAAATGGTGCCTATAGAAACGTATCCAAGACTCTCGATGTCATTGGATTGTTATCTATTCCAGCGGCATTCATGTTATTCACAAGTGTTATTGCTCTTGGAGCAGGAGTAGATCCAAGTCCTATGGACTAAATGTGTTATATCGAAATAACCATACTTTTGAACAATATACATAGGTTAATGATATCATAGATTGAGTTTATTGCGATGGTTTGTTGTGAAACACGCCATTGCGCCAGCCCCGATAGTTCAAGGTTTTCTTACGAAATTGGTGATAGGTTGTTCTTCCATTTTCATCGTCGCAAAGGCACAGAGGAATATTGGAAAACTCAAATTTATTCGTAAATTTGCACTTAATTTTGTATCTGCGATTTAGTGTCTTCAGTTACAAAATAATTGAGCAAACGAACTGATCGCAAAATAAAGCAGTGTGATTTCCGTTTCAGAAAGTGTAGACATTTTTAAAAAGATTGATGTACATAAAAAATAAAATTGTCAAGTTAATTCTTTTGGCAGGTTGTCTGCTCCTTATCGCAGGTCCAGCCAACGCTCAAGTGAGATACTTGGGCGAGTTGGGTATTTTAGGCGGAGGCTCCTACTACAATGGAGATGCCAACTCTCGTAAAATATTCAAAGACACACACTTAGCATTTGGAGGATTGCTCAGAGCGCACGTTACCAACCGTTTTATGATCAAAATCAGCGTTATCAAAGGCGGGGCTTCGGGCGACACACGCGATTTCAAAAATCTTCTTCCTAACGGACAACAGGCAGACTTCAGCCAGAATTTCTGGGATATCGGTCTGCATTTCGAGCATAATTTCTGCAAGTTTGGTATGGACTCGTGGGACCGCGAACTTCGTCGGCACACACCTTATATATTAGTGGGTCCGGGATTTTCCATCTACGAACATTGGTCAGGCAATAAGCACACCTTCAATTTCACATTCGGCGTGGGCTACAAATTTAAGTTGAGCGAGCGATGCAACGTGGGCGTGGAATGGTCAATGCGGAAACTCTTCGTGGACGATTTCGACGTTACCAGACCAACAAACAAAATCTTGGATGACCCCTACAATGCCGGTCACTCGTGGATAAAAAATAATGATTACTATACATGCGCCTTCGTGTTCATCTCATTTGACCTGCTGAAACGAAAAGGTGCTTGTAGAACGCTTCAATTTTAGAAAGATGTCTGCATTTGATTCAATTGATAAAAATAGAGTTCCTCAACACGTGGCTATCATTATGGATGGAAACGGTCGTTGGGCGAAACGTCATGGCAAAGAGCGAGTTTTTGGTCACCAAGCCGGAGTTGATTCCGTCGACAAGGTTACCGAGGCAGCTTCTAACTTGGGTGTCAAGTACTTGACGCTCTACGCTTTCTCCACCGAGAACTGGAATCGTCCGAAGGCTGAGGTCAACGCTTTGATGGAGATCCTCGCCTACTCACTCCGTGCCTACATCAACAAAATCAGCAGTAATAACGTTCGCTTGCGTGTGATTGGAGATATCGACAATTTGACAGAGAAGGCGCAAGAAAATCTTCGTGCAGCCATCCAAGAGACGGAGCAAAACACTGGTCTCAACCTCGTGTTGGCTCTCAACTATTCCGCACGATGGGAAATCACCACTGCGGCGAAGAAAATCGCAACGGACGCTAAAAACGGCGTTATTCAACCAGAAGACATCACCGAAGCGACTTTCCCTAATTATTTGGCGACTCAAGGAATGCCAGACCCCGATTTGCTAATCCGCACCAGCGGTGAACTTCGAATCAGCAATTTCTTGCTTTGGCAACTCTCCTACGCAGAACTCTATTTCACCGACATCTGTTGGCCTGATTTCAAAGGAGAACAATTCTTTGAAGCAGTTTTAGACTATCAAAAACGAGAGAGACGATACGGAAAAACAAGCGAACAAGTGCAGAACGAAAACGCTTAACACGTTGAGTCTCACTTTTTTGTAGAACCTTTCAATTCGTTCACGATAACCATTCAAAATGAACAGATTTTCAGCTTGCATCTTTCTGCTTACACTGCTTATTTCAATGACTGCCACACACGCACAAGAAGTCGCAACAGACTCTCCCAGCGTGGTTTCCGACAGCATTGTAGCAGATTCTACCACTACGAAACAACCTGTCAAAGAATCTACGTACACTCCGAATATCAACTACACGGACGCTCCGAAGGAATACGAGATCGCGGACATCACCGTCAGTGGAAAATGCCATTATGACAAATCTGTAATCATCAGTTACTCAGGACTTTCGAAAGGTCAAAAGATTAAAGTTCCAGGAGATAACATCAGCAAGGCTGTGAAACGCTTCTGGAAACAAGGTCTCTTTTCGGATGTGAAAATTTCTGCTACCAAAACAGACGGACAAAAGATTTGGCTCGACATCGCCTTGCAACCCCGCGACCGTATCACCGATGTCATTATGACGGGTGTGAAGGATAAAGACAGAGAAGACTTATTGAAAGAATTGCCTATCAAAAAAGGTGGACAATTGACACCGAACCTCATCGTCCGCACAAAAACGTTGCTCAAAAAGCACTTTGCAAGCGATGGTTACAAAAATGCAGAAATCTCTCTTATCGCAAAAAACGACCCTCGTGTACCCAACAATGTCAAAGTCTACATTGACATCAACAAGGGCAAAAAGGTGAAAATACATAAAATCTATATGTATGGTCTTCATGAAATGGAAGCCAAGAAGGTGAAGCGAGCCATGAAGAAGACGAAAGAGAGGAGTCTTGTTACCATCTTCAAGTCTAAAAAATTTATTGACGAAGAGTATATCAACGATAAAGGAAACGCAATCGACAAGTTCAACGAGTTCGGATTTAGAGATGCCGTTCTTGTATGTGATAGCGTAGTTCCCTACCCTGAGAAAGCCAACCGTGTGGATATCCACATGACCTTTGAAGAGGGTAAAAAATACTACTTCAGAAACATCACCTGGGTGGGCAACACCATCTATTCGAGCGATGCTTTGTCCGCTGTTCTCGGAATCAAACGAGGCGACGTCTATAACCAAAAACTGCTCAACGACCGTTTGATGGCAGATGAAGACGCTATGTCGAACCTCTACATGGACAATGGTTACCTCTTCTTCAATGTTGAGCCTGTGGAGGTGAATGTTGAGGGAGATTCTATTGATATCGAGCTTCGCATCTACGAGGGTCAGCAAGCCGTCATCAACAACATTGTCATCACGGGTAATGAGACGATTTACGAGCATGTCGTTCGTCGTGAACTTCGCACGAAGCCAGGACAACTCTTCAGCAAATCAGACTTGCAACGTTCAGCTCGTGAGTTGGCAGCCACAGGACAGTTCAACCCAGAGACAATGGACATCCGACCTGAGCCAGACCCCGAAAACGGTACGGTTGACATTCTCTTCAACCTCGAGCAGAAGAAAAACGACCAAGTGGAGTTGTCATTCGGTTGGGGTCAGACGGGTGTAACAGGATCTTTGGGATTGAAGTTCACCAACTTCTCAATGCGCAACATCTTCAACAAAGAAGCCTACCATCCATTACCTCAAGGAGACGGTCAAACACTCTCGCTCTCCTTCTCGACCAATGCTCGCTACTACACCTCTGCCAGCATTTCGTTCACTGAGCCATGGTTGGGGGGAAACAAACCAACGACGTTGCAAACATCCGTCTACTGGTCTAAACAGACAGGTGTCAACAGCCAATACTACTCCGACAACTACTACAACAGCCTCTACTACGATAATTACTCGTATAGTTACGCCGCAGCAGCCGACCCAGACAAGTATATTATGACCATCGGTGCAAGTGTCGGTATCGGTAAGCGACTCACTTGGCCAGACGACTATTTCTCCATCTACGGAGAGTTGGCATATCGCCACTACTCATTGCAGAACTGGAGTTACTTGGATATCTCCGACGGTCACGCCAACAACATGAGTATCTCAGGAACTTGGAGTCGAAACTCATTAGACAACCCATACTACACCCGTAGAGGTTCAAAACTCTCGTTGATGGTGCAGTTGACCCCTCCATACTCGCTTTTCAAAGACAACAGCCGTATCGACGACTTGGCTACTCGCTACAAAAACGGTAGTTCGGAAGAAGAGCACCGAGGCTTAACCGACGACGAGTATTACGAGATGCAGCAGGAACTCTATAAGTGGGTTGAATACTACAAAGTGGAGTTGAAAGCACAAACATTCACGCCGCTCACAGCCGATCAGAAACTCGTGTTGATGACTCGTGTAGAATACGGATTCTTGGGCTACTACAACAAAAACCGTCGTTCTCCGTTTGAAAGATACTATGTCGGTGGTGATGGTATGACAGGTTACAGTAGCACCTACGCAACCACTGCCGTTAAAGTGCGCGGTTACGGTAACGGTTCCCTCACGCCAACCGACCCAATCACAGGTCGCGACGCAGGTAACCTTTACTCTCGTCTCTCTATCGAGTTGAGATACCCATTGATGCTCCAAACATCGACCACTATCTACGCCCTCGCATTTGCCGACGCAGGTAACTGTTGGTCTGAGTTCAAAGATTTCAACCCATTCAACCTGAAACGTTCATTAGGTTTGGGTGTCAGAATCTTCTTGCCAATGTTAGGACTGATTGGTGTTGACTGGGGTTACGGATTCGACACACCTTACGAAGTGGGCGAAGGCGGACATAACTTCCACTTCGTCATCGGACAGGAGTTCTAAACTGACAACAATAAAAAGAGAAAAAGTAATTTCATTCTAAATTATAAAGGATATGAAAAAAGCAATATTATTAGGATTTGCGCTTTGTGCAGCAATGTTCGCACAAGCCCAGAAGGTAGCCGTTATCGATATGGATTATGTTTTGAAGAACGTACCGATGTACGAATCTGCCAACGAACAACTCAAACAAGTGTCTGAAAAATGGCAAAAAGAGGTTGAAGCAAAGAACGAAGAGGCAAAAACAATGTATAAAAACTACCAAACTGAGGTAGTCTTTCTTTCCGACGAGATGAAGGTGAAGAAAGAGAACGAGATTGTTGCCAAAGAGAAGGAAGCCAATGATTTGAAACGCAAATATTTCGGTCCACAAGGCGAGTTCTACCAAAAGAGAACCAGTTTGATTCAGCCTATTCAAGACGAGGTGTATGTTGCCGTAAAGCAAGTTGCCGACACGAAAGGCTATCAAGTAGTGTTGGAAAGAGCCAGCAGCACCAACATCATCTATTTTGCCCCTAAAATCGACATTAGTGACGAAGTGTTGGAGAAAATGGGTTATGCAGGGAATAATAAATAACGTATCTTTGCGATAGATTTAATAAACGGAAATAAAATTAAATAACTTATAGAGATGATTAAGAAATTGATTTTAGCACTTCTCTGCGCTGCTCCAATCGCAGTATTCGCACAGAATGCCAATGTGAAATTAGGCTATGTTGACATCCAAACATTGTTTTACTCAATGCCTGAAACAACAGCTGCCGACTCTGCTATTCAAAAATCAGCTGCTCAACATGAGGCTGAAGTAAAGAGAATGGAAGATGAATACACTCGCAAATTGGTAGAATACAAAGAGGGTGAAGCAACTTGGGACGAGACCATCAAGAAGAACAGAATGGAAGAATTGCAGACTTTGCAAACAAAGATGCAAAACTACTACCAACAAGCACAGGCTTCTTTGCAGCAAAAGCAACAACAATTGCAAGTTCCTATCTTGGAGAAGTTGAAGAAAGCCATCACTGAAGTAGGTAACGAAGAAGGCTTCCTTTTCTTGTTCGATCTTAGCCAACTTCAATTCAAATCTAACGATGCCATTGACGCCACCAAGTTCGTTCAAAAGAAATTGGGTATCAAGGTATTGAAAGATCCTACAGCTGCGTTCCAACAAGCACAAGCAGGTATGAAATAAGAATTACCTTCACAATAGAAAAAGCGGAGAAGTTTTTTACTTTTCCGCTTTCTTTATGCCTTGACGAATATCAATCCGCCCTATTGCCCAACTCAATCACCTCCAAATCTCGTATCTTCGCGCCATCAATAACGAATCGCATCAACGTTCGCACTTTGTGGAAGCCAAATGTTCCAGCAGCCCCAGGATTCAAGCACATCACCTTCATTTCTGGGTCATACGCAGCCTTTAGAATATGAGAATGGCCACACACAAACAACTGCGGTTTTTCTAAATACAAAACCTCTTTTATTCCCGGTGCATATCGTTTAGGATAACCTCCAATGTGAGTCATCACAATCTTCACATCCTCGCACTGAAATTTCAGAATCTTCTTATAATGCTGACGAACATCTTGACCGTCAATATTTCCATACACTGCACGAATGACCTTTCCCGCAGCACTAAATCGCTCTAAAATCTCTAAAGATCCAATATCGCCTGCATGCCACACTTCATCACACTCTGCAAAATACTGCAGGTATCGCTCGTCCCAACAACCATGCGTATCAGACAATAATCCAATCTTCTTCATCTCAAATTCGATTCAAATCTACTCAATTCGGTTCTTTCGATTACGCAACTCTTTACGAACAATTTCTCTGACATAATCGTTGAATTTCAGTCCGTAAACCTCTTCTAATTTCTTTCCTAAAACAATAATTTCAGAAACACAGCGAAAGTCGCTACCCGAGACAATAGACTCAAACGAGCCGTTTTGTTTCACCAATCGCAAGTCGTACACATATTCAGAAACCTTACGCTCGTAGATTCCACCATACGAATAGTTACTCGTCTGTTCATAGCGTTGGAATGCCAAATAAGACCCTTCTGGATTGAAATCTTTCCACTCTCCCCAATCCCAATGATAAAAATGACCGCCAACTCTCACCTGTTTCTTCTCAGGGTCAAAATCGTACGTCTTTCTTGAGAAGACAAGGAAAAGTCCGACAGCGACTAATAAAATCATAAGTAGGAAATCCTTCATAAAGAAATTCAAGAGGATGTCGCTCCAACGCATAAAAGGAGCTTCAAACGTAACCGCGTGGTGAATCCACACTAAAAGTACCGCCAAAGCTCCAAAAATCGACATACTTCCCAGAACCACCACTGGAACGGGGAAGTAACTTCCTTTATTCACTGTGATAATTTTGTCTTGCATATTCTTTACTTCCTTAAAAATTTCATTCTCAATCTTTTAAATCATTGATGCGAAGAAGGAAATCAGAGACCTCTCGTTTAACATCCTCTGTGTGACGTTTCAAATCCTTCACAAACGAGGTTTGCGACATCTCGCCTCTCACAAGATTCAAATCCTCCATTTGACGATTATCATCTCCCATTCCATACCCAATCCGCATTTTCTCTGCATAATCCTTCTGGGCATCCTCAAGGAGCATCTCGTCTATTTCAACCTCTATTTGCCTGTATGAATCAAGCAACTGACAGAGTTCCGCCTTCGTCATCTCTGCAAAATTAATGCTAAAATCCTCTTTTGCGAAAGCATTTACCCACGACCATTCGTTGATTTCATAATTTTTGTAAAATTCTGATAAAGAATTATTTACATTTTCAATATTATCATATTTGTGAACCTCTATACTCCTTAAAATCTGCTTGACAGACGCTTTGCAAATTATCATTCCACCTAAGTCAATCCACTCTCCTCCCATCGACGGAACAGTATCTGACAAGATTTTCCGCACTTTTTCAATTGAGTCAAAATCCTGCGACTTTAACTTCTCAAAAATCGCCTCGACAACGTATTTGAATGCATATTTTTTATAAAGACTCAATCCTCGTTCCAACGCAGATTCTTTTATCTGCAATCCATCAAAAAGATAATTTCCATTTGACAATTTCTCCGTCTGCTGAATCTCCAACAATTTTCGGATTCCAGATTTAACTTTTCCAACGGTATACGGATTCAGCAAACTAAAATTGATATAATCTAACAAAACGGGATCTTTACGATTATCTCTCTTCGGCCATTTCTGCACATCGCGGACAGTTCCCACACTTCGAAGATTAACCGCAGGTGCAAGATACGAAACACCCTTATCCTCAATCAAATATGAAAACGGCAAATTCATCGTGTCGGGATGTGTAGTGTGTCGTCCCTTTATCAAAGTGAACGCTCCAATCCTTGCAGGCCAAAGAAGATACGAATCGCTCGTGGTCTTCGATCCTCGCTCCACTATTCCTTGATGAACAGGGCCAAATTTATATCCGTGGTTACTCTGATTGCTACCAGAACCGACATTCAAGAATGAGAACAATCCGGCAATCAACAAACTCGATTTATGGTGGGTTACCGTATATGGTCCAGCAAACAAAGAAGCCGCCTCCCCATGAAAGGCTTGACAATTCGCAAAGAATAAAACATCTGTTGCTGAAAATTGTTTTCCTACAGCACTTCCCTGCCCAACGAAACTTCGTTCAATCATTGCACCATCCGTGATTTCACTTCCCGAGCAAAAAATGAAATCCTTTGCATTGACACCAACACCCACTTTCACAGATGCCGAAGAATTGCTGTTTATGCTTCCATTCTCCAAAAAAGCACACCCTTCCAAGCACGCAGAATCGCCTATTTTTACGTTCTTTATTTCGCCACAATTGACAATTCTCACCGACGTGCCTATCTCTCCCTTCCTTGACGAAACCGACTTTGCGTAGGCCTTTATCTGCTCGCATAACCATGCAACGACCTCTGTTCTATATCTATACAAAGCAATGATATATGCCAACGAGGAGGTAAGGTGGTCATACATAGGCACTTCTCTTCCGCCTCCTTCATTTATCACTGCCACTTCAACGCCATTTCCGAACGAGGTTTCGTCATCTACTTCCAACAAATCAACATTTTCGATATACGAATTTTTGCCGATATTGTAGTTTGCTATATAATTCCCTATTTTATTAATATAGACATCATCTTCTACCTCACAATTATGCAAAACCGCATTGTAAACGCCTGAATGTCTGACGATTCCGCTTTTTTCAGAAAATGATGCTTTGAAACATCCCAATTTAATCTTTCCAGAAAACTCTACATTTTTGACATATCTCGCGTCAAAATTCTCTGCAACTTCCACATTAGACCAATCATCGCAACTACATCCTTGTGATTGTAATTGCGACAATTCGTCAGTTCTTAAATTTCTATATTTATTCAAAGTTCAATTCTTTATTAATCAAGCAGTTACTCAGTCACCTCCGCATTCTCATCATAATTCTGATACAAGAAATCATTGTATGGGAAACGAGTAACGTGAATCTCCTTAACCTTATTATAGAGCATTGTTTTGAACTCCTCTAAATTCGTCTTCTCTTTGGCAGAAACAAAAATGCAATTGTCTTGCAACTTCGCCATCCAAGTGTTCTTCAACTCCTCCAAACTGATATTTTCTCGAGTCTTCGGAGTCAAATCGTCCTCCTCTTTCGGTGTGTAAGTGAAGGCATCTATCTTATTGAAAACTATAATTGTAGGCTTCTGCTCCGTGTCAATCTCCTGCAACGTCTTCTCGACCACCGCAATCTGATCTTCGAACGTAGGATTGGAAATGTCAACGATATGCACCAACAAATCTGCTTCTCTCACTTCATCCAAAGTCGATTTGAAAGACTCTACAAGATAGGTAGGCAATTTTCTGATAAATCCTACCGTATCCGTCAGCAAGAATGGCAAATTGTCTATCGTCACCTTGCGTACTGTCGTGTCGAGTGTCGCAAATAACTTATTTTCCGCAAAAACGTCCGACTTACTGATAACATTCATCATAGTCGACTTGCCTGCATTGGTATATCCTACCAACGCCACACGAACCATCTTTCCTCTATTCTTCCTTTGGATAACTTTCTGACGATCAATCGATTTCAGTTCCTCTTTCAAAAGCGAAATTTTCGTCAAAATGATACGACGGTCGGTCTCTATCTGCGTCTCTCCAGGTCCACGCATACCGATACCTCCTCGTTGACGTTCCAAGTGAGTCCACATACCAGTCAAACGAGGTAAAAGATACCTATATTGCGCTAATTCAACTTGCGTCTTCGCATGTGCCGTTTGCGCTCTTCTCGCGAAAATATCCAAAATCAAACTGGTACGATCCAAGATTTTAACCCCCAATTCTTTTTCGATATTTCGTATTTGTTTAGGTGAAAGTTCGTCATCGAAAAGAGCCAAACCGATTTCATTCTCCGTCTCTTCCTGCTCCTTGATGTAGTCTCTGATTTCCTCCAATTTTCCAGGGCCCACAAAAGTGTTGGAGTTCGGTCCATCCAATTTCTGCAAAAAAATCTTCTGAGGATGCGCTCCGGCAGTCTCCGCCAAGAAAGCCAACTCATCGATGTACTCTCTCTCCTTTTGTTCAGATTGCTGTGGCGTAACGATACCCACCAATACAGCCCTCTCCTCGTATATCTCTGTTTTTAAGTTCTGTGCCATATCAACCTCGCTTTCCTCTTCGATTTTGCTCAATTTTATTTAGAAAAGAGGTAAAAAGAGCCATTTTAACCCTTTTCACCTCTCTCATATTTTATCTGTTTTTACAAAGGCATGTTCTTAGCAGCCTCTCTAACTTTTGCTTCTATTTCATCTGCCAACTCTTGATTGTCTTTCAACAACACTTTCGTAGCATCTCGACCTTGTGCCAATTTCGTTTCTCCGTAGCTGTACCATGAGCCACTCTTCTTGATGATTCCTGTTTCAACACCCAAATCGACGATTTCGCCAACGTGAGAAATTCCTTCTCCAAACATAATATCGAACTCAGCCTTGCGGAATGGAGGTGCCACTTTGTTCTTAACCACCTTCACACGAGTTTGGTTTCCAATCACATTGTCACCCTCCTTCAACTGACCGATACGACGAATGTCCAAACGCACCGAAGCGTAGAATTTCAACGCATTACCACCCGTTGTTGTTTCGGGATTACCGAACATCACACCAATCTTATCACGCAACTGGTTAATGAAAATACAACATGTATTTGTCTTGTTGATGCTTCCGGTTAATTTACGAAGTGCCTGAGACATCAATCGGGCTTGTAATCCCATCTTCGAATCTCCCATATCACCTTCAATCTCAGCCTTTGGTGTCAACGCAGCAACGGAGTCTATCACAACAATATCAATCGCAGACGAACGAATCAACGAATCAGCGATTTCCAAAGCCTGCTCACCGTTATCTGGTTGAGAAATAAGGAGATTCTCTACGTCTACGCCTAATTTTTCAGCATAGAATCTATCAAAAGCATGCTCTGCATCGATGATTGCAGCGATACCACCTTGCTTTTGAGCCTCCGCAATCGCATGAATGGCTAAAGTCGTCTTTCCAGATGACTCTGGACCAAATATTTCAATGACCCTACCGCGTGGGAATCCCCCCACACCTAATGCAAGGTCTAAGCCTAAAGAACCAGTTGAAATAACAGGTACTTCCTCGATCTTGTTGTCTCCCATCTTCATAATGGTACCCTTACCATGATCTTTTTCGATTTTTTCCATAGCAAGCTGAAGAGCCTTTAACTTCTCGCTTGATGGCTTTACTACTTCTTCCATTTATCTTTTTTGTTTTTAATGAACAGTTCTTTCCGCAAATATATCAATTATCTTAGAGGAAAACAAACCCAACGAAACCGCTTTTTCACGATTCCCGAATGTTTTCTTCTCTACAAACATTTCATCTCTTCATCCGTCAAACCTGTTACCCTCTGGATGACCTCCACAGGCATATTCTCCTGCTTCATTTTTCTTGCCATCTCGAGTTTACCTTTCTCGAGTCCTTCCTCAACACCAAGTTTCTTTCCCTCTTCAACTCCAAGTCTCTTTCCTTCCTCAATGCCATCCTCTCTCGCTCCTCGCATCAACGTCCGTTGCCAACAGACAGCATCGACAAACTTGTCATAGCCGA
>CAVJCT010000042.1:13791-137887 GCA_963648205.1 Flexilinea sp.
TGAACGTTATATCTGCCTTCGGACTTAGGAACATACTCTTACGAACTTTTTTCTCATCTCCAAAATTATGCAAACTATTTTTATCCATGATAGATTATTTACTTTATTCCACACAAATCTTCAATTTATCTCAAACAAAACAAAAAGGCGAGCACAATAGCACTCGCCCTTTATTCTACCAACTTGTCAGTCGATTATTTCTTAGCGAACTTAGTCTCAGTTGCACCCTTTGCGTTAACTTTTGAGTTAACAGTTGCAGAAGTGATGGTGTAAGTATCAACTGCAGAAGACAAAGCGAAAATAACTGCAGAAGCATTCTCCTCAGCTACAGCTTGCTTTACATTCTCGTAAGTTGTACCATTCCACATCAAGTAAGATGTGTGGTCAGTGTCATCACCCAAAGTAAATTCACCCTTAGTTTCCTTAGCGTCTTTACCCTTAGTGTTGATTTCAAGAACAACAACCTTAGAACCAGCCTTTCCAGAAACAGAAGTTACAGTGAACCATCCGCTTACTTCGTTAGAAGCGTTTGAGAAAGCATATTTCTCACCAGCCTCAACGTTGATTGAAGTAAGTTGTTGCTCCTCAACTTCCTCCTCTGCCTTGTCTGAATCATCACAAGAAGCGAAAGAAACTGCAGTCATCAAAGCTGCAAAAATCACTGCCAAATTGAAAATTTTCTTCATCTTAAAAAAAATTTTATTAGTTAAACAAAAATTGATTCGAACTTAGAATTGCAATCTATTTTCAGTGTAAAATAGCCACTCTTGACTAACTCTACAAGTGCAAATATAGATTAAAATTTAGTATATCAGCAAAACATTTAATGTTTTTTAAGCAAAAAACTCTCAACCAATTTTTAGTTTCATCGGACGAGCGTCTACTCTTTATATACTAAATTACACTTCCGTTTTCACACTCTCTTTAGTCTTCCTTCATATTATGGTAAACATTCTGAACATCATCGTCGTCCTCCATCTTGTCGATGAGTTTGTAAACAGACTCTTTCTGCTCTTCAGTCACCTCTTTCAAGTCGTTTGGAACATACAAGAACTCAACATCCTTGATTTCAAAGTTGTTTGACTCTAAATATTCCTGAATCTTCGCATTATTCTCGAATGCTCCGTAGATGATGATTTCATTGGTTTCCTCATCCAAGTAAACCTCATCAACACCGAAGTCAATCAACTCCAACTCCAACTCTTCCAAGTCCACACCTTCTTTGGCAACAACCTTGAACACGCATTTATGCTCGAACAAGAAAGAAAGACTTCCCTGTGTTCCGAGGCTTCCTCCGTGTTTATTGAAGTATGAACGCACATTAGATACCGTTCTGGTGTTGTTATCGGTAGAAGTTACCACGAAGATAGCGATACCTGCAGGGCCATATCCTTCATAGATAATCTCCTTGTAGTCTGCAGTGTCTTTATCCAACGCTTTCTTGATAGCACGGTCAACGCTGTCCTTAGGCATGTTTTCAGCCTTAGCCTTCAACATCAACATACGAAGACGTGGATTCATCTGTGGGTCTGCTCCCGATGTTTTTACACAACTCGTGATTTCTCTCGAAATACGCGTAAATGCTTTTGACAATCTTGCATTACGCGCAAAAATTCTTGCTTTACGGTACTCAAATGCTCTTCCCATACTTTTTTATTCGTCTATTGTTTCTTTATTATCTTCTCAATCCGATTTTTACGGATGTGCAAAATTAAAAAATCCGCAGAAAAATTCCGCGGATTTCCTTTTTGTTTCTTTATTCTATCTACAGAAATGTTTAGTTACGCACCAAGTGTATCCTAACATAATCTCATGTGATCCGTAGTTCTGACGGTTCAACGCTGTCAAACCAACTTGGTATGAATAACCGATGTGGAATCCCTTGATTCTGATTCCTCCCATTGGATAGAGTGCCAATGGCTTAGCATTGTCTGAGTCTAACGTATGACGGTATGACAACTGCAACCAGTAAGAGAAATCTTGGTTGGATGGCAACGTCTGCATGAACTTCAAGTTGATATCCAACTGACGGCTACCATTTACATTAAACTTGAACATTGCAGCAGGCTCCAAAGTCATATTGTTTACAAAGTCAATGTCATAACCGAGGAAACCGTAACCTGTCAAAGGCCACTTAGGCTCGTCAACTCCAAGTTCGGTCATCTCCGTAGGAATCAAGTTGCTCATAGAGTAACCTGCGAAGAAGTTGTCCCACTTGAAGTATGCTCCGACATTGGCATTGAAATAGAATCCTTTATTGCTACCACCATTTCCTAAAACATTGTCGGACGCTGCATTCTCGTCACTGAACAACTTATCAGAGAAATTCAAGTGGTTGACCATCAAGGAAATACCGAATGACAACTGGCGACTGATATCGCGACTCTTCATCATATAACGGTTATTCTCTGACAGAGGAATATGATAGGCAAATGTCACCTCACCACCTTGGCGGTATGAGTAACCATTCTTATCGTTGTAGAGATAAATACCGATACCGACATTATTCAAGATACGAGTACGCGCACTTAAAGTCTGCGTCATCGGTGCATCATCAATACCCAACCATTGAAACTTACCAGTAGCCATCAAGTGAGTGCATCGCTCCGCACCTGCAACAGCCGGGTTCACCAAATAGTAATTGAAATGATATTGGTCGCACACAATCTCGTCCTGAGCATGAAGCATACTCGACAATCCGAAAAGCGATGCTGCCACCAATAGCAGTCTATAAATGACTCTCATAACAGAATTATCTTTAGTTCAAAAAATACGTTTCTTCTCTTTGCCCTCAGGTGAGATTTCTTTCCAGACCAACAGATTCCTCTTCTTCGCCTCATCGTCTTCCTCTCTGCTTAGTCTTTCTATCGCCTCACAATAAATATACTATATTTTGTCTGTCCTCAAGATTCCTTTTGAGTGGAGTCCAAAATTAAGAAAATTTAACCTAACATTTGCAAACGCCAGCACAATAATTTTCAACATTTTGAACAAACACGAGTTCTTTCCTTACAAGTTTTAATTGTTTATGGCTCTTCGTCCTCCAAGAATCGAACAGTCTTGTTCTTTTTCTTCTCAATTCTGAAGGAAAGCAACAACTCACTCGAATTAGATGACACATTCGAAATGTCTCCTAATCCTAACTCAAAGGCATAACCAATACGGAAAATCTTATACTCAACTCCGACATTGAAATGCAACATATTTGAAGAGAAAGAATCCTCACCATTCAAGTCTGGGCGGTAAGTGATACCAAACCAAATGAAACGTTTAATGAACGCCATGACATTCAACTCGGCTCTATTGGTAGAGTTTCTATGAGTGAAGCAGATGGCTGGAGCGAGATCGAAATTTTCTGAGAAAGAGAACAATCCACGGACATACCAGTTGAACTGACGACCTGGCATTGAGGTGTTCACTTGCTCCTCATTAGACAATAAGTGAACGACTGATGCACCGAACATAAATTTAGGCATCGCCAACTCAACTCCAAAATCCATATCGGGATGCACTTTCGAAAGTTTGTCTCCATAGTTCAAAGTCTGCTCTTGCAACTCCTGCGGATCCAACCAAGTGTTTTTAGATGCATCGAAATAGTGATACAAGATACCTGCGGACAAACCGAAAGACATCAAGATACTCTCATTCAAGTTCAAATGGTAGGCGTATGCAGCCTTCAAATTGAGGGTTCTGTTGGCAACACCGACATCATCGTAGGTGGCAGAGAAACCAATACCCGAGCGAACCTTCTCGAAGTAGTTGGTAACATTCATCACACCCGATTTAGGCGAGTTATCCAAGCCCATCCATTGCCAACGACCCAAGAGGAAGAAGTCGACATCATCTGTATTTCCCGTAGCAGAAGGGTTGATGTTCAACCTTGAGAAAAATTGCTGGGAAAGCATCAAATCACGCTGTGCGAACAAAGCCGAACAGGCGAAAAACATTACTATCGAAAATAAAAGTTTTTTCATATACACCGTCCTCCTACGCTTTATTCATCCAAAATTTTAATATCTACACGACGGTTCTGCTCATGCTCAGGCTCTGTCTGCGCATTTGGAATAACGGGATCGTGGAAGCTTCGTCCGACAGCGGTCAAGTCTTCTGGACTCATACCTCTCTCGATCAGCAACTCACGCACATAGTCTGCACGGGCTTGAGACAACTTGGTGTTGTAGGCATCCGAACCACGGGAGTCGGTGTGTCCGCTGACCTCGAACTTCACACCTGGGAACTCCTTCATAGCAGCCACCAACTCATCCAACTGCACCAAGTACTCTGGCAACATCTTAGACTCGTTGAAGTTGAAGAAGAACAACACCCAGTGGAAGCCCTTAGGCTCTGTCATAGCCACCTGAGGTGTCAAGTCAAAGTCTGGCTCTGCTTGGTATGGACGAGGCAACCAGATATCATCCTTACCCTTTCCACCAGCACGGTTAGACATCAACATCACCAAAGTATTGTTTCCAATAAAGTTATACTCGTTCGCGCTTGAGTTGAACGTTGCGCCTAAATTTTCAGGCTTTGTCCAAACCTTGCGAGTAACCTTCGACACGTTTCCTGCCGTATCGGTTACATCAAAAGTCATATTTCTATAATGAGAAACATAGACATCCATGCTACCAAATCCACCAGGGCGATCAGAAGTCAAATACATAGCCGTATCACCAACAATGAACGGATAGTCTTCACGCGATTGACTGTTCAGACGTTCAACGCTATCACTGGCATTGACAGGCATCTTCCAACCGTAAGGAGAAGCCTCCTTCGTGTCGCGATCAATATACCAAATATCCTTTCCACCATACGACTGTTTTGGGAAATCGGCAGAGAAATAGATTCTCTTACCATTCTCAGCGATGGTAGGGTTAAAGAAACCGGATATTCTGTTATAACGATAAGTCCAACCACCCATAACGGTAGAAGAACCACGCACTTCTTTTCTTACTTTGTCTAAACCCTCGATACTCAACATTTTAGGTTCCGAGAATTTACCCTGAGATAACTGTGCCTCATAGAGATCAGAATTACCCAACTCATCGACTCTTGCAAAATAAATCGTACGACGACGTGGGTCATACGCAAATTGTCCACGAATACCTAAGCCACATAACTCCTCGCAGACTTCTTTCTTTTCCAATTCAAAGGAATTACCGATAACTGCACTATAAGCAGTATCACCGACGAACCACACAACCTTGCCATCTTTGTAGAAAGACATTGGTCTCTCCTGCTCGGCTGTGTTGACATCTGATGAAACCAACTCATAACCCTCGATAAATTCCTCATGAATAGCAAAAGCCACGCCACTCATAAGAATTGCAATAGTCAAGAGCGATAAACGCTTCATTTTAGAACACATAATACAATTTATTATACCTATTATTAATTATGTTTTGCAGCATTTTAAATTCGCTGCATTTTGATTTGCCTCTACTTCGTTTCTATTTCACAACTTCAATAGTTCCCTTGTAGACATTTCCGTCTTTCAAAATCACACGACAGAAATAAACGCCAGGGTCTGCCATTTTAGATCCTTTTCTTCCATCCCATCCATCATCACCATAAAAGACCTTCATTCCATATCTATCGTAAATTTCTACCGTAAAGCCTTTCACAAAGTAGTCGTTCAAACCTTCTCTCACATACGGTGTGAACGCTGTCGGAACATTCAAATCCAAATCTGCCGTGGCTGCGACAACTGGACAAACGCCATCGGTCGCATAGACAACATACGTCGTCTTCATCATCGGTTCAATGCTCTCCAAATAATTCTCCGTCGTAGTGCCTAACGACTTGTCATTGCCTGTCCACTCAAACTGAGTTGGAGCACCCTTCGTCACATTGGCAGTCAGATTTATCTTCTGACCTAAGACAATAGAATTTTCAGAGAGTTGAAGATCAATCTCTGGCTGATCGTACACTTGAACGGGTCCGACCTCGAACTTCACATCCGGACAAACATTATCTACTGCAACAATCTCGTAGTAATATTCGCCTGCAGAAAGCGGAACGTCTTGCAAAGATAAAGCAGAAGAATGATATGGAGAAGAAACAGTCAAGCCATACCACAAATATTTTGTTGGTTGACCTTGTTCGACTGTCGTCGTGAAGTGGACTTTCTCACCCAAACATATCTGATAATCCTCGGCAGGAATTGTAACATTGAACTTCATTGGAAGATGAACCTCGATTGAGGTCGGTCCTTTCACATCCTTGGCGATTGAGCAAACGCCATCGTAAACATAGACCTCATAGACATGCTGCGCGGTAGTCGGAGAAATCTCCCAACTATATTCCATCGCATTCGAGTCTACACCATCGATCATCGTTCCACCGTAATTATACAATTCATAGTGGACAGGCTCTCCTGTCGCACATTTCGCAGTCAGTGTCAAAGGGTCAGAAGAACTGTCTTCGCAGAAATATTTTGAAGACACTTCCACTGAAACTTGAATCGGTTGATTCACCTTCACTGTCGTTGTATCTGAGTGCAACGAAGCAAATTTCTCCGTTCCATAACAGATACCATCTGAAACGAGAGCAAAATAGTTAAAAAATCCAAAATTTTCAGCCTTTTTAAGGAAAAAGTTATTGACATTTTCAGACAAATCTGTACCATTTTCATTCCATTTGTACTCTTTCACGAAATTTTCAGCCCCAGCAGGGTCGTAAGAGACAATTTTCACTTCAATCATGTCATTTTGACAGATAACATTCTTCGTAGCCTCAACATGCACTTTGAATGGTGTCTGCAACACTACGGCAACGGATTGTGAGGTCTGCGCTCCACAAACATCTCCATCATTTACACTCAATGCGTAATTAATACCCGAGCCTGGCGTAACTCCCGCATACGATTTCAAATCGTCAATAGCCGCCAACGGATTTCCCGTAACTTGAGGAATCGTGAAGAAGCCTCCATTGTAAGCCGAAATGTAGGAGTAGGTATAAGACTTGTATGGGTTGGCAGAGCCTGAATTAGTACCAGTCAAGAATACTGAATCGCCTTCTGAACAGTAGTAGACTTTGTCCGACTGCAAGGTTACTTCAAACGGTTCGTTGATATCAATAGATTTTGCATCCACCAATTCAGCTCCCTCTTTCACGCAGATTCCGTCTGAAGCAGAAACGGAGAATAAAACGTTGTCGGCAGGAGTCAACCATCCGTCTAATTCATTGAGACTCAAGATTGTATCTGTCGTTTCTGTGCTTTCTTCCTTGCCATTGCCCACTCTCTTCCAAACGAATTTCTCGATATGATTAATGGCATCCACAGGATTCACTCTTACCTTCAACTCTGAAGTTTGACCTCTATTACACAATTTTGTGCCGTCAGAAATCAATTCGATTGTGAATGGAACGTTTACATCAAAATGAAGTTGATTATTTGAGGTAACCGCATCACAAATCTGGTCATCTGTTTCCAAATAAATCTCAAACGAGTTTCCTGCGACAAACAAGGCTGGGAAGTTCGTTGCGTTGAGATGAAGGACAGAATCCGCAGCTGTTCCATTCAAAATCACCGTTTTAGCACCCGATTTGTCTACTGCGATCCACTTGTATTCTTTGATGTAAGCTCGAGAAGTTGCTGGCGTAACCGTAGTGAGGATATCCACGCTTTCAGTTGAGCAGACCTTTGAAATCTCGTTAGAAGAAAGTGAAACTTGGTAATTGATAGCAATATTGGATGTGAACGATTTTGTTACCGCAGGACAGATACCGTCCGTGGTGGTAAGGCTAAATGTTCCAGTCATACTTTGAGAAATAGGATAACCGAGAGAGAAACCATCTCCGATAATATCCACACCATCCAACTTCCAAACATACGAGTTGATGTGTTTTACTGCATTGGCAGAATCAATGGTCGCAATCACATTAAATTTATCGTCTGGCGCAGCCAAACAAGAATCTGGCTGATTGAAATTCCAGTCGTATCCGTTGTATTTCACCGTTACTTCGTCTGATTCATTCTCTGCCGCACAAGTTGCATCATAAACACCTAATTTATAGCGAATTGTAGAACCAGCCTTGAAGACATTCGGATATAATTTATCATTTACCTCTATTTCAAATGACTCTTTCAAATCGCCAATCGTAGTTACTTTCTGACCTTCGATGTAGAAGTCTAAAGTGCTGATATTCAGCAATGCCGTAGATGGTGAAATGACGACATTCAAGTTGTGTTTGCGATTTTCATTGATACACAACGTTGGGTCTGCACTCAACGTGATGCTGAATCCACCTTCGCGGATTTCTACATTCGTACCCATATTTGTCGTATCTTGGCTCACCGTTTCACAAACCTCTGTGTATGAAGCCGTTACATACGCAATCAATTGAGATGAACGAATCTGTGTTTTCGCTGCATTCAACAACTGGTCGTGTGTAAATTTCAGTTCATTGGTAGTAGTAGTCTGACGAACAGTATCACCTTTCGAGAAAATTACGATCCAATCGTATTTAGAAATTTTCTTCTCAATTTTCTCCGCCTCTTCCGTCGAACCGCCTTCAATCACCACATTCGCTCTCAAAGTCAAGACTTCCGTATTGAGCGTAGCCGTCTCCTTCGACACACAAACAGGATCCTTGCTGGCGTTAACCACCACCTTGTAATTACCATTATGAACAGTGTATGGGATTTCAATGTAATCCTGCAAGAAGCAATATTTATCATCCACATTCACCGGAGTAACTTTCACCTTGCTAGAAATGGAAGAGTAATTTGCGATTTGCGTTGGAGTGAATGTTTGGGTCGTATCATTGACAACAGTCGACGTTCCAGGCACACTTGACCAATCAAAGATCAATGGAGGTTCAGAGTAATTTCTTCTGACAGAAACAGTTACGGAATTACAGTCGACAAACTCCATTTCCATAGTTTGAATATCCAAATTATACTTCTTATGCAGTTTGATGACTTGGTAAAATTCACAACCACCCTCATCAACGGCTTTGAAGAAAACAGAATCCAATTTTGAGAAATCATACGTTCCCAAATTCTTACCTTCCGAATTTGACACTTGGAATTTATCTCCATCCACGACTGTCAAAATCAAACTGTCTCGTGAAACTCCCTTAACATCTTTCGAGAAGAGAACGGTACTATCCGCAGCAAGCCATGACATATTCCATTCATGGTCTGATTTCGTCAGATGGCGGATTCCCGTCAATTGGACAACAGTATTCGCGATATTACAGAAAGCGACGGAATCTCTGTCGCCCATCTCGCCACCATACGTGTTTTTGATGACAATGTTCGTCGTCGCACTATGGAAGGTGAACTCACACTCAGTAAGAGCAGTTGAGTTGTCATTAGCGATCTCGCGTGCAATTCGCTCTTCATCGGCAATGATAACACGGTAAGGGATGTCTCCCCAGAAATCCTCACGACTTGTATTGACAATCGCAGTGTCTTCTTTCATCAAATCTGGATTTGCCGTGTAGTCTTTCAAATCGAACCAAGTAGTGTCTCCATTCACAACTTTCTGATATTGAAACAGATAGTGTGGATTGTCAAGATATGCACTATACTGAGAAGCGAGCAATTTCACATCTCCACCCGAGCAAGTGATAACATCATGGTCGAGCGTATCGCCATTCATCACCGCCTTCAAATCTGATTTCGGAATACAAACGGAGAATGAGATATCATCCAACAACATATCATTTCCATCGCCTGGCATACCATTATTATAAATAACCACCCAGACATCATCCGTCTTCTCCGACAATTCGATAAACTCGTCAATTCGATACCAATCAGACCCTGCTGCCACATCACCCGTATTCAAACGTGCCAACACGTTTTTATCACCCTCGCTCGGCAAAGTCTTCGACTCCACATTCATCTCTTTCAACAAGCAGATGGTCAAGTTCACTGGGTTCTTGTTTCCATTGCCCAAGGTAGTCGCATTTCGGATACTCATACCGAAGTTGAAACGGTCGGCTGGACAAGCCAACGGTGCTTTCTGCGCATAAATAGCAGATTTTGAATCTTGCGTTTTACCTGCATTCACAAACAACATCGCTCCATTTGAATTGCCAGTATAATCTGTACAAGAGATGAAGTCATCACCATTCTTATTTTGATCGCAAGTGTCTGGATTCAAGACAATTGCATAATATCCATCCTGCAATCGTGAAGAAGCATTTTTCACCCAAGTGTCTTTCTCATATTGAGCCAACATAGGGTTCTCCGTCAAGAACAAGTGACCATCCGTACCCACAAACTGATTCGCATCTTGAGCACTCGATGCTGAAACGAACTTAGTAGCAGGCACAACATAGCCAAACGGATCAGGGGCAATATAGTTTCGAATTTGGAAAGTACTTGTAGAAAGTGTGTCGACTGTCATCACATCACCACTCGCACCCCTTGCCGAGTAATATAAAGACGAGTAATTATAAGTCTCAGGGCAACTATAGGTCGAAGAACCTACCGTCACCGAAGTTTTGTGATTTACAGTAATCTTATTTGAAAAGACCTCATTATTAACGACATAGACATCGCCCGACATAAAGAAACCGAAAGTCTCATAGAAGAGCGTCTTCGTCTCCAAGCCATTGCAATAGATTGATTTTGAGCAATCTATCTCAGGATAATTTATCACAGCCGAACCGCCATTGCAAGTAACACGGTAGTAAAGCGCGTGGTCTGAAGTCGAAACTGGATATCTGAATGTTTTCTGGGTTTCATCCACCGTCCAAGTTATCTGGTCATCCGATGTTTCCCAAACGAAATTTTCACTATGAATTTCATCCAACATCGCAGTTCCAGAAGCATAGAGCATATTGCTATCTTGCAAACAGGAATTGACAGGATAACGAGAAGCAATGAAGAATGTACATTCCACCACATGAATCGCCACCTTATCAACCAACACGCCATCCGCATAACAATAGATATTTGTTGATTCAGTAGGTGAAAGTTCAATTGTTGGAACAATAGAAGAACCTAACACCGTACCTTTTTCGTCTTTCCAAACATACATCGAGCCACCCGTATAATCTGTCGTGAAGGTTGCGGTATGCCCCGAACAAACATATCTCTTACTTGCCGTTACAGTATAACCACAAGCAGAGTAGGTCGGAGTAATCACTCTCGAATGGATGATCGTATCATTCGACGGCGAGGTCAAACGTGTAAACACCGTTACTGGCAGAAGGGAAGTTGTCGTGTAATTGATCCTAAAATAACCTTTATAATCAGGCAACCAAGTCGTGTCGGTCGCACCTTGCAACTGCTCACCCCACTCAACTGTATAACTCGTAGCATCCAAAGCATATAATTGTATCGTCGAATCCACGCACATTTCATACGAAGTGGCAGCAATCATACCCTCAGCAGACTCGTCATAAACATGAACTATGGAAGTTTCCGGATCATAATAGATCCAAAAATGTGTCGTGATTGAACCGTTCGTTTGGATACGGGTATCGTAATCCTGGCTAATCAATGACGTAGGATAGTCGAACGAAGCAATGTCTACTCCCGAAATAATAAAAGTTCCATTGAAACCATCTGTCTTCACAGCAGTATAATTACCAACCGTTTGGACAGTAGCCTTACCGTTCCACGTTTTACTGACTTGGCATTGAAACGCGGCGAAACATAAATTTGAACTTAATAGCATCCAAAAGCATAGCAATTTGGACAAAAAACCCTTTGAAATAAAGAGAACAATACTTTTTTTCATAAAACCCTCTATTATTTGGTAATAATGGGCATATAAAGAATCAGTTTTCTATCGCAGCCACCAATTCTTTCGTATGCGTGGATTTAATAATGGCCTTTACTGGGCAAATATAGAAATTTCACAACAATTAACAAATAAAAAACTCACAAAAAAGTAGGAAGCAATGACAAAACAGAGTTTTTTCACCTACAATTTTGTTTGAAATGGGATTTTATTTCAAAGTAGGGAAACAAAATCAACATTTCAAACAAACTATTTTAACAATTCTTCAGAAACCCAATCAATGCTAAACAGACTGCATCGCACACAATTTAGCGTAATGGCCATTCATCGCCATCAACTCTTCGTGCTTACCTTGCTCTACGATTCTTCCATCTTGCATCACACAAATTATATCGGCATTGCGAATAGTAGAGAGTCTGTGGGCTATGACAATGGAAGTTCTGGTTCTCATCAGTCGCTCCAACGCTTCTTGCACTAATTTTTCCGACTCCGTGTCTAAGGCAGACGTTGCCTCATCCAAAATCAAGACGGAAGGATTTTTCAAAATGGCTCTCGCAATACTTAGTCTCTGTCGTTGACCGCCCGACAACCTGCCTCCTCGGTCGCCTATCGTCGTCTGATAGCCATCCTCCATCGCCATGATAAACTCATGGGCATTGGCAATCTTCGCTGCCTCAATCACCTGCTCTTCCGTGGCATCGTCCACACCAAAGGCAATGTTATTGTAAACGGTATCGTTGAATAGAATCGCCTCCTGATTCACATTTCCCATATACGAACGTAAATCGAACAGCGTCATATTCTTCACATTGACACCATCTATCGTGATTTCGCCCTCGGTAACATCATAGAAACGAGGCAAAAGATCTACCATTGTTGATTTTCCAGAACCCGACTGCCCAACCAACGCCACCATCTTACCTTTCTCTATCGTCAAATTGATGTTTTTAAGAACGTAAGTGTCTGTATATTTGAAACTTACATTCTTATATTCAATTTTGTCAGAGAATGGTTTCGGAACGACCGGATTCTTCACCTCCTTCAGTGGGTTTTCAGCCTGCAAAATCACATCGATACGATCCAACGAAGCCTTACCTTTTTGTATACTGTAAACCGCTTTCGACAAGTCCTTTGCTGGATTGATGATACTGTAGAAAATCACCAAATAGTAAATGAACTCCGCTGCTGAAAGCGAACTATTATCAGTTAAAATCAAGATTCCGCCAAAGAAGAGGACAATAGCAATTGTTACCGTTCCCAAGAACTCACTCATCGGGTGCGCCAACATATAACGGCGATTCACACTGTTAGTGGTTCTTCTCAAGCGATCATTCATATTTGAGAAGATACGAATGACAGCCTTTTCCGCATTAAATGCTTTAATGACACGCAAGCCTCCTAACGTCTCCTCTATCTGCGAAAGTAATTCTCCTTGTTGATTCTGAGCCACTTTAGATTTCTTCTTCAAAGTTTTTCCGACACCACCCATTATTCCTCCAGCAATTGGAAGTACCACCAAAACGAAGAGGGTCAGTTTCCAACTCAACATCAATAGAATGGCGAGGTAGACGACAATCATTATCGGGTTTTTCGACAACAATTCGATGGAACTCATAATGGAATTCTCCACTTCCACCACATCACTCGTGATACGAGCCATAATGTCGCCTTTCCGTTGTTTATCGAAGAAGCCCAGGTTCAAATCCACAATCTTGTCGTACAACTGCCTACGGATATCTCGCGTCAACCCCGTACGCATAGGAATGACAAAGTAACTTGCTAAATAAGCAATGCCTGTCTTGAAGAAGGTCATCACAATCAGAAACAACGCCAAAATCAGCAAAGTAGACTGCGCTCCGCTTTGCTCGATATAGTTTGCCACCCAGCAATAAGCATTGTTTTTTATGACATCAAAACTCCAATCGAAAGGCATGTATTCATATTGTACCGTCGTCGTCTTGAACAGAATCTGAAGGATCGGCACAATAAGGGCGAACGAGAAAACACTGAATATCGTCGACAAGATATTGCAGACGATATTCAGGATGACGTTCGACTTGTATGGTCCAACAAACCTTCTAATCAGTTTGATGAACTGCAAATCAGATATTTTACTCATAAGCAAGTTTCAACGCTATCCTTACATATATATAATAAGGTAAGGATAGCAGAAAAAATTAAATTCCGGTGTAGTTGTGAGGAGTGATTGCACGAAGTTCTGCTTTCACACTCTCACTGACATTCAAAGTCTCGATAAAGTCTTTGATTGATTTTTCGGTGATACCCTCATTAGTACGAGTCAACGCTTTCAAAGTCTCGTATGGATTTGGATAGCCTTCACGACGCAAGATGGTTTGAATACCCTCTGCAACAACTGCCCAGCACTTGTCCAAATCGGCAGAGATAGCCTTCTCGTTCAAGAGCAATTTGCCAATTCCCTTCAAAGAACTTTGGATGGCGATGAGGATATGAGCGAATGGAACACCCACATTTCTCAACACTGTTGAGTCGGTCAAGTCGCGTTGCAAGCGAGAGACTGGCAATTTAGCAGAGAGGAATTGAAGGATTGAGTTAGCCATACCCAAGTTACCCTCCGCATTCTCGAAGTCGATAGGGTTCACCTTGTGAGGCATTGCAGAAGAACCTACCTCGCCAGCTTTGATTTTCTGTTTGAAATACTCCATTGAGATGTACTGCCAGAAATCGCGGTTCATATCAATCATGATGGTGTTGACACGCTTCAAGCAGTCGAAAATCGCACCCAAATTATCGTAGTTGGAGATTTGAGTCGTCCATTGCTCTCTTTGCAAACCTAAAACATCATTGACGAAGTGATTTCCAAAAGCACGCCAATCATGATTTGGGAATGCAACGTGGTGAGCATTAAAGTTACCCGTCGCACCACCGAATTTTGCACTAACAGGCAAAGTCTTCAACTGATCTACTTGCACACGCAAACGGTTCACGAAGACCATGATCTCCTTACCCAAACGAGTTGGAGAAGCAGGCTGACCGTGAGTTTTTGCCAACATTGGAATGTTCTTCCACTCTTCGGCGCGAGTAGCCAACTCTTCAATCAATTTTTCAATTTGTGGCAAATAAACCTCATTGATTGCAGCCTTAATAGAATAAGGAATAGAAGTATTATTAATATCTTGAGAAGTCAAACCAAAGTGGATGAACTCCTTAAATTGAGCCAAGTTCAAAGCATCGAATTGCTCCTTCAAGAAATACTCAACAGCCTTCACATCGTGGTTGGTTGTTTTCTCTATCTCCTTGATTCTCTGAGCATTCTCAATTGTGAAATTCTTGTAGATATTTCTGAGCGCAGAGAAATTTGAAGCATCGAACGCTTTCAAATTAGGAAGAGGCAACTCGCACAAAGCGATGAAATATTCAACCTCAACAAGTACGCGATAACGAATCAAAGCATACTCTGAAAAATACTCGGATAATGGTTCTGATTTGCCCCAATATCTTCCGTCTACGGGAGAAACGGCAGTCAATGTATTTAACTCCATCTTATTTGTTATTTTCTATTTTCAAAAACAAATTTGTGAACTGCGAATATAACATTTTCAACGCACATTCACAAATGAATATTTTGTGGCTAAAATCACTGTTCTAACAACTCATTAGGGTGCGATTTCTTCCATTGTTCAACATTTTTTTCAAATGCTTTCACTTTCTTCGCACTTTTACTTTGTTTAAACCAATCTGACACATAAATCCTCTGCGGAATATTTTTTCCTTCGTCTGTAAAGTGTCTCTTGCCATTCTTTTTCTCTATAATGACTTTGTCATAGAGTTGATTTTCAGAACTGTACGTCTCCATTATCAAAGAATCTCCATGAATCGAGAATCGTTGATAATAGCGATTAGCAGTACCCCATTTTGCCACATCTCCAACAAACTCCATCGCATAGTCTTTCTTAGATGAGTAGGAAACGAGCCTCAACGGAGAGGTCATATTGCCATCTTCATCTTGTTCCACATTAAATCGAGCATAAACATGTTCATGACCTTGAAGCACTAAATCGACATTATAATCCTCTACCAAACCATTGAAAAACAGTCGTGGCATCAAGTTGTTTAACTTTCCTTTTACGGAATATAATGGATGATGTAAAACAACTACATTCCACTTGGCAGTTGATTTTGACAACTCCGCTTTCAGCCAATCTCGTTGATCGAAGAACTTCCAAAAGTCTTTGTTGGAGTCTAAAAGATAGAAACGAACATCGCCTTCTTGGAAGGTATAGAGTGCGTTTTCACCATTTTCTTTATATGATTTTTGGAAATAATAGAAAGTCAGAGGGAAACGTTCTTCCAACTTTCGAGGCACTGCTTTTAGGTATTCGTGGTTACCTGGAATCGTTACGATTGGGTATTTTGTAGCAAATGTATCTAACGCACTAAAGACGACATTCCAATATTGATCCATCGGTCTTTCTATCAAATCGCCACCAAACAAGAGCAGCCGAGCATCACTATTTCTGCGCATTACTGAAGGTAGAAGTGAATCAAATCCGCCATCCATCTCGTCTTGAACGTCTCCAAAATAGAGAAACGAGTAATCTTTTTCCGCACTTTTTTGGAAAGTCATCCACGCTGTCGTGTCATTATCGGTACGAATGCGATAATGGTAAACACCCTCTTTTGCGGCATCCTTAATTAAAGCATTGTAGAAGCAAGTCTTACCAGAGCGAGATTGAAAGACTTCTGATTTTGCATTCAATGTAACTAAAGTGGAATCGTCATTGAGATAGTAATCCAACCAACTTGGATGCGACACAGAATCACAGATCCAAGTAACATACCTCGAGTTCTCATCCTCACCCATCGTCAAAAGAACTCGCGAGATTTTATTTTCTATCGTATACGCAGGTTCTTCTGGATTTCCGAACCAGACATGCCATCGCTTCACACAGATAATCGTTGCTATGATGATGATTATCAGCGGAATAGAGATTTTTAGTAATGTATTTCGTTGCTTTTTATCCATCTAAATTATCTAAGTTAGTTTGAAAAAAAGAGACCCTCTAACGTGAATTAGAAGGTCTTTTATAAGACATTAGTATCTATTAATATCCCAAAATCTTCAACATAGATTTGAAACTTTGCTCCTTTGCGAACAACCTAGTGTAGTACTCGCCGTTCTCATCCAAGTCGATTACAACCATCTTCGGAGCAGGCAACAAACAGTGTTTGATTCCACCGAAACCACTCAATGCCTCTTGATAAGCTCCCATGTGGAAGAAGCCGATGAACTGCTCCCGATCCTTCTGAATCTTAGGCAAGAAGATTGCATTGGAGTGGACCTCTGCATTATAGAAGTCCTCACTATCGCAGGTCAAACCGCCGAGGTGAACTCGTTCGTAAGGTTGATCCCAGTTGTTGACTGCGAGGAATGGGAATCGTTGATTCAATGCCCAAGTGTCTGGCATAGTGTTGATGAACGAACTATCAATCATGTTCCACAACTCACGGTCGTTTTGTTGTTTCTGATTAACGATGGAATAGAGCATCGCACCACTCTCGCTCACCGTGAACGAACCGAACTCAGTGAAAATATCTGGCTCAGGAACGCCTTGTTGTGTACAAATATTCTTCACCGTAGCCACAATCTCCTCCGACATATACTCGTAGTCGTAGGTGAAATCCATGTGAGTTTGGAATGGGAAACCACCACCGATGTTCAAGCAATGCAAGTCTGGACAGATCTTCTTCAACTCGCAATACAAGTTCAACACCTTGTTCAACTCATTCCAATAATAAGAGGTGTCTTTGATACCCGTGTTCACGAAGAAGTGCAACATTTTCAGTTTCACTTGATCGCTGTTCATAATATGATTTTTGTAGAATGGGATGATGTCCGTCACGCGGAATCCCAAACGAGAGGTATAGAAATCGAATTTAGGCTCTTCCTCGGTTGCGATACGAATTCCAACATTCAGAGGATCGTTGAAATCCTTAAGCAACATACCCAATTCGTCCTTATTATCTAATATAGGAATAACATTTTCGAATCCTTGTCTGATAAGAGACTGGATATTCTCCGTGTACTGCGGAATTTTAAATCCGTTGCAAAGGACAAAGCGTTTCTTATCCAAGTGACCCGACTCGTACAAACATTCCAACAGGTTGACATCGTATGCCGATGATATTTCCACATGCACTCCGTGTTTCAGCACCTCTTCCATAACGAAAGAGAAATGAGAACTCTTCGTGCAGAAACAGTAGTTGTAGCTACCCTGGTAGTCGACCTTTGCCATTGCCACATTGAAAAGGCGGCGAGCCTTCTGGATATTGTGGGAAATACGAGGCAAATATGCGATACGCAACGGAGTACCATACTGTTTGATTACGTCCATCAGAGGAACGTTAAACCACTGAAGTTCATTGTCTACAACGCTGAACTCATCATTAGGGAACTCGAACGACTGTTCTATAAGATCAACATACTTGTTCTTCATCTTATCTTTAAAAAGTTAATTTTATGGGACAACCATTTTAGAAAAAGACACACCCTGCCTCAACACTTGAATTGAAGCAGGGTGCAAAATTATCATTTCTAATGATTTATGCGAACAAATTACATATTCATTCCGCCATCCACTTGGATAACCTGACCTGAAATGTAAGAAGACATGTCAGATGCCAAGAAAGTAGCGCAGTTTGCGATATCGTCTGTTGTACCACCACGGCGCAAAGGAATCTTCTTGATCCACTCGTTTCTAACATCTTCAGACAAAGCCTGAGTCATTGCGGTGTCGATGAAACCAGGAGCGATAGCATTAGCACGGATTCCCTTAGGACCCATCTCTTGACCAACACTCTTAGCCAAAGCGATCAAACCAGCCTTTGAAGAAGCGTAGTTTGCTTGACCAGCATTACCGTGAACACCAACTACAGAAGCCATGTTGATGATTGAGCCATGACGTTGGCGCATCATAATAGGAAGACAAGCGTGGATGAAGTTGAAAGCACTCTTCAAGTTCACTGCGATAACAGCGTCCCATTGAGCCTCAGACATACGCAACATCAAGCCATCCTTAGTGATACCTGCGTTATTTACCAAAATATCGATTGAACCGAACTCTTTGTGAATCTCAGAGACAACAGCCTCTGTCTCTGCGAAATCAGCAGCGTTAGAAGCATATCCTTTAGCCTTTACACCTAAAGCAGCGATTTCTTTTTCAGTTTCCTGAGCTGCCTCGTTGATTACTAAATCTGTAAACGCAATATTTGCACCTTCTTTAGCGAACTTAAGCGCAATCGCTTTACCGATACCACGCGCTGCTCCGGTGATAAGCGCAGTTTTTCCGTCTAACAATCCCATAGATAATATATTTAGTTATTAGTATTTGGGTTATCCTCTTACTTTTTCGCGTGCAAAGATAGAAAATAAATGTTAAATCAGAACACTACTGCCATTCTTTCCTTCCCAACATTTTAAATCTGACATTTTTGTCAGTATTTCTTTTTCAGTTCTGCCAAAATTGTCAGAGAAGAGTGTGTTTTATGGTTTGGCACAAAATATGATAGATTAAGGGTGAAAACGGAAACCGAAAGGAGTCCGCAAGACAACAAAAAACGAAAAAACAAAATAAAAAGATAGACTATGAACATTAAACCATTAGCAGACAGAGTTTTGGTAAAACCAGCTGCAGCAGAGGAGAAGACCGCAAGTGGAATCATCATTCCAGATTCAGCAAAGGAGAAACCATTGAGAGGCGAAGTTCTTGCAATCGGTAATGGAACAAAAGATGAGCAGATGGTCGTAAAAGTAGGCGACAATGTTCTCTACGGCAAATACGCAGGAACAGAGTTGGAACTCGACGGTGAGAAATACCTCATCATGCGTCAGAGCGACATCCTCGCAATCATCTAATCATTCAACTCTACATACATTATTATATAATGTGTGCTTCAGTTAATTCAAAACTCAACTAAAAATTTAAAATCATGGCAAAAGAAATTAAATTCGATACAGATGCTCGCAACCTTCTGAAGAAAGGTGTTGACGAGTTGGCAAACGCAGTAAAAGTAACCCTTGGTCCTAAAGGACGTAACGTAATCATCGAGAAGAAATTCGGAGCTCCTCACATCACAAAAGATGGTGTGTCTGTAGCAAAAGAAATCGAACTCGAATGTCCTTACGAGAATATGGGTGCGCAGATTGTTAAGGAAGTTGCTTCTAAGACAGGTGACGACGCCGGCGACGGAACAACAACTGCAACCGTTTTGGCACAATCAATCATCAACGTAGGTTTGAAGAACGTTGCTGCTGGTGCCAACCCTATGGACTTGAAGCGTGGTATCGATAAAGCCGTTGCTAAAGTGGTTGAGAGCATCAAGTCTCAGGCACAAGCAGTTGGCGACGACTACAACAAAATCGAGCAAGTTGCTACTATCTCTGCCAACAACGATAGCGAAATCGGTAAACTCATCGCCGACGCTATGGCTAAGGTAAAGAAAGAGGGTGTCATCACTGTAGACGAGGCCAAAGGTATGGACACTACAGTAGACGTTGTAGAAGGAATGCAGTTTGATCGTGGTTACCTCTCACCTTACTTCGTAACTAACACAGATAAGATGGAGGTTGAGTTTGATAACCCATACATTTTGATTCACGACAAGAAGATTTCTTCATTGAAGGATATTCTTCCAATTTTGGAGGCAACCGCACAGTCTGGTCGTCCTTTGTTGATCATTGCAGAGGATATCGATGGCGAGGCACTCACCACATTGGTTGTAAACCGTTTGCGTGGTGCTTTGAAGGTAGCTGCAGTTAAGGCTCCTGGATTTGGCGATCGTAGAAAAGAGATGTTGGAAGATATCGCGATCTTGACTGGTGGTATCGTAATCTCTGAGGAGAAGGGTATCAAGTTGGAGAGTGCGACAATCGATTTGTTAGGTTCTGCCGAGAAGGTAACCATCAACAAAGACAATACGACTATCGTCAACGGAGCTGGTCAGAAGGAGAACATCGCAGAGCGTGTTAACCAAATCAAGGCTCAGATCGAAACTACCAAGTCAAGCTACGACAAAGAGAAATTGCAGGAGCGTTTGGCTAAGTTGGCTGGCGGTGTTGCAGTGCTCCACGTTGGTGCTCCATCTGAGGTTGAGATGAAGGAGAAGAAAGACCGTGTAGACGATGCATTGAGTGCAACTCGTGCTGCAGTAGAAGAGGGAATCGTTCCTGGTGGAGGTGTCGCATACATCCGTGCAAGCGAGGCTTTGGCAGACTTGAAGGGCGACAACCAAGACGAGACAACAGGTATCGAGATCATCAAACGTGCTATCGAGGAGCCACTTCGCCAGATTATCGCTAACGCAGGTAAAGAGGGTGCCGTTTATGTACAGAAAGTACGTGAGGGCAAGGGCGACTTCGGATACAACGCTCGCAACGACAAGTTCGAGAACTTCTTCTCTGCAGGTGTTATCGACCCAGCCAAGGTAACTCGTGTGGCTTTGGAGAACGCTGCTTCTATCGCAGGAATGCTCTTGACAACAGAGTGTGTCATCGCAGAGAAGAAGTCTGACAAACCTGCTCCAGCAATGCCTCAAATGGGAGGTGGAATGGGTGGCATGATGTAATCAAGACTATTACATATCATTCTTCATAATGAAAAAAGAGGGCAGGATTTCGGTTCTGCTCTCTTTTTTTGTGCATTTAAGATGATTTTTCTAATTTCGTAAAAATCATTGTCCAATGGAATCACAAGAAAGAACACCAGAATTTGACAGGCTCACATTCACGATAATAGCGATTGAGGCTGCAGCCAAGAAGATGGGGATATCGCCATCTGAAATGTGGTGTCGGCTAAATCGAGTAGGACTTATAAAGAACCTCATACAAGGATGTTACGACGCATTACACACTCAGAGTTGTGATGCAGTAGCCAGCGATGTCATTGAGGCGTTACATAATTGGGAAAAGAAACTGCTATGAACGAACAAACTGTATACCACGGATCCGACATAACTGTTGACAAGCCTCTCGTTGGTGTTGGACGCGAAAAGCCAAATTACCAAATCTGCATTCTGAAACAAGAAATAATTGACGAATATTTGCATTACAAATCAAGCAAAATCTTCTAATTATGTTAGACATTCTTTTATGGAATAAAATCGCTCGTATTGTCGCACAATTAGCCGACACACTGCATATCACCACGGATGAAGCCATGAGCATCTTCTATCAATCCCGAGAATGCGAGTTGCTTCACGATGAGCGTTTAGGACTCCACCTTATGAGCGATACTTATATTGTCAACGACATTATTGCCGAATTGAAACAAAAGCCACAATAGCAATTTTGTTCAATTCACAGTCCGTATTGAACAAAAAACATACTATTTTGTTCAATACAGTAAAAATAGTGAACAAAATTTCGTTATTTTGCATTCTGCAAAACGATGTTCACTATGCGTACAATTATCGACAATCAAAGGAAAGAACGTGATTATTTGCTCTCTCTGCCCTACCTCACCCGTCGCACGAAATACGACGAAAATGAGTTATTGCAAAGCAAGCAGATAAAGTTGATAACTGGGCCTCGCCGTACTGGAAAATCAACCGAGGCTCTCCTACTTCTTCGGGGTAAAAACTTCGCCTACCTAAATTTTGACGATGCTCAACTACTATCCGCATGGAATGAAGATCTGATAATGGAGAATCTTCAGATAGTCTATCCTGGTTTTGAATATCTCATCCTCGACGAAGTGCAAAATCTCGAGCAGTGGGATTTATGGATTGCCAAATTGTACCGTTTGGGGTATAACATGATTATCACAGTAAGTAATGCAAAACTTTTGAGCAGTGAAATGGGAACATTGCTGACGGGAAGGTACATCCAGATTGAAATGCTTCCCTTTAGTTTGTCGGAATTTTATGAATGGAACAAAATAGCAGGCAAAGTGCTTTCATCAAACAGCGATACTAAAGAGATTCCACCAGCACTTCAAGATGACTATCTTCATAATGGAGGCTACCCTGAAACATTATCCTCCAGATCGCTCACACGAAGTTACCTTTCAACGCTTTTCGACTCCATAATATGGAAGGACGTTGCACAAAGACACCGTGTCCGCAACGTGGAAGGATTGAATGAATTGGCAATGTACTTGCTTTCGAATTACTGCAATGCATTTAGTGCCAACACGCTCACGGAAGAATTAGGTTTCTCCAGTGTGGCAACAACAAAGAAGTTTATGGGATATCTGCGCGAGCCTTACCTGTTTTTCTATCTCCACAGGTACAACAACAAACTAAAATTGATGAAAAATGCGCCACAGAAAGTTTACATCGTCGACAATGGATTTGTTTCCGCAAAAGCATTTAATCTCAGCGAGAACCTCGGCAGACTTTTAGAGAACCAGGTATTCATAGAATTAGTAAGGCAAGGGTATGACACAGACAAATCTCTTTTCTACTACCGTTCTCGGAATGACAAGGAGACCGATTTTGTTACACGCAAAGGGACAATGGTAGAAAGTCTTATTCGGGTTTGCTATGATTTATCGTCAGAAAAAACGATGAAACGCGGAATCGACAGTCTTCTGGAATGTGCAGGCGAATTAAACTGCAAAAATCTGAAAATCATAACAATGGCAGAGAACCGCACCATTGACAAAGGCTCTTACCAAATTGAGGTCATTTCTATAGACCGTTTTTGCGAATAGTCTCTTTAGCACAAAAAGAGGGACGCTCCAAGAACGTCCCTCTATCATAGAATCATTATTTTCTACAAAAGCACACTTGCCAACTCGGAGAGTTTACTTCTCTCACCCTTGATCAGATTGACGTGAGCGAACAACTCTTGTCCTTTCATCTTATCAATCATGTAAACCAAGCCGTTTGACTGCATATCCAAGTATGGAGTATCGATTTGTTGAACATCACCAGTGAAGACGATCTTACAGCCCTCTCCTGCTCTTGTGATGATGGTCTTCACCTCATGTGGTGTCAAGTTTTGAGCCTCATCAACAATCAGATAAGTGCTGCTTAAACTACGACCACGGATGAACGCCAACGCCTCAATAACGAGTTGCTCGTTCTTCTGCATATCGTCCAACATCTTCAACTCACGACTGGTTGGTGCGAACTGATGCTTAATCACATTCAAATTATCGAACAATGGTTGCATGTATGGAGCTACTTTTTGCTTCTCATCACCAGGCAAGAAACCAAGATCCTTGTTAGACATTGCCACGATAGGACGAGCCAACAAAATCTGCTTGTAAGTCTCGTTTTGTTGCAAAGCAGCAGCCAAAGCCAACAAAGTCTTTCCAGTTCCTGCACGTCCTGTTATTGCGACCAACTTGATATCGTCATTCAACAAGACATCCAAAGCGAATGTTTGCTCTGCGTTTCTTCCCTCGATACCGAAAGCCTTCTCCTTTTTAACCTTCTTGATAGTTCCTGCGGCAGCGTCATATTTTGCCATCACCGTAGAACGAATGCTCTTCAAGATGAAGCAATCATTTGGAGCCAACTCAGCGTTCAAGCCCACCTCACCAACTGGCACTCCGTAAGGCTCAGCGTAGATACGGTCTACCACATCAGCATCCACATTCTCGAAAGTCTCCTGCGCCTTATCGAAGATATCGACGTTTTTAACCTTGTCAGTGGTATAGTCTTGTACATCCAAGCCAATTGATTTAGCCTTCATACGAAGGTTCACATCCTTGGTTACGAGGATAGTACGAGTAGATTTGTCTTTCTCTTGCAAATACAATGCAACCGCCATAATGCGGTGATCAGCAGTTTTCTCAGAGAAAGACTTAGTCAGGATCTCAGGATAAACAGGATTCGTAACGACAAACAAACGTCCTAACCCAGCACCCAACGAAACTCCATTCTTGAAGAAATCGTTGTCGACACTCAAAGAGTCGATTTCGCGAACAAACTCGCGAGCGTTGAAGTTGATTTGCTCGTTACCTTTTTTGAACTTATCCAATTCCTCCAATACAACGATTGGAAGGTATATATCGTTTTCCTGAAAATTGTAAATACACTTGTAATCGTGAAGGATAACATTGGTATCCAAGACGAAATTCTTCTTTGCGCCCATAATCAATCCAATTTACGTGTTTATCATTAAATTCAAGGTGAGAAAGAGAAGACCTCTGACGATTGAAAGCCAGAGGTGTCATCAACTTTCGTCCCTACTAAATTAGTTTTTCGATTTGTAAAAACAAACTTTTAAAAAAGATTTTTCCGAATTTTGCAAACATAAAATTCATTCGTTTCCGCAGAAACAATGATAGTCTATATTAAATAGAAGATTCAGAAAATGGAAGATTCAAAGAAAATGAACTACGCAGATACACTGACCTATATCTACAATCGCATGCCATTGTTTCAGATGGTCGGCAAGTCTGCCTATAAAGAAGGTCTTGAGAGCATGCAGGCTTTCGACGACCGTTTAGGCAACCCTCATCACTCATTCAAATGTATTCACGTCGGTGGAACGAACGGCAAAGGTTCGACCTCACACACCCTCGCCTCTATTCTTCAATCAGCAGGATATAAGGTGGGATTGTTCACTTCACCCCACCTCAAAGATTTTCGTGAACGCATCAGAGTGAACGGAGAGGTTGTGCCAGAGCAGTTTGTCATCGACTTTGTTGAGAAGCACAAAGCATTTTTCGATGTCATCTACCCTTCTTTCTTCGAAGTGAATGTGGCAATGGCATTCGACTATTTCAGGCAGGAGAAGGTCGACTATGCCGTTATCGAAGTGGGACTTGGAGGAAGATTGGACAGCACCAATATCATCTCCCCTATTTTGAGTGTGATTACCAATATCAGTCTTGATCACACCAACATTTTAGGAGACACCGAGTTGAAAATTGCGAAAGAGAAAGCCGGAATCATCAAAGAGAAGACACCGATTGTCATTGGCGAGGCAGAAGGCGAAATAAAAGCGTTGTTTCAATCTGTCGCCGACGAGAAACACGCACCGATTTTCTATGCTGAAGAGCATAAAGCCGAGTGGACTCACAACCGAACCGACGAGGATGGAACGCCATTGCAAGGATTCGCCATCAATGGAGATATCATTGAAACACCTCTGTTGGGCAACTACCAAGCAAAAAACATGGCAACCATAAAATGTGCCGTTGAAAGGCTGAGAGAATTAGGCTTGAAAATCAGCAAGAAAGCAGAATGGGAAGGATTCCGAAAGACCGTCTCGCAGACACATTTGTTGGGAAGATGGCAGATTATCGGGAAGAATCCGACCATCGTATGCGACACAGGGCATAATGTTGGTGGCATTCAGTATATTGTCAAGCAATTGGCAGCGACACCCCACAAGACGCTGCACATTGTTTTCGGTATGGTAGGAGACAAAGACGTGTCGCACGTATTGGATTTATTGCCGAAAGAAGCCCATTATTACTTCACCAGAGCGAGCATTCACAGAGCATTGGACGAGAAGACACTTTTCGGAATGGGACAAGAAAGAGGCTTGCAAGGCGAAAGTTATCCAACTGTAGCAGAAGCACTTACAGCCGCAAAAAACAATGCTGATGCAGAAGACCTAATTTATGTAGGCGGAAGCACCTACGTTGTTGCGGAAATAATTTAAAAAATTTCCGCCCGAAAATTTTGAAGTATCAAAAATACTCTCTACATTTGCAACGCTTTTGAGAAAGCAATCTTTTTGAAAGTGTTGTTTCGGTCTTATAGCTCAGCTGGTTCAGAGCACCTGCCTTACAAGCAGGGGGTCCTAGGTTCGAATCCTAGTGGGACCACAAGACAATTTCCATATTGTCCTCCAATAGTTGTTGTTATTGTTTCGGTCTTATAGCTCAGCTGGTTCAGAGCACCTGCCTTACAAGCAGGGGGTCCTAGGTTCGAATCCTAGTGGGACCACGAAGAAGGTGGAGATGTGATATTTCCACCTTTTTCGTGTTTTATAGGGTCTACTTTTCCGAGGCCTCTTTTCTATATTTACCTTCCATGTCTTCCTTCCTGTTTTCTCTTTCCTATTTTGATTGTCTCCCAAAAGATTTTCTTTTTCACCATAAAATAAATCTTTTTAAAATTAGGAAAATCAGAAAAAAGTATTACCTTTGCACTCGCTTTAATGCAAGAAAGGATGGTCGGGTAGCTCAGTTGGATAGAGCAACAGCCTTCTAAGCTGTGGGTCGAGGGTTCGACTCCCTCCTCGATCACCGATAAGAGACTTCAGATGCTTCGGCATTTGGAGTCTTTTTTTTGCACATACGACTATACAATACAAAAAGTGCCGCTATTCTCAATAGCGACACTTTATTTCAATTACTGTTTTACAATCGAGATTAATCTAATAATGCCTTGGCTTCAGGTACAAGGTACTGCTTCATCTGACTGAATGGAACGTTGAACGTTACCAATCCATAACTATACGGTGCGATTTCGTACTGTTGATAGGTGAAGGTAACACCCTGAGCAGTGAAAATAGGTGAGTGCGATGGCAACGGTATTTCTTTAGAATCGCCATCGAGCAAAAGATTTTCGAACAGATTGCTCTCATTCACATCAGAGAAACCGTTCTCATTAAAGTATTTGATTACTCCCTTACGAATAAGCGGTTGCAACTGTTTCACCATAGTACTGTCCACTGTTTGTTTCAAAGCCTTGCCACTTGATTTCGAGATGACCGAACCATAACTACGAAATGAGCCGTGGGCTCCACCAAAGTAAAGGTCTATCGTTGTATTATAAGTAACATACTTACCGTCCTCATAGATTTTACGCATCATTATGTTGCAGTTGGTTTGCATTTCCTCTTCTTCCTCTGCGTCATTGCTGAGAGATTCAAGGTAGTCTGCGTTTCCCTTCACATAAAATTTCAACATAGCATCTGGATCGGTCAAATCGCCCACAAACGGTTTTAGTATTCGTGGACTGTCATACGCCTGCGTGTAAGACAAAGAAAAATTTGCCAAGTTTTCATTGATGAACTGACGTACATTAGCAGCGAAAGGAGTGTTGCCCATTGGGTAGTCGAGTGCTACCGAAGAGTTCACTTTTGAGTTGACGATTGCATACGACAAAGTGTCAAATGCAAGTGTGTCGGGTTCGCTTGACTCCACAGCAACTACAGCGACAGAGTCGGAAACTGAAACAGAATCGTTGGCAACGACTCCAGTGTCATTCGATGGGTTACCACCACAGCCAGAAACAGCGATTGCAACAGCAACGCTGATTGTGGCGAAAAGTTCCTTTTTTGTGTTCATGTTAATTATAATTTTATTTGTGACTTTCGTAAAGATACCTTTTAATATTCTTTTTAGGAGTTTTTTCGAACTCCTTCGGGAAAAGCTTTATTTCAGAAATTTGCTCGTAGTTCGCTACGCTTTTGTTAAACTTTCTTCTGTTTTCTTCCATGATATTTGCCAAATCCTCTTTCTGGATGTTGATTTCATCCATCGCACGGAAATCTGGATAGACAAGGGCTACCAATCTGCCATCATTCTCTACAATCAAGGTCTCCGACACGAACGGCAGATTTGACAATTTAGCCTCCAACTGTTCAGGGTAGATATTCTGTCCCGACGGACCTAAAATCATACTCTTGCAACGTCCTTTGATGAAAAGGTAACCGTCTTTCAACACTCCAATATCCCCCGTGCGAAGCCATCCGTCATCAGTGAATGTGGCTTTCGTTGCCGAGTCATTCTTGAAATAAGAAGGCATCATGTTTTGTCCTCTCACTACAATCTCACCTGCCACATTTTCTTGATCCTCCGAGTCTATTTTCACCTCCATATTCGGCAAAACCTTTCCTACTGACCCTGGAACATACTCATCATAATGGGCGAAACTGATCAACGGAGAGCACTCTGTCATTCCATAACCTACAGACAAAGGGAACTTCAATTTCACCAAATCCATTTCAATCTCATGGTTCAATGGTGCACCTCCAACAACAACCTCACGGAACTCTCCTCCGAACGCTTGAACCATCTTCTCCCTCAACTGAGGATAAATCTCACTTTCTAAAATAGCATCACTCAAGTCCGAATGCATCTTCAATACAGGCTCTGCTATCGAACGATAAAATTTCTCCACAATCAATGGAACCGTAAAGATGATATTCGGACGAACCTCCTCAAAGGCCTTCAACAACACTTTAGGCGCAGGAACTTTGTTCAAGAAAGTGATATGCGCACCCACCGTAATCTGAGAAAGGAAATCGAGCGAACATCCGTAGGTATGAGCCAATGGCAAGAAACTCAAAATCTTAATTCCTTTATAGGCAGCCTTACATTCCTGCACATACGAAATATTTCCTTTAATATTTCCGCATGTTTGAATCACACCCTTACTGAATCCCGTCGTTCCTGAAGTGTAATTGATGGAAAAATAGTCATCGTCTTTTTTCTCCGCAAAACGTAAGTCGTCAGCCGTAATTCCATTAGGGTATGCTTGTCTATAAAGAACCTCCAACTCATTGATTTTCTGAGGAATCTGAGATTTCACATTCTTATGAATGCAATATTTCTCCGTATAACAATAAATACACTTCACCTTAGGAATGTTGTCTTCAACAATCAATTCTTTCAGATTGTCGCTAACAAACAACAACTTAGCCCCAGAATGATTTACGATATGATGAATATCATCTGGTGGAAAATTTTGAAGTATCGGTACGATAATCGCTCCGTATGTTACGGTAGAAAGGAAAACAATCGCCCACTCTGGCGTGTTTTTTCCGACTAACGCAATCTTATCATTTTCCTTGATTCCTAACGATTTATATAGAAGATGCATCTTCACAATGTTCTCTGCCAATCTCGCGTAGGTGAAATTTTCACCGTTAGCGTAGTTGGTCATTGCCAATGCATCCCAGTTTCCTCTGATAGAGTTCATCAACGACTCATTGAAAGTCGCCGTCTCATAATACTTCATCCTCTCTGTTTTATTCAATGAAACATCCTCACTATTCTCCCTCTGTAAACGCCAATGTCAACATGTAGATTCAAGCCAATTTGATTTCTTGTCTAATTGTCTTTATTAGCGTGGCAAAAATAGGTAAATTTGCCGAGAAATCAGCCAGTTTAGATGCAAAAGTTGCTCAAAGTGCGCTTTGTTGTGCAAAACTGGTGGAAACAAAACATATTAAAGCAATATTTTTAGATTATAATTGAAATCCATGATATCTCAAACAATACGAAAAACGATAAAATCGGTGTGTTTCGCCACCTTCTTGACGACCTCCATTGCCACGCTAAGTTCCTGTTCAAAGAAAGTTTCTGAAAGTGATTACGTCTCATTCGACACCATCCAAGGGCAGTTGACTGAGCGCAGTTCCATGGGGTTGATTGAAATAATCCTTAACGGTTCTGGAGCGAACTACTCTTATTATATAGCGGAGGGTGCAGAAATGGACGGCGACTTAACCGCAGGCAACAAAGTTGAAGTGGTTTTAGGCACACCGAAGGAGGAGACCGACCGTAAATTGGTAGTATCTTTCAAAAATGTAGACGATAACTTCACGCGCTATCTAAAAAGCACGAAAGGTTTGTGGATGCGACAAGAAGTTAGTCAGAACGGAGGGAAACAAGCGAGCATAGACTTGCTGGCTTTGAACGTTGCCAACTGCACCAACATGCCCGTTAATTACCGAAGTTGGGAACCCTCTTCCGACATTATGATCTTTCTTTACAAGTCGGACGGCACTCGCGACACCGCCGTAATAGACAGAAGTCAAGTTCCAACCCGAATGACAATCCGTCCCAGTGGAATTATTTTAGAGCGAAAAGATTAACAAAAAATGCGGAATTAGCATACGCATATCCGCAAAAAAACTAATTTTGCAAACGTTATCGACAAAAACGATAATGGCCAATAGGAAAGATGCCGGAGTGGTCGATCGGGCCGCACTCGAAATGCGGTGAACGGGTAACTGTTCCCAGGGTTCGAATCCCTGTCTTTCCGCAGAAGCAGATAGTTGAGGGCTATCTGCTTTTTTTATTTTATATCTATGGATTGGTATTGAACGAAGAAAATTTGTTTATCACTTACGTTCTAATTTGAATGTTATTGGACCATATTTGGCGGTAGCATCGGCGTTTACCAAATAGCCAACTATAGAAAGCACTAATGCCTTACGAACTTCTTTCCCATTAATTAGCAGTGCATTATTGATTTTTTCCACTAACATTTTAGAGAGTGGCATAAGCAAGTAGGTCGTGGCTAACAAAAGCAAGAAACAGTAGAGTACGTTAGCCCAAAGAGTATTGATGGTGATTGACAATCCTAATATACCGAATATACAAGGTGTTACGAATTTTACGATAAATTCTTACAATAAACAGACACCCAAGAAACCACAACGAGTAAGTGCCAAATGAATTGCGTGGCATTCCACTAAATGTGTTGAAAATACTTGTTTCAATATTTATCGGCTTGTCTATAAAAGTTACGATAGTTGTCAGGAAGGAAAATAAAAACATTGGCACAACTATGGCCTTTATGTTTTTTTTGCAAGAATTCGACACTCATACCACAACTGTATTTACTGATGATTTTTCGCGTTGTTTTGGGTTTTAGCGGACAGCAATATTTTTTTTTCAAATAGATGCCACGAACATAAAGAGAAGGATAAAACGATAATGGTCTCTACTGCGTATGTCAAGAAATTTCCTGGGAACCCCATCCAAACAAAAAGCATCACTATCGGTCCATGACATAAATACAAACTATACGAAGGATCTCCTATCTTACCAAATCCATTAAAACCCTTAATAGAAAAGGAGAAAACAAATACGATAAAACCGACTGCCACAGGAGTTAACAAATTCGAGAAAAAACCATCTATGGCTAAAACAAAAAACGAAACAAATATCCAGAAATACTTACGTTTTAATTTGACAATTTGCTCAAAAAAAAGGTACAAACATATACCTACCATAAAACTAGCGACTACCAACAAATATTTTCCAATAATATCAAGGAATGTAAATTCTAACAAATCAGCAGAAAAGCGACAACAAGCCGACAAAGCACATACAATAGCAGTCATTTTCACCATGGCAACATTCGTCAATTTTTCTACCACCTTAGAAAAAACAGGTATCAGGAAATAACAAAATAGTTCTACCTTAATCGTCCACAAAGATGGATTTATAGTCGCTCCATCCATCACTCCTGGCAAATTTGGATGAATAAAATTCATGAAAAGGCCATTCCATAAAATATATTTATAAAGTTCTGTCGATAAGAAATACTCTCTGTATGACAAAGTAGACACTAAACCGCCTCCGACAGCACATAACAGAACAATCAGAATATAAGCCGGCACAATCCTTCTAAATCGTTTTTCTAAATATACTTTCAGGGAAACACTTCTCTCATAACTACGATAAACAAGAATACCACTAACAACAAAGAAAACGCAAACCAATTTTTCTGAACTAAATATTACATCAAGATGATTCAGCATTAGAAAATGATAAGAGAAAATGCCAAATGCCGAAATAAAACGAATGAAATCAAAATTATTTTCTGTCGATATAAAATATTTATTCTTATCCAAATCTGCGTTCATAACAAACTAAAAAAGACCTGCCAAAATCAAAATTCTGACAGGTCAAAAAATTGTGGAGATGCAGAGAGTCGAACTCTGGTCCAAACGAGGAAATCGTAAGCTTTCTACATGCTTATTCTTGACTTTGGTTTTCGTGCGTCAGCAAGACCAAGACCACCAACTGCCGCCTTATCCTCTAAAGTTTCATTTAGATGTCGAGGCACATCTAAACTATTCCTGATTTTATCCACTCCTCCGGATCCGACCGCCTCAGGACGTTAGCATCGGGGAGAAGTCTTGTCTAAACACCTGTGTTTAGATTAAGCCAAAACCTACTATTATTCGGTTAGGCAGCAAGAGCGTAGTTATTCTCGCCAGTTAAATTTTTGGTCTCCAGATTATAGTGCTAGCCACCAGCGCACTGCATGCTTACCTACCACCTCTGCTCGCTGTCAAATCCAGTCATCCCCATTTTAAATGAGACTTCCTTTTCGGAGCATTGCAATAGACAACTCACCGCTGCAAGTCGACCGCAAATATAAATCGTCTTTAATTTCTATGCAAGCAGTGAAATGCTAAAAAAACATAAAAAAAGAAGCAGGTTCTTTTGAACACCGCTCCTTTTTCTGAACAAAAAATTTACAATGAGAATATGTTTCCCCCTGTTTTATCTTCGATTACTTAGCGTAACTTACCGCACGAGTTTCACGAATTACGGTGATCTTAACCTGTCCTGGATAAGTCATCTCATCCTGAATCTTCTTAGCGATATCGTACGAAAGTTTTTCGATTTCTTTATCGTCTACCTTGTCGGCTCCCACAATCACACGGAGTTCACGACCTGCTTGGATAGCGTATGTCTTAACGACTCCAGGATAAGAGAGTGCCATCTTCTCCAAATCATTCAAACGCTTGATGTAAGCCTCAACGATTTCGCGACGAGCACCTGGACGAGCACCAGAGATAGCGTCACACGCTTGAACAATCGGTGCAATCAAAGTCTCCATCTCGATTTCATCGTGGTGAGCACCGATAGCATTGCAAATATCGGGTTTTTCTTTGTATTTCTCTGCCAATTTCATACCCAAAATTGCGTGTGGCAATTCTGGTTCGTCATCAGGCACTTTACCAATATCGTGGAGCAAACCTGCACGTTTTGCCTTCTTAGCGTTCAAGCCCAACTCGGCAGCCATGATGGCACACAGATTGGCAGTTTCACGAGCGTGTTGCAACAAATTCTGTCCGTAAGAAGAACGATATTTCATCTTACCAATCAAACGAATCAAATCAGGATGCAAACCGTGGATACCCAAGTCGATAGTGGTACGTTTACCAGTCTCGATGATTTCCTCCTCAACCTGCTTCTTCACCTTGTTAACGACCTCCTCAATGCGAGCTGGGTGGATACGGCCGTCGGTTACCAACTGGTGGAGAGCCAAACGAGCGATCTCACGACGAACCGGGTCGAACGCTGAAAGGACGATTGCCTCAGGAGTATCATCCACGATGATTTCAACACCCGTTGCAGCCTCCAACGCACGAATATTTCGACCTTCACGACCGATGATTCGTCCTTTGATTTCGTCAGAGTCGATGTTGAAAACAGTAACAGAGTTTTCGATAGCCGCCTCGGTAGCCACACGTTGGATAGCATGAACGACAATACGCTTAGCCTCCTTGTTGGCAGTCATCTTCGCCTCTTCCATAATCTCGTTGACATACGACATTGCGTCTGTCTTCGCCTCCTCTTTCAAAGACTCGATCAAGTTGGCTTTTGCCTCAGAAGCAGAGAGTCCGGAGATAGTCTCCAAACGCTCGTTCGCCATTCTGTTCAATTTCTCGAGTTCTTGCTTACGAGCGTTGACCATATCGATTTGGTTGGCCAAGTTCTCTTTCACATTCTCGTTCTCGGCGCGACCACGTTGCACGTCAGCCTGTTGCTGATTGAGTTGAGATTCACGTTGCTTCAGTTTAGACTCAAACTGTTGCATTCTGGCGTTACGTTGGTTACACTGATTTTCATACTCAGTCTTGAGGGCGAGATATTTCTCTTTCACCTCCAACATTTTATTGTCGCGAAGAACCTTCGCCTCAGCTTCTGCTTCCTTAAGGATATTGTCTGTGCGCGACTTGAGCATGGTGTTCATCACCAGCCAAGTAATCAGCGCGCCGACCAGCAAAGCTGCTACTGCTACTATAACAGAAATTAATGTCATGATAATTTTTTTATAATACAATTAAGCCCCACCACCTTTCAGCCAAAGGGGGTGAAAGCGAGTTCTCAGTTCGTTTCCGGGATAATAAAAAATTGGTGTTAAGGACAAATGAAAGGTCTCTTCGTCTTTGACAATTGTTTCAAACTATTTCAAGACCTTATTTATACTGGCTTCCAAATCTTCCAGTTTTTTTCTTAATTCCTCTTTTTCAGCCTCATACTTTACGCAGCGCATTGCCAGGTCGAGAGCCGTCAGTTTCATAAAATAACGGTCGTCTATGCCTACTCTTTCACCTTGATAAGCACTGACATAGCCAGCATACTTACTATCAGCCAACTTTGCGCCATCTCGAAAATAGACCTCATCAGACCGTTTTATGTTCACTTCAAGAACACTGCTCATCACCTGAACACGAATCTTGAATCGATCGTTTTGAGTTTCCTTTACAGAAGGAGTTCCAGATGTTGAATCAGTCTTTTCACTCATGGTATCCGATGTCTACTTTCTATTTCTGAGGATGTGCATCCACTTTTCAGCAGCCCCGAGAAGTCTCAGTCCATCTGCTATTCGTTTAAAAGCGACACACATTTTTCAATTTCCCGCTCCAATTTTAGCATTCGATTGTGCATCTTCCTCGCTTCCTGTTCCGACACCTGCATTGCCTTGGCGTAGCGTGTGTCTTGCAACTCCTTGCGACAATCTTTCAACTTCTCTTCCGTCTCCGAAAGCTGACTTTCCAACGATTCTATCTTTTGAATCAATTCGTTATTCTGCGCCTTCAACTCGTCATAATTGACGATTAAGCGACGCACACTAACTGCCAGATTTTCTTCAACATCGTCTAAAGAAGCCATTTTACCAAAATTCTACGCAAATTTAACATTATAGCACAAATAACACAACAAAATGAACAATTAAAATTTTCCGTTTTCGTACATTTGCGATTAGACTTTATTGTCTGCCCTATTCTTTCATTTGACACGTCAAAATAAAGCACATTTTCGGAAATGATTCTGTACAAATATTTAAAGCCTCACCTGTTTTGGTCGATACTCTCCCCTCTGATGGTGGGGACGGAGGTTTGTGCAGAGTTGGCTCTTCCCTTTTTTATGTCCGACATTATCGATGAAGGAATCATTCTGCACAACTCGGAAGTGATTTTTCCATTGGGTGTGAAAATGCTCGTCATTTCACTGATTGGTATGGTCGGCGGACTGCTGTCTATTTTTGCAGCAGGCATCGTGGCGTATGGTGTGGGAGCCGGACTTCGACAGACTATCTTTGAAAAGACCACGCAACTATCCTTTTCGGAGTTAGACAAGGCTCAACCATCAGACCTCATCACTTGCATTTCCACCAATGTGAACAAGGTGCAGAGTGTCATACAGTCGTCTATGCGACTACTCTACCGTGCGCCGATACTGTTTGTCGGTTCGATTTTCATGGTGCTTTCCATTAGTGGAGAACTTTCTTCCATCCTATTGATTATATTGCCGATACTACTATTTTCCATCATACGAATCACACGAAAGTCATATCCTTTCTTCAAAAAGGTACAAGAGCAGACGGAGAGACTACATTTAATAGTGCATGAATTTCTTTCCGGCATAAAAGTGGTGAAGATTTTCAATCAAGAAGAGAAAGAGAAGAAACGATTTCAAAAGATTAATAACGAACTGTATAACAGCAATATAGAAGCAGCGAAAAGAACCGTTTTGTTAAGTCCACTGATGTCGTTGGTCATCAATGGAGGCATTGCGATCGTTGTCTACTGGGCTGCACTGTTGATGGAAGCAGAGGGTGAGATCAAAGTCGGCGAGATCATGGCAGTTACCAATTATCTGACACAAATTCTCATCGCAATGTTGATGGCACAACACATCATCATCTCATTTACGGAAGCCAATACATCCTGGGTGAGAATTAAAGCCTTCATTTCACATAACACTGATAATCAAGAAGATGACGAATCAAAAGGCAAGAAATCTGTTACTTTAGGAAAAGGGGAATGCGGATTTCGCTTTGAGAATGTCTCTTTCGCATACACACAAAATAAAGGTGAGACAGGAGACGCCCTTGTGCTGAGGAACATCAATTTTGAAGTAAAAGCAGGAGAAACGATTGGAATCATTGGAGGAACAGGAGCAGGCAAAAGTACGCTTATTCAACTATTGTTAAAGAATTACACACCGACCAGTGGAACCATCTATATTGATGATACTCAATTAGATAACATAGAACGGAAAGAAGTTCATCGCCATATAGGAATTGCGATGCAGAACGTGCAACTGTTTGCAGGAACGATTGCTGAAAATCTTCGATTTGGCAAAGAAGACGCCACGGAAGAGGAGATGATGGAAGCGTTGAAGACGGCAAGAATCAGCAATTTTGTCAAGAAATTAGATAAAGGAGTCAATCATCGGTTGGCGCCGGGGGGAATGAACATTTCGGGAGGGCAAAGACAACGCATCTCCTTAGCCCGCACCCTCATTGCGAAACCCGATTGCCTTATATTAGACGATTGCCTTAACGCAGTGGATCAGCGGACAGAAGCATCACTTTTTTCCGCACTTTCGGAGATTGACTGCACGAAAGTGATCGTCTCGCAACGTGTCTGCACCATTCAGAGAGCGACACGCATCATTGTGATGGACAAAGGTGAAATCAAAGGAATCGGCACACACGAAGAGTTGTTGCGCACGCTCCCTATCTATCAAGAGATAGTACAGTCGCAGTCGAACGACCCAAATGAGAAACGAGAATGACAAGGCGCAGAAGACATATCAAAAGAAGGAACGGCTCCAAAAACTGGAGACGAGGCACTGCGTTGAGGCTTTTCACCTATTGGAAGAAGCATGGTGTCAGTCTGCTGACCATCGTCGTTTTCTCCTTGGTCGGCGTTGCATGTTCCCTTCTTGCGCCCTATCTGTTAGGAATCACGATAGACCAATGTATCAACGATGTAACATCCGTAGGCAAATCGATTGATTTTCAGCAATTAGGGAAAATGCTGATGCTCTTTTTTGCGGTGAGTTTGATGGGGTCGATTTGTGCGTGGGTGCAAGACTACCTACTGAAACGCAGCACACTGAAAATCATCAAACAGCTGTGCGAAGAGATGGTTGACAAGATACACAAACTGACCATTCGCTATCATAATGAACGACGACGTGGCGAGTTGATGAGTCATTTCACCAACGACATTGAAATCATAAAAAATGCGATGAGCAACTGCCTTGTTCAGCTGATTACCAGCATTTTAACGCTGATTGGATCATTGGTGATTATGTTACATGAAAATGTAACATTGACGGTAGTTGCTTGTGTTACGATTCCTATCACTGTCCTTCTCAGCCGTTTTCTGATACGGCACACGAGGGCTTACTTCTCGCAACAGCAAAAAGCATTGTCTCTTCTCAACGGAATGGTCGAAGAATACGCTGTCGGGATTCGCACGATTCAGAATTTCGGTCAGGAAGAGAAACAAAACAAAAAATTTCAGCACCTTAATAAATATGTATGTGAGACAGGTAAAAGAGCGCAGATTTACAGTGGAATACTGATGCCATTGCTTCGCATACTCGACAATCTCAGTTATCTTTTGGTTACAGTCGTTGGTGCGTTTTTAGCCTTCAGAGGACATCTTTCCGTGGGAATGATTCAGACCTTCCTTTTATACACGAAAAATTTTCAACGGCCCGTCAATGCCATTGCGACGCAGATCAATGCAGTGCAGTCTGCCCTTGCCGGAGCAGAACGCATTTTCGCACTTTTAGATGAAACCGAAGAAAGCAATACAACCACAGCAGACGAAAATTTCCGCAAAAATCAAATTCCAGCGAGAGTAGATTTCAAGGACGTACATTTCTCATACGATGGAAAGACACCAACCATCGACGGAGTAAGTTTTTCGATAGAGCCAGGAGAAACCGTCGCAATTGTCGGTACGACTGGAGCAGGAAAAACCACTCTAATCCATTTATTATCAAAATTTTACGATATACAAGAAGGCAGTATATCTATCAATGGAGTCGACATTCGCAATATTCAGAAAGACGAGTTACGCTCGATGTTAAGCATTGTTTTTCAAGAACCATTTTTGTTCTCAGAAACCGTTCGCTACAACATTGGATATAGCAGAGAAGAGATTGACAATCAAGAACTTAAATCAGCAGCAGAGGCAGCCAATATTGACACCTTCATTATGAGTTTGCCTCAACAATACGATCAAAAGTTAGTGAAACAAGGCGCAGGAATCAGTTACGGTCAGCAGCAGTTGCTCACCATATCCCGAGCCATCCTTGCAGACGCACCGATTTTGATTCTTGACGAAGCGACAAGCAATATTGACACCAGAACCGAATTGCTCCTTCAGCAAGCGATCCGCCGATTGACCTATAAGAAGACCTGTCTAATCATTGCCCACCGCCTCTCGACCATCAAGAATGCGGACAAAATCGTCGTTTTAGAAAGAGGAAAAGTAGCGGAACAAGGCACCCACGAAGAGTTACTTTCGCAACACGGAGCATATTGGGAGATTTACAACGCAAGCAGGAATGAGTAAAGTAAATAAATAAAGAGAATTTTTATTTGTTATTTTAAATATCAATAAGGATAGAAATTAAAACAAGAAATGCCGTAAAACAGCTGGAAGGCTAAAAAATTTGGCACTTGCGCTGTTTTACGGTAAAAAAAGACCTAATTTTGAACAAAATTGAATTTGCAACAATTATCACAAATATCAATTAAAATTATTTTTTCATAGCCACCTTCTATTATAAAATAGAAAACTTTATAACGACAAAAAGCGGAAGACGATATTAAATTACCATCTTCCGCTTATATTAAAATTTTCAAACTGTTTAGCAAACCTTTGCTCCGTTTGCCACCTTCTTTGAAGGAGACACAACAGACAAACTGCCATCACTGTTCAATGAAGAAAGAATCATTCCTTGACTCTCGACACCTTTCAACTTGCGGACAGGGAAATTGGCAATAAAGCAAACCTGCATTCCGACCAAATCTTCTGGTTTGTAGTATTTTGCGATACCAGAAACGATGGTTCTGCCACCCATTCCGTCGTCAATCTTGAACTGCAAAAGTTTGTCTGCCTTTGGCACTTTCGTACACTCTAAAATTGTTCCGCAACGAATATCCAATTTGGCGAAATCGTCGATTGTACACTCTGAAGCAACAGCATCAGGCGACCAGTTTGCCAACTCGTTTTCTTTCTTCTTATCTTGCAATTTCTTCACTTGAGCATCGACCTCTGCATCCTCGATCTTGACGAAGAGCAATTCAACCTTGCCCAATTCCTGACCTTCAGCCAAAAGATCTGTTCTACCCAAGTCGCTCCAGGCGAACTCCTTCATATTCAACATATTGCGCAATTTCTCTGAAGAGAATGGCAAGAATGGCTCAAATGCGATGGCAAGATTAGCAGCGATTTGCAAACTCAAATGCAAAATAGTAGCCGTGCGAGCCATGTCTGTCTTCGCCAACTTCCAAGGCTCCGTCTCAGCCAAATATTTATTTCCGATACGAGCCAAGTTCATCGCCTCTTTCTGCGCATCGCGGAATTTGAAGTTGTCCAACAAATCCTCCAAGCGTTTTTTCACATCGACAAACTCTGCAATCATAGCCTTGTCGTAGTCGGTAACCTCACCTAAGGTTGGAACTTTTCCATTGAAATATTTCTGAGTCAACACCAAAGCACGGTTCACGAAGTTTCCGTAGATAGCCACTAACTCACTGTTATTGCGAGTTTGGAAATCCTTCCAAGTAAAATCGTTATCCTTCGTCTCAGGAGCATTCGCCGTCAACACATAACGCAAAGTATCTTGTTTGCCAGGGAAATCCTCCAAATACTCATTCAACCATACAGCCCAGTTACGAGACGTTGAGATTTTGTCGCCCTCCAAATTGAGGAACTCATTGCTTGGCACATTGTCAGGCAAAATGTAAGAACCCTCTGCCTTCAACATAGCAGGGAAGACGATGCAGTGGAATACAATATTATCCTTACCGATGAAATGAACCAAACGAGTATCTTCATCTTTCCACCACTTCTCCCAATTACCAAATTTCTCAGGTTGAGCATCACACAACTCCTTCGTGTTGCTGATGTATCCGATTGGCGCGTCGAACCATACATAAAGTACTTTTCCTTCCGCACCCTCGACAGGAACAGGAATACCCCACTCCAAATCGCGACTCACGGCACGAGGTTGCAATCCACCGTCCAACCAACTCTTACACTGACCGTAAACATTCGGACGCCACTCTTTATGATCTTCCAAAATCCATTTACGAAGCCAACCCTCATGCTTATCCAATGGTAAATACCAGTGTTTCGTGCTACGCATAACAGGCTTTGCGCCAGACAGTTTACTAACAGGATTGATCAACTCTTCAGGAGAAAGAGCCGAACCACAAGCCTCACATTGGTCGCCGTAAGCACCCTGAGCGTGGCACTTCGGACACTCACCCACGATGTAGCGGTCTGCCAAGAAAGTCTTAGCCTCCTCGTCGTAATACTGCTCGCTCGTCTTCTCGATAAATTCACCCTTATCATAAAGTTTGCGGAAGAAATCCGATGCCAGTTTATGGTGAATTTTAGAAGTAGTACGAGAATAGATATCAAAAGAGATACCGAACTCTTTGAAAGAGTCTTTTATTATTTTATGGTAGCGGTCGACCACGTCTTGAGGAGTAACCCCCTCTTTTTTAGCACGAATGGTTACAGGCACGCCGTGTTCATCTGATCCACCGATGAAGATTACATCCTCACCTTTCAAACGGAGGTAGCGAACGTAGATATCAGCAGGCACATAGACGCCGGCGAGGTGACCGATATGAACGGGACCATTGGCGTAAGGCAAAGCTGACGTTACAGTTGTTCTTTTAAACTTTCTTTCCGTCATTTTATATTTCGTTTTACTTACACAATCAAATATTTCGAAGTGCAAAGTTACACAATTTAACCTTAAGATTTTCGAAAATCCGATATGTAAATAGGACGAATATTTGCTTACAAAAAGTAAGATTTAAAGCCGATACGCTTACAAATTGCAATGCAAGAAAAAATTTTTCTCAACATTAAGATTTTAGTTAATTTATAAAACATCAGTTAATCAATTAAGAATCAAACAGTTACAAACTAATTGCAAGACACATTATTTTCTATTTTTCAAAAAATTTAACAATCCACTCGCATTTTGTCGCTTTTTTGTTTGTTTTTCTTACTTTTTGTCTAACTTTGCAAAGGATTTGATAACGAAAAGAAATTAGAGAAACAAAATAATAAACAACTAAAACGAAAAGAACATGAAAAAACGTTGGATTATTTTTATGTGCTGCCTTTTGGCAATCGTTGCTGTGGCATTTTTCATTCCAGGGCAATCAATACCTGGACAACCCGATTACATGTGGGATATGAGTGAGAATGTCAATCCTGCTGATGTAGCGTGGTTACTGACTTCAACCATCTTTGTGTTGATGATGACTCCAGGTGTGTCATTCTTCTATGGTGGTATGGTTCGCAAGAAGAACGTGATATCAACCATTCTGCAAAGTATCATTGCGATGGGAGTTATCAGTTTGATTTGGGTAGTATTCGGATTTAGTTTGGCATTCGGTGATAACATCGGTGGCGTAATTGGAAATCCTGCAACCTATTTCTTCTTGCAAGATGTTGGTGGACAAGCGACAGACCAACTTTCACAAGCTTTAGGTTTGACCATTCCGTTAGGTCTTTACGCATTGTTCCAAATGAAGTTCGCTATCGTAACACCATCTTTGATCACTGGATCATTCGCTGAGCGTGTTCATTTCTCAGGTTATATGGTGTTCATGATCCTCTTCTGTATTTTCATTTACTGTCCGTTGGCACACTGTACTTGGCATCCAGAGGGATTGTTCAACCAAATGCATGTGAAAGACTTCGCCGGTGGTATCGTGGTACACGCTTCTTCTGGTATCGCAGCCTTGGTTGGCGCAATGTTCCTTGGCAAACGTCACCACAAACAAGCAGAGCCTGCTAACATTCCATACGTAGTTTTGGGTGCGGTTCTTCTTTGGTTAGGTTGGTTCGGATTCAACGCTGGTTCTAGTCTCCACGCTGATGGAATGGCAGTGAAGGCATTCTTGAACACGAACACCGCAGCCGCTACTGCAATGGTTACTTGGTTGTTCTTCGATTGTATTCGTGGTCGTAAGCCATCTGCAATGGGCGCAGCAATCGGTAGTGTCGTAGGTTTGGTTGCCATCACTCCTTCTGCAGGTTGGGTCAGCACAAGCGAAAGCGTTATCATCGCGTTCATCACGACGATCATCTGTAACCTCGCTTGCTACATCAAAAACAAGAAAACTGCTATCGATGACGCACTCGACGTATTTCCAACTCACGGTTTGGGTGGTATCGTTGGAACGCTCCTTACAGGTATCTTCGTTTACAAATACGAGCCAGACTTGGCTGCAGAGGGTGTAAGCCACTTGCAATTCTTCATCAACCACGTAATCGCTTTGGCAATCGTGATTGTTTACACAGCAGGTATGTCTTGGTTACTCTACTTTGTAACGAACAAGATGATTACGATGCGTGTTTCTGAACAAAACGAGGAGATCGGTTTGGATAGAAGCCAACATGATGAGCACTACGGAAGACTTCGTGAAATCGCTGAGTACGATGATCGCACTTTCAAACCAGACGAAGACTAACGTGCGAACGAGCAATGAGATTTTAATGCTTGCCACATAATTAATATTTTTCTTCGATTCTTCAACCTCGGCAAGGACATGTTCCTTGTCGGGGTTTTGTTTTCGTAAAAATCCTCTATTCTATACCTTATATTTAAAGCATTAATCTTACCTTTGAGAAAACAAAAGATTATGAACGTAGCATTAGATGTACATACGCATACCGTGGCAAGTGGACATGCCTATAGCACCTTGCAAGAAATGGTGAGAAGTGCGAAAGAGAAGAACTTGCAAATCTTGGGTATAACAGACCATGGTCCGTCTATCCGAGGTGCGTGCAACCCTGTCTATTTCAACAACTTTCACGTCATTCCTCGCAATATTGAGGGCGTAAAGATTTTGATGGGATGCGAAATCAACATCTTAAATGCGAACGGCAGTTTAGACCTTCCCGACAAAACCATTGACAAGTTGGATATTCGCATTGCAGGTATTCACGAGTCGTGTTTCACGCCAGGCACGGTTGAAGAAAACACGCAAGGAATGATCAATGTCATCAAAAATCCGAAGATCGACATTATCAGTCACCCGGCAGACGGCAGTGCAGAACTCCTCTTCGAACCAATCGTTCAAGCAGCCAAAGAAAATCGTATTCTTTTGGAAATCAATAATAGTTCGCTCAACCCTAACCGAGGGAAGGAACATGCGTGGAAAAACAATCGGGAGTTGGTTCGACTTTGCAAAAAATATGAATTGATGGTGATTATGGGAAGCGACGCACACATCTCATTCGACGTTGCCAACTACAACTTTGTCTACCAACTGTTTGAAGAGGAAAATTTCCCTATGTCATTGGTTATCAACGACAAGCCCGACCTTTTCTTGAAATATTTACAAAGAGATTAATTTAAAATACAGAACAATTTTCATTCTATTTCATATAATGTCTCATCCACACGTCAGGGATGGCATTATTGCAGAAATCAGAATAATCTTTTGCAGTGCAAGAGTAGATTTTCGCACCCTGAAGAGTTGGAATTTCTACCCACCAGCGACCATTTGCCGTGTTAGAATAGAAAGTGATTTTACTATCTCCGTCAAATTTCGGCAACACCACATACTTTCGATATTTAGAAAGGTCGCACACAGGATAATCGTTATACCTTTTATCAATACCCTCTAAAATATGCCAAGCCACCTCAGCGACAAGTGCCGCCGTCTGGTCTGAATCATCAAAAGAAGGATTGTAGCCAAACAAACCATAGACAAGCGTAGTGTCACTCAGTCCGGCATAATGAGCCAACTGACAAATATCAACGCCATTGAACCCATTTGGAATGGACAAAGCATGACCAGGAGCCTCAGAATGACGAACGGAAGCCATATCCAAACTCAAGACATCCGCATCGCGCAAGAAAGGCTCTGCAGAAATCGAATTTTGCGCGATTTCACGCAAACGCTTCACGACCACCCCTTTTCCCACTAACTTTTCAGCCTGCCAGTCTGCATAATAGTAGTTTTGCAAGCCTAAAAGAGCCATTTCGGAGATGGATTCATCTTCTAAAATTGGATTCCAAAAATTATTGGCAGAAAGAGGTTCATTCTTTGCGGAAAGGTCTATTTTCGAGTCGATTACAGTGAGGCGAACTTTCTTACGCTCGTCCGTTTCTTCACTCTTCACACTCTTCAAAGCGTTCAACATCGGAATCGTCAGATCTTGCGAGCCACCAATTATAACAGAAACGATTTTCTTGCTTGCCAAGTAGGTAACAACCTCAGTCAGAGCAGAATAAGCATCATTCAACTTTTTGCCAGTTTTGATGTTTCCCAAATCGGCAACGTGGATATTGTGGAAACAAGATGCCAATTCATACAATTGTTTACGAACCGCATTCGGAGCGTCGGCTGTTCCCAAGTTGTTGAGATCACCATCCGTAGGGACACCGATGAGAGCGACGTTAAACTCTTCCGACACAAGATTTTTACCCAAAGTAGACTCTTCCGGTAAAAAAATGCCATTCACTTCCTCATTTGAGGGAGCATCTAAATAATCTGCAAAGTTGAAATCTGCCATTTTCAAATCAAATTAGGATGCAAATTTACTAAAAGGAAGCAAGAAATTTGACTGAGTGCAGTTGATTCGGTAATTTCGCAGTCTAAAATACCCATACGATTTGAAACTCAAATGATTACAAAAGAGAGTATCGAGACCGCCTATTGTTTTCTCCATCAGAAGTGGAGAGTATACAAATTCTCGCACAATGACAATCAGAAAGACGACATTGAGTATATCATCGGTAATTATGTACACGAGATAGACCCAGAATTGTTGGAGCGATTATCGCATGGCAACAAAGATTTTCTGAGTATGCACAGCACGTTTGCCAAGGAGATGGAATCCGCCGTCGAGGAGTTGGAAACGATGTTGAGCGAGAAAGAATCGGAATAAAAAATTCAATAATAACAAATAAAACTAAAAACATGGAACATTTACCAATGACCGACCCAGCGATGTTAATGAGTGCCATTAATTTTTTGTTGCGTGATGAAATTTACGAGAACTTAGACCAGATTTGCGAAGCGTTTAAGGTAAAGAGAGAAGACGTAGAGAAAAAGTTAGCCGAAGCAGGGTTAGAATATAATGAAGAGTTGAAGAAAGTTTGGTAAAAAGCACGCATTTTCCGCAATTTGCGAACCAGTCTTCAAATCATTTAGCACTCTTATTTTAACTTAAATTGTTAACAAACTAAAAAAAGTTGTAAATTTGCACGATAGTTCGGATATTCTTAATTATAAGATAAATAGATATGACAATACGAAACTGTGTAATTACAACCACCATACTTACATGTTTTTTTGCAATCTTTTCTACGGCTTCCGCTGAGGATGTCTATCAGTTAGCCAATAGTGATTTCGAAAGTTGGAGTAGTTCTACGCTTCCTAATAATTGGAACACTTACGAAACGGTAGAAGGTTCAAGCAGTTTTTTAGCAAATGCAGCAAAGAATAGCAAGCAATGCGAACGTTCCACGGATGTTCGTCCTGGTAGTGCAGGTAAATATTCCGCAGTAGGAAAGGTAAAATCAGTGTTAGGCATTCCTGCCAATGGAATGATTACATCAGGTTGTATTTACGCTGGTGCAACAAGTGCTACAGACACAAAAAACCACAACTTTAGCAAGATTAGCGACGAGAGCAAAAGTGCAGCGTTTACAGGTCGTCCAGACTCTTGTGTAGCATGGATTAAAAATCAACCAAGTTCCTCTTCACAAAAGGGCCGTTTCTACATTTTGCTTCATGGCAAATATGAGACTCAAGATCCAGGAACCACTTGGAGCCAAGTTTGTGCTGTCGCAGGTATGAACCCGCCTCAATGTGATTGGACTCGCTATGCAGTGGCATTCTACTACAAGGGTGAGACCTTGAAATTAGCCAACTATGAGGGTGAGCAGAGTTTGTCTCCTCAATGTTCAGATGCCAAACCTTCCTACGCATTGGCTTCATTTGCAACGAATTACGTTCCTGGAGAAGGTAACGAATCTGACAAAATCTACGTTGACGATGTCGAAATGATTTACAACTCAAAGTTGAACAGTTTGACAATTGATGGCACATCCGTAGACAATTTCTCAAAGAACAATTTCTCGTACACCGTAAAGAAATACTATAAGGATGTCAAGGTGGCTTACGTCAGCGATGGTAAATATGCCACCACTTCCGAGTCGTACGATGAGGAGACGGGTATCTTGACCATCAAAGTGATGGGTGATGACTACTCTGCCAATGCCAACAGTTTCCACGAATACAAAATTCAATTTTATAGACCAGCAAGCATGACGACCTTTAAGATTGGAGACACGGAGATTGACGGATTCTCAAGCAGTACATACGACTATACCATTGACGACAAAGCATACAAGAGTGTAAAAAGCAACGTTTCGTATACTGTAAAGAATGCAGCAGGCGATGTTAGCGAGTCTTTCGATGAAAGCACGAACACCCTGGCCATCTCTTTCAAGAATGACGCTGGCGACAACCTCGTCTACACTTTCAAGTTTCACGCTCCTTTCGGTTCGCAACTGAAATCACTCAAGATCGCTGGCGAAGCTGTTGAAGGTTTTTCTGCATCAACCTACGCATACACAGTGAAGAACACCTACAAGGAGTCGGAATTGGATTACGAAACGGACGAGGAGGCAACTGCCGTAACTTCATACGATCCAGAGACTTACGTTTTGACGATTGAAGTGCGTGCAAAAGACTATGCCGACGATAACACCAACGTTCACACCTACAAGATTCAATACCACGAGTCGTATGGTTCTTATCTTACCGCATTGAGTATCAACGATGTTGCCGTGTCAGATTTCTCTTCTTTAACCTTCGACTATTCATCTAAGGATGTTTACCACGAGGGCAAAACGACCGTAACCTACAAGGCAAGTGCAGAAGCGAACGTTACGACTTCATACGACGCTACTTCTCGAGCATACACCCTCATCGTAAAAGGTGGAGATATCGATGTCGACCCTACCAACACACACACATACAAAGTGGTGTTCCACGATGTTTACGGATCGCAGTTGACCACCTTGAAACACGAGCGTGTTCAAGTATCTGATTTTGCAAAAGACAAGTATGATTACAAGATTGGCAAGTCGTATGACGAAGAAACCATTTCCTGGGAAGTGGACAATGAGGCAACCTCAGAAAGTTCATTCGACTCAAAGACCAACATTTTGACTATCACCGTTAAAGGTGGCGACTTTGCTTCGAATAGCGACAACTACAACACCTACAAAGTGCAATTTGCTGCAAAATCTCTCTTGACTGATTTGGCAATCGACGGTACGACATTGTCCAATTTCAAGACTAACAAATACAACTACGATCAGTCTGAACTCATCTACAGTGCTGTAAAGGTAACCTATACCACAACCGACGGTGCAACCGCGGAAGAGTCGTTCAACAGCGAAACAGCAGTGTTGACCATCACAGTCAAAGGTGCGGATATAGAGACGTTCCCTAACAACTACAACACCTACACGATCCAGTTCCACGTTTCGTACGGATCTCAGTTGACAAGTTTGAAATACGACAACGAGTTGGTTGCTGATTTCGCAAAGGACAAATACGATTACAACATCGAAAGTTCGTACGACAAAGACAATATATCGTGGGAAGCAGACGCTGAAGCAAAAGTAAAATCAGAATATGATGAGACAACCAATGCTTTGACCTTAACCGTGTCGGGTGGTGATATTGCACAAAACACAACCAACTACCACACCTACACGGTGCAGTTCCTCGCTCCTTCTTTATTGAGTGTTTTGAAAGTCAACAATCGTAGTGTGGAAGGATTCTCTTCTTCTAAGTTCATTTACACTTTGAGCTCGGTATACGACCCATCGAAGACTAAAATCACCTACACGAAACAAGACGAAAGTTCGACAGCCGAAGGTGCATACGACGATGCCAGCAACACCTACACCATCACGGTGAAAGGTAAAGACATTGCAGAGCATCCTAACAACTACCATGAATATAAACTGCAATTCGGCAAGGCTGCTGAGTCTGTGTTGACAGATCTTCAAATCGATGGTTCTTCTATCGATGGATTCGACTCTGAGACTTACGCCTACACGAAAGACGACCTTCTCTACAGTGAGGTTTCAAACGTAACCTGGACGGCAAGCGAAGGCACAACAGTAGAAGCCACCTACGACGTTGCCACCTACACGATGACAATCACCGTGAAAGGTAGCGACATTGCCACCAACAAAACCAACCAACACGTCTACACCATCACCTTCAAAGACCCAACCGTCTATGGTTCGCAACTCGTCAGCCTCTCTATCAACGGTACAGCCTTGGCAGATTTCAAGAAAGACGAATACAGCTACTATGTAGAAGGTTCTTATTCAGAGAACCCTGTCACCTACACCGCAGACGCATTGGCAACCGTCGAGGAGTCGTATGACGCGACTGAGAATGCGAAAGTATTGGTAGTGAAAGGTGGAAACATCGCCAAAGACGCCACCAACACCCACACCTACACCATCAAGTTCTCTTCTTCATTCGTATATGAGGCGAACATCGTAAGTGTCAAAGTAGACGGCACTGCCGTTGAAGGTTTCGACAGCAGCGTACAACGACAGACAATCTCAGCCGATTACACAAAATCTGAAATCACAGTAGAGGTGAGTCCGGAAGCACAATATTGTGCAAACTACGACAAATCGACAGGAATCCTCACCGTGGTGGTTTGGGCTGGTAATTTCGACAAGAACTCATCCAACTTCAAGACCTACTACTTGGTCATCAAGAAATAATGACAGACTCCATTTATGCAGTTGGATTAACGATTCCATTCATTGGGACGACCTTGGGGGCGGCAATGGTTTTCGCCCTCCGAGACAAGATCTCATCGACATGGCAGAAGACTCTTTTAGGTTTTGCTTCGGGCGTTATGATGGCTGCCTCTGTTTGGTCTCTTCTCATTCCAAGCATTAATATGTGCGCCGACCATGGCAAATGGGCAGTGTTCCCCGCCGTTGTCGGATTTCTTGCTGGAATGTTTTTCCTCCTGATTTTAGACACCGTAACTCCCCACCTCCACCTCAATTCTGAGAAACCAGAAGGTGTCTCTTCTTCACTCAAGAAATCGAGTATGTTGGTGTTGGCAGTTACCCTCCACAATATTCCAGAAGGAATGGCAGTGGGCGTAACCTTAGCAGGCGCAAGTATGGGAGACGCTGGCATATCCCTTAGCGGTGCATTAGCCCTCTCACTCGGTATGGCTATTCAAAATTTTCCAGAGGGCGCGATTATCTCCATGCCCCTCAGAGCCTCGGGTTGTTCCCGTCACAAATCTTTTGGATTAGGCGTTCTCTCTGGTTTGGTCGAACCCATTTTCGGGATTCTGACCATTCTGCTAATCGACTTAACTCTACCCATTCTACCCTATTTATTGGCTTTCTCGGCAGGAGCAATGATCTACGTCGTCGTTGAAGAGTTGATTCCCGAATCACAAGAAGAGCCCCACTCCAACATTGCCACCATCGGTGTCGCTTTAGGTTTTGTTCTGATGATGATTTTGGATGTCGTCCTTGCATAAAAATTTTCCGCACAATTTTTCTTTCTGAACCCTTTTCAAATAAAGATTGAAAAATTTTGATTTCTCGTTTTATCCTCTACCTTTGCAATTATCAACATTTAAATAATGTTAAAAATGATCTTCTGACCCTGTAATGCAGAATCATTTGCCGTTCGGTGAATTTGGGAACAAATCCACCTTATATATTATTACACATTTCACAAACCTTTTAAATCGTCGACTTATGGATACCTTGTTTTTTATAGTTCCGTTGGCCGCCCTCTTAGCATTAGGTTTTGCCATATATTTCTACCAATGGATGAAAAAAGAAGATGAGGGTACTGAAAGGATGAAAGAGATTGCGCAGCATGTTCGCTCTGGCGCAATGGCTTATCTGAAACAACAATATAAAGTGGTGATTCTTGTGTTCATCGCATTAGCCGTTCTTTTCGCAGTGATGGCTTGCTTCGGACTGCAAAACCCTTGGGTGCCGTTTGCCTTCTTGACGGGCGGTTTCTTCTCTGGATTAGCAGGATTCTTCGGAATGAAGACTGCCACCTACGCCTCGGCACGCACTGCCAACGCTGCACGACAATCGTTGAATGGCGGACTGAAAATTGCATTTCGCTCGGGTGCAGTCATGGGATTGACCGTCGTCGGACTGGCTCTTTTAGATATTGCGATTTGGTATCTTATTCTAACTCAATTTGTTGAGGGTGAAGGAGGTCAGAAATTGGTTGTCATCACGACCACCATGCTCACCTTCGGAATGGGTGCGTCTACGCAAGCCCTCTTTGCCCGTGTCGGTGGTGGAATCTACACCAAAGCGGCAGATGTCGGTGCAGACCTTGTCGGCAAAGTTGAGGCTGGAATACCCGAAGATGACCCACGCAACCCTGCCACCATCGCCGATAATGTCGGTGATAACGTTGGCGATGTTGCTGGAATGGGTGCAGACCTCTACGAGTCGTACGCTGGAGCCATCTTAGCCACCGCCGCCTTGGGTGCTGCCGCCTACTCAGCCGTTGGAGGCGAACTGCAAGAGAAAGCCGTTTTAGCCCCAATGCTAATCGCTGCCGTGGGCGTTGTGTTATCCCTCATTGGTATTTTCTTAGTTCGCACAAAAGAAGGTGCAACAATGAAAGATCTTTTAGGTTCATTGGGCAAAGGAACAAATATCAGTTCCATCTTAGTTGCCATCGCTTCATTCGGACTTCTCTATATCTTGCAGATAGACAACTGGTTAGGTTTGTCATTTTCCGTTTTGACAGGATTAGTCGCAGGGGTTGTCATCGGTCAATCCACCGAATATTTCACCTCTCACACCTATCGTCCTACCCAGAAAGTTGCCGAGAGTGCCGAGACAGGAGCCGCCACAGTCATCATTTCTGGTTTGGGCTTAGGAATGATCTCCACAGCCATACCTGTCATCACCATCGGAGTTGCCATCATCTTAGCTTATCTATGTGCGATTGGTTTTGACACCACTATCTTTTTCTCTGCCAAAGGATTAAGTCTCGGATTGTATGGCATTGGCATTGCTGCCGTCGGTATGCTCTCCACCTTAGGAATCACCTTGGCAACAGACGCATACGGTCCGATAGCCGACAACGCTGGCGGAAATGCGGAGATGAGCGGTTTGGGTGAAAACGTACGCAACCGCACAGATGCATTAGACGCTTTGGGCAACACCACCGCAGCCACAGGCAAAGGATTCGCCATCGGATCAGCCGCCCTCACTGCCCTTGCCCTTCTCGCATCCTACATTGAAGAGATAAAAATCGCCCTTGTCAGAATCGGAGAAACCAGTCTGACAGTCGGCGATAACGTCATCAACACAGTTGACGCTTCTTTGATAGATTTCATGAACTATTATCAAGTCAACTTGATGAATCCCAATGTCTTAGTTGGTATCTTCGTCGGCTCCATGATGGCATTCCTTTTCTGCGGACTCACCATGAATGCAGTTGGCAGAGCGGCTCAATGTATGGTTACGGAGGTGAGACGACAATTCAGGGAGATTGCTGGCATTTTAGAGGGGAAAGCGACACCCGACTACGCTCGTTGCGTTGAGATTTCGACCAAGGGTGCACAACGTGAAATGCTCTTTCCGTCCCTCTTAGCCATCATCACACCAATGATTGTAGGAGTCATCTTCGGTGTCGCAGGAGTCCTCGGACTGCTCATCGGCGGACTATCCACAGGCTTCGTTTTGGCAATTTTCATGGCAAACGCAGGTGGTGCATGGGATAATGCCAAGAAATACATCGAAGAAGGGAACTTAGGAGGCAAAGGATCAGCCAACCACAAGGCAACCGTCGTTGGCGACACGGTAGGCGACCCATTCAAAGACACTTCTGGTCCTTCTTTAAACATCCTTATCAAACTGATGAGTATGGTATCCATCGTGATGGCAGGTCTCACCGTTTCTTTCCATCTCTTGTAGATTGCAGAAACTCAAAATGGTTGAAAATTAAGGCCCGAAAAATTAAAGAAAGTAACCGATTTTGTTCTATTTTTGCACCCAAACGAAGAGTAAGAAATGCGAAGAAAAAAACATATAAAATGATATGAAAACCAATACGAATTTGGCTCGTATTGGTTTTTTTTTGAGCATTTCATTTCGTTATAGGTTGAAGGATAAAAAAAGAAAAGATAAATAAATCATAACGATATGGCTATTAAGAGTTTGGTATCCATCGCAGACTATTCCAAAGAGAAGATTCTGCAAATTTTGGACAAAGCGGCTGGGTTTGAAGCGAACCCCAACCAGGAGATTTTAAAAGGCAAGGTGGTTGCCACCCTATTTTTTGAACCCTCAACTCGTACCCGACTCAGTTTCGAGACGGCTGTCAACCGTTTAGGCGGACGTGTTATCGGTTTTGCTGACGCTGCTACTACCAGTGGCACGAAAGGTGAGACCCTCAAAGACACCATCATCATGGTGAGCAACTATGCCGACCTCATCGTTATGCGCAACCCTATCGAGGGTGCTGCTCGTTATGCCTCTGAAGTGTCGAGTGTGCCTATCGTCAATGCTGGCGACGGTGCTAACCAACACCCAACGCAGACAATGCTCGACCTCTACTCTATCAAAAAGACACAAGGCAGAATCGACAACTTGAAAATCTGTATGGTGGGCGACTTGAAATACGGCCGTACAATCCACTCCCTCATCCAAGCAATGTCTCACTTCAACCCAACTTTCAGCTTCATCGCTCCTAAAGAGTTGGAATTGCCAGAAGAGTACAAAATGTTCTGCAGAGAACACAACATTCCTTTCGAAGAGCATTGCGATCTCACCGAAGAGAACATTGCAGACGCAGACATTCTCTACATGACCCGTGTGCAGAAAGAGCGTTTCACCGACCTTTATGAATATGAGAAGGTGAAAGATGTCTACACCCTCCGCAACAAACTTTTGGAGAAGACGAAACCTAATATGCGTATCCTTCACCCACTTCCAAGAGTGAACGAGATTGACTACGACGTCGACAACAACGAAAAAGCATACTATTTCCAACAAGCGAAAAACGGCGTGTATGCACGTCAAGCCGTCATCTGTGATTTGTTAGGTCTTTAATTTTAAATCTTGAAACAATGGAAAAAGAACTGAAAGTAGCAGCCCTCCGCAACGGAACTGTGATCGACCATATCCCTTCAGAAAAATTGTTCAGCGTCATCTCAATCTTAGGATTGAACGACATCCCTAATCAAGTAACTTTCGGCTACAACCTTGAAAGCAAAAAGTTAGGCAAAAAAGCCATCATCAAAGTCGCTGACAAATATTTAAGTCAAGAAGAGGTGAACAAAATCGCCATTCTTGCCCCTAAAGCGAAAATCAACATCATCAAAGAATACGAGGTTTCAGAGAAGATGCAGTTGCAGTTGCCTGACGAACTCATCGGTGTCATCAAGTGCAAAAATCCTAAATGCATCACCAACAACGAACCTATGCAGACTAAATTCCGCACTGTCGACAAGTCGAAGATTGCTTTCAAATGCCACTACTGCGAAAGAATCGTCAGCGGAGAAAATATCGTAATCCTTTAATCTTCAGTTGATTATGAAACGTTCATTCAAACCAGGCACAATGGTTTATCCATTGCCAGCCGCCATGATTTCTTGCGGTAAAGACGAGAGCGAATACAATATCTTCACAGCCTCATGGGTCGGCACTATCTGCTCAGACCCTGCTATGTGCTACGTCTCCATCCGTCCAAGTCGCCACTCATACGACATCATCAAGCGCAACAGAGAGTTTGTCATCAACCTCACCAACGAACAATTAGCATACGCCACAGACTGGTGCGGTGTGAAATCAGGTCGAGATGTCAACAAATTCAAAGAGATGAAGTTGACCCCACTCAAAACGAGTGTCATCAACTCGGTTGCTATCGAAGAGTCTCCCCTCTCCATCGAGTGTAAAGTCAAGGAAATCATCCCTTTAGGTTCGCATGACATGTTCATTGCCGAAGTTGTCAATGTCTTGGCAGACGAGAAATACATGGACCCAGAAACGGACGCTTTCAAATTGGAAGATGCCCAACTGATGGCTTATTCTCACGGCAATTATTTCAAGATGGGCGACAAAATCGGGAAATTCGGTTGGTCTGTTCAAAAGAAAAAATAGAATAAAAGAGTGTTGAAAACTCTCATATCAAAAAAAGTGAGAATCTATATACGTTCTTATTATTAATTTTTGTAATTTTGCAAAGTTTTTGAAACTCATTCAAAGATGGACGAAAATAAGAGCAGTAACGGAGAATACATTATTTCACTTCGGGAGTTGCCAGAAGGCACTTACGAGTACGATTTTCTGTTAACTGACGATTTTTTTGAGAGCATCGGAGCCACCGAAACCCAGAGAGGCGAGGTAAAGGTGAAAGTAAACTTAAGGAAATCGGAGTATTCATCGGAGTTCAAGATTTTGTCTAAAGGCTATGTCTATGTTCCATGCGATCGTTGTATGGAGGATATGAAAGTAGACATTGACACAGAAGACAAGTTGGTCGTGAAGTTCGGTGAAGAATATGAAGATGTCGGAGATGCTTTGATTGTGATTCCAGAACAGCCCGGAGAGATAGATTTAGCGTGGCATATCTACGAATTTATCGCTCTGAACATACCAATCAGACATGTTCATCCTGATGGTGAGTGTGTCGGTTCGATTGCAAATCAATTGAACAATTACTTAGTCGAGGAAAGCCCAGTCGAGAGTAGCGAGAGCGAAAGCGAAGAAATCGATCCAAGATGGGCAGGGCTAAAGAAATTGTTAGACGACCAAAAGTCGTGAATGAAACAGAGTGTGAGCAAAAAATATTGATAATAACTAATTAAAAAATAACAAAAATGGCACATCCTAAGCGAAGACAAGGAAAGACGAGAGGAGCAAAGAGAAGAACTCATTATAAGGCAGTCCTCCCTGCATTGGCAGTGTGTCCTAACTGCGGCGCATTACACTTGAACCACAGAGTATGTGGCGAATGTGGATATTACCGTGGTGTAGTGGCAATCGTCAAAGAAGCTGCAGTTTAATTTATTGCAACGAAAAGAGATAAGAGGGGGACTCTTCGAGTTTCCCTCATTCTTGTTTTATAGAGGTCTGAACAAAACGACCTTCCACATTCCTTTCTATAGATATGACAAAATTATTTTTGGTTCGCCACGGACAGACTTACTTCAACGTGGATCATAAGATTCAAGGTCAGATGGAATCAGACCTTACCCCCGAAGGTATTGCACAAGCAACAGCGTTAGGCAAAGCGTTGAACAATTCTGGTATCACTTTTTCCGCACTTTACGTTAGTCCGATGAGAAGGACTCGTCAAACGTCAGAACTCTGCACCAAGGGGTTAGGCTTAGAACCCATCTACAACGACTCTCTGAAAGAGATTTTGATGGGCGACTGGCAAGGTTTGGCAGTAAACGATATAAAGAGAGACTTTGCGGCAGACTGGAATCTTTTCTGGTATCACCCTGAAAAATTCTATCGTCCAACCTGCGAAACCTACTTAGAGGTGAGAAACAGAGCTGCCAAAGTAATTGAGCAAATCATCGTAGATCACCCCAAACAGAATGTCTTGGTGATAACCCACGGCGCATTGTTAAAAACGCTGTACACCTATTTCAAATACCAGTCCATTCACGAAATAGCCAATGCTCCGCACCCCCACTCCACAGGTGTTTGCGTTGTTGAGAAGAAGAACGGAATCTGGAATATTTTAGACTGGGATAACATAAAACATTTAGAAAAATAAACGCTCTGAAATTTGGTTGTTACATATTGATTGCGTATCTTTGCACCGCAATTCAGAAATGAGTTAGCAACATAAAGGTTTGGCGGGGTAGCTCAGTTGGTTAGAGCGTCGGATTCATAACCCGGAGGTCACGAGTTCAATTCTCGTCCCCGCTACAAAAGAGATGGAAGCGATTCTATCTCTTTCTTTTTAGAAGATTTTATAAATTTGCACCTGATTGTTTAATTCAAAAACAAAATCGTATGAGCAAGAAAGTAAAAAATGGAGAAAACGGTATGTCTATGCGTGAGTATCTGATGGAAGAAAAGAGGAAAGGTAAGAAACTGAGCAAAATCGGTGAATGGCTGATTTCTGACGAAGGAAGAGAAGGTCTTGTCAGAATTGTAGACATGAGAGCCGTTCTCAAATGAGAGGACAAGATTCCGCTTATCAGTTCGGATCACAAATTTCCGCAATACGAGAGAGAGGGACTGAGTTTCATCTTCAATAAGCGATAAGGTTGTTGTGATTGGCTGTTTATAGTTTGCTGTTTGCCCCCTGTTTACAAACCTCAAAAAAAGAGGTTGAACCTGTTTGATTCAACCTCTTTTGTATGTCTTGCTGTATTGGATTACTCCCACTCAATTGTTCCTGGTGGCTTGTGTGTTACGTCATACCAGAGTGAACCTGCGCCCTCTGCTACAAATCTACCCCACAACCCTTTTAACAAGTTCTGATCAATTTCAGCAAAATTAGCCGTCATAGCCTCAGAACTGTTCACTGGACGCATTACGATGCATGGCTTATCATCTAAGCGCAATGGCAACTGAACGACTGGCATTTGCCAAATTTTCTCGTACAAGTCATTCTCCTGCAAGAACTCAGTACAGATATTGTCGAATTTGCGAAGTGAATCGAAATGTTTCTTCTCAGCATACTGCTCAACCAACGTTGGCATGGCGTCTGAAACTGCACCTACCTGCCAAATCACACGATTGATGACCTTGAAACGATTCACCAACTCTGTGCTATATTTCTCACACTCTTTCCATGTGAGATTTGGAGTCGTCAACAAGAATGGCTGTGCGTAGGTTCTTCCATCGCCCTGCACGCCAACACTCTTGACTGGCAATACTTTTCCTTCAATATTATGCTCTTTCAAGTAAGCCTCCAAACCGTCTACATCTTTGTTGGAAGCAAACTCGCCTGTACCGTCAGAGCAAAGCAAACGAACGCCCAAACCTGGTCCGGGGAATGGATGTCTCCACACCAAATTGTGAGGAATACCCAACTCTTCACCCAACATACGAACCTCGTCTTTGTAGAGGTCTGCCAACGGCTCGAGCAAGAGTCCCTGTGCCATCAAATCCATCACCTCTTTCACACGGTTATGGTGGGTTTTGATTAAATCAGCATTCTTAGTTCCTCCACTCTCGATTGTGTCAGGATAAATCGTTCCTTGCGCGATCATCCACTCCTTAGGGTCGAGATTCAATTTCTTCATCTCAACATCTTTCACCTCCAAGAAGGTTGCTCCGATAGATTTTCTCTTCACCTCGGGTGCTGTAACGCCTTTCAGTTTGCTCAAGAATGTGTCGGTAGCATCAACAACTTGCAGATTCTGCATGTTCTCAGCCTTCAAGAAATCGATGACCTTGGCAGACTCGTCCATACGCATCATACCGTTATCGATATGCAAGCCCAATACGCGGTCTGTACCCAACACACGGTTCAGCAACACGAATGCAACCGTACTGTCGACACCACCAGAAACCAACAAGAAGACCTTACGATTACCCACCTCTTTCTTGATTTTCTCAGAAATCAATGGCATGTAACTCTTCATGTTCCAAGTGCGCTCACAACCGCAAATCGTGATGAAGTTGTCCAAAATTTTCATTCCGTATTTGCTATGCGTAACCTCTGGGTGGAACTGTATTCCGTAGATTTTTCTACCGTCATTAGCAACAGCAGCAATCTCGCAATCTTTCGTTGAGGCAATGATTTTATATCCTTCAGGCAACTTTTCCACCTGATCGCCATGACTCATCCACATTGGAGAAGAGGCTGGAATGTCTTTCAACAATGGATGTTGAGGCTCTTTCAGAACCAAATCTGCTATACCATACTCCTTAACTTTTCCTGGTTTTACTACTCCACCTAACTGTGAAGCCATCAACTGATGTCCGTAGCAAATACCTAATTTAGGCACTGGAATGTTAAGAATTTCGGGATTATATTCTGGTGCGTCCTCTGCATAAACACTTGAGGGTCCACCACTGTAAATAATGCCTTTCGCTCCTTTAAACTCGTCGACAGAAGCCGTTGGCGACACAATCTCAGTGAAGACGCCCAAACGACGAACACGATTCGCAATCAAATGCGCATACTGTCCGCCAAAATCCAATACGATAATTTTTTCTTGCATGAGTTTTATTCTCGTTTTCTGTTATTTATCTGCTAATAGTTGGTCAAACAACACGTCCGACTCGTCTGCTGCACCGACAATGTGCTTCGCCTTCAAATAGAACGGTTCACGTTGTTTCAAAGCATCGGTGATAAACTGCAACAGTTCTTCATCCGTCTTGTTTCTTAAAAGTGGACGGTTCTGACGCGCATTCTTCAGATAGTTGAAAAGTTCCTGTGGAGTAGCCTGCAAATAGACCGTCTCACCCATCTCATTCATCTTCTCCATATTGTCGAAAAAGCACGCTGTTCCGCCTCCAGTTGATATGATAACATTCTCAAACTGAGACACTTCCTCCAACATCTTTTTCTCTATCTTTCGGAACTCAGCCTCTCCTTTCTCCTCAAAAATTTTGGAAATTGTCTTGAAAAATCGTTGCTCGATAAAAGCATCCAAATCGATAAAATCAACCTTGTATTTTCGAGACAAACGCTTTCCTGTATGGGTTTTTCCACAACCCATATATCCCACTAAAAATATTCTTTTTGCTGATGTCATTTCTGTTTCAATTACCAACTATCGTCCCATTGTACGTTATCATATTTTCCTCCGCCACTCGAGCTGCTACTGTCATCATCTTCTGAGTCACTCCAATCTACGCTGTCTCCGCCATCGCCCCAGAAGTCGCCATACTCACTTTCTGGTGGAGGTGGCATCTTCGTACGAGTGAAATAGAACGGTATGATTAACGCCACTTTGACACGCTCGCCATACAAATCTCCTGGTTTGAACGTAGGCAAACCTCTCGCAATTCGGAGGGCTTCCTCGTCGTACGCATCGTTGACCGACTGTATGACTTCCACTCTGGACGGTTTACCGCAACGGTCAATTACAACCTGAACTGCTACGATTCCTTTCGCCAAGACCTCGGCACTATCCTTGCCATCTACAGACTGTTCGTACGACTCCACGACATGCGGATATTCAATGTTATTTCTCACATATCGGGTCAATTCAATATCACCGCCATGAGGGAAAACAGGAAGGTTCAACGCTTCTGGCCAATTGCCATACGTTCCGCCATAAATTTTCGATTCGTAATTGTCCTGACAGTTAGGGTACAAATCTTCAAACTCCGTATAATCCTGTGCTTGAAGGAAAACTGCGGACATGAGAAAAGACAACACCCAAACGATCTTACGAGAAACACGCAAGACACATCTCAGCGGACTATCTATCAAATGGGAATAATTCATTACTTCTATTCTTTATCTGACTTAAAACAACGACATCTGTCCATTTTCATCTGGCTCAGGTGAATTGTTCTCGTCATTTTCGTCCTCCGTATCCTCTGACTCCTCCGTATTCTCAGGTTCTGGGAAACGGGTTGGCTCCAACTCTTCAATCTTCTCGATATTCCAAGTGTGCAGACGTTTTCCCTTGGCTTTCAAGCCTTTAACACCGATGAACGAATCCACATCAATAATCATTGGCTCGCGATGCGCATCCACTCCACCAAATGTCAACTGAATGCGAGGATAAACAGTATCTGTCAATAACAACAGCACTGATTTTGGATTGTCGCTGACAAAATTAACCTTTTTATTAGTAACTTCAAGAAGAAAGCGTTTAATATATTTATAGCCTTCATTGGCATCGTAGAGCGCAGCCGTCCAAATCTTATTCGGATCAAATTTCTCCACGATCATAACGTCCTCTTCAAAGTGGACTGTATCATCAAATCCAGAGAGATAATACTCTCCTTTCTTCGTGATTACCAGTATTTTATCTTCTGTCTGGAACTCGCCCAACAACTCGCCACGACCATCATAGTTGAGTCGCAAAACATCTCGGTCAAACCATACTGAACGGCCACCCAATGTTGATGATCCTTTATGTTTCAAAGTGATTTTCAACACCTCATTTCTCGATAAGATATTTCCCATAGACTGACGTCCTTTGATGGCAATATCACCAAAATCACGTTCAAAAATTGGCACTTTCAAACGAAGTTTTGGTTTCAAAGTGACCTTAATCACCTCTGCTTCAGCATTTTGATTAGCAGAGAAATAAAGTATCTTCGAGCCTGGAGTTCCTTGCGTAATATCATATTCCTTGTCGCGCGTTACACCCGTAATGGCAAAACGTTTGATGTAAGTGCCACCGATTTTTCCATCTCGGTAACAAACATTATACACTGTTCGCTTGTCATTCTTTTTGAAAACATTGACATATAGCAAGTCTTTACCATAATATTTCTTCTCTGTCACCTTAGATATTTGATATTTTCCATCCTTATGGATAACAATAATATCATCAATATCTGAACAGTTGCAGACATACTCGTCTTTTTTCAAACCTGTTCCGACAAAGCCTTCCACCCAATCCACATAGAGTTTCTCGTTGGCTTCGACCACCTTCGTCGTCTGAATAGTTTCGAACGAGCGAATCTCCGTCAATCGAGGGTACATCGAGCCATATTTCTCCTTCAACGTGCGATACCAATCGATGGTGTAGGCAACCAAATGAGCCAGATTATAATCAATATCCTCAATCTGCTTTTTGAGCGCAACTATCTGTTCCTCAGCCTTATCCGAGTTGAATTTCAAGATTCTTGCCATCTTGATTTCCAACAGGCGAAGCAAATCATCACGAGTAACTTCACGAATGAACATCTCCTTGTAAGGGGTCAATCGTTTATCGATATGTTGCAAAGCAGCGTCTACATTTTTACTCTCTTCAAATTGCTTGTCCTTGTAAATTCTCTCTTCAATGAAGATTTTCTCTAAAGAACAAAAATGAAGCTGCTCCGACAATTCGCCACGACGAACATTGAGTTCTTTTCCTAAAATATCCTTCGTTCGATCCACAGAATATTTCAGAATGAAATGCACATTGGTGAACAAAGGTTTGTCGTTGAAGATGACACAGCAGTTGGGCGACACACTCACCTCACAATCGGTGAAGGCATAAAGGGCATCAATCGTCTTATCGGAAGAAGTATTCGGTGCCAAATGAACAATCAGTTCCGCCTTTGCAGAAGTGTTATCCTCCACCTTCTTAATGCTGATTTTTCCTTTGTCATTGGCAGCCACAATCGTCTCCATCAGCGAGTCGGTCGTAACGCCGTATGGCACATCCGAAATAATCAACGTTTTATTATCTAATTTGGAAATCTTTGAACGTATTCGCAGACGACCACCTCGCTCTCCATCATTGTATCGAGAAACATCCAACAGACCGCCTGTCTGAAAATCAGGATAGAGTTCGAAATCTTCTCCATTCAAATAGGCGATTGCCGCATCAATAATCTCATTGAAATTATGTGGAAGGATTTTAGAAGACAAACCTACCGCAATACCTTCCACACCCTGAGCCAAGAGGAGCGGGAATTTCACGGGCAGCGTAACTGGTTCTTTCTTTCGTCCATCATACGAAGACATCCACTCCGTAATTTTCGGACTGTAGAGAACGTCCAAAGCAAATTTTGAAAGACGAGCCTCGATATAACGAGCCGCAGCAGCTTGGTCTCCCGTCAGAATATTTCCCCAGTTTCCTTGCGCATCAATCAGCAGATTTTTCTGACCGAGGGTTACCAAAGCACCACCGATAGAAGCGTCGCCATGAGGGTGAAACTGCATAGTCTGACCGATGATATTCGCCACCTTGTCGTAGCGACCGTCATCAATCAGTTTCATAGTATGAAGAATACGGCGTTGCACAGGCTTCAGTCCATCTTCAATCTGAGGAACAGCGCGTTCCAAGATAACGGCAGAAGCATAATCCAAATACCATTTTTGGATCATACCTGGCAAATGCGTTACGTCGTTATCGATGGAAATGGGATATTTAGAATCGCCTAATTCGCCATCCTCTAAAGCCTCGTCCAAAGAGCCATCTTCCAACTCTTCATCATCTTTTTCATCAAATTCGTCTGACATATACTATCGGGGAGATTAATTTTCAATACTCAAATTCAACACAGGTGTAAAGTTACAAAAAAAGAACGAAAAAGGAGAGAACCGAAGCCTCTCCTTTCCAACTTGTGCGGATGACGGGACTCGAACCCACAAGCCTCGCGGCACCAGATCCTAAGTCTGGCGCGTCTACCAGTTTCGCCACATCCGCTTAAGACTTTGCAAATATAGACAAAATTTTCTTGTCCTCAAAATCAAAAATTTAGTTGGCAACAACTTTTTAAAAAAAAGGAGGAACAGCCGAAGCCATTCCTCCTGATTTATCTAAAGACTAAATATTAGTAAGGATATTTAGAAGTTGCAGTAGCACCGTCGTTCTTAGAGAAACGAACACCACCGTTGTCCTCAGGAACGATACGGAAGTTATCTACAGCAAGGAACATATTAGTTCCATAACCAGCTGCCTTCTGCATATTACCTGTTGCATCCTCAACCTCAATGTAGAAGTTGCAGAAATCGGTCTTATTCAAACCACCACAGTGTTTAGCCATCTTGTACTGAGTCAAGAAACCAAAGTCAGAGATAGCGTATGCAAAGTTTCCACCATCACCAGAAGTTAACGGAATGGCAACTGTCATCCAACCATCTGTTGAGAATGAACTTGCTGATACCAAGCTACCACTTTCCTCATCAATAACTGCAGAAGCAGGGTGGAACCATGCACCTGGAGTACCACAAGATGCATTACACTCAAATGTCTCTCCATCATCAGCCTTCTTATTCTTACCTGCTTTCAACTTAGTGTTTGAAGTCAAATCACGAGAGAAACGACCTGGAATCACATCATTAAAAATATCCAATCCGTAATACTGCTCCAAGAAAGGCACACGGCTTTCCTCATCGGTAGCATCAGTTCCGTAGGCACTGAAAACAATGTATGCGTAAGAATACCATGGCAAAGAAGCAGGAACGTAAACCTCAAATTTCAACACCAAATTGGAGATTTCTTCATTAGTGAAATCACCCAAGAGGTCAACTTGAGGACGAGACATAGAATAAGGAGCGTAGTAGATATAACCACTCTTATTGAAGCTACCACCTCCTTGAGAGGTTGCCAAAACTCCATACAAGTTCTTATGTGAAGTACCAGTTTCAGTTTCAACGACATCATTGTTACAGCTTGCAGGGAATGAACCACCGATTGCGCTCAAGATATTTGCATAGTCTGTTTCTGACAATGCATCAGAGGTTCTCCAAGTTGGAACACCAGTGTTATTTGTCAACTTGTCGTATGCCAAAGTAGCACCGTTCTCGTCTCCTGCGTGAGTAGTATCAGAGTCGAAATCCAACCAGATGTTTCTTGTATCACGGAATCTCATTGATGAGTAAGCGATACCGTGAGAGTTCTCAACACCTAACTTAGTTGAATTAGGCAATCCTGCAGGAACTGTGATTAACAACTCGCACTGATCGTGAGCGATAGTGAATGAGTCGCGAGGAACGTATGTTCTCAAACCATTAGGATTTCCTGTTACCTCATCGATCTGCTCAAACCATACCTTCAAGGTATCCTTACTTTCAGCATCCTCCAAGAAAGCAGAACCAGCAACGCGGAGTGTGCCTCCATCTGGAACGAACTCACAGTAGAACATCTTGATTGAAGGAGAAGATACAGGCTTAGCAATACCATACTGAGCGGTACAACCACCTTGTGAAACCAAAATGATACCTTCTGTAGAAATCAAGTCGGCATCACTCTTCATAGTGATGATGACATTGTTATCTGTAACGAAGGTTGGGTTCAACTCGACAGCGTATCTATTTCCTACAGAGTCGACCAAGTAGGCCTCTCTTGTTGTAGAGAGACCAGTACCCTTGATGATGACTGTTTGCTCTGCATACATCTGACCCAAAGCAGAGTTGATAGAGTCTGCAGAAGCTACTGATGTGATCTTATAATCACTACAGTTGATATCACCGTTGCATCCGCTACAGTGGTCTTCGCAAGAAACCATCATACCACCCAATGCTACTGGTAAAAGAGCAACAGCTGATAAAAATTTATTTTTAAGTTTCATTGTTTATCTATTAAATGATTGAACACATTAATATGGATATGTACCAGCCTTAACTTGATCATACAAATCCTGTGCACCCTTCAAGTAGGTCTTAGCAGATGCAGGGATTGGCAAGTACCATCTGTTGTTGTTGTTGAAGTCCTCTGTGAAGACACCTACCTCGCTATCACCAACAGAATAGGTTGTTGAAGCATTAGGAATAGTAGGATCTTTCTTCAACGCAGTGTTAACAGCATTGACAACAGCCAAACGGTCGTAACCAATCTCGTTCTCCAACTGAGGATCATCAGATCCAGACAACTCTGGAGAGTTGGTCATAGAGCAAGAACGGTCGATTTGTTGCATAAACTTGTAAGCGTTTTCTGGGCTGTAGTAGTAGAAACGTTTCAAATCCAACCATGCAGAACCCTCCATTGCGAACTCCTTACGACGTTGTTGCAAGTAGTCGCCACGCTTAGCCTTATGATACATTGCTGTTGCTCCACAATCAGAAGCCTTAACAGTTACAGTCTTTGATGCGCTTCCTCCGTTTTCAGCTTCAACAGTTACGTTGAATACGAATTCCTCGTAAGCCTGGTGAGAAGCAGAAAGATCCTCGAAGTATGACAAAGATTCAATAGTTGGTGCGCCATGAGCAGCCAATACTTTGTTAACATACTCTGTAGCAGTTGCGTTTGCAGCAGTTACATCGCCACCTTCCAACAAAGCGATCTCAGCCAACATCATATAAACATCAGAGTAACGAATGATATCCTGACGACGGTCGATTGACATACCAGAAGAGTGAGTAGCAGTACCATCGATACCCCAAACGTACTTCTTAACATTGTTGAACAAGTGCTGACCTTGTGCAAGGAAGTCCTTACCAGTCATACCGAACTGTGCAGTACCAGCCTTCTTCATATCGTTGTAAGAAGAACCATACCATCCAACACGTCCGTCGTAAGTAGTGTAACCATTACCTGAACCTTTTCCAACGAAGAAGCAAGCTTCCTTCTTACGAGCATCATTATCATCGAATGAGTTGTACAATGTGTAAGTCAAACCTTTACCAGAACCCCATCCAGAACCAGGTGACCAGTCTGAACTCATAGCAATCTGTGATTGGTAAGCTGAACCTTCACCGTATGCTCCTGATCTCCAGTAGAGAGCGAAGATAGTCTCAGAAGTAGGAACGTCACGATTCTCTGCAGAGAAGATAGTACTGTGTGGCTCCAAAGAGTACTTTCCAGAGTTGATGATCTCGTTCAAGTAGTTCTTTGCAGACTCCAAATACAAAGTCGGATTATCACAAATGTAAGGGAATGTAAGACCCGCACCTGCAGCAGCAGACTGGCAAGAAGCCATTGTCAAATACAACTTAGCCAAAAGAGCAGAAGCAGAATACTTGGTAGCTCTCCAAGTGTCAGTAGTATTAGACTCAGGAAGCAAAGAGTAAGCCTCTAACAAATCCTTCTCGATTGCAGCGTAGAGAGTTCTACGAGAAACAACTGGCAAAGAAACGTTTCCTGAGATATCAGTCTCTGTGTTCAATACCAATGGAGTCTCACCGAAGTACTCTGTTGCCAAGAAGTGAGCGTATGCTCTGAAGAGTTTAGCCTCACCCAACACTGCGTCCATCTCTGCTCTTGTCATATCACTTGGAACAGAAGCAGACTCAACAGTCTTGATAACAGCATTTGCGTGTGCGATAACACCACTATACAAAGAAGTGTAACCTTCCTTCAAGATTGGGTTATCCTCACCGATAGAGAGTTTGAAAAGTGCACCCTCTTGGTCATTGATGTTGAACAAAACACCAGGAATACCCTCGTTGACACACCAAGAGAATTTACTTTCGTATTGGAACCATTTGTAACCTCCGTAGAGAGTCGTCGTAAGACTCTGGTAAGCAGACTTAGACGTCAAAGTAGACGGAGAATAGTTGTCGTAAATATCGACATCCAAGAAATCCTTACAAGAGGTAGCCATGAGCATAGAAGCTCCGACACCTAAAAGCAAAGATTTGTATTTTAAATTTCCGAAATTCATACTGATTTAACCTGAAAATTGTTACACAAAATTAGAAGTCGAAATTCAAACCAACGACAAACTGACGTGGCAATGGGTAACCACCGGCGTCAACACCTTGGAGAATTGCGCTGCTATTAGAGACCTCAGGATTCATTCCAGAGTAATTTGTGAAAGTTGCAACGTTTTGTACGTTGAAAGACAACTTGAAGTTGCTCATGTGCATCTTCTCAGTACAACGCTTAGGCAATGTGTAAGAAAGACCTACTGATTGGATTCTCAAGAATGATGCATCCTCAACGTAACGGTCTGACACTGTGTTAGCGTCATCACTACCATTGGCAGTTGAGTTTGGACGTGGCATGTTGGTATTTGAGTTCTTAACATATTTTGTTCCATCCTCTTTGGTAACAACCTTAGCGTAATCCAATACTGTAGCCAATTGGTTGACGTTAGAACGGTCCATACCTTCCAACTTAGAACGAAGCAAGTTGTAAACGTCGTTTCCGTAAGAACCTGCGATGAAGATGTTGAATGACCAAGGACCCCAAGACAAGGTATTGTTCATACCGAATGTGAAGTCTGGGTTAGGGTCTCCGATGAATGTCTTATCACTCTCATCGATCTTTCCATCTGAGTTAACATCGACATAGTTGATATCACCGACATCAGTACCATCAAAACGCTTAACAGAGTTCAATTGATCTGTGTTTTGAATGATTCCGTCAGTCTTGTAACCATAGAACAAACCTGGAGCGTGACCTACCATAGACTTACAGTAAGTTCTTGTAGCTGCCTTGAAGTATTGGTTACCATTCAAAGAAGTTGAATCAGATTGCAACTTCAAAACCTCATTACGTACCAATGAGAAGTTAACATCGGTAGTCCAAGTGAAGTTGTGGTCGCCCAACTGCTTGTCGATATTGACAGTAGTCAATGTGATATCGAATCCGGCGTTCTTCATTGAACCTGCGTTGATATCAGGAATACCTGTGTACAAGTAAGTATCAGAAGTAGAAGCCAAAGTAGCACCTGGCTCAGCCTTAACGATCAAGTCGTTGTTTTGTTTGTAGAATGCATCAAATGTCAAAGAGATACGGTCGCGACGCATGAAGCTGATATCAACACCACCGTTCACCTGCCAGTTAGTCTCCCAAATCAAATCATTGTTCAACCAAGTACCGTAAGTGATACCGTTACCGTTCAAACCACGAACTTGCTTGTAGTATGGCAAGTAACCCATGTTAGAACCGGCGTTACCAGTTTGTCCGTAACCAGCACGAACCTTCAAAGAAGAAATCACCTTACGAACATTGTCGTTGTCCTTGATGAATGACTCTTGGTCAGCACGCCAAGCCAAAGCGAATGAAGGGAAGAAGCCCCAACGATTATCCTTAGCCAAAGTTGATGAACCATCGAAACGACCAGTTGCAGTGATCAAGTATCTCTCATCGTAGTTATAGTTCAAACGAGCGAATGCAGACATCATAGCCTGAGCTCCCTTGTAACCAGTGATGTTTTGAACCTCACCAAGGTTAGTGTTTTGGTATTTCTTGTCAACGAACAAGTTATCATCCAAATAGTTAGCTTTAGTCATATCGTAACCACTCCAAGTTGCTTGCCAAGCCTCGTAACCCAACATAGCACCGAAACGGTGTTTCTTAGATACTCCGAAGTTTGTACCGTAGTTCAAAGTTGAAGAAAAACGCCAGTACATATTTTGACGCTCGATGAACTCTTGAGTGTTACCTGCATTTGCCTGAGAAGGAACGAATTGTTGCTCCTCTGCGTTGGTATAGTCAACACCGAACTCATTACGCCAAGAGAGGTCTTTAGTGAAGTCGATGTTAGCGAATACGTTACCCAACACGTTATTCTTAGTAACGTAGATTGGAGAGTAGTTAGCATCACGAACAGGGTTTGTCTTGATTTCAGAAGACTCAGAACCCAACTCTGTGTAATTTCCATCGAAATCAGTTGGAGCAGTAGAAGGTTTTGAGATCAAAGACTGAACGAAGATAGCCTCATCAGTTGCACCACCTACACCGATACCATTCAAAGAGTTATCATCAGACAACTCGAAACCTTTTTGCTTAGTTTGAGTGATGTGAGTGTAAGCCAAGTTGATACCAGTACGCAACCATTTCTTAGTTTGGTTCTCCAAGTTGAAACGGCCGTTGAAACGTTGGAAGTCAGTGTTGATGATGACACCATTCTGATTCATATAACCCAAAGAGAATGCGAATTGAGTCTCTTTGTTACCACCTGTTACAGAAACCTGGTGGCTGTGGCTGATAGCAGAACGATAGATCTCATCTTGCCAATCTGTACCCTTACCACCTGCCAAGGCAGCTGCCTTCAATTCAGCGTCAGCTGAAGAAACCTTGAATGCAGACATAACAGTAGGGTCAGTGTAGAAACTTGCATACTCTTGCAAATCCATCAAATCCAATCTGTCGCTCTTTCCAACAGAAGAGACCGAGAATGATCCAGAGTAAGAAACCTTTGCTTGAGCATCGCTACCCTTCTTAGTGGTGATCATGATGACACCGTTTGCAGCACGTGAACCGTAGATGGCTGTTGCAGACGCATCCTTTAAGACCTCCATAGATACGATGTCAGCAGGGTTGATAGCTGCCAATGGGTTTGAACCCGAACTTTGTTTACCACCACCGATAGGCATACCATCTACAACGTAAAGAGGAGATGAGTTACCAGTCAAAGTAGATGTACCACGGATACGCACAGAAGATTCGGCACCTGGCTGACCTGATGAAGCAGATACCTGTACACCAGATACACGTCCTTGCAATGCTTGGTCTACAGATACAGTACTTGTAGACTTCAAAGCATCCTCGTTAACTGAAGAAAGAGATCCAGTCAAGTCGGACTTACGCATTTTACCGTAACCGACCTCAACGACGACCTCGTCCATCATTTGAGCATCTTCCTCCATTGTGATGTTTAAAACACTCGGAGTTTTAGCTGTGACTTTAATGGTTTTCGTGGAGTATCCCATGTATGAGATCTCTAACACGTCTCCATTCTCAACAGAAATCGAATAATTTCCGTCAAAATCCGTAGGAACACCTTTCGTCGTTCCTTGGATCATCACGCTCGCACTTGGCAATGCGCCTCCTGAATCGGAGACCTTACCCTTGATGGTTCTTTCTGCCATCAAAGTGTAACAAGTGAAGAGCGCTGCTAAAGACAACAAAAATCTTCTCATTTTTCTTTTTGACTATTATTTATGTGAATTAATATTCTACACGTGAACTCTATCGCCAATGAACAAAGTTTAGCGCAAATGTAACTTAAAAAAAGTAAATACAAGTCATTTTTCACTAAAAATACTTAACAATCGTTTCGTTGATACAATATTTTTCAAACAAAAAAAGCGAGAAGTTTTTATCAACTCCTCGCTTTCTATGCGGTATTTGATAGGCTATTATCTTACCAAAATTTTCTTCTCCTGGCCTACACTTTTTATGATATAAACGGCTCCAGTACAGAAATCAAACTCTCTGTCTCTTCCTCTGTAGATTACTCGACCCAAAACATCCACTACGAGTACGTCTGCTGTTTCTGGAATTCCAGTAACATAGACTTTACCCTTTTCAGAGTAGACGATCAGGTTTCCTTTGGCTTTGAACTTAGCTGTGAGGCTCAAGTCGTGGGCTGGCATCGTTGCTGGCAAATACTCCTCCCATCCTTTGAAGACATATCCGTATTTGGATTGTTTATCCAAGATGATGGAGTCGCCGTAACAGAAAGACTGCATTCTTGTTTCGCCGTCGACATTCATCGTTACGGTGTAGATGTTTGCCACCCATACGGCATTTACTTTCACATCGTGGGCTGGCATTGTTGCAGGAATTTCCGCGTTCCAACCTAAGAAGGTGTAACCCTTGCGTTTTGGATCTTCTGGCACTTGGATAGAATCGCCATACGAGTAGTTGACCATAACCGTCTTCTTGTTCGTCGCATAGATGAAATCGTAGGTCTCTACCGTCCACACTGCATTGAGTGTCAAGTCTTTAGCAGGCATTGCCGATGGAACAGAACCCCATCCGCTGAAGGTGTAACCCTCGCGATCGCCCACCGTGATGGTCTCAATCTTCGCATTGTAGTCGAACGTATCGACAGCAATAGTGTCTTCTCTATCAATATAGGTTACAACATATTGATTGATAGTCCATTGAGCCTCAACGGTTACATTGCTATCTGGCATCGTCGTCGGAATCTCAGCGTCCCATCCTGCGAATGTGTAACCCTCGCGAGTTGGATCTTCAGGAGCGACCACTTCTTCGCCATATTTGTATGAAGTAACCGTTTTGTCATCGTTGGCAATCACAGTGAAATCGAATGAGTTTTGAGAGAAGACTGCCTCGATTGTTACATCCTTAGCTGGCATTGTCTCTGGAATCTCAGCACTCCACTTTTCAAAGTCGTGACCTACCTTGACTGGATCTTCAGGAACGGTTACCGCTTCTCCATACTCATATACAGTTACAGTGGTATCTTCATCAACGATGACTGTAAAGTTGTATGAATTGATTTCAAACTGAGCCTCAACAACCACGTTCGTGTCTGGCATAATCGTAGGATATTCTGGAGACCAACCTGTAAACGTATAGCCTTCCTTCTCGGGATCAGCAGGGATTACCACCTCTTCTCCATATTTGTAAGAATGAATATTGGTAACGCCATCTACCTTCTCAAACAACGCTACTGTCTGTGATTTGTAGATTGCACGGAGATAGAATCCGTAGGCAGGCATCGTTGCAGGAATCTCTGGCTCCCAATGGTCGAATATCTTTCCTGTTATAGATGGAGCAATGATATTCTTGATTTCCTCCTCGTATGCAAATTCGTAGTAGAAAGAATCATTCTCAGCGATGGCGATGATTTCGTAAGTCTCACGAGTGAACAAAGCCTCAATCTTGACATCGTGCGCCGGCATCGTATTAGGGAAATCTTCACTCCAACCATTGAATTTGTAGCCCTCTTTTACAGGCTCATCTGGCACTTCGACTGACTCGCCATACTCATATTTCGTAGAATCTGTTTTGCCGTCAATCGTCACATAGACTCTATATGAGTTGATAGTGAACTCGGCAACGTAGGTCAAATCGTTGGCTGGCATTGTCGAAGCGATAGACTTGTTCCAACCTTCGAACGTATATCCTTCCTTCTCTGGGTCTGCCACTTTCTCAATGTTTGCGCCATACTCGTAAGATACCGAAACCGTATCGCCCTCGTCTACCACCCAGTTGACTTTGTAAGAGTTGACTTTCCACAAAGCAACGATGGTGTCGTTGTGAGCAGGCATTGTCTCTGGAATTGTCTTATTCCATTGATAGAATGTGTAACCCGTCTTTGATGGACTTTCAGGTGCTACGATTTCATCGGCGTAGTTGTATTTCTTATCCGTAGTGTCATCATCGACGATGGTTACGAAATAGTAGGCGTTGATATCCCAAGTTGCCTCGAAGGTCAAATCCTCGGCAGGCATGTTTTCTGGCACTTCATCGCCATTCGCATCATACCAACCTGCGAATGTGTAGCCCGTCTTTGTAGGATCATTAGGGACAACGATTTTATTCTCGTATGGATAAGCACGTTGATCAACGGTATCACCCTCATTTACGAAATAAATGTTGTATGAATTGCGAGTCCACTTTGCAGAGATGGTAACATCTTCGGCAGGCATCGTCTCTGGAATCTCTTTATTCCAACCATCGAAGGTAAATCCTTCTTTCTCAGGTTCGGCAGGTGTTTCAATCAGAGCGCTATAATCATAAACTGTTGTATCGCGAACCTCATCAACCACGGTGATGAAGTTGTATTTGAGCAACTCCATATTAGCAATGATCAACAGGTTCTGACCAGGCATTGTGGTTGGCACTTCTTGTTGCCATCCGTTAAACTTGTAGCCTTCTTCAGAAGGATCGGCAATAGAAACAGCATCACCGTAGGTATATCTGTATTCTGTAGGTTTACAGTTGACCAACGTTGTCAGAACATATTCGTTGATGGTCCATTGTGCCGTGACAACCAAATCTTTGTCTGGCATCGTCTCTGGCACTTTCACATCCCAACCTCTGAACGAGTAACCCGTCTTTTCTGGAGTCTTCAACGCTGGCAATTCAGTTTGATACTCATAATAAGTGGTATCGTTCAATGAAGGGTCTGTCTCATCATAAACCACAATGAAAGCGTAGGCATTAGCCGACCATCGAGCAGTCAACTCGACATTATGATCTGGCATCACCGTTGGAAGGTCATCACCCCAACCCAAGAAGTAGTAACCATCCTTCGTTGGATTCGAAACAGAAGAATAGTCGATTGTCGAATTATAGTCGTACGACTGTTTTACATAAACACTTCCATCTACATTGAAGATAAGACTGTAAGAATTAACAGTCCATTGAGAGATGAAGGTGATATTCTTCGCAGGCATCGTTTCAGGCACATCCTCGCTCCAAGTCTTGAACGTGTAACCAGTCTTTTCAGGATTGCTCATCTTGCCCACCTTCGCACCATAATTATAATACAAGGTATCGTTGAGTGACATATCATCGGGATCGTTCACCCAAACCACACGATAGGTATTGATTTCGAACTGCGCATCCAAAACAATGTCTTTATCGGGCATCATATCTGGGATTTCGCCATTCCAACCTTTAAAGGTGTAACCCTCTTTCTTTGGATCTGTATAGTTCAGGTTGACTTTCGCACCATACTTGAAAGATTTAGAGAGATACTCCTCATCATCCACCTTAAGCATGATGGTGTGAGTGTTAATCTCCCAGATTGCTTTGATAGTCAAATCACTAGCAGGCATATTGGTTGGTTGCTCCACACTCCAACCCTTGAAGCTGTAACCCTCACGGTGAGCAGGATCTTCCAGCTCATCCAATTTTTCATTATATTCTTTGATTTCCACAGTTGAATCCTCGTCCGTCGTGTAGACCACATAGCGATATTGTCGGATTTGCCACTTAGCCGTAGCCTCAACATTCTCAGCAGGCATCGTCTTTGGCAACGCAGGATCCCAACCCTCGAAATCATAACCCTCGTGAGAAAGATCTTTCACAGAGACATTCTCCATATAGTCGTAAGTGATTGTATCCGCCTTAGGGTCAAAATCCAATCCCTTATTGAGAATCAAATCATATTGAGCCAAACTCCATTTTGCACGGATGGTATAATCGTTCAACGGCATTGTCGCAGGCACGGTCAAATCCCAGCCCTTGAAGACATAACCCGTGCGAGTAGGCGTAGCAACTGAGATTTCATCCCCATAATGCTTCACCTCCACAGTCGAGTCCTCATCCGTCGTGTAAACCACGAATCTATACTCATTGTGCAACCACTGTGCCGTGTAGGTATTTCCGTTAATCGCATCAGAAGCCACCGCTGGCAGTTCTGGCGACCAACCTTGGAAAGTATAACCTTTTTGAGAAGGGTCATCAATCTCAATATCAGAACCACAATCAAAAGTTTTATAATAATCCGAGAGCGTAACGCCTAAATCTGCATTAGCAACTTTCAGAGTGATGGTTTCTTTATTAATAGTATTATTTCCAACAAGCAGCAAATCGCTCTTTGGCATTGTATCTGGAATCTCTTGATTCCAAACTACCGTATAACAGTCTTTCTTCTCTACTTCAATACTAATTGGATCGTATGGTCTTACTTTTTCATTTTTAATTTCAACACCATCCAAAATTGCCTGCAAATTATAATATTTTGCAGTAATTCGTATGTCTTTGAACCATGCGCGCAAATTTCCAACGTAAGAAAGTCGAACAACACGAGTACTGTCTTTTAGTTTCACATCAAAATAATGATCGTCACACCACGTTGAACAAGTACTATCTAATGTTGTTACCGTCCATGAATTACCATCAAAACTTTGAGCTACCCTCCACACCTGTGGCTTATAATTCAGCAACCTAATCATAGGACCTGTAGATGTAGTTTGACTTGATCCTGTAAAATATAAAGAGTCTGGGACATTCTTGAAATATATATACACGAATTTCTCACCCCAATTCCATCCACCACTAGAAAAATTGTTATCACCAACCTGAATTCCACCCTTATCACTATTCCAATAAGGTTGGTCTGTATCATCATTCTGTTCATACGCAGTCGTAATGATACTTTTATCATTAAACGTTGCCTCTGTCACAGTCAACGGCAGTTCCGCCTGGGCCGCAACCACCTGAGGTGCTACGACGACAGCGCAGCCAATCAATATTTTAGAGAAATCTATGATTTTGCCAAACAAGTCTAAAATTGTATTTTTCAACATAGAAAATTAATTTGAATTAAGCCTAATCGGGGGCAAAGTTACTACTTTTTTAGAAACATTAACAAGTGAGGGGGCGAAAAAGTGGAAGCAAGATTTTGCAGAGTCAGAAAAAGGTTGCACATTTGCACTACCAGATTCCACCACGCTTCCCGAAGAACAGCGGACCAGGGTGGAACTTTTTTTTACAGACTCTGTTGGTCAAAAAATCGAAAGTGAAAAAATTTTTCTAAAAAAATTAGAGAAATATTTTGCAGAGTCAGAAAAAGGTTGCACATTTGCAGTGTCAGATTCCGCCAACGCTTCCCGAAGAACAGCGTACCAGGGCGGAACTTTTATTTTTATGGATCCTGTTACAGGTTTGTCTATGGAGTATTTACATCAACCATTAGAAGTAGAAAAATTGATTTCTGTTTTGGAATCAAAGAATTTAATAGTAGAGGATAAGGATTTCGCAAGAAATTTCCTTGAGAATGTCAGTTATTTTCGATTCTCAACCTATCTTCAACCTTTCGAGGAGCAGTGCATTTTCGACAAGTAGAAAATCAAAAAAAGCCGTTTCCAAAAGAGAAACGGCTTTCGTATATATAATAAGGTATAAGATTAGTCCCACTTGGTGTTGCGCATGTCGCCGGTCTCTTCGAGGGCGATGTGCATCTTGAGGGCTTGCTTCAAAGTCATTGGTGTGTGGCAAGTGCCAGCAGCCATCTTCAAGTAGTCCCAAAGCAACTCTTTGTAGTCTGGGTGAACACAGTTCTCGATGATAGTCTGCGCACGCTGGATAGGCGACTTAGCACGCAAGTCGGCTACACCTTGCTCGGTAACAATCACCTTCACTGAGTGTTCTGAACTGTCTAAGTGACTCACCATTGGCACGATAGCCGAGATGACACCCTTCTTCGCAACAGATGGGCAAGTGAAGATAGACAAGTAAGCGTTTCTTGCGAAATCGGCAGAACCACCCAAACCATTCATCATCTTCTTTCCAGAGACATTCGTACTGTTGACATTTCCGAAGATATCGACCTCTAAAGCAGTATTGATGGCAATGACACCCAAACGGCGAACAACCTCTGGGTGGTTGGTGATCTCCTGTGGACGAAGCATCAACTTATCACGGAAGAAATCGTAGTTTGCGTAAACATCCATCAAAACATCGTCCGACAAAGTCAAAGAACTACCGCTGGCGAAAGAGATACGACCATTCTTCATCAACTCAATAACAGAGTTTTGGATTACCTCTGTGTACATGGTGAAAGCAGGAATGTCTTGGCATTTTCCAAGAGAACCCAACACCGCATTGGCGATGTTACCCACACCAGACTGCAAAGGAAGGAACTCCTTAGGGATGAGCCCCTTGTGCAACTCGCTCAAAAGGAAGTTGGCAACGTTCTCACCGATCTTAGCAGTAACCGCATCCACTGGAGTGAAAGGAGCGATACCATCAGGCATGTTTGTTTGAACGACACCCAACACTTTGCTTTGGTCGATCTTCAAAGTAGCCGTACCGATTCTGTCGTTAGGATTGTAGACAGGGATCGCCTTACGATAAGGAGGGTTGATAGGCTCGTAGAGGTCGTGCATACCATGAATCTTAGCAGGATGGTGAGCATTCAACTCGATGATGATATGTTTAGCCTTTTCGCAGAGGGTTGGCGTGATACCGACAGAGGTAGTGAGGACGATTTCACCATTCTCAGTGATGTCGGCAGCCTCAATCATAGCGTAGTCGATTCCGCCCAAGAAACCATAGCGAAGATCCTGAGCAACGTGAGAGAGGTGCATATCAAAATATTGCACTTCGCACTTATTGATAGCCTCGCGCATGAACTTAGACGATTGGAAAGGAGTACGGAACTGTACAGCCTTAGCACGAGAGAGCGCACCGTCGATCTGGTCGCCAGTAGAACCACCAGTGATGAGACCAATCTTGAACTCGTTACCCTTAGCATGTTCCTCTTCCGCCTTTTTGGCGATTGCTTCTGGAACGGCCTTAACCGTACCCACAGAAGAGAAACCTCCGATACCAATTACATCACCATTTTTGATGTACGAAGCCGCTTCTTCGGCTGAAATAAACTTATACGCCATCTTCAAATATTGTTTTTATGCAAAATTTTCGTTTTTATACAAATTGATAGTCAAACGACTTAAATTTCGTGCAAAAATACAACAATTATGCGAGAGAACATAAAAATTGCAAGGAAAGATTAAGGCAAAATCACAAAAAGCGTTAACGGTGTGCGAGAAAGAGTTATAACGACGGCAAAACGATATCCGAGAAGTCGTTTTTCATCTGAACATCAGGTGTTTCGTCAATTTGAAGAAACGCCACCATATAAATAGGAAGATAGTCGACCGCACCGACACATTCCAAATTTCCGTTGGAGAAAACAATGGCATGAGAGATATTGTATTGAGAAGACTCCAACACATTAGAAAGGGCAGAATGTCGTTTATAATCCTTACCTGATTTCACCTCAATCGGAAGTACCTTATTATTATACTCCACGACGAAATCCAATTCGCCTTGCTTTTTACTGTTAAAATAAAAGAGTTGGAAACCGTGCGCACGCAACTCTTGAGCCACGACATTCTCATATAACGCACCGTTATTCAAATTTGTATCTTCCATAGTAACAGCAAGTTGCGCAGACGAACCATACTGGCACACCAACAATCCCACATCCGATGAGAATAGTTTAAAGAGATTTCTTGATTTCGAAAGCAACAACGGAATCCTCGGTTCTTCCACATTGAAAACAGGCAGTGCAACACCAGCATCTTTCAGCCAGAGAAAACTATTCTCAAGCCGAGAGAATTTGGCATTCTCATTCATATTCTTCAGAATGAAACGCTTGTTCTTCGCATTCAATTCAGATGGAATTAAATCAAAAATATCGTTTAGCAACAATTTTTCTTCAATGTCATATTTTGCAATATCCTTTTTATAGGTTTGCAGAATTCCCTTTTGCACGGCAGAATATGTCTTTAAGTTGTTCATTTTCAGATAGTCATCAACAACAGCGGGCATACCTCCAACAGAGAGATACATTCGGAAAAGTTGAAGTATCTGACGATGAACAACCTCGTCGACCTTGGTTCTATCATCATAAGATTTCTTCAGATAGTTCCACACCTCATCCGACAAGCCAGTCGCTTTCGCAAACTCCTCAAAATCAAGTGGGAACATCTCTTCTATCAACATAAAGCCGACAGGAACGGAACGAATATCTTTCAACTCCACACCCAAAAGAGAACCGCTCAAAATGTATCTGTAACTGCCCTCTTCAACCAAAAATTTCAGCATCGTAACCAGTTCGGGACATTCTTGCACCTCATCGAAAAAAACCAGAGTATCACCTTTTTTCAAATCCGTGGAGGAAAGTGCAGAAATGCGCAACAAGACATCCATCACATTACTTGTTGCTGAGAAAATTCGCCTCGCTTCCTGGTTTTCCAAGAAGTTGAATTCCACGAAACACGAAAAGTTTGCGCGACCGAACTGACGGATAGCATACGTTTTTCCGACCTGTCTCGCGCCCGTGATGAGCATCGCTTTTTCGGTTGACTTGTAGAAATTCTCTAACCTATTGATTATCTTTCGTTTAATCATATACTTTGCCGTTTTTCCAACCACAAAAGTATAGAATTTGTCCGTTTTTCCAACCACTTTCACCCACTTTTTGTCCGTTTTTCCAACCCTAAAATGGCATATTTTGTCCGTTTTTCCAACTTTCTATTGAAAACTGCATCAGAGATTGAAGGATACTCGGCACATTGGGATTTTTTTTATCTTTGCAGAAAACAAAAATTAATTATGTCTCAAAAACTTTCCCTAAAAGAAAAGATAGCCTACGCATTGGGCGACGCTTCCGCGAATATTGCGTGGCGTGGCGTTTCTACCTTCCTCATCATCTTCTATACAGATGTGTTTGGATTGACTCCGGCGACGGTGGGTACGCTGATGCTCGTGGCAAGGACAAGCGACGGTGTGTCGGATGTGCTGATGGGTGTCGTGGGCGATCGTACTCGATCGAAATATGGCAAATTCCGTCCGTGGATTCTTTGGACGGCACTTCCTTTGGGTATCATTCTTTCATTGTTGTTCACCTGTCCTGAAAGTTGGTCAATTCCGTGGAAGATTGCCTACGCTTATACCACATATATACTCTTCACCCTTGTCTACACCGCTAATAATATTCCTTACGGTGCGTTGATGGCAGTGATGACGGGCGACGACAAAGAGCGAACCAGTATCGGATCTTTCCGTATGGTGGGTGCTTTCGCAGGCGGCATGCTCGTGCAAGGTACACTTCTCTTCTTAGTGGCACATTTCGGAAATATTAATCCAGAAATCAATCTACTTCGAGTTGATAATGACAAATATCAAGTGTCAGTTTCTGCTCAGCAAGATGTGAAGAATGTCAATATCAAGACGGTAGACGGAATTGCCACCTTCCAATTATTAGGAGACGAAGAAGATGAGCCTACGCTAGGCAAGAGCTTCTCGGTCAAAGCTGGCGAAACCTACAATTTCATGGTTGAAGGAGAAGAGAACCTGACAAGTGAAAAATTCACCTTGATAGACCAAAGTCAGGGTTACAGCAAAGCCATCTACACCCTGTCTATCTTTTTGGTTATCTGCATGTTCATCACCTTCTACTTCACGAGAGAGCGTGTTTCTCCACCTGAAGGCCAGAAGGAGAATCTTTGGAATGATTTGAAAGATTTGGTGAAAAATCGTCCGTGGATTGTGTTGCTTGTCGTAGGTTTGGCATTCAACATCTACAACAACACGAAACAGGGTATCACGGTGATTTACTTCACCCACTATATCCACAACCAGTTGTTGGCAGGAGGCTATATGACTGCCCTTATGGTTGCCTCCATTATCGGAGCAGCAGCCACCACCCCACTCTCACGTCGCTTTGGCAAGAAGAACGTCTTTATTGGCGCGTTGATTGTGAGTGGCGTGATCAATTCAATGTTGATGTTCTGTGGACCGCAAGATAAGATTGCCATCTTCGTCATCGGTTCGCTCAGTGAATGTGCCGCCGCCATCATGCCGACCCTCTTCTTCGCTATGTTGGGCGACGCAGCCGACTACTCGGAGTTTGAGAATGGTCGCCGTGCCACAGGCTTAGTCTACTCGGCAGGTTCGTTTGCCACGAAATTTGGAGGCGGAATTGCGGGAGCCATCATCGGACTCGTCTTAGGTCTTTACGGCTATAACGGACAAGACTCTGCCTCTATCGAAGCAGCCGTTCCGGGCATCATCAAGTTGATGAGTTGGATTCCAGCCATCATCGCCTTTGTCGGTGCCGTTCTGATGTTCTTCTACCCACTCAATCAGCAGAAGATGACAGAGATTACAACGGAACTGACCAACAGACGAGAGCAGCAAAAATCAACAACAAAAGAATAGACTAACCATCTATGTATCAACCCGTTCGTCCCACTTTCTTAGGACTGAAGATAATTAAAGAAATAGACCTTCTATCCGTCATTGCACGGATAGACTGGTCGTTTTTCTTTCTGGCGTGGAAGGTGAACGGGCATTATGAGGGGTTGGAGACATTGTGCGACTGTGAAGCCTGTAAAGTGCAGTGGCTCAACAAGTTTCGACCCGAAGAGAAGGAGAAAGCAAACGAGGCATATCAACTATTTCGAGATGCGCAAGAAGTGCTTCGCGATGGCATTACCGAGAAACGTTTTCAGCCACAGGCGATTGTCTATTTTGCCGAGGCGAAAAGCAAGGGCGAAGGCATTTCCATCATTGAAAATGGAAAAGAGAAACTCTATCTGCCTATGCTGAGGCAACAACACCCCAGTGAGCGAGGCGATTTTTGCCTATCCATAGCCGATTTCATTTCACCCGGAAAAGACTACATTGGAATGTTTGCCGTTACCATTCACGGAGGAGATGAATGGGCTGAAGAAGAGCGAGTTAAGGGCGATGACTATCGTTCACTCTTAATCAAAAGTGTAGCAGACCGTTTGGCAGAAGCCACGGCAGTGTGGCTACACGAGAAGATACGCAATGAATATTGGGGTTACGGAGAAATCACCCATGCAGAAGGCCTTCGACCAGCGTTCGGCTACCCCTCCATCCCCGATTTATCCATGCTTTTTGAAGCAGATAAACTGATGAATCTCAGCAATATAGGCATCACATTGACTGAGAATGGAGCGATGAAACCCAACGCTTCCATCTGCGCCTTACATATTTCACACCCCAAAGCATTTTATTTTATGGTGGGCAAAGTCGGAGAAGATCAGTTGAAAGAATATGCCCGACAAAGAGGAATGAGCGTAGAAGAGTTGAAACGTTGGATGATGCAGTAACGGCAAGAAACCTTAGCATGTAGCCTCAACAGGGAACTGACTTTGTTGCGAATAGAGCATTTTCAGCAAATAAAACCTTGCATTCTCATTTTTTTCCAAACCGCTCTAAATTGTCGCTTTTTTGTCGTAAATTTGTAAGGTATATTTTGGAAATTTCATAAGAAGACAGAAATGCAATTTAAAGACGTATACGGACAAGAAAGACTGAAAGCCTCGTTCATCAAGTCGGTGAGCGACAATAGGTTACCGCATGCGTTGTTGTTGCAAGGTCCACAGGGAACAGGCAAATTGGCACTTGCGTTGGCACTTGCCCAATACGTCAACTGTCCGAACCGAGATGAACACGACTCTTGCGGAGTTTGCCCTTCTTGTCAGCAGATGCAGAAACTGATTCACCCCGACTTGCACTTTGCATTTCCGATTTCCCGAATGAAAGACACTGTTACTTGCGACAATTTCTTGCCCGAGTGGAGAGAGCGAGTGTTGAAATCGCCCTATTTCACCCTCACCGATTGGGAGCGAGTGATGAGCAAAGACAACAAGCAGAGTCAGATCTACGCCAACGAGAGTGATAAAATCATTCAGAAACTCGCCTCCAAATCATACGAGTCGGAGTATAAGGTGATGATTATCTGGCTACCCGAGCGAATGATGAATGATGTTTGCGCCAACAAACTGCTGAAAATCATCGAGGAGCCACCACAAAAGACCCTTTTCATCTTGGTGAGCGACGAAGCTGAAAAACTTTTGCCAACCATCACTTCCAGAACGCAACGTTTCTTCGTTCCCCCACTGACCGAAGCCGACATTGCCAGAGCCTTGGGCGAAGACCATTCGTTAGCCCCTGAAGAGTTGGCACATTTGGCACACATCTCAAATGGCAGTCTGACGAAAGCCCGAGAACTCTTCGATCATTCAGAAGACGAAAACGAGAATTTCAATTGGTTTGTCCTTGTGATGCGACTCTGTTTCGCGAGGAAAGTGAAAGAGATGCAACGTTGGGCAGAGGAAGTCCATATAGCAGGAAGGAAGCAGCAGCTCAATTTCCTAAAATATATGCAAAAGACCATTCGCGAGAATTTCATCTATAACCTACAAGAGAAGCAGTTGAACTATCAATCGAATGAAGAGGCTAATTTTTCTGTAAAATTCTCCCCCTTCATCAACGAGAGAAACATTGAAGGCTTTTTGCGTGAAGTTTCGCTTGCCGAAAGGCACATTGAGCAGAACGCACAAGCAAAGATTGTTTTCTTCGACTTGGCTCTCAAATTCGCTGTCCTTATCCGAAAATAGGTTGATGGATTCTCCTCAATATATTTTGTTGATGGGTTAAAAGCCCTCAATATTTTTTCTAACCATCATATAGTCAAGCTTATACATGAGCATAAATGAAGGCTGCAGAATGAATCGCAAAGGTTGCAGCAAAAAGACAGACCAAAAATTAGACACGTTCGACTGGTTGTGTGACATTCCAGAATCACTGGCCGCCACCGACTTGGTCGAGGTAACGTTCAAAAATACAAGAAAAGGATACTACCGCAACACGAACAACCTCACCTTGGTGAAAGGAGATGTTGTCGCCGTAGAATCATCGCCAGGACACGACATTGGAACCGTCTCGATGACAGGACAGTTGGTGTTGGCTCAGATGAAGAAATATCATGTAGACCAGACACGCACGGAGATCAAGCGAATCTACCGCATCGCCCGTCCGAACGATTTGGAGAAATTCGAGGAGGCAAAGGCGAAGGAACACGACACGATGTTGCGCGCCCGCAAGATTGCCGAGAACCTCAAGCTCAACATGAAAATCGGAGATGTGGAGTATCAAGGAGACGGCAACAAAGCCATTTTCTACTACATTGCCGACGAGCGTGTGGACTTCCGCGAACTCATCAAAGTGTTGGCTGATGCTTTCCACGTGCGCATTGAGATGAAGCAGATTGGAGCCAGACAAGAGGCAGGACGCATCGGTGGAATCGGGCCATGCGGTCGCCCACTCTGTTGCTCAAGTTGGATGACGAAATTCAGTTCCGTAGCGACCAGTTCGGCGCGTTACCAAGAGATTTCGCTCAATCCGCAGAAATTGGCTGGACAATGTGCGAAACTCAAATGTTGCCTCAACTTCGAGATTGATGCCTACGTTGAAGCACAGAAGCAACTGCCCAACCGCGAGATTCCGTTGGAGACGGTCGATGGCACGTTCTACCACTTCAAAACAGACGTTTTCAGTGGATTCATGCAATATTCATCTGCCAAAAACATGGCATCCAACCTTGTATCTATCCCAGTGGAGCGTGTGAAGGAAATCATCGCCCTCAATAAGAAAGGCATCAAAGTGGACGCTCTGTTGGAGGAAGACGGCGAAGAGAAGAAGAAAATCGACTATGAGAACGTAGTCGGTCAGGATAGTCTCACCCGCTTCGACAAGAAAAAGAAGAATAAGAAGAAAAACAAGTCGGCAGATAAGACCGACAAAGCTGCTGATACTCAAGCAAATACAGAGGCTACCAACGCTGAAGAGCCAACCAATACGGAAGAGAAGCCTCAACCAGCACCAACTGCCGAAACAGCAGAAGGCGAGAAAGAAAACGCTCAAGAGTCTCAGAATCAAGGACAAAAGCCTCGTCAGCAGGGAGACCGAAACAACCAAAACCGAAATAATGGCGACCGCAATCGCGACCGTCGTCAAGGAAATGGCAACAAGAACGGTGAACGAAATGACAATCGCAACGAGAATCGGAACGGAAATCAAAATGAGAATCGTAATGACAACCGTAATGAGAATCGTAACGACAATCGAAACCGCGACCGTCGTCAAGGAGGCAATAATGCTAATAACAATGCCAACAACACCCCAAATGAAGGTGAAAATGGCAATGTGAACGAGAATCGTAACAGAGGAAACAGAAACGACAACCGTAACAACGACAGACGCAATCAGAATCGCAACCGCAACAATAACAACAATAACGGCGACCGCAATCGCAACAGGCAAAACAATCAAAACCAAGCGAGCGGAAACGGTGAAGGCGCAGGAAAGTCAAACGATGCTCCACAACCATCCTCTGACAATGCACAAAACGCAAACGAGTAATTTCAGAAAAATGAAAAATAGAATTTCATATAAGAGTTGGATTGTCGCTTTCTCGATGATACTGTTCGGCAGCATGCTGAGCAGTTGCGGAGACGACTCCGTCTACCACGAGGTGAGTCCAATCAGTGAAGAAGGCTGGTATAAGAACGACTTGGTTTCGTTCGATTACAACTCCACCGACACGGTTGGAAGATATGACATCATCATTGATATTCGCAACTCGGCAGACTATAACTACAAGAATTTCTGGATTTTCGTCCGTTCCGTTTCGCCCGACAATATCGAGTATGGCGACACGTTGGAGTGCGTTTTAGCAGACAACTACGGAAAATGGATTGGGAAGTCGACTGGTTCGCTCTATGAGTTGCCCGTTCTCTTTCTTTCCGAGGTCCAATTTCCGAGAATTGGAAATTACCATTTCGACATTGCACAAGGTATGAGAAACGATACCCTTGAAGGCATCCACGAAATCGGATTGAGAATCAAGCCAAGTGCGAATAAGCAAGAGTAACAATTATAAAACAACCATTCGCAATAGATAACTAATTGAAAGACAATAGACTGTGGGAAAGAATAAATTAGCCAAATTCGCAGATATGGACACGTTTCCACACGTGTTCCAATACACATTTTCAGCGTTGCGCGAGAAGCAAGAGCCATTCGAGTTGAAAGGCAAATGGAACACCTTCTTCGGCAATGGCAACCCCATCGTGTTGGAGTTGGGCTGTGGCAAAGGCGAATACACAGTTGAATTGGCAGATATGTATCCCGAGAAAAATTTCATCGGCGTAGATATTAAAGGATCGCGTATGTGGACAGGTGCGAAGGCTTCCTTTCAGAAGGGAATGAAGAACGTCGCCTTTATCCGTACCAACATCGAGATCATCAATGAGTTTTTTGCCAAAGATGAAGTGTCGGAGGTGTGGATCACATTTCCAGACCCACAGATGAAGAAAGTGCGCAAACGTCTCACTTCCACCCGTTTCATGGAGTTGTATCAACAGTTCGTGGCAGACAACGGACTGATTCACCTCAAGACGGACAGCAACTTCCTCTTCACCTACACCTGCGAGATGGTGAAGGCGAACCATTACGAAGTAACCTTTCAAAACGACGACCTCTATCACTCCGATTTCTCGGACGATAAGATACTCTCAATCAAAACAGCATACGAGCAGCAGTGGCTCAGTCGTGGACTCACCATCAAGTATATCACCTTCTTGTTGAGTCATCGAGACGAGTTTATCGAACCAGACGTTGAAATTGAATATGACAGTTATAGAAGTTATAACCGTACACGGAGGGAAGATACGAACAAAGGGAAATCTGGCAATTCCGAGACAAAACTAGACACAAACGAAGATTAAATGAACAAATCAAAATAGCGAAGAGATGGAAACCCAAGTATTACAGTCATTTATTAAAAAAGAGATTGAGGAACTCAATTGGGAGATAGAGCCAAAGAACTTGTATGCCCCCATTCAGTATGTGCTTTCGTTGGGAGGAAAGCGTATTCGACCGCTGACAGCCCTAATGGCTTGTGCACTTTTTTCTGGAGATGTTCAGAAAGCGGTGAAGCCTGCCCTTGCCCTTGAGGTTTTCCATAACTTCACCCTTTTGCACGACGACATTATGGATCGTGCGGAGGTGCGTCGCGGACATCCTTGCGTTCACATTAAATGGAACGACAGCACAGCGATTCTTTCGGGCGACGCTATGTTGATCAAAGCCTATCAGCTGTTAGAGCAATGCGACCCTGCCGTTCTGCCTCAACTGCTCAAACTCTTCTCGAAAACCGCTGCCGAGGTGTGCGACGGCCAACAGTACGACATGGATTTTGAGAGTCGATTGGACGTAACCGTCGAGGAGTACATCGAGATGATTCGTCTGAAGACGGCAGTTTTGTTGGCAGGCAGTATGAAGATCGGTGCCATCTGTGGAGGGGCAAGCGAGATAGACGCACAATACCTCTATGAATTTGGTATCGGCATCGGTATCGCCTTCCAGTTGAAAGATGATATTTTGGACGTGTACGGCGACGAGAAAAGCTTCGGTAAGCAAATCGGTGGCGACATCAGTTGCAATAAGAAGACCTTCCTCTTGATCAGTGCCTTGCAAAAAGCAGAAGGCGCAGTGAAAGAAGAGCTTCTCTCTTGGATCAACAAAAAAGAGTTTAACAGAGACGAAAAAGTAGCTGCTGTAACGAAGATATACAACCAACTCGGACTTCGCACATTGACGGAGCAGAAGATGGAGTATTATTATCAACAAGCCATTGAGGCATTGAGGAAAGTCAACCGACCAGAATCAGAGAAGCAAGCCTTTTACGACCTCGCCGAAAAATTGCTTTACAGAATTAGTTAATCTTGCCATTATGCCATACAGAAGACTTCCCAATACGAACCAAGCGAGGTTACGTTCTCTTCAGCAGGCGGTAAACAGCGGTTACGACATTGACCTCTACAGCCTTGCCTTCTCCTATAAACTGTGGGAGAATGCCAAGGCGATACTCGTCCGCTACCAAAGAGCGTTAGGCGAGAGCAGACAAAGCAGCGAGAACCAATTCACCCGAAACAAGAAACTGCAAGAGGATGCGAAGATGGCACGTCTGTACGTTTCCCACTTCATCCAAGTGTTGAACATGTGCGTGCAACGCAACGAGATCAAGTTAGAAGCGAAGAAACTTTACGGATTAGAGCCCGACAACTTTGCCGTACCCGACCTTGCCACCGACGACAACCTTTTCGAGTGGGGCAAAAAAATCATCGACGGAGAGCAGCAAAGGCTTTCGCAAGGCGGTGTGCCGATTTACAACCCACCCATCGGAAAAGTTCGCGTTTACTACGATATTTTCGCCGAAGGATACAACTATCAAAAAGTGTTGCAAAACAATACTGCCCGATGCATCGAGAACATCTCCAACCTCAATAAAGAGGTGGACAAACTGATCCTCGAGATTTGGGATGAAGTAGAAAAGAAATATGAGAATCTTCCCCCTCAAGAGAAAATCAATAGTTGCCGCGAATATGGCGTCATCTATTATTACAGAAAGGGAGAATCAGTACCAGAAAACGAATAAAACCCAATTCCTAACCGAATTAATCAAATTAAGCGTATGAAAATAACCCTTTACCTAAGATATAACTCCAACTGGGGCGAAGAGGTGTTCATCGAAGGAGAAACCGAAGCACTCCGCGGAATGAACGGTGCCGGTCTCCCCATGGAATACACAGAACACGGTTGGAAAGTAACCTTCTACACCAGCGACAAGTCGTTCCGCTACGACTTCTACGTCAGCAATTCTGGCAATAAAGTGCGTTCGGAAGAGCCATTGTCTCACACCTTCGGTCCGCTAAGCAAGGAATACAACACAATCCTCGTTTATGACACCTTCAACGCCTATCCAACCATAGGGCGAATGGAGATGTCAGCAACAATGACGAAAGCCATTCGCAGACACGAGGTGAAAGCAATCAAGAAAGGTTCGGAGAAAGTGCCAGTCATTTTTAATACAGTCAGCACGAAAGTGAACTACAACCACGAATTGGCGATTATCGGCGATTCATCAGTCATTGGCAAATGGAACGAAGACGCTGCAGTCTCTTTCAATCCACTACAATACCCCCACTTTGCCAAGGTGCTAGACGGTAACAAGATTGATTTTCCACTCGAATACAAGTATATCATTCGTGACCCTAAGACCAAAGTCATTCAATGTTGGGAAGCCGGTAACAACCACTATCTGATGCCCGATTTTTCCATCTCGACAGACATCGTGATTGTCAACGACCCTGAGCCAGACTTTGCCGTTCCTGCATTCAAAGCATCAGGTACAGTTGTGCCAATTTTCTCATTGCGTTCGAAAGATAGTTTCGGTGTGGGCGAGTTCAACGACTTGAAGAAATTAGCCGATTGGTGCGAGAAGACTGGTCAACGAATCATCCAAACGTTGCCTATCAACGACACCTCCAACTTCGGCACTTGGAGAGACTCCTACCCTTACAGTGCCATCTCCGTCTACGCTCTTCACCCAATGTACCTCAACATTGACAAGGTTGGAAAAGTAAAAGACCAAAAGAAATACAAGGCACAGAAGAAAGAACTCAACGAGGAGATTTTCGTTGACTATGAAGCCGTCAACAAATACAAGTGGATTTATTTTCATGAACTCTACGACCTTTACGCAAAGGAGACTTTCGCCACAGAGGATTTCAAGAAGTTTATGAAGGAGCAAGAAGACTGGCTCAAACCATACGCCGTGTTCTGTTTCCTCCACTATAAATTCTCATCCAACGATTTCAGTCATTGGGGACGCGACGCCATCTACGACGCTAAACGAGTTGAGGCTTATTGCGACCCTTCCAATATGGAATACGACCATGTGGCAATCCACTTTTTCGTGCAATACCATCTTCACAAACAGTTGAAAGAGGCTGTCGATTACGCTCATACAAAGGGAGTTGCGCTGAAAGGTGATATTCCAATCGGCGTGAGTCCAAACAGCGTGGATGTATGGAAACAGCCCGAGTTGTTCGACAGAAACGGTTGTGCAGGTGCGCCACCCGACTATTTCACACGCACTGGTCAGGTTTGGGGCTTCCCTATCTACAACTGGGATAAGATGGCAGAAGACAATTATCAATGGTGGAAAAGACGACTCTCCGTCATGTCAGAATACTTCGATGCCTACAGAATCGACCATATTCTCGGCTTCTTCCGTATCTTCAGAACGCCATCCGACTCTCACTATGGCTTGTTAGGTCAGTTCACCCCTGCCATGCCACTCAGTGTCGAGGAGATTGAGAATTTCGGTTTGAAGTTCAACAAGAAGAAATTCACCGAGCCACTCATCAACGACTCTGTTGTCGACAATATCTTTGGAAAGAAGGCTAATGAGGTGAGAAACAAATACTTAGTAGCCGAAGGAGATGGATTCTATCATCTCAAGCCAGAATATGCCACTCAGACAAAGATTGACGAGCATATTCCATCCGACCCTGCAAACACAGAACTCAAGAAAGGGCTTTATCTGCTCTGCTGTCAAGTACTCTTCGTGGAAGACTGCAAGGAGAAGGGCAAATATCACCCACGCATCTCGTTGCCTTCAAGTTTCGCATTTCAAACGTTGCCAGAAGACGTGCGAGGCAAATTGAGTTACATCTACGAATACTTCCATTTCAATCGTCATAACGATTTTTGGTATGCTGGGGCAAAAAAGAAACTGACTGCCCTCGTCAACTCCACCAACATGATGGTTTGTGCAGAAGATTTAGGAATGGTGCCATCATGCGTTGCGCCAGTAATGCGTGAGTTGCAGATTCTCAGTTTGGAGATTCAAAGAATGCCAAAGCAACCATACGTTGAGTTTGACAATTTGAGTCGTATGCCACGACTTTCAGTCTGCACGACATCGACACACGACATGAGTACGATGCGCCAATGGTGGGAGACGGAGCGAGACAGCGTTCAGAGATACTTCAGCAATGAGTTGCACCAATTCGGAGGAGCTCCATATTTCTGCGAGCCTTGGATTGTCCGTCAGATTATCGAGAACCACCTCAAATCGCCAGCCGCATGGGTTATACTTCCGATTCAAGACTGGATGGCAACCGACGGCAAAGTACGTTGGAGCGAGACCTTCAAGGAGCGCATCAACGACCCAGGAGACCCAGACAACTACTGGCGCTATCGCATGCACATCAACATTGAAGACCTCATCGCCAATGATGAGTTCAACGATAGGATTCATAGTATGATTGAGGCTAACGCACGATAGAGGTAGAGAGAGGAAAGCCACTATAAGAAAACGCCCCGCATTTCTGCGAGGCGTTCTTTTTATAAATCGATATGAATCTTACTTGACGATTATCTTTCGTGAAGTATCTTTAGTACGAACAAAGTACACACCACGAAGGGAGCCGTTCATTACCGTAATATCACGGCCTAAGAGGTCATAGATGCGGAAGTCACCCTCGCAGTAGATACGACCTTCAGCAGTGTAGAGTTCCAGAATCTTCACATTCTCAATGCCCGTTGATGATTTGAATGTCACAACAACATTAACATCGCCTGCAGGCATAATGAAAGTGCTATCTTCATCGTTGAACGCTACTATGTCAGTGTCTTTCAAGATAGATATTTCATCAATGACGTAGCCTTCAATTGGTGTAATGGTTAACTTCACCTTGTCGCCCTCCACTGCTCCTTGTTGAACATTGCATGTGCCATACTCGCTTTTTGCAGTAATCGTATGCCATCCTTCTTGCACCAAACTGATATCGTCAATGGAAAGATAATTAGCCTCCGAACCTACGGATCCATAAATACCCAACCAACAAACGCCATCTGTGTCGGCAGTGAAAGAACTAATTATATGTTGATATTCGCCGTGGGCAACGCTAGTCTCTTCCAAAATCACCTGTTTCATAGAATCCTCATCGGCTGCAGTACCAAGTTTTGCAGCGATGGAAGCAGACGATGATTCATCTTCCTCGTCCTTATTGGCATAGATACTTAACACATATTTCACACCTTTTTTCAAGTTCACGAGGGTGAAAAGCCAACCTGCACTTCCAGTCCCCAATCTGGCATTCCAAACACCAGAGTATGGTTTACTGTCATAATCTTCAGTACTGTTTGCAGTCCAACTATAAAAGCTGTCTTCATTGTTCTGCTGCAACCAACCAGAAATGCTTAGTTCTTGTGCATTGCCTGTTTCAAAATCTTCGAAGAAAGGAACTTCGTTTACCTTTATCACCTTTATACCGACAGTAATATCCTCATTCGGCATAATGAATGTGGAGTCGGTCAGCCACGCGAGGTTTGTCGTAGTGGTGTATTCTACAAAGAGGAGACCACTATTTAATGTGTGACGCACGGTAACAGTGTCGCCACCCGTGGCTGTTTGCTTGACATTAATCGTGCCATACTCGTCTTTTGTGGCAATGGTATGAATTTCAGGTTCTTCAAGACTTATACTATCAATAGAAATAAAATAAGAATTCGTGTACCCACTAATACCCAACCAGCAAACGCCACCCGTGTCGGCAGTGAAAGACCTAACTATGTGCTGATAGTTGCCGTTGGTAAGACCTGTCTCTTCCAAAATCACCTGTTTCATAGAATCAGAATTAGCAGCCGTACCAAGTTTTGCAGTGATGTTGGCATGCGACTCATCGACTGCGTCCTGACGCGCATAGATACTAAACACATATTTCACACCTTTTTTTAAGTTTACGGAAGTGAAAAGCCAATCATTGCCGCCATATTCCAATGTAGCATTCCAACTACCCGAGTATGGTTTACGGTAGTAATCTACCTCTGTACTATTTGCAGTCCAACTGAAATTGTTGTAATTATCAATTTGCTGCAACCACCCTTCAATATTTCGATCTTGAACGTTTCCTATTTCGAAACCTTCGTAGAAAGGAATATTTTTAGGTTCTATCACCTTCATACCAATAGTAATATCCTCATTCGGCATAATGAATGTGGAGTCGGTCAGCCACACAAGGTTTGTCGTAGTGGTGTATTCTACAAAGAAGAGATCACTATTTAGTGTATGTCCCACGGTGATAGTGTCACCACCCGAGGCTTTTTGCATAACGTTAATCGTACCATACTCGTCTTTTGTAGTAATGTTATGAACTTCAGATTCCTCTATACTTATATCATCGATAGAAAGACAGTATGAGTTGACATTACCACAAATACCCAACCAATAAACGCTATCTTTGTCGACAGTAAAAGAACTAACTATATGCTGATAGTCACCGTCGGTAACACCTATTCCAGGTAAAATCACCTGTTTCATAGAATCTCCATTGGCAGCAGTACCAAGTTTCGCGCTGATAGTGGCATACATTTTTTCGCTCTCGCTCTGACGTGCATAGATACTAAACACATATTTCGCACCTTTTTTTAAGTTCACAGGAGTGAAAAGCCAATCAATGCCACCAGTTTTCAATGTAGCATTCCAACTACCAGAGTTAGGTTCCCAGTCGGCATCCTCATCTATGTTGTTGGCAGTCCATTTAGAAAGGTAGTTTTCAACGTTCTGTTGCATCCAACCCACAATTTTTTCTTCATGCACGTTTCCTTCCTCAAAACCTTCGTAAAAAGGAATATCTTTAGGCAAGATTGATTCTGTACCAGCAGTTTCGCCAAGCGCAGCATCCTCCGAAGCAGTGTATGTACTTTTTAAGTTCGTCACTTCCGCAGCACTTGCTGTAGCAGCAAGCAGTGTGGCGATTAACACCACAAAACACTTTCTAAGTTTTGTCATATTTACTATTTTTCATTTGTTTATTCAAGGAAATGCTTTTCCCTTCCCCTATCTCACCCTCAATTTTCTTCCAATCCTCAAAATCGTAGTGGATTTGATTTTGTTCAACTTGCAGAGTTTTGACACAGTGGTGTGATATCTCCGCGCAATCTTTCCTAAATTGTCGCCTGAGCGCACTTTGTGGTAGACTGCAGGACTGTGTTTATACTTATAGAACTCGTCAAATGAGCCACTGATATTCTTACCTGAAGGACGAACAACGTAGGTATCTGCTCGCATCTCCATCGTGCTGTCTGTTATCGCCAACAAATTTCTCGTGTTGATAGGGTTTCCTAAATAACGAAACTCGAAATGCAAATGTGGACCTGTTGACCGACCAGTATTTCCTCCGTATGCAATCACATCGCCGGCTTTCACATCCTGGTTCACTCTCACCAAAATCTTTGACAAATGACCGTAAAGTGTTTCCAAACCATTCGCATGCTGCAAAACAACATAATAGCCGTAGCCTCTACGAGGATGTCCATATTTTGCCATTCGCACTTTGCCATCAAATGCAGCGTATATTGTGTCGCCCACCTTCAATCGCATATCCGTACCTGCATGGAAACGTCCCCAACGCTCGCCACACTCCGAGGTTACAACATTAACATTCGGTGGGTAAAAGCCACGACAATCTACCACGAAAGTATCTTTGATAGAATCAATCGGATAAGCGTATGGATTCACACGCAGACTGTCCCATCCCAAGTGATAACGCGCAACAAGCAAAGAATCAATATTTTGCAAAGAATCCACCGGCAACGCCATTGTGGTCAGCGAAGCAACCATCAAGGAATCACTCTCCAAAGTAGACTCATCCTCATCCACAATAAAATCTGACGAATCAGACGGAATAGGCTCTATTCGCTCGCCCATCACCGCTTCATACTCCTGTCCACAAACACAAATCGGCGCGAAAATCGCAACTCCGCCGAGCAATAAATTCTTTATAAAATTCATTAGCGAAAATTCTTTTTATATGCAAGAGTAGCAAATTTAAGAATTTTCGCTTAATATCTGAAAGGCAGAGGGTTGTAATTAACAGTTACCCTTCTATTTCACTGGGTACGAAGTCGACTCAATGTCAACACACGAGTTACCTATCGGTCCCATATAGAATCCAAAAACTGTCGAATAATCTTTTTCTTCGTCCAAAACGCCATCCTCCTTTCTTGAGAATCGAATCCATTGATTCTTCTCATAGTTGTAAAGGAACGCCTCGCGAAGGGTCTGACTTCTACGGAAAAGTGCTTCAATCCGACCTTTTGAATAGCTTACTCCATTATTATTCACTATCTCAATCACCAACAACAAATTCGTATGTTTGACATCATCCTTTATGGTGTTTACATCAGCATAAAACGAAACGTCAGGACTAAACTTCTTTTCATCATTTTCCCAGTCAACTTCATCAACTATTGAATCAATAAGAAAGTTGTTTCTATACTTGTGAGGCACATTATCCATTAATCTACCACAGATTACTCCAATACACAATTGATGTCTATGAGAGTAAGCATCCTTACCTAACCCGCAGTACTTTTCCGTCACACTCATATTTTCTAGTTTTAAAACAACAACACAATAATTATTTCACCCCCTCTATCGACGTCATATAAAAGCCGAATGTTTTGGAATATGATTTTTCGTTCTCGTCCACATTGCCATTTTCTCTCAAAAAGCGTTTCCAACTTCTTTCTTCATAGTTGTACAAAAACGCCTCCTCCAATGTTGGTTCTCGACGAAACAATTCTCTGATTCTTCCCGTCGAATATGCTACACCATCAGTGTTCACAACCTCAACAACAAATGTAAGATTGGCATGATTTCAATCTCCATTAGCATAGCTTGCATCTGCATAGTAGGAAATGTCTGGACGAATCTTTTTCTCTCCATTCTTCAAATCTTCATCCACCGTAGAATCCGGAAGAAAGTTCATTCTCATATTCTTCGGCACTCGTTCCATCAATCCAAGCATAATCAAATTTCTATATAAATGATGCAGATGAGATGTTGACTTCATTCCTAAATTTTTATTTTTTTAAATTCTACTTTCCGCAGTCCCTCTTTTCACCGCTTTCTTTCACCTTCTGAATTCTTTGCTTAAGCAGTTCGAGTTCATGCTTCTTCTCCCACTTCTTTTTCTTCTCTTCGTAGGATTCCTGTCGTCTTTCTAAATAATTGTCTGCCATTATCTTATCGTTACCATTGACGCTCCATAACCATACTCCTGAAAAGAGGCATCTCGCACATAACATGTGGAGTATTTCTTCTTCAACTCATCTAAAACGGCTTTGCGAAGTACGCCGTTGCCTTTTCCATGGATAAAGACGATCTGCTGACCTTTGTGCTTCAAATTTTCTTGCATCGTCTCCTCAAAGACTTTCAACTGATACTGCAACATATCATAGGCACTCATACCGATGGTGTTGTCCAACAACGAATTGACATGCAGGTCTTTAACGATGATTTCTGGTCGCTGATTGGGTTTCGAAACCTTGCGTGCGATACTGCCATTCTCTTTGACTGCGATTCTTTCAATCTCATCTTCCACCAAAACAGAATTGGTTGCCTCATCATTCTTCACGATTGGGAATATCAGCGCAGACTCATCAAAATAATCATTTTCAACGAAACTATGCAACTTGAAGAACTTCACAGGATTCAATTTCAGTTTCACATCGTAAACGGTCTTCAGCGAGTAAGGTTTGTCTTGCTTCAAAGCGAAGAGTTGCACACGCACGTTCTCCCACTCATTCAACTCACTTTTCATCGCCTCCTTGAGGATGATCTTCGTGTTAGGCTGCACAAATCCTACCGCCCGACTGACAAACTTCGTGCCTGCAACCGTGGCAATATTATATGCCAAATAATAGTTGCTGTCATTCACGAAATAGGCATCGAAATCGGTGTTCGACAGCACTTTTATGTTTTGTGGGACAAATGCCAACAGCACATTCAAGATTTCTCCTTCCTTAGTCTCCTCTTGTGGCACATATTCTTTGTCTTCTTTCTCTTTCTGCACAAAATCGTCTATCGTCTCAACCACTTTAGGTTTCTCTACCTTTTTCTCGTGGGTATGCACTGTGGTAGTGGTTTCAACGACAACGCACTCTTTCGCCAATGTTGGAATGTCAAATCCATCTTCATCGGTTACCATCACCATCTCACGATTCACTATCTTCGACACGACGCCACCACCCGTAGCGTTCAAAAATCTTACTCTATCCCCTACATTTACCATGGCTTTCTTCTTTATTTCCTTTTGAAATATATTTTCAGAGCAAAGTTCACTATTTTTGCACAAACATTGAAATGTTACACTAACGAAATATGATGAATCCTCAAGAAATCGCTATCAAAGATTTCACATACGAACTGCCCGACGAGCGTATCGCCAAATTTCCGCTCGAAAAAAGAGACGAGTCTAAATTGCTTCTTTACGATAAGGGCAATATCTCACATACTATTTTTAAAAACATTTCTGATTATCTTGATGAAGGTGAACTGCTCGTCTGCAACAATACGCGCGTCATCCAGGCTCGCTTGATTTTCCATAAGGAGACAGGTGCTCGCATCGAGATTTTCTGTTTGGAGCCTATCCAACCTCACGACTATGTATTGACGTTCCAAGCCACCAAAGAATGCGTTTGGAAATGCATGATCGGTAATGCCAACAAATGGAAAACCGGCTTGCTTTCTAAAGTGGTTACGATTGATAATGAGGAAGTTACCGTCTACGCAGAGAAATTGGAGGCTATCGGGAACTCCTACAATGTTCGTTTTTCATGGGAGAAAGAGGGTCTCACCTTCGCCTCTATTTTGGACGCTTTCGGTGTGCTTCCCATTCCGCCCTACTTACACAGAGAGACAGTCGAAAGGGACAAAGTCACCTACCAAACGGTTTACTCCAAAATCAAAGGTTCAGTCGCTGCGCCTACTGCCGGACTACATTTCACAGAGGATGTTTTCAAGAGTTTGGCGAAGAAAAACATTGAGGTTGAGGAGGTTACACTGCATGTCGGCGCGGGTACGTTCCAACCAGTCAAGTCAGACACCATCGGCGGACACACCATGCACTCCGAATGGATATCTGTCAAGCGAGAGACAATCGAGAAAATCAAAAAGGCGGGCCGTGTGATTGCCGTCGGCACCACCTCCGTTCGCACCCTCGAAAGTTTGTATTATCTCGGCAAAATCATCTCGCAAAATTCTGAAATCCACGAGACAGACCTCAACGTTTCGCAATGGATGCCTTACGACGGTTCGGCTGACGTTTCAACAGACGATTCTCTCGCCACCATCCTCTCGTATATGGATAGAAATCAATTAGATACGATTCAAGCCAACACGCAGATTATCATCGTGCCAGGCTATAAATTTCATATCGTCAAGGCTATCATCACCAATTTTCACCAACCTCAAAGCACATTGTTGCTACTCATTTCAGCATTGGTAGGCGACGATTGGCGCAAGATCTACGACTACGCTATGAAGAACGATTTCCGCTTCCTCAGTTACGGCGATAGTTCCTTATTAAAACCCAAAGAGGCGCTTTAAAAACGCCTCTTTCCCTCAATTTTATATTACAACACAATTTCCTATTTACATCACTGCGACACCAATCACACCGGCTATCACAATCAGCCACATCGGGTTCACCTTGAAGAAATGCAACGCAACAAACGACGCAACAAAGATGAGAATTGACAATCCGTAGCCTAGCGTCGTGTCAAAGCCCAACTTGCCGTCCTCTCCAATCGTAAACGGCAAATCGCAGAAGTTTTCTCTGTTCATCAACATCAGCGCAGCCGCCAAAATCAGTCCACCTAAAACTGGTCGCAAGCCAGACATCACTGCCTGCACATAGACATTCTCTTTATTATTAAAGAAATACTTAATTACCAAAATCATCAACAGAATGGAGGGCAGACACAAGGAGATGGTTGCCACAGCCGAGCCAAAGATTCCCGGCATATATCCCCACTGCTTGCCCACCGCATATCCAACGTAGGTCGCCGTGTTGATAGAAACTGGTCCAGGTGTCATCTGCGAGATGGCCAACATATCCGAAAACTCCGTTACGCTCATCCACCCGAAATGGTCGACCACCTCGAACTGGATCAACGAAATCATCGCATAGCCACCGCCAAATCCGAACAATCCGATTTTAAAGAACACATATAAAAGTTCGGCGTAGATTGCCAAAATATCGAAAATACTCGTTTCCATCTCTTATCCTTTTATTTTCTTCATATTCGTGAAATAGCAATACAAAAGTGCCGCAACAATCACCAAAGCGACAATCAAGATAGGGTTGACGCTAAACCACCAGATGACAAACGCAGCCGTCAACGGAATCAGCAAACTCCACCAATGTTTCTTCTCTTTCCAAATCAACTTCACTGCTGGTGAAAGAATCAAAGCCACCACACACGGACGAATACCCTTGAACGCACTCTCCACATAATGATTATCTCTAAACTCCAAGAAGAAAATGGCAATCAACAAAATAGCGATGAACGAAGGGAGAGCAGCCCCCACCATCGAGGCAAACGCGCCCAACTTTCCTCTCAGTTTATACCCCACATAAAGGGCAGTATTAATGGCGAAGACTCCCGGCAACGTCTGTGCCACCGCGATCAAGTCCCAGAACTCGTCCTTCTCCATATACTTTTTATCATTCACAATTTTCATCTCTACCATCGAGAGCATCGCATAACCTCCTCCCAAGGTGAACGCTCCGATCTGGAAGAAGATCCAAAACAACTCTTTAATCTTTACCATATCTGCTTTCTTTGAAATCAGCCGCAAAAGTATGATTTTTAAAGGAAATCTAACATCTCTTCTCCAATTTTCAATTCGTTGATTTTCAATAGTATGAATCACAACAAAAACTTTTCAGAAAATTATTTTGAAAAATTACGCCATTTCCCTTGCAGATTCAAAAATTAGTGCTACCTTTGCAACGCTTTTGAGAAACAAAGTTACTTGAATAAAGTTAACCTCTTAAGAGTTCGGAGAGCTAGTAGCTCAGCTGGTAGAGCACATCCCTTTTAAGGATGGGGTCTTGGGTTCGAGCCCCAACTGGCTCACTGGAAAAAGCGGAAATTTCAGAAATGATTTTTCCGCTTTTCTTTTATTAACTTAATTCTTATATCCAACACGATATGACAGTTCTTATCATTGCACTCGTTATTACCCTCGGTGTTTCTTTCTTGTGTTCTCTTTTAGAGGCAACACTCTACTCCACTACAATGTCTTATATTGAGTCACTTCCTGCCACTAAAAAAGGTGTGTCAAATCTGAAGGACTTAAAAACAAATATTGAAAAACCTATCGCTGCCATTCTTTCTCTCAACACGGTTGCCAACACGGCTGGTGCGGCTGCGGTGGGTGCTCAAGCAGCTGAGATTTTTGGTAGTGCATACTTCGGACTCTGCTCTGCTATTTTGACAGTGATGGTGCTGGTATGCTCCGAAATCATCCCGAAAACAATCGGTTCAAATTTTTGGAGAGAACTTTGTATTCCTGGTGGCTATATCATTCGTGTCATTTCTTTCGTTTGTTTCCCTTTGGTCGTCATTTCACAGTTTCTCACCCGACTCTTCACTCGCAAAAAAGTGCAGACAGTGAGTCGTGAAGAGGTGGCTGCCCTCACCAACATTGGCGAGCGTGAAGGTGTATTCAAGAAAAACGAGTGCAAAATCATCAACAACCTCGTCAAGATGGACAATGTCAAAGTGCACGCCATCATGACACCTCGTACTGTCGTTCTTGCTGCTCAGGAAGATATGACCTTGGAAGAATTTTTCGCCGACAAGAAATATCTCACTTTTTCTCGTATTCCTGTTTACACAAAAGATATTGACGACATCACTGGTTTCGTTCTCAAAACGGACGTGCTTCTCCACTTGGCTAACGATGAGCAACATCTCAAGTTGAAGGATATCAAGCGCGATATTCTCGTATGCTACGGCAACGCTGCCATCACGAAGTTCTACGACCTTATGTTGGGCAAGAAGCAGCAGATTGCCTTGGTCATCGATGAATACGGTGGAATGGACGGTATCGTAACTTTGGAGGATGTTATCGAGACGATTCTCGGTTCGGAGATCACCGACGAGAGCGACAAACAGATAGACATGCAGGCGTTCGCTAAAGAGCAGTGGAAGAAACGTTCTGCCAGCTTAGACATCGCTGAGACTGAAACAGAAAAGAGCGACACCAACGATGCCGCTCCTTCTAATCCCTCTTAAATGAAAATATCAGACTGACTCTTTGTAGTTCTTGCTACCAATAGCGAGAGAGGAGAGTGCATCGCCAATCAAATAGACGGCCTCAGCCAATTTCTCGTCTGCAACAGTCAACCTGTTTACCAAATCCTTCGTCGCATTGGCTGCGCTGTCTGAACCTTGCACCGGCGTGTTTTGCAATGCCTCTACGCAAGGTTTGATTCGCTTTGCATCGTATGACAAACAGTCTAACGTCGCCTGCACACTGCGAACCATCGCATCAATATCCCCAATCACCGAAGGAATATCTTTGGATTTTTTTTCCATGTTTTTCTGTTTAAGTTAGTAGTATAAGCGTTTTTGTACTTGTAAAATTACTACTTTATAAGTCCATAAACAAGACGCTCTCAATGTTATTTTATCCGTTAAAAACATTTTTTAACAACAAAGTGTTTGCTCGTTTTTTTTGACGGTTCATCTTATTTATGCTTTTCTACCTTCGTTTTTTGTATGTTTTGAAACATACTTTTTTAGAAAGTTCGTAACTTTGCAAGAAACACCAAATTCTTGATTTATGGAGATGTCCATCACCCTCATTCTGTTGCTTTTCTTATTCAGCACAGGCGCAAGTTTCGTCCAACGTGTCAGCGGTTTCGGATTCGGCATCTTTATAATGACGGTTCTCCCCTATCTGCTACCCTCCTACGGCGAGGCGACCACTTTGTCGGGTATGCTGTCTCTCACGCAATCGCTTTTCATCTTTGCAACTCACTATAAATATGTGAATTGGAAACGTCTGCTTCCGATGCTCATCACATTCTTAGTTGTGTCATTTTTCGCTGTTCGTTTTGTGGCAGAAGCAGCCGACACTCATTTGAAACTGCTTTTGGGCATCATCCTCATCATCATGAGCCTTTATTTTCTCTTTTTCAATGGAAAATTCAAAATCAAACCGACTCTGAAATTAGAGATTTCGTTGGGAACATTGAGTGGCGCAATGGGTGGCTTATTCGGAATGCAAGGTCCGCCAGCAGTGGTTTTCTATCTGGCTTCTGAAAAAGACAAAGACCACTATTTGGGTATGCTTCAGGCTTATTTTTTGATAGGAAACGCTATGATGACCCTCTATCGCTCTCGCTTTGGCTTGCTGACCGAGTCTGTAGTCTGGGGATGGGTCTATGCCGTCGCTGGAATACCATTAGGAGGATATATCGGAAAAATCGTATTCGACAAACTTTCCGGTGATACCCTCCGCAAAATCGTTTATATCTATATGGCAATCAGTGGTTTAGTTGCCATCATCTCAGAATTATCTGCTTAACTGAAGAATCGGAACACATCGTTCAGATTGGCGTAAATCAACAGGATGAACAGGAAGAACATACCAATCACCTGCGCCTTCATCACAACATTCTCGCTTGGTTTCTTTCTTGTAATCATTTCGTAGAGGATGAACACAAGATGACCACCGTCCAACGCTGGAATAGGCAAGACATTCATAAATGCCAGAATGACAGACAAAAAGGCAGTCATTTCCCAGAACATTCGCGCATCGAACGGATAAGGGAAAAGACTTCCAATCGTCATAAATCCGCCTAAACTCTGCACGCCTGCCTTGGTGAAGACATATTTCATATCTCCTGCATAGTTGGTCAGTTTTTTCACTCCACGAGAGATTCCTACGCCAAACGACTCGAAAAATCCATATTTCTCCACCTTCGACTCATAGAAGGCACTCATCGGACGCATATAAACGCCCACTTTACCATTATAGTCTGGCGTAACCGTCAACGAAACAGTTTCTTTGCCACGTTTCAACGTTACTGGGACTGGGATATTTCGGTTCTCTCCAAAGATTTCCACACTGGTCGACACATACGCTGGAGCCAAAGAATCGCCAATCGTCATAAGGCTATCCCCAGCCATCAAACCTGCTCGTTCTGCCCGAGACCCTGCCAAAACAGAATCGACCACGAATGGGTAACGAAAGCCCACGAACCCCGTCTGCGCCTCCATCATCTTCTCCATAAAGTCCTCTGGCATATTGATGACCACCTCCTTGCCATCTCGAAGCACACAAACCTGCTTTGCCTCTAAAATCGCACGGAACGACGCATCATCGGGCTTTTCAACAGGAACAGAATCTGCCCACACGAAATTATCACCGTCTTGGAATCCTACAGATTTTGCCAAGTCGCTGAACTCCAATCCCTCCGTGATATTTTCAAAAGGAATATATCGATCTCCATAATTGAAAGCTATCATCGAGTAGATGAAAAGTGCCAAGATGAAGTTGAAGACGACACCCATGATTGTTATCAAAAAACGTTGCCATGCTGGCTTTGAACGAAACTCCCATGGCTTAGGCTCACTCTTCATCTGATTGCGATCCAACGACTCGTCTATCATTCCAGACATCTTCACATAACCGCCTAACGGAAGCCAACCAATACCATACTCCGTATCGCTTCCCTTGGGTTTATATCGGAACAATGACAATCCAGGATTGAAGAACAAGTAAAATTTCTCCACCCTGACGCCAAACAATCTCGCCATCAGGTAATGTCCAAATTCGTGAATCATCACCAATATCGTGAGACTGGCAAAAAATTGAAGGATAACAACCAATACTGGAATCATAAGATCGTCAATCTAAAGGTTCTTACTTATTTTTTATATTTTACAGCATACTCCAACGCGCGTTTAGTAGCCTCTTCATGGGTGGCAACATAGTCTTCATAGGCTGGGTTCTCAATGAACGGCATCACCGACATTGTCTGCTCGATAACGTCCGACATCTCCAAGAATCCAATCTCATCGTGCAAGAATTTTGCGACTACCACTTCATTAGCAGCGTTCAAGACACATGGCACGTTTCCACCCTTCTTCATCGCATCATACGCCAACGCCAAGTTTCTGAATGTTTCAGCATCTGGCTTCTCGAAGGTCATCTGATTGTGCGTGAACAAATCCAAACGTGGATAATCATTCTCCAAACGCTCAGGGAAACCCAACGCCAACTGTATTGGCAACCGCATATCTGGCATACCAATCTGCGCCTTGATTGCACCATCCCTAAACTGCACCATCGAGTGTATCAACGACTGTGGATGCACGACCACCTCAATCTTCGACAAAGGCACATCAAAGAGCCATTTCGCCTCCATCACCTCAAATCCCTTGTTCATCATCGAGGCGGAATCGATCGTTATCTTCGCACCCATCGACCAGTTAGGGTGTTTCAAGGCATCCGCTGCTGTAACGTTCGCCAAGAACTTTCTATCTTTTCCTCTGAATGGGCCGCCAGAGGCTGTGAGCAAAATCTTCTCCACTTCCGACTGTTCTCCCATCAGACATTGGAAAATCGCTGAGTGTTCAGAATCAACAGGATAGACTTTTGTATGATATTGCTGACAGAGTTTGGTTACCAAACTTCCTGCCACCACCATCGTCTCCTTATTAGCCAAGGCGATGCTCTTTCCTGCTTTGATGGCTGCTATCGTTGGGTATAATCCCGAATAACCCACCATTGCCGTCAAGACCATATCCACCGCCTTCAACTCAACAGCCTCTGCTATCGCTTTTGCTCCCGCAAACACTTTTATCGGCAAGTCTGACAACGCATTCTTCACCTCATCATACTTGCTCTCATTGGCAATCACAACCACCTCGGGCTGAAACTTTCTCGCCTGCTGAATGAGCAACTGTACACTATTGTTTGCCGTGAGAACGTAAGCCTCTAACTTGTCGGGATGATCTTCAATCACCTGCAAAGCCTGCGTTCCTATAGATCCTGTTGAGCCTAAAATGGCTACTTTTTTCTTTTCCATATTCTTATCTTAGAAAACAATGAAAACTTGTGGATCAAGCGCAGTTCCATCCTTCCATAATTGGAACTCGAAGAATGTATCTGTCTCTTTCATGAATGTCGCCAAGATTTCTCCTGCATGCACCCGATCTCCCACTTTTTTCATATACGGTTGTCGTATCTTATAAACAGACATCATATTGTCTGAATGTTGTATCACCATCACATAGACATCGTTCAACGTGTACTCTGACGAGACAACCACTCCGTCTAACACCGACGATACGGACGAGTTCTGATTGACCGATAATGTCAGTCCGTAGATGCCCTTATGCGAGTTGAACGGTTCAATCACATGACCCTGCGCTGGTCTTTGCATCAGATAATTCTGCTGAGTCGATGCCTCAATACCAATCCCCATCGTCATCAACTCGTCCGCCTCGAACGAATCACGAAATGCGAGTTCTTTTTCTGAAGCACCCAACAACTGTTCGGTCGACACATTTTTCAGACTCTCGGTCGTAGTGGTCGAATCAACCTTTATATCGCCCTTCACCACCGAACGTAGCACCTCCATATACTGCGTCTGCAATTGCACCTGCTCCGATATTGAATCCAACTGTATAGCATTCAAAATCAAACTCTTACGCAATTTTGCATTGTCTGTGTAGCCAGGCAAGAATCCTCTCAGTGGCGTTTTGATGATCAAAAATGCTATCAAGAAAAAATAGACAACGGCAAGAAAAAACGAGAATGCAATCGCCGAGAGTTTCGACATTCGTATACGCCAAACCTCCTCCAACGTATTCTCATTTAATATCGCTATCTTATATTTAAATCGTAGTCGTTGCAGTAACGACTTTCCATCTACTTTTGACATCGTTTTTCCTTATTTTACTGACATCCGCCGACGAAATTCCGAGCACACAATAGCCGTGGCAGACCCCACATTCAACGATTCCGAAGTCGCCCTTCCTTTTGGGTAATTCGGAATGTGCAACTTTGCGGTTACATACTTTGCAACCTCAGCCGATATGCCGTTTCCTTCGTTTCCCATCACGACGATTCCACTCTCCGTCAATTTCTCTTCATAGATATTCGTACCCTCTAAGAAAGTTCCATAGACTGGAATATCAGACATTTTCTTCAAAACATCCACTAAATCAACGTAATAGACTTTGACCCTCGTCAACGCTCCCATCGTGGCTTGCACCACCTTCGGATTATACACATCAACCGTTTCCTTTGAGCAAATCACATTCTCAATGCCAAACCAGTCGGCTTCTCGTATGATGGTACCCAAATTTCCCGGATCTTGCACCGTATCTAACATGAGCGAAAGTTGACCTTTCATCTCATCATATTTCAATTCGTTTTTTTTCTGACGAAAAACAGCAAGAACAGACTGCGGAGCACACTGTGCCGAAACTTTTTTCAAAGTATCTTTCGAAACCTCAAAAATCTCGTCTGCTCTCGGATTCTTCTTACTTTCAAAATAGTCTGGAGTAGCCACCAACGCTGCACAGTCAAAATAAGGCAACAAGTCGTTGACCAACTTCGTTCCCTCTGCGCAGAACAATCCCTGTTCGTCTCGCTCTTTTTTCTTCGCAAGAGATTGAATCCACTTGATTTTATTCTTCGTCAGTTCTGCCATCTCCAACGCTTCTTACTCCAAGCCCACCAACCAAATCTCATAGAACATCGGTTGGTAATTCTCATAATCAGAACGTGTTCCGCCTGTTACCGTCGACAAAGTGCTATTTCCAATAGAGAACGGAATGATTACCTTGCAATGACCACCCACTCGAAGATTTTTCACTGCCTGTTGAAATCCTCTTCCGTATGACGCACCGTATGCATCACTCAAAATCACGAATGACAACGGATCGGGATTGACTCCTGCCGTGCAATCATACACCAAATCTCCCGAAAGGCTGTATCCTTTATAACGAACATACGCCTTCCAGTTGGTCTGCGGCTCTAAATCTCCATATCCTTTATCACAAAGATGAAAATATAATCCATCTGCCTTGCCCGAACTGTACAGATAGTAAACATCGTTATCACCATCTTTCCACTCCGTCGAGTCCTCAGGCATCGTTCCCGTTACAGAAATCTTATTTTTTGATAGGAAAGATGAAATTTCATCTTTCTGATCATCCACATAGTCAGCGTAAGTGTTTGATTTCTTGCAAGATGTACCTAATAGGGTCGCAAGAATCAAACCAACCAATATCGTCAAACACTGCGCTACCTTTGTCTTTTTACTATTCATATTTAGTTTCTAATGCTTTTTTACTTCTAACAAAGAAATCTGACACGAAACGGGCGTCCATGGTGGAATGCAGCCTGGCACACCAACAACGCCATACGCTAAAAAGGAGGGCATCACAAACTCGCCTTCGCCCGAGACTGGAAGCAATCGCAACGCTTCTCGCATTCCTCTCGTCAAATCTCCTTTCTCGAGATTCGCTGTCTTCACCACATCTTTCAGTTTGTCGCACTCTGTGCCATCCAACTGTCGCACGGTATAGCGAAATGTAACGTCATCGTTCTCTCCAGCTCGCTCTCCTTCGCCACTCCACACAATGTAATAACGCAAACCTGTCTTCGTTGTTGTGAAGGTCTTCTGATCTGCTTTTTGGACACTATCGACATACGCTGTTACCAAACTGTCTTCTATGGCAGCAAACTGTCGGTTCATCTCCATCAAAGCCGACTCCGTTTGCGACTTCTCAATCTTGTTATACGGCACTTGCGGTGCGGGTTCTTGACAAGCCGTCAGAATAAAAGTTGCCACGAAAAGACTTACTATATGAGTGATAACGTTTCGCATCTCTTTCACTTATTTTTCTTCTACGTTTTCGTCGGTTGCGACCTCTTCACCCAACGCCACTGCCTGTCTTGTTCGCTCCTTCTGAAGTTCTTCCTTAATCAACGGAATCTTCTCATCGAACAGTTTCACAGCATCATAGATTGAACAGTGCAACGTACCCCCCGCTGCATTTTTATGTCCGCCACCATTGAAATATTCATGGGCGAAAACATTCGCTGCGACCTCTCCTTGCGAACGGAACGAAATTCTGATTTTGTCGATATCCTCCTTGAAGAAGGCAGAAAACACCACGCCCTTGATTGACAACGGGATGTTAACAAATCCTTCAGTGTCTCCCGGACGATAGTCGAACGTGTTCAACTCTTCTTTCGTGAGGAACATCAACGCTGCACCCAGTTCTGGATATATCTTCAACTTCTTATTCAACAAGAAGCCCAACATTCTGAATCGTGATTCTGAGAAGTTGTTGTAAACACGGCGATAAATTTCATCCTTGTCCACACCCTTCTTAATCAACTCCGAAATGATGGTATAGAGTTCAGGGTTATTTGAATTGTAAGAGAACGAGCCAGTGTCCGTCATCAAGCCAACGAAAATACACTCTGCGCACTCCTGCGTCATATCCGTGAAATACCCCATACGACAAATCAAACGGAAAATCATCTCCGAAGTTGATGTCATCTGAGGATACGAAATTACAATATCGGCAAAGTTTCCTGGATCTAAATGGTGATCCACCAAAATCTTCTTTCCTTTGGCATCGGCTACTCGCAAGCCCATATCTCCAATGCGACTCAACACATTGAAATCCAGAGCGAAAATGACCTCTGCCTCCTTGATTTTCTCATCGGCAGCCTCACTTTGCTTATCATACACCAACACGTCCTTAATGCCCCACATCCAGCCATAATAGTCTGGGTAGGCATTCGGAATGATTACAGTTACGTTCTTCTCCATCCCGGATAAAAAGTTTGCCCATGCTAAAGACGAACCGACTGAATCGCCATCTGGAGACAGATGCGACACAATCACGATATTGTTCACTTTTTCAATCTCTCGTTTCGTCTCTTGAATCAAACTCTCGTTGATGATTTTCGATATCATACTTTTTGCTTTTTTCGTCCTATTTCTGCACTTTTTCACGTGCATATATTAGAGGGCTAAGTTACAAAAAATATTTTGTTTATCGTTTGGAATGCGCTGTAAACAAAAACCACAACAAACATCGCCACTAATCGCTTGAAACTGAGTTTTCTAACGCACAAAAACAGAATGAGCATCATCACATAAAGCCACATTACCTCCCAAATCCACACCGCAACATGCTCTTTTACAGCACCTATTATCGTCTCCATCCACTCTATTGACTCGTTCATCGCCCAAACAATCTTGTCTAATACGAACGAGACCGCACCTCCAACCCACGGCATCCAATGGGTCATCCATAGTGTGATTGCTAAATAAATGATGACAGACGACAACGGAATGACCACATAGCCCGACAGCCAAAAGACATTGCTCAGTTGATGGAAATAATAGAGGGTCAACGGCAAGGTTCCCAACTGCGCCGCTAATGAGACGGACAAAAGCGACCAACAACTATCCAAGAACTTGTTTCGGAAAACAATCGTATTGTAGATGGGTTGTTGAAACATCAGGATGGAAAGCACTGCCAAATAACTCAACTGAAAGCTGACATCAAAGAGATAACGTGGTGAATATAAGAGCATTAGAAATGCTGATGCAAACACCGCATTGTAGGTCAACGAGTGCCGTCCAAATATCACTGACATCGAACCAATCGTCAACATTATGGACGCTCGCACCACCGACGGCGATAGTCCAGTAACGAACGCAAAAATCCATAAAGCGGTCAATGCCAGAACAATACGCAGTTTCTTCAATCGTTCTCCTCTGAAAATCTGAGAGAGAATTTTCGTAAACACAAGAAAAATCACACCAACGTGCAAACCACTCACTGCCAAAATATGACTTGCTCCCGTCGTAGAATAGCTTTTTCGTAAATCTTTGTCCAACAGTGTTTTATCTCCAATCGTCAATGCCGCCAAGACTCCCAATTCTTTTCCTTCTATCTTATTTTCTCGAAAAACATTCACCAAATATTTCTGAATGGAATGTGAAAGACGAATAATCGAAAACTCGTGTGTCTCACTCAAAAAACGCCATCGATATTCGGGAATATAGAAAGAACCAGAAATGCCTCGTCCTCGCAAATAGGCATCGAAATCGAAGCCGTTGAGACTCTCTTTCTTTCTGTCTTTCAATGCTTTACGATTCAATGCAATCCAATCGCCTTCCTTCAGCATCAGACTTGCGCTGTCTTTCTTCACATACAATTGTAGATTCACCTCCTGATATAGCGAGTCGGGCAACATTCTCACCAACAACTGCACACTCTTCGGTTTTTCTAACGGCACATCCACTATCTGCACTGCAATCTCCTCTCTCTGCTCCTGCGTCAGCCACCTCTGAAACGACTCCACCAACTGCGACTCCTGCCATCTCATCCGCTCCACCCCCATATAAGTGAGCAACAACCCCACACCTAATCCAAACACCCACTGGTAGGCATACCGACTTTTACGGTACAGCGCAAGGTAAGACCCCAAGCAAAACAGCGCACCGACAAGCAGTGTAACCGACTGTAATCCAACACAATACTTACCTAATAGTATGCCAACTATCAAGGAAATCGCCAATCTAAAAAATGGGTACTTCTGCAACATCGAAAACAGGGTTTATAAACAAAACAAAAACGCTTAACTTTTGATTAAGCGTTACAAAGATAATGAAAACAAAGCGTTCTGACAAAATTTGTCGGGACAAACTACAAAAAGAGACTGCTCATCACAGTCTCTTTAATCCTTGTATAGTCTCTTTAGGAGATTTTGCACCAAAGACAAAACTTCCAGCCACTAAAACATCTGCGCCAGCATCAACCAGTCGCTTACCCGTCTCATAGTTCACTCCACCGTCGATCTCAATCAACGCTGATGAGTGCTTTCTATTAATCAACTCCTTCAGTCTCACCACTTTATCAATCGTATTCTCGATAAAGGTTTGACCACCGAAGCCCGGATTGACCGACATCAACATCACAACGTCAACATCCCCGATAATCTCCTCCAACACAGAAACGGGCGTGTGCGGATTCAAGGTTACTCCGGCTTTGATGCCTAACGACTTGATTTTCTGTATGCTTCTGTGCAAATGTGTACACGCCTCATAATGCACATTGATAATGTCCGCACCTGCCTTATAGAATGGCTCGACAAAATTGTCAGGATTGACTATCATCAAATGTACATCCAACGGTTTCTTGGAGTATTTCTTAATCGCCTGAACCACAGGGATTCCGAACGAAATATTCGGAACGAACACTCCATCCATTATATCCAAGTGAAACCAATCGGCTTCACTCTCATTGATCATCTCAACATCTCTCTGCAAATTGGCAAAATCCGCAGAGAGCATCGAGGGCGCTATTATCTGACTCATCACTTATTTTCCTTGCGCAGCTTTTCTTGCCTCTCTCTTCTTCTTCAACTCAAGTTGCTTCATGTAAGCCTCACTGTTATCACGTGCAATAGTCTTAATCACATGAATCACATCAGCATTTGGATCATACTTCTCTACATAGATAGTGTACTCATATCCTTGCTCATAGTAGAAGTTGTCAAACTCACCACAGAAGTTAACCCAGTCGACCTTGTCCTTACGAGAATATCCTGGACGAATCTTGTAACAACGCTGAGCTCCATCTACTACTCTCTCTGGAGATACCTTCATATACTCCGCCGAAAATGATAACGCTGGGAACATAAAGACACCCAACAATGCCGCAATTATGATTTTCTTCATATCTCTTATTTTTAAAAGTTCTACCTCACAAAGATAACTTTTTTTTACATTTCAACAACATTCTGCGTTTTTTATGCTTCGCCAGACCCTTTTAATGTAAAAGGAAACGGAGAATTGAAACTTTCCGAACTATTTTCAGTCTGTCCCATCTGCTCCTCAAACTTCTCTACATTGTCTGCTAAAGCCCGCAACAAACGTTTTGCATGCTCTGGTGTCAAAATTATACGCGATTTCACCTTCGCCTTTGGTGAATTCGGCATAATACGCAAAAAATCAAGTATAAACTCCGTCGATGAATGGGAGATGACTGCCATATTTGAATAGATGCCATCTGCTACATCCTCGGGCAACTCTACACTGATTTGCTTTTTCTCTACTTTACTATCGTCTGCCATGTCTTGTTCTTTTTTAATTTGTTCATTAAATGACAAAGGAAACCGATTTTCACCGATTTCCTTTATCTATGTTACTATTTTTTATTACTCTTCTGGTGCAGGAACATCCTCAGATGGACTAACGATATCCTCGTCTGCCATAGCACGTGCTTCTACCTCACGCTCTCTGGCACGCTCCAAACCTTCCATAGTCTCTCGTGATCCAACAATCAACTTGTCGAACTCGCGTTGTCCTGTTCCAGCTGGAATCAAGTGTCCACAGATTACATTCTCCTTCATACCATTCAAGTTGTCGACCTTTCCACGAATAGCAGCGTCGGTCAACACTTTCGTAGTCTCCTGGAATGATGCAGCTGACATGAAACTGCTTGTCTGCAATGCTGCACGAGTGATACCTTGAAGTACTTGTGAAGAAACTGCAGGGATCGCATCTCTGACCTCAACCAATTTCTTATCTTTTCTCTTCAAAGCACTGTTCTCATCGCGAAGCTTTCTTGCAGTAACAATCTGTCCAGCTTGCAACGTCTCAGAGTCTCCTGGATCAACGACAACCTTCTTACCGAAGATTCTATCGTTCTCCTCCATAAAGTCGAGTTTGTCGACCATATCCTTCTCCAAGAAACGTGTATCTCCTGCATCTTGAATCTCAACTTTACGCATCATCTGACGTACGATAACCTCGAAGTGCTTATCGTTAATCTTCACACCCTGCAAACGGTAAACGTCTTGTACCTCGTTCACGATATACTCTTGAACAGCGGTTGGACCCATAATCGCAAGGATGTCAGATGGAGTGATCGCACCATCAGAGAGCGGTGTACCAGCACGTACATAGTCGTTCTCTTGTACCAAGATCTGTCTTGACAATGGAACTAAGTACTTCTTAACATCACCTGTCTTTGAGGTAACTGTGATCTCTCTATTACCACGCTTGATCTTACCTAATGTAATCTCACCGTCGATTTCAGATACTACAGCAGGGTTCGATGGGTTACGGGCCTCAAACAACTCGGTTACACGAGGGAGACCTCCCGTGATATCACCTGCACTACCTACAGCACGCGGAATCTTAATCAACAATGTTCCTGGCTTAACATCCTGACCGTCATCTACTGTAACGTGGGCACCCACAGGCAAACTGTATGTCTTCAAGACATCTCCTGCAGCGTTCACGATATGAGCCTCTGGAACTTTCGTCTTATCCTTAGACTCGATGATGATCTTTTCCTTCAAACCAGTCGTCTCATCAGACTCTGTCTTATAGGTAACATTCTCAATTACGTTCTCGAACTTGATCTTACCAGCATACTCAATTACGATAACAGCGTTGAATGGGTCCCATTCACAAATGCGGTCGCCTTTCTTCACCGTTGCGCCATTCTTAACGAACAACTTAGCACCGTAAGGAATATTTGCATTAGTAAGCGCAATCTTCGTATTTGGATCGATAATCTTCAACTCAGCCAAACGTCCTACTACGATGTCTACTGGATTTCCGTTTTCATCCTCAGCCTCCAAAGTACGAAGTTCTTCGATTTCAACGATACCATCATAGTGTGATGTGATTCCAGAGTTTGCTGCGATATTTCCGGCAACACCTCCAACGTGGAACGTACGCAATGTCAACTGTGTTCCTGGCTCACCGATTGACTGTGCAGCGATAACTCCAACAGCCTCACCTTTCTGAACCAACATACCTGTTGCCAAGTTACGTCCGTAACATTTAGCACATACACCTTTCTTAGACTCACAAGTCAAAACTGAACGAATCTCAACGCTCTCGATTGGAGAGTCTTGAATCTTCTGTGCAGCATCCTCACGAATCTCCTCACCTGATTGAACGATTACCTCGCCTGTCAATGGGTGAATAACGTCGTGAACAGAGACACGTCCTAAGATTCTCTCATACAAAGAAGCCACAACCTCATCGTTGTTCTTCAACTCTGTACAAACCAAACCACGGAGCGTTCCACAGTCCTCTTCATTGATGATGACATCGTGTGATACGTCAACCAAACGACGTGTCAAATATCCTGCATCGGCAGTCTTCAACGCGGTATCGGCCAAACCTTTACGAGCACCGTGAGTAGAAATAAAGTACTCCAACACTGACAAACCTTCCTTGAAGTTTGACAAGATTGGGTTCTCAATAATCTGTCCTCCTTCTGCTCCTGATTTCTGTGGTTTCGCCATCAATCCACGCATACCAGACAACTGACGAATCTGCTCCTTAGATCCACGGGCTCCAGAATCCAACATCATGTAAACTGAGTTAAATCCTTGGTCGTCGGCAGAAATGGTCTTCATCAAGATATTTGCTAAGTCAGCATTGACGTGCGTCCAAATATCGATAATCTGGTTGTAACGCTCGTTATTAGTGATGAATCCCATGTTATAGTTATTCAACACTTCCTCAACCTCAGCGTATCCTTTATTTACCAACTCCTCTTTCTCCTTAGGGATAATCACATTCTCCAAGTTAAATGACAAACATCCCTTGAACGCCATGTAGTATCCTAAGTTCTTGATCTTATCGAGGAAGTCAGCGGTACGTGCTACTCCACACACTTTGATTACATTACTAATAATCTCACGAAGTGATTTCTTAGTGATCAAGGTGTTTACATAGCCGACCTCTTGTGGCACACATTCGTTGAAAATCAAACGACCTACTGTTGTTTCAGTCATTGTATCAACCAATTCGCCCTTATCATTCAAGTCTTTTACAATCACCTTGATTGGTGCGTGCAAATCAACTTTCTTCTCATTGTAAGCAATCTGAGCCTCCTCATTTCCGTAGAAGATGAGTCCTTCGCCCTTAGCTCCCTTTCTTGGTTTTGTGATGTAGTACAAACCGAGAACCATATCCTGTGATGGCACCGTGATTGGTGATCCATTGGCTGGGTTCAAGATATTGTGTGATGCCAACATCAACATTTGTGCCTCCAAAACTGCCTCATTTCCTAATGGCAAGTGCACTGCCATCTGGTCACCATCGAAGTCGGCATTGAACGCCGTACATGCTAATGGGTGCAATTGGATAGCCTTTCCTTCAATCATTCGAGGTTGGAACGCCTGGATACCCAAACGGTGCAATGTAGGAGCACGGTTCAACAACACTGGGTGTCCCTTCATCACATATTCCAAAATATCCCAAACAACTGGGTCTTTTCTATCAACAATCTTCTTGGCTGACTTAACGGTCTTTACAATACCACGCTCAATCAACTTACGGATTACAAATGGCTTGTAAAGCTCGGCTGCCATATACTTTGGCAAACCACACTCGTGCATGTGCAACTCTGGTCCAACGACGATTACGGAACGTGCTGAGTAGTCAACACGCTTACCGAGCAAGTTCTGACGGAAACGTCCTTGCTTACCTTTCAATGAGTCTGACAAAGACTTCAATGGACGGTTAGCATCGGTCTTCACAGCAGTCGACTTTCTTGTATTATCGAAGAGTGAATCAACAGCCTCTTGCAACATACGCTTCTCATTACGCAAGATAACGTCTGGAGCCTTGATCTCAATCAATCTCTTCAAACGGTTGTTACGAATGATCACACGACGATACAAATCATTCAAATCTGATGTTGCAAAACGACCTCCATCCAATGGAACCAACGGACGCAACTCTGGTGGAATAACTGGAACGATCTTCACAATCATCCACTCAGGCTTGTTTCTTCCGTTTGATGCGCGGAATGCCTCTACAACCTGCAAACGCTTCAACGCCTCAGTCTTACGTTGTTGTGAAGACTCCAAGCTTGCACGGTTTCTCAACTCGTATGAGAGAGAGTCCAAATCAACACGTTGCAACATATCGTAGATTGCCTCAGCTCCCATCTTGGCGATGAACTTGTTTGGATCTGAGTCATCCAACATCTGATTCTCCTTTGGCAAAGAGTTGAGGATCTCAACATACTCCTCCTCTGTCAAAAGGTCTTGTGCGGCAATACCGTCTGCCTCTTTGATACCTGGTTGAACAACGACAAACTTCTCGTAGTAGATGACCGAGTCCAACTTCTTGGTTGGCATTCCAAGCAAATAGCCTATCTTATTAGGTAAAGAACGGAAATACCAAATATGAGCCACTGGAACAACTAACTGGATGTGTCCCATACGCTCACGACGTACTTTCTTCTCAGTAACCTCTACACCACAACGGTCACAAACAATTCCTTTGTAACGGATTCTCTTGTACTTTCCACAATTACACTCGTAATCCTTTGATGGACCGAAGATGCGCTCGCAGAACAAACCGTCACGCTCTGGCTTATATGTTCTATAGTTGATGGTCTCTGGCTTCAAGACTTCACCGCTCGACATCTCCAGAATTTCTTCTGGAGACGCGATACCGATGGATATCTTCGTGAAAGCATTCTTTACTTTATTATCGTTTCTAAAACCCATTTTTGTACTAAATAAAAATGAACATTATTCGAGTTTAACACTTAAACCTAAACCTCTCAACTCGTGTAACAACACGTTCAATGATTCAGGAATACCAGCAGGCGGCATTGGATCGCCTTTTACGATAGCTTCGTATGACTTCGCACGACCCATTACATCATCTGACTTAATTGTCAAAATCTCTTGAAGAACATGTGACGCACCGAATGCTTCCAATGCCCAAACCTCCATCTCTCCGAAACGCTGACCTCCGAACTGAGCCTTACCTCCTAACGGCTGTTGCGTAATCAATGAGTATGGTCCGATTGAACGAGCATGCATCTTATCATCAACCATGTGACCCAATTTCAACATGTAAATCACTCCGACTGTCGCTGGTTGGTCAAAACGCTCTCCTGTTCCTCCATCATACAAATATGTCTTTCCGTATCTTGGAAGTCCAGCCTTGTCTGTCCATGTGTTCAAGTCATCCAACGTTGCACCATCAAAGATCGGTGTTGCGAACTTAACGCCCAACTTCATTCCTGCATGTCCTAATACAGTCTCGAATATCTGGCCCAAGTTCATACGTGAAGGCACACCCAATGGGTTCAACACAATGTCAACTGGCGTTCCATCCTCCAAGAATGGCATATCCTCCTGACGAACGATACGTGATACAATACCCTTGTTTCCGTGACGTCCTGCCATCTTATCACCAACACGAATCTTACGTTTCTTGGCAATGTAAACTTTTACCAACTGAACAATTCCAGAAGGAAGCTCGTCTCCAATCGTGATGTTGAACTTCTTACGCTTCATCTCAGCATCGTACTCCTTGTACTTGCGCAGATAGTTCATGATCAAGTCATGAATCATATCATTCTTATGAGCGTCGCTTGTCCACTTAGTGAGTTGGATCTCCTGATAGTTGATTTCCTCCAACACTTTCTTGGTGAACTTAGCCCCCTTAGCGATAACATCAGCACCTAAATAGTCTTTAACTCCTTGCGAAGTCTTACCATTGGTCAACACCATCAACTTATCAACTAAGATGTTCTTCAACTCCTGTGCTTTTGCATCAAACTCCTCGTCGATAGCAGTCAACTTCTCTTTATCTGCCAAACGAGTCTTTCTCGTCTTCAAAGCCTTAGAGAAGAGACGCTTCTTGATAACAACACCGTGAAGTGATGGATTTGCCTTCAATGAAGCATCCTTCACATCTCCAGCCTTGTCTCCGAAGATTGCACGCAACAATTTCTCTTCTGGTGATGGATCAGACTCTCCCTTAGGAGTAATCTTTCCAATCATAATATCACCTGGATCAACGAATGCTCCTACACGGATAATACCATTCTCATCCAAGTTTCTTGTAGCATCTTCACTTACATTCGGAATATCTGAAGTCAACTCTTCCATTCCTCGTTTCGTCTCACGAACCTCCAACTGGTATTCGTCAACGTGTACTGAAGTGAAAATATCATACTTACATACTTTCTCATTGATAACGATTGCATCCTCGTAGTTGTAACCCTTCCAAGGCATGAATGCTACCAACAAGTTCTTTCCGATTGCCAACTCACCATCTTGTGTTGAATAACCTTCTGTCATAATCTGACCCTTTGTTACTCGCTGTCCACACTCTACGATTGGACGAAGGTCGATCGTAGTACTTTGGTTCGTCTTACGGAACTTAGGCAATACATATTCCTTCAAAGAAGAATCGAAGTTGACAAACTCCTCATCCTCCGTTCTGTCATATCTTACCTTGATTACACTTGCATCTACAAACTCTACTACACCATCACCTTCTGCAGCTACTTGTGTACGAGAGTCTCTTGCAACCTGACGCTCAATACCTGTTCCAACGATAGGAGACTCAGTACGGAGCAATGGAACTGCCTGACGCATCATGTTAGATCCCATCAACGCACGGTTCGCATCATCATGCTCCAAGAACGGAATCAAACAAGCTGCGATTGACGCAATCTGCTGTGGCGCAACATCCATCAAATCAAGACGCTGTGGCTCTACAACAGGGAAATCAGCCTCATCACGAGCCTTTACCTTATCGATAAGGAAGTTTCCTTCTTCATCCAAAGGCGCATTTCCTTGTGCAATCACCTTGCCCTCTTCTTCCTCTGCTGTGAAATACTTGATTCCATTCTCAGAAACGTCAACTTTACCGTTGTTTACAATACGGTATGGAGTCTCGATGAATCCAAGATCATTAATCTTAGCATATACACAAAGAGAAGAAATCAAACCGATGTTCGGACCTTCTGGTGTCTCAATAGGACAAAGACGCCCGTAGTGAGTGTAGTGAACGTCACGAACCTCGAATCCTGCTCTATCACGAGACAAACCTCCAGGACCTAACGCAGACAAACGACGTTTGTGTGTGATTTCTGCCAATGGGTTCGTCTGATCCATAAACTGAGACAACGCATTCGTTCCGAAGAATGAATTGATAACAGAAGAAATAGTCTTCGCATTAATCAACTCTGTTGGAGAGAACACCTCATTATCGCGAATGTTCATTCTCTCACGAATCGTACGTGCCATACGTGCAAGTCCAACGCCAAACTGGTTGTACAACTGCTCGCCGACTGTACGAACACGACGGTTGCTCAAGTGGTCGATATCATCAACATCAGCCTTTGAATTGATCAACTCAATCAAGTACTTGATAATCTCGATGATATCCTCTTTCGTTAAAACACGAACGCTCATGTCGGTCGTCAAGTTCAACTTTTTGTTGATTCTGTAACGTCCAACATCAGCAAGGTCATAACGCTTGTCAGAGAAGAATAAGTTCGTTATTACTTCACGAGCAGCTGCCTCATCAGCAGGCTCTGCACTACGCATCTGACGATATATGTAATATACAGCCTCCTTCTCAGAGTTTGTAGGGTCTTTCTGCAAAGTATTGTAGATAATACTGTAGTCAGAAAGATTTGGATCCTCTTTGTGAAGAAGAATAGTCTGTACACCTGAATCCAAAATTTCTTGAACATTGTCCTTATCGAGAACCGTCTCACGATCGATAACGACCTCGTTACGCTCGATAGAAACAACCTCACCGGTATCCTCATCAACGAAGTCCTCTACCCACGCCTTCAAAACACGAGCAGCCAACTTACGTCCTTCCACCTTCTTCAAACCTGCCTTGGTAACTTTTACTTCCTCGCAGAGACCGAAGATTTCGAGAATATCCTTATCACTTTCAAATCCGATAGCACGCAACAACGTAGTTACCGGTAATTTCTTTTTACGGTCGATGTAAGCATACATCACATTGTTGATGTCTGTAGCGAACTCGATCCAAGATCCCTTAAATGGAATGATACGAGCGGAATAAAGTTTTGTTCCATTCGCATGCATACTCTGACCAAAGAACACGCCAGGAGATCTATGCAACTGAGATACAATAACACGCTCCGCACCATTAATGACAAATGTTCCCTTTTCAGTCATATATGGGATAGTTCCCAAATATACATCTTGGATAATTGTCTCAAAATCCTCATGGTCAGGATCTGTACAATATAGTTTTAATTTAGCCTTTAGAGGAACGCTATACGTCAAGCCACGTTCGATGCACTCATCGATCGAATATTTAGACGGATCAATATAATAGTCTAAAAACTCGAGTACGAAATTATTACGTGTGTCCGCGATTGGGAAGTTCTCGGAGAACACTTTGAACATGCCATCATTCTTACGTTGTTCTGGTGGCGTATCAATTTGGAAAAAATCTCTAAAAGACTTTAATTGCACTTCAAGAAAATCTGGATATTCCATTTGATTCTTGACAGTTGCAAACGTTACTCTTTGATTTTTGTTAATAGAAGACATTATCTAAGAATAATTTATGAACTTAAAAGGATAATAGACACAAAAAAGTTTAGAACCTATTTCTAGGTTCTAAACCAAAGTTTCTGAACGAGTCAGAACTGTAATTACTATTTAAGCTCAACTTCTGCTCCAGCATCCTCAAGTTGCTTCTTCAAGTCCTCTGCAGTAGCCTTGTCTGCACCTTCCTTGATTGTGTTAGGCGCACCGTCTACCAAGTCCTTTGCCTCTTTCAATCCGAGACCAGTCAACTCTTTTACCAACTTTACGATAGCAAGTTTGCTAGCACCAGCTGACTTCAATACTACATCGAAAGAAGTCTTCTCCTCTGCAGCTGCTGCTGCAGGTCCTGCTGCTACTGCTACTGCAACTGCAGCTGGCTCGATGCCGTACTCATTCTTCAAAATTTCAGCAAGTTCATTAACTTCTTTAACAGTCAAGTTAACTAATTGTTCTGCAAAAGCTTTCAAATCTGCCATTTTATTTATGCTTTAATGTTATTATTCTTTAAAAATTATTCGTTGTTTGATGAAGTCTCTTCTCTATCCTGAAGAGCCTTGATGATGTTTCTGATAGGAGATTGCAACAAAGCAATAACGTCGCCAATGAGCTCGTTCTTGCTCTTGAGGCTTACCAAAACATCTAATTGGTCTGGTCCGTAGAACTCTTCTTCAACGTACGCTGCCTTCAATGTTGGCTTTCCTACTTTGTTACCCTTGCTAAACTCTTTGATAAGTCTTGCAGGTGCATTTCCTGTGTTAGATAACATCAGAGCGGTTGGTCCTTCAAGAGCTGAGTACAATGCTGAGTAGTCACCCTCTTTTCTTTCAAGAGCTTTCTTCAACAAGGTGTTCTTGACAACAACCATCTTAATATCTTGCTTGAAACATGCACGTCTGATATCGCTTGTCAAATCAGCGGTCAAACCAGCTGCATCAGCAATGTAGAAATGCGAATAATTATTCAAGTTTTCGAGTACCTGACTAATTACAATGTCTTTATCTTCCTTTTTCATGCTTCTAAATATTAAATTAATCTAATGACTTAGGGTCGATTTTAATACCCGGACTCATTGTACTTGAAAGATAAATACTCTTAACATAATCACCTTTGGCAGTAGCAGGCTTCAACTTAATCAAAGTGTCGATGAAAGTCTTAGCATTCTCATAAATTGCCTCTGGTGCGAAAGAAACCTTTCCTACAGATGCGTGAATAATACCAAACTTATCTACTTTGAAGTCGATCTTTCCTTGCTTTACTTCGCGAACAGCCTTGCCTACTTCATTGGTAACAGTTCCACTCTTAGGATTTGGCATCAAACCACGAGGTCCTAACACACGTCCTAACGCACCGATCTTACCCATGATTGATGGCATAGTGATGATAACATCAACGTCTGTCCATCCACCCTTGATCTTCTCGATATACTCGTCAAGACCAACATAATCAGCACCAGCTGCCTTTGCGTCTGCTTCAGCATCTGGAGTACACAATGCCAACACGCGAACTGTCTTTCCTGTTCCATTTGGCAATGAAACCACGCCACGAACCATTTGGTTTGCCTTACGTGGGTCAACACCCAAACGAACATCTACATCTACAGAAGCATCAAACTTGGTTGTAGTCAACTCCTTTACCAAGGCTGAAGCCTCTTTCAAAGAGTAAGATTTCCCAACTTCAATCTTCTCTAATGCTAACTTTTGATTTTTTGTAAGTTTACCCATTGCAATTGAAGCTTAATTAGTTATTAGCGGGAAATTCCCCTTTTACAGTGATACCCATACTTCTCGCAGTACCTGCAACCATCGTCATAGCAGATTGTACTGTGAAACAGTTCAAATCCTGCATTTTGTCTTCAGCGATGACCTTAACCTGATCCCAAGTAATCTCAGCGACTCTCTTACGATTAGGCTCTGCAGAACCACTCTTCAACTTAGTAAGCTCGAGCAACTGAACTGCAACTGGCGGAGTCTTAACTACAAAATCAAAAGATTTATCTGCATAATAAGTGATAACAACTGGTAATACTTTACCGGCCTTATCCTGGGTTCTGGCATTGAACTGCTTACAAAAATCCATTATGTTAATACCCTTAGAACCCAATGCAGGTCCTACTGGAGGTGATGGATTTGCAGCGCCTCCTTTTATCTGCAACTTGATAAATCCAGCAACTTCTTTAGCCATTTCTTTTTTTGTTTAAAAATGATTTATATATACAAAAATAGCCTTTCGACTACTCTTTTTCCACCTGTAAAAATCCTAACTCTAATGGAGTCTCACGACCAAAGATTTTCACTTTAACCTTGAGTTTCTTACGTTCGTTGTTTACTTCCTCAATAGTGCCTCTAAAGCCACTAAATGGACCATAAGTAACCTTGACAGTCTCGCCCTCCAAGAAAGGAATCACAACCTCTTCAGTCTCCTCAGCAGCCTCTTCCATCTGACCTAAGATTCTGTTCACCTCGCTTTGACGCAAAGGTACAGGATCATTCGTCTTCGATGTGCGGTCGCCCAAGAAATCGATGACATTGTTCATCTCTCTCAAGTGGTGCATAGCCTCACCTACCAAATTAGCCTCCACAAGCACATAGCCCGGAAGGTACGGTCTTTCCTTTACAGTTTTCTTTCCGTTTTTGCTGACTTGGTAAATTTTCTCGGTTGGAATCAACACTCTAGAAACATACAGACCAAGATTCGTAGTCTTGATTTCATTCTCAATCGTCTCACGAACCTTGTTCTCCTTACCACTAATGGCACGCAACACATACCATTTTTTCTCCGTCTCTGCCATGCTTTCCCTTACTTATTAAAACAATCCCTCGTAGATAAACTTCATTATAGTCTCGATACACTTATCCATCGCGAACACAACCAATGCAATTAGAAGGGAAGCTACAAGAACAACAATTGCACTATTAGCTAATTCGCTCTTTGACGGCCAAGTTACCTTATTTACAAGTTCGTTGTATGAATCTTTTATATAATTAACTACCGAATTATTCATTTCTATCAAAGATTTGCACGGAAGGAGAGGCTCGAACTCCCGACACCTGGTTTTGGAGACCAGTGCTCTACCAACTGAGCTACTCCCGTATGTTAGGTTTCTCCCGAAGAAGAAACCTAATTTATGTTATTTAAGATTAGTCAAGAATCTTAGTGATTTGTCCTGAACCTACTGTTCTACCACCCTCACGGATTGCAAAACGAAGACCCTCGCTACATGCTACTGGAGTAATCAACTCAACTGTGATCTCCAAGTGGTCACCTGGCATTACCATTTCACGACCTTCTGGCAAAGTGATTTCACCAGTTACATCCAAAGTACGGATGTAGAATTGAGGACGATATTTGTTGTGGAATGGAGTGTGACGTCCACCTTCTTCCTTCTTCAATACGTAAACTGAAGCAACGAACTTAGTGTGAGGAGTTACAGAACCTGGCTTGCAGAGAACCATACCTCTTCTGATTTGGTTCTTATCGATACCACGGAGCAACAAACCTACGTTATCACCAGCCTCTCCTTGATCCAACAATTTGCGGAACATCTCGACACCTGTTACAGTAGACTTCAACTTCTCAGCACCCAAACCGATGATTTCAACTTCCTCACCGATCTTGATGATACCAGTCTCGATACGACCAGTAGCAACAGTACCACGACCTGTGATTGAGAAGACATCCTCAACTGGCATCAAGAATGGTTTATCAACGTCACGCTTAGGCAATTGAATCCAGTTGTCAACAGCGTCCATCAACTCCATGATCTTCTCTTCCCATTGAGGCTCACCATTCAAAGCACCGAGGGCAGAACCACGGATGAATGGAGTATCCTCTTCGAATTCGTATTGAGAAAGCAACTCACGCATTTCCATCTCAACGAGGTCGAGCATTTCAGGATCGTCAACCATATCACACTTGTTCATGAAAACAACCAAGCGAGGAACGTTTACCTGACGAGCCAAAAGGATGTGCTCACGAGTTTGAGGCATTGGTCCATCAGTGGCAGCAACTACGATGATCGCACCATCCATCTGAGCAGCACCAGTAACCATGTTCTTTACGTAGTCGGCGTGACCTGGACAGTCAACGTGAGCGTAGTGACGGTTAGCAGTTTGGTACTCAACGTGTGAAGTATTGATAGTAATACCACGCTCTTTCTCTTCAGGAGCGTTATCGATCTGATCAAATGACTTTACTTCAGAAAGACCTTTCTTTGCCAAAACTGTAGTGATAGCAGCAGTCAAAGTAGTCTTACCATGGTCAACGTGACCAATAGTACCGATATTTACGTGCGGTTTGGAACGATCAAATTGTTCTTTTGCCATAATCTTAGTATTTTAATGAATTAATATATTCTCAAAAAAAAAGAAACTGAGCCGATGACGGGACTTGAACCCGTGACCTCTTCCTTACCAAGGAAGTGCTCTACCGCTGAGCTACATTGGCAACGTAGAGCGGAAGACGAGGTTCGAACTCGCGACCCTCAGCTTGGAAGGCTGATGCTCTACCAACTGAGCTACTTCCGCGATAGAAAAGTGGGCGCGGATGGATTCGAACCACCGAAGGTAGAAACCAGCAGATTTACAGTCTGCCCCATTTGGCCACTCTGGTACACGCCCAAGACATTTCAAATAACTTCTTTTTTTGAGCCTCTTGTCGGATTCGAACCAACGACCCCGAGATTACAAATCACGTGCTCTG
>CAVJCT010000043.1:0-4045 GCA_963648205.1 Flexilinea sp.
ATCAGCACCGCCGTGGCAGATTTGGAAAAACTATTGTAATTTTGCTATAATGGTGATTACAGCCAGGACAGATTGACAATTTATAGTTTGTCTCTTCCAACCACAAAAATAAAGCAATATGAATGAACGCTTAATTGTAAAATCATTCGGTCCCGTTAAAGACCTTGATATTGTCTTCAAAAAGGTTACTTTGTTCGTGGGTGACCAAGGTACGGGCAAAAGTTGCGTGGCAAAACTTTTCTCTGTGTTCAAATGGACTGAGAAGGTGTTGCAACAAAAAAATACAAGCAATCGTATTTCGAACAATATAATCGCTTCATCACGAAATTGTGCGCTTATCATAGGTTGGAATCTTTTGTGAACGAAAATTCTTATATCAGATTTGAGGGCGAATCGTATGATTTCGTTTACCAGAATGGGTCGTTCAGTGTTACAGAAAAAGCAGAAAATGCTTCCACCAACGGAATCGCTAAGATAATGTATGTCCCTGCCGAACGCTCAATCGTGAGTGTGGCAGAAAACAAGTCGAAATTGCTGAAGGAATTGCCCGATTCGTGCGAGGCTTTCTCGGATGAGTTTGTTAATGCAAAGAAATCTTTTCAGAATGGCTACACGCTCCCTTTCGAAGATTTGCGGTTTGAATATGATCCTTTGAATGATGCAGGGTGGATTCGTGGCGAGAACTACAAAGTGCGACTTATAAACGCTTCGAGTGGCATTCAGTCTTCTCTGCCGATGTGTATCGTGTCTGAATATCTGAATGGTAAAGTCTCCAATCGTGAAGAGGTGAAACTGTCGAAGGAAGAAAAAGACAAGTTGGAGAAAAAAGTGGCTGAAATTATGCAAAATGACGATTATTCCGACAGTATCAAGGATATGATGATTCGTCAGCTCTCTTCTGCCAACAGATACGACCGATTCATCAATGTGGTGGAAGAACCTGAACAAAACCTTTTCCCTCGTTCGCAAATGCAGGTTTTGTTCTCATTGGTCGCCAACAACAATGCTTTCGCTAACAATATGCTCGTCTTTACCACGCATAGTCCGTATTCATTAGCCATTGTCAACACGCTGATTATGGGGGCTAAAGCCTTCGATAACGCGGATGAGAGCCACAAAAACGTTGTGGGTGAGATTTTGCCTACAAAGTATCATATTGATGTGGATGAAGTGGCTGCATATCGCCTGGTGTCTACGGGCGAGTGTTACTGCCAGTCTGCCATAAACCCGAAAACAGGACTCGTCTCAAAGAACGAATTAGACGCTGCCTCGGACGAGATCATGCGTTTGTTTAACTCTTTATATATGAACTATGCCCAGACTCTCGCAAAATAAGACTTTGCCTTCTGCCATAACAAATATAAAGATTGGTTGGGCTTTGAAAGGGTGTGGACAGATATCGGTGGCTGACGCTTTTGATATGAGTGTTTCTGCTCGACTTTTCGTTTATGATGATATGACATTAGGACATACGGACTGGACGGATAGTGAACCAAGTTTCTCTTCAAAATACTTCGTCGCTAAGAATCTAAACAACATTGTTATCGCCCTGCTCCCATTAGATGGTGAAATCATTACGGGATATAATACTATCGCAGGTGGCGTGTGTGATGGAATGCTCTTTTTTGATAATGAAAAATCTTTTAAGGCATGATTTGGAAAAACTATTGTCCCCTCGTTAATTCTGTGGCAAAAATCACTCCATGAAATTTATTTTTCATATTTTTGCCACAGTCTGATAAATCGTGAGTTATGTCTGAAAATGAAATTATCGGTAGAAATCTGAAGTCTCTGCGTGAAGCCAATAACTATACGCAGGAGCAGGTGGCTGCCTTCCTCGGTATCCAACGGTCGGCTTACGCTAACTATGAGTCGGGTATGCGAGATATGCCAATCGATGTCTTGGAGAAGGCAAGTTCGCTTTTTGGTTGCGACCTCGAGCTCTTCTTTGATGAGGATGAGAATGCGGTGAAAAATATGCTCGTTTGCGCTTTTCGTGCCGATGACCTTTGTGCCGACGACCTCAAAGAGGTGGCTGCGTTCAAAGACATCGTTATGAGTTATATGAAAATGGATGAAATTTTGGCGCAATGAAAAAAATAACACCCGATGTGGCAGAACAACTCGCGGATAAAATGCGTTCAATGCTTCGTGTCAGTCCCGTCGAGCCAATCAACATGAAAACCACTTTGCGTCAACTCAACATCCTGACAGTCTACCGTCCTATGTCGAAGAACATTTTCGGGTTATCTCTGAAATCTGCTGATGAGAAAAAATTCATCCTCATCAACAGCAATGCGACAAGGGGTAGACAACACTTCACCATCGCACATGAACTCTATCATCTCTACTACGATGAAAACCCAAAACCTCATTTCTGCACTGACTCTCAGAGCAAAGACCCATCTGAATATTCGGCAGACATGTTCGCATCTGCGTTGCTATTGCCACACCTTGCTCTCGCTACAAACATTCCTTGGAAGGAGCTGAAAAATGGCACTGTCTCTGTCGACACCGCTTTGCGCTTGGAACAGTTGTTTGGTGTATCTCACTCTACATTCGTATATCGGCTGAAGAGCCTTAAGATAGTAACCGCTTCGACTGCGGAGGCATTTCTGAATATCAGTGTGCGACGCGAGGCTGTCCTTCGTGGTTATGATCTTTCACTCTATCATAATGGCAATGAGGGACTCGTATTGGGGGACTATGGTGTGAAAGCGAAGAAACTGTTTGATGAAGAGAAAATATCTGAAGGTCATTATTGGGAGTTAATGAAAAAAATCGGCTATGGAGAAGGTGAAGATTATTCTGGACGCTGATGTGCTGATTCATTTCTCTAAGGCTAATCGGTTAAATATGTTGCCGAGCATACTTCCTGAATATGATTATACAATACTTAGTGTTGTTTATCAAGAGGTGAAAACTATTCAACAACAAATTGATAATCAGTCTCTTGTGATGAAAAACTTGGCAGTTATTCCTTTCGAACCCAAGGGCGAAATGCGCCGTGAATATGCTAAACTTCTGACAAAATATGGCAAGGGCGAAAGTGCTTGTATGGCCTATTGTCGGTTTACGCAAAATGTGATTGGAAGTAGCAATCTTCGAGATATCAAAGACTATTGCAAGAAACAAAATATCACCTATTTCACCACTTTGGATTTCCTATATTATGCCTTCGTCAGAAATATATTGACTCAAGAGGAATGCGCAGCTTTTGTGCAAGATGTTGTCTCAAAAGGCAGTAAATTACCTCTCGATTTCGATGTGACAAAATATTCTCCTAACGCAAAACTTTAACCCCCTTCCCCCATGAACACCTCCTCCCTTCGTTCTCGCCTCCTCTCTCTTGCCATCCATGGCCAACTTGTGCCACAAGACCCTAACGACGAGCCTGCCTCTGCCCTCCTTGCTCGCATTCAAGCTGAAAAAGCTAATGCCGAAAAGGACAAGAAACGCTCTGCCAAACCCTCCATCTCCGTAGAGGACGCTCCGTTTGAACTGCCAGAGGGGTGGTGCTGGACTACGTTGGGAGAGATTAGTAATTATGGAGAAACTTCAAATGTTTCTGTAGAAGACATAGGTGATGAAGAGTGGGTTTTGGAATTAGAAGACATAGAGAAAGATTCCGCCAAAATTCTACAAAAACTAAGAAAAAAAGATAGAGCAATTAATGGAACAAGGCATGAGTTTAAGAAAGGTGACATTCTTTACTCTAAACTAAGAACTTATTTGAATAAGGTGTTGATTGCGCCTGAAGACGGATGTTGTACAACGGAGATAATGTGCTTTGGAACATACGGAGTTCTTTGTAACGAGTATATCTGCCAAGTTCTAAGATCTAAATTCTTTCTTAATTATACAGAACAATGTGGATATGGAGTGAAAATGCCAAGATTGGGAACAAGTGATGCCTGTAAGGGGCTTATCCCTCTCCCCCCCCTCTCCGAGCAGCACCGCATCACCCGCGCTCTCACCGCCCTTTTCGCTCAGATCGACAAGATTGACGAGGCGAAAGCGACGCTCCGCACCTTAGTGCAGCGTG